>JAFROX010000009.1 GCA_017429475.1 Bacteroidales bacterium
CGCCATCGAGGGATCGACAGTGACAGAGATTGAGAACCAACTGCTCTTCGATCAGGGAATCACCGCAAAGGGCAAGACCATCGTCGAACAGATGATGAACCTGGATCTGAAGCGTGCCTATGAAGAGAGCATCCGTCTTGCCAAGAATCATACAGAAATCACCATCGATGTACTGAAAGGCTTGTCTCGCCTAGTGATGCAGAACACAGGGTCAACCTACAAGACTGCGCTCGGTGACTTCTCCTCCGCAAACGGAGATATCAGGCTTGTCAATGTCACAGCTGGGTTTGGTGGGCGCTCTTACATCAGTTATCAGAAAGTGCCGGCTAAACTGCAGGAGTTCTGCGATTGGCTGAATGCGCAGCGCAAAAGTCCCATGTCCATTTCGGAAAGATATGAGCTTAGCTTCGAAACTCACTACCGTTTGGTCACCATTCATCCATGGGCAGATGGAAATGGCAGAATGGCCAGGCTCATCATGAACCACATTCAATTCGAATTCGGGCTGGTTCCGGCAAAGGTTTTAAAGGAGGATAAAGGAGACTATATCAACGCCCTCATTGCAACTCGCGAGTCAGACGACCTCTCCCCGTTTCTCGACTTCATGACCGGACAAATGATCAAAACGCTGTCTTCAGATATTGAAGCATTCCTCAAGTCAATGGAAGAAGGTGGGGAGATTATCCGGATTGGTGGGGAGAAAAAGCAGAAAAGTAGGGAGAGGATTATCCAGATCCTCAAGGAACATCCCGACTATTCTGCGCGGAAACTCGCTGAAATCATAGGGGTCACACCTAAAGCTATCGAAAAGCATCTTGCAAAACTGAAGGCAGATGGCATCATTCAGCGAGACGGGCCTGATAAGGGCGGTAATTGGCGTGTTTTGTAGCCATGAGCAGACACTATCAAGGGCTTTTCCGCCCAGAGGGTTTAGAAAGATCTGCTACCATATCCAGTGTTCAAAAAGAAAATCATACATGCTAATTATATCTCCGTAATTCTAATTATCTGACGGATAAATATTATCAGTACGGAACTCACCATCCAGCAGATCTCCGATGCTCTGAATTTTCCTTCACAGTCCGTCTTCGGATAATTTTTCAAGAAGGAGACTGGTCTTTCTCCCCGTGAGTATCGCAATCGGGAGAAATAGCTTGTCAGCATCCTTAAAATGGTTTCCTGAATTTCAAACCAGTGTACAGTTCTCACCACCAAGTTGAACTTTCAGCAGTTCATACTCTAAAGTTGCTTTGTACTTATGAAATGTCCCTCTTGCGCGGCGGCAAACGTAGCTACAACCGCCACAATGGCAATAGGAATCACAGACCAGAACATTGCAGGGGCAGCCAGAAAAAGAAGCACACCGGTCAGTTTATTAGCCAATGTATGAGGGAAACAGATTTGCTTGAAGAAGGTCAGGGCTGATACCTGGTTCACCATCTTGATGAAGACAATCAACCCGGCCCAAGTCCACAGCCAAACAGGAATCTGCAACACCGGCAATAACCGGATAGCGCAGCAGCCTACGAACATAATATCGGCCACACTATCCAAGACGGAACCAGACTTGCTTTCCGCGTGGAGTTTTCTTGCCAGCCAGCCATCCAAGATGTCGCTGAGCCCGCATAATACATAGAGTGTCCAGAATAGCCATTCCTTCACATCGCAAAAAAGCAGGCTGATGGAGCCTGCTATCCTTAGTACAGATAGGACATTCGGCAAATGCCTCATATCACTTCTATAAAGAAACTCACCGGCCTGAAACCATCGTTACAGCTGATCATAGCGCTCATCGGATTTTTCATCCACCCGTCATAGAAGTTTCCCTCTCCACGTGCCAGTGCCTCCACGAATTCCCGCATGGAGCCCCAGGCCGAAGGACACATCCCTTCCGGACATTTTCCATCGACGGAAATCCACTCCTGCCCCTCCTGAACATCGCAAGTATGTTCGATTGGGTTCTCATATCTCGCCATCAAATCAGGATACGAAGCCTTCCTGACGGCAGTGATTCTGATTTTCATTTGAACAGATCGGTTTATCGACACTAAGTTACTCATTTCTGCGACTTACTCCATATCAATTATAGTGTATCTTTGTAATATGAAATTGAAAAACATCACCATAGCCTTCGCCGCAGCACTGACAGTGGCCGCCTGCGCTCCCAAGTCCGATATGGACAAATTTATTGATGACCTTATGTCCCGGATGACACTGGAACAGAAAATCGGTCAGCTTAACCTGCACTCCGCCTCCGGATTCATATCGGCCCTCCGCGTTACGGAAGAAGATGAAAACGTCAAACTGCTCCGCGCCGGCCATCTGGGCGGCATCTACGGAAGCGGTAACGTGGAGTATCTGCGTGAGATACAAAAGGTGGCGCTTGAATCCGGCGCCGGCATCCCGCTCATCACCGGGATGGATGTGATCCACGGGTTCGAGACTGTATTCCCGGTTCCGCTGGCCCTCTCCACTTCCTGGAATCCCGACCTGGTGGAAAAGACTGCCCGCATCGCGGCCAAGGAGGCAACAGCCAGAGGCATCAACTGGGTGTTCAGCCCTATGGTAGACATCTGCCGCGACGCCCGCTGGGGCAGAATCGTGGAAGGCGGAGGTGAAGACCCCTTCCTCGGAGGCGAGTTGGCCAAGGCATATGTCTATGGTTATCAAGGTCGCGACGACGCGTTTGACAACACGGACGTTATGACCTGCGTGAAGCACTATGCCCTGTACGGCGGGGCCGAATCCGGCCGAGACTACAATTCCGTGTTCCTCAGCCGCCAGGAAGCCCTGAACGGCTACCTGCGCCCCTACCAGCAGGCCGCCTATGCCGGAGCCGCGAGCTATATGAGCTCCTTCAACGAGTTCGAGGGCATCCCTGCGACTATGAATACCTACCTGATGGACGAGTTGCTGCGCAAATCCTGGGGTTTTCAGGGCTTTATCGTTTCCGACGCAACGGCCATCCAGGAAGAGGTGGCCCACGGAATCGGTGACCTCCAGGAAGTATCTGCACGTTCTCTCCAGGCCGGCCTGGATATGGATATGAATTCCGACGGCTTTGTTGGAACCCTCGAGAAATCTCTCCAGGAAGGCCGTATTTCCCAAGCCGACATCGACCGTGCCTGCCGCCGCATCCTCGAAGCAAAATACAAGCTGGGCCTGTTTGACGACCCGTTCAAATACCTGGATCCGGAGCGTGCTGCAAAGGACGTCTATACTCCCGAACATCTGGCCTTTGCCCGTGAAGCCGCACGGGAATGTCTTGTGCTCCTCAAGAACGACGGTGTGCTTCCGCTAAAGAAAGGAACCCGCGTTGCCGTTGTGGGTCCGCTGGCCAAGGACGCAAGTGCAATGGCCGGAACCTGGTCTATGTCGTCACACAATGCCGAAAGCATAAGCCTTTTCCAGGGCATCTCCGAAGTCACCCCTGCTACGTATGCCGAAGGCAGCTGGCTGTTCAAGGACAAGGAACTGGAAGAGAACATCCAATATGGTCTGATGAAAGTATTTGCCCCGGGCCGCCAGTTACCTCTCATCCACACCGTTCCCCAGCAGAAACTTGTTGCCGACGCCGTTGCCAAGGCCCGCCAGGCCGATGTGGTGATTGCGTGCGTAGGTGAAGTGCCCAATATGAACGGCGAAGGTGCCTCCCGCACCGACATTTCCGTCCCGGATGCCCAGGTGGAGCTTCTGAAGGCTCTGAAAGCCACCGGAAAGCCTGTGGTTATGGTGCTGGTGACCGGCCGTCCGCTCACCCTGAACTGGGAGAACGAGCAGATGGACGCCATACTCAACGTGTGGTCTCCCGGTTCTGAAGGCGGACGCGCCGTGGCCGATGTGCTCTTCGGCGACTACTCCCCTTCCGCCAAGCTCACCACATCCTTCCCGCGCGCCGTAGGACAGCTTCCTCTCTACTACAACCACAAGAGCACCGGTCGTCCGCACCCGGACTACGAGCCCTACCGGAAGTTCACCAGCTGCTACGAGGATGAGCTGAACGGGCCGCTGTATCCCTTCGGCTTCGGACTCTCCTACACTACTTTCGAATATTCCCCGGTCACTCTCAGCTCCGCTGAAATGCCGATGGACGGCTCCGTCACAGCCTCAGTGACCGTGACGAACACCGGTGCCCGCGATGCCGACGAGATCGTGCAGCTGTACATCCACGATATCTACGCCACTTCCACCCGTCCGGTGAAGGAGCTGAAAGGCTTCAGGAAAACGCACATTGCGGCCGGGGCGTCCGTCAAGGTAGATTTCATCCTCACCAAAGAAGAACTTTCCTACTTCAATCACGACTGCGACTGGGTTTGCGAACCCGGCGACTTTGAAATAATGGTCGGTCCCAACAGCCGGGACACGGAAGCAGTCATCCTTAGTGTTCGATAAAAGATGATAAGCATTGGTTTGAAACATACAAGTGAGCTGACGGTTACGGATGCTGCGACAGCCATAGAGGTTGGTTCTGGTGATATGCGGGTTCTCGCAACGCCTATGATGATGGCCTTAATGGAAAATGCAGCAATGCTCGCAGTCAAGGATGAACTGCCGGAAGGGTGTACTACCGTGGGTGGCCATATTGAATTTTCTCATCTAAGACCCTCGAAGATTGGTGATGTGGTAAGAGCAGAAGCAGAGGTAACGAAGGTAGACGGCAAAAAGATTGAGTTTAAGGTGACTGCCTTCTCTGGCGACACGTTGCTTGGAGAGGGCACGCACCTGAGATTCATTGTAGATAGAGACAAATTCATCTCAAAACTTGGATAACAGGTAATACGGCTAAGTCCCGGCATAAAGTCCAGGGCAAAATGGAGCAGGGCAATAAGCTCTGGAGGGCACTCTGGGGCAGGTCCATCTGCTCCACTGCCCGAAATAAGCCAGTGGAGCAGGCACACCCCTCTCAGAAGCCACTCTAAGGCACACTCCCCTGCTCCATTTTTCCCTGGCGAACGGCTACCGCAAGCCTGACGACAACATCTGAGTTTCGCCAACGTAGCGAGAGCGGAAACCCCACCATCCTGATAGGCATCTATAACATTTTTGTAAAGCATATGGATCAATTTCGCAAGCTGGCTGATTTCGTATTTGGCATCGTCCGAGAACTTCTGCGACGAGTCTGACAGAACTGTGGCATATTCGACGATATTCTCGGCATAGTCACCGATCCTTTCAAGGTCGCGGATGCTCCTGTATGTGCCCGACAGATAAGTCCGGTCTTTCTCTCCAAGAGCCCTTTCCCCACTCAAGCGGACGACATAAGCAATCAGCTCCTTGTTCATGAAATTCAGCTGCCGTTCGTCACGTTCGAAATCAGGTTTCCCGGTGAAGTCCAGTTAAACGGACATTTCCAGGCTGCGGTTCGACGGCCGGGTCGCTCTGCAGCCTTCCTGGCCGCGCTTCTCCTCATCGCTTGCGAAAAAGAAAACACCGCAACTCCCTTTGTTCCTAAAGTATCTGACTATACCGGCACTGTGACAGTCATCTACCAGGAGGCTCCTTTCGACAACGAAAACATCAACGTGAACTTCACCCCGTCTGAAGACGGAAAGACCGCATCCATCACGCTCCACCAGATCCGCTTCGTGCCCCAGATGCCCGTCACCATCGACGTGCCATTCCCGATATTATCCTGCAGAGCACCAGCGAGAAGATCAGTCTCTCTTGCGAAAGGACCATCCCTCTGGCAATGGGCGGAGAGTATCCCAGATATACGGTCACAGACCTCAAGGGCGAAATCGTCGGCAGCGAACTGACATTCTCCCTCAATTTCGGCGACTACCCCACTTCTTTCAAGGGACAGCTCAATCAGTAGCCGCTATTGTTTAAATCGGTCAAAGCATCTATTTTTGCTTGAAACAACAGTAGCCGTTACCGGCACATAATTCCATTATGCAACAAGCCCAAGTCCGTCAGAGCAATTATGAACTGCTGCGCATATTCAGCATGTTCATGATCATCTTCTACCACCTCATCTTCTTCATCGTCGCACGCGCACACAGGGATGTGCCTTTCTGGCAGTCATTCCAGCTGGTCATCCACACCGGCGTCATCCTGTTCGTGCTCATCAGCGGTTATTTCGGCATCAAGACCTCCACGAGAGGCTTCGTCCGCCTGCTGCTCCTGAGCCTTGTGTACTATGTGCCGATAGTGCTCGTCGACAACCTCATTCTCAAGGAAGGACTCACCGCAGCCGAGAAATGGCAGCTTGTCCTGCCCAGCTTCCAGGCCGTCACCAAGAGCCCCTACTGGTTCCTGAGGACATATATTTGGCTCTACCTGCTTGCCCCCCTGGCCAACAAGTTCTTCGAGGCCGACCCGAAGCGTAACAAGCTGGTGCTGCTGCTTGTCTGCGGAGCGATATCGCTCTATGCTGGCTACAACGGAGTGGACGGCTCCATCACCGACGGCAAGAACATCATCAACTTCTTCTTCCTCTATGCACTGGGCAGCATCCTGCACGACACCTACGACAGATGGAGCAAGTGGAAGACCTGGAAGCTCCTGACGGCCTTTCTCGTTCTTTGCGTCGCGCTTGTCTGGTCGCACCTGCATTTCAACGGAACCTGGTACAGCACCACCCTCTGGCAGCTGGCATACCCCTACAACTCACCCATTCTGATGATCGTCGCCGTGCTGGCCTTTATGCTGTTCGGCAAGATCAAGATCCAGAGCAAGGCAGTCAACTGGGTGGCTGCATCGACCTTTTCGATGTATCTCATACACCGCAATCCTGTGGTGCTCGAACGGGTGCTGCGGCCTGTTGTCAACAACACTGACATCAGCCAGACTTCCGGCATTCTTGCCGAAATCGGAGTCCTTCTGCTGCTGTCCGTCGCCATCTTCGTCATCTCTATCGTCATCGACAAACTTCTGGCCATCCCACTCTCGAGGGTCCAGGCAGCTATCGTCCGCTGGCTGGACGGCATCCTCGTGAAGACCGGATTGCGCAAAGCCTGATGGCCAAATGAAACTCCAAGTCCTACTCCTCTTCCCTCTTTTCCTCCTGCTCGGTTGCCAACAGTCGGCCGAGAAGGCTGCCATCACGCGCCAATTGCAGGATTACCCTGAGTCCCGTGTTCAGGATATCTACAAGAGTTTCTGCCAGGACAATCTGGGTCCCGAGCACCTCATTCCCAACCCGGAGGCAGCAAGGAACTATCTGATGTCAGAGCTCGAAAACTTCCGTGACGATCTGGCCAGCCACCGTTACGATGCACCGCAGCGGATGTACTATCCCGTGGGTGACCAGGGCAACTATGTGAGGGTGGACCTTTATACAGTCCTGACCGGCCTGGTCAGTGAGCAAAAACTCCTGGATGCATTCGTGCGGAGCGCCAATGAGGGACACAAGGTAGCGCTCGAGGAATGGGTGGCTAAATGGAACGGCATAGCCGCAATCATCCGCAAGGATTTCAGTGACATCCCCGGTGCTGAGGAAGACCTTGCGAGGATCGATGCCCTCTTGAAGGAAGGCGATCTCATCCTGCACCACAGCGACGCCTTCGGCGAGGCCTACCAGCCCCACTACCGCATCGTCGCCAGGGACATCTTCGAGTCCGAACTCAAACCTCTCATCGAACGATAAATCTTTTTTCATAGTGATGGCAGGCTACATCGCCGGTATCGCAGCCGTCGTCTTTATGATCCTGAAACCCGGCAAGGCCGCTCAGTAATGTCGAAGGATTCACTATATTTGCCTTGCAGTTTTGAGCAGTAGTGAAGATGAGTCCGGTTCTCACAGCGTTGTTGATTCCTTTTCTTGGAACGGCCCTTGGGTCGGCCTTCGTGTTCTTTATGAAACGTGAGATGCCGCCGCTGGTGCAGAAAGTCCTGCTGGGCTTCGCTTCCGGCGTGATGGTGGCAGCCTCCGTCTGGTCGCTTCTCATTCCTTCCATCGAGATGGGCAGCGGCACGGCAGCCGTCATTCCTCCTACCATCGGCCTGCTGGCCGGCTTTGCCTTCCTGCTGCTGATAGACTACATCACTCCTCACATCCACCCGGTCGGCGGCCCCGAAGGCCCCCAGAGCCACATCTCCCGCACCGCCAAGCTGACACTTGCCGTCACCATCCACAATTTTCCTGAGGGAATGGCAGTCGGCGTGGCCATCGCCGGCGCACTGACGGCTGACTTCAATATGGCCGGAGCTCTGGCCCTGTCGATCGGTATCGCCATCCAGAACGTTCCTGAAGGCGCCATCATTTCGATGCCGCTGAGGGCTGCTGGCAACTCCCGCCTGAAAGCATTCAGCATCGGCGCCTTGAGCGGCATCGTCGAACCGGTCGGCGGCGCGCTGGTCCTGCTGCTCGCCACATCCATCCTTGGCATTATGCCATATATGCTGGCATTCGCGGCCGGCGCAATGCTCTATGTAGTGGTGGAAGAGCTTGTCCCCGAATACTCTCAGGGCAGCCACTCCAACATCGGCACCATCGGCTTTGCCCTCGGCTTCGCCCTTATGATGGTCCTCGACGTCGTCTTAGGTTAAACTTGCAAATGAAAACATTTAACATACGGGCAGCGAGGCCCGATGAGGCAGGCCTGGTCCTCGACTTCATCAAGAAAATCGCAGAATATGAGAAATGCTCCGCAGAGGTGATCGCTGACGAAGCCACAATCTGTCACTCCCTCTTCGTGGAGCACTCTGCCGAAGTGGTTTTCGCAGAAGAAGACGGCACCCCGGTCGGATTCGCCCTCTACTTCCACAACTTCTCGACATTCGTCGGACGCAAGGGAATGTACCTCGAAGACCTGTACATCCTTCCCGAAAAACGCGGACTCGGCTACGGCAAAGCCCTCCTGAAATACGTAGCCAGACTCGCAGTGGAGCGCAACTGCGGCCGAATGGAATGGATCTGCCTCGACTGGAACGAACCCGCTCTGAAAGTCTACCGCTCCATCGGTGCCAGACCGATGTCCGAGTGGACCGTCCAGCGGCTGGACGAAGCCACCCTGAAACAATTCGCCGAATCGGAATAGACCGTCCCAATAATCGAAAGCCGATATGCTTCCGCGAGAAGAAAAGAACGTCCACACTCTGATACTGCTCCACCTGGCCGTCTTTCTGGCAGGCTGGACCGGCATCTTCGGACGTCTGATAACCCTCAGCGGCCTGCCGCTGGTGTGGTACCGGATGTTCGTCAGCGTCGTTACGCTCACTCTGGCACTGCTTGCAATGCGGAGACTCCATCTCCCCAAGGGAAAGGACCTTGCCCGCATCTGCGGCTGCGGCTGCATCCTCGCATCGCACTGGGTAGCATTCTATGCCAGCATCCAGGCCTCGAACGTGTCAGTAGGCGTGGCCTGCATCGCCACCACCAGCTTCTTCACCGCACTGCTCAACATCTTCTTCAACCGTAAGGAAGCCTCATGGAAAGAATTCGTCATCAGCTTCATCTCCATCGTCGGAGTGCTGCTAATCTTCAGCCTCGATGTGCGCTACAGGCTGGGCATCGCACTGGGCCTGCTCTGCTCATTATTATACGCAGTTTTCTCTCTGCTGCACATACGTACGAGCATCAATACAGGACATGACAGCGCCACGATGCTGCTCTACGAACTGGTGGGCGGCCTCCTGTTCCTATCACTCTGCACCCCCATCTTCCATAGGCTGATGCCTGGCATCCCAATAGTTCCGACCCGTACCGACACCGTCTGGCTGCTGCTTCTCGGCTCCATCTTCACGATACTGCCTTTTCTGCTGCAGCTGCACGCTCTGACGCGCCTGTCGGCCTTCACGGTCAACCTTGCCTACAATCTGGAACCGGTCTACAGCATAGCCTTCGCAGCCATCCTTTTCGGAGAGCTGCAGGAACTGGACTGGTCTTTCTGGCTGGGCATCACCCTCATCGTCACCTCGGTGGCCATCCAGACCATCCGTGTAAAAAGAAGAACCTGAACGACTGCGATCAGTGAATGCCGCTTTCGACTATCGGCCTCCTTCTGAACTCATCCAGCTGCTTGAAGCAGTGGCGGTCGATGATTGCCTCCAGCTCCCTGTCGGGGTTGTTGAGGAAACGGAGCGTATAGTTCAGCTCCAGCAATTCACCGTTCTCAGCAGTATAGGGCTCCCAGCGGCGCGGAAGCGACGGAATGTTCGGGTCTCCGGTATTGGCGAACTGCGCCCAGATGTCGCTCATCCTGTCGGCCAGCTCCCTGTCAGCCTCGGTAGGCTCCGGAAGGTCTGAGTTGCCGGCACGCAGGTTGTCGAAGCAGAACTTCAGCTCATTGCCGTGGACGCTGCCCTTGCTGACCGGTGAACGCCAGGTGAACATATACATCCAAGTCTTCGCAGCGCGGCTCTCGGCAATCGCATCGGCAGTGATGATGGTCTTCGGGCGGAAGAGCCAGTCGATGCTCAGCAGATCCTGCGGAGTATAGTCGGGCCAGGCCTTGGCGAATGCCTTGATATAGTCGTCGGCCTCCTGCTCGAAGGTCTGCTTCAGCTCGGCGCGGGCCTCCGCCAGAGTCAGCTCCCTGTTGTAACTCAGGCGTTGCAGCTCGTTGAAGGTGGTGCCGATCATTATCGGAACATCATTGGAAATCTCGGCGAAACCGTCCTGGAAAGGCTGCTGGAGAAGCACCTCGCCGTCCGGCGTCGGGCCGAAACCCCACATCATCGGAGTGCCGGGCCTCCTGACGCCGACGCTGGCGGCCATAGCCCTCTGCCCTGCCGCATAAAGCTCTTCATACGGCACATCCTTTATCTTCTCGATATGCCCGGCATCGATGCCAAGCTCCTTCAGCACAGCCAGCCCGAGCTCTTGGCTCATAGCCTTCATGTTGACGTTCAGGATGGTGCCGCTCATAATGATGGCCTTGTGGAAAAGACCCTTTGCCAGAGGCATACAGAGCAGCGTGCCCACCTTTCCGCCGCCACCGGACTCACCGAAGATCGTGACGTTGCCGGGGTCGCCTCCGAAGTTGCGGATGTTCTTCTGCACCCACTGCAGGGCCTGCACGACATCCAGCATCCCGACATTGCCGGAATACTTGTAGTCAGGACTCGCTGCCGACAGGTCGAGGAAGCCGAGGATGTTCAGCCTGTGGTTGACGCTGACCACCACAACGCCCTTCTGGGCAAGGTGCATTCCGGGGTCCCACTCCGAAGTGCCGGAGTCGAAACCGCCGCCGTGCAGCCACACCATCACAGGCATCGAGGCCTTGGTGTCAGTGGTCCATACGTTCAGCACGCAGGAGTTCTTCTCGGACATCTTGTCCTCGGGCATCCTGCGGCCATTCTGCATAGCCTGCGGGCCCCAGTGGTCGCACACGCGCACGGTATCCCATTTGGGCGCCGGCCTGGGCGGCATGAAGCGTTCTACGGTAGCATAAGGGATGCCGAGGAAGCCGATGGACCCTTCGTGGTCGAAGCCCTTCACAAGTCCGGAATCGGTTTTCACGACCATCGGGTCCGAGTTCCTGACGGTGCAGGCCAGCGGAACCAGAGCCGCCAGCAGAAGGACGCACAGCGTCAATTTCAAACTTTTTATCATAGCGTGGGATATTGTGATTTTTGTGTTATCAAACGTTTACTCTGCGTCCGGCTGCTGGCCGTCGTGGGCTTTCCACATACACTCGGTGATCTTCATATCGGAGAACACTGCGGTGAATGAAGATTCTTCTGGTGAGCAGGCATAGATGCCGAAACTGATGATATCGGTGGCCGCATACATATGGCAGACTCTCATCTGGCTGAATTCGACTCCGTCTGACGAGCACTCTATGCAGAAGTCGTCTTCGCGGCGGGAGAAGCGGTACCACATTGTCTTCACGTCGGCCGGAATGGCGGTAGTGGCCCAGTCGGAGTAGCCATTGTTGGTAGCCACGCTGCCCAGATGCTGGAACTGCTCGTTCTCGAACTCCACCGAACCTTTCAGCCAGTTGTCGCTGTCGAGATACATTACGATGCCGCACTGGTCGAAACGATGATGGCTCTGGGTGAAGTCGGTCTTGACCACGAAACTGAAGAACTTCTCTCTGGTCTGCATCTGCAGCACGGGGGCGTTGTCGTTGCGGAAATGGTAGTAGGTGCGCTGCCAGAGGTCGGTGTGGGGCGCGGTGGTCACTTCTATGGTGCCGTCCTTCACCTCGCAGGCCTGGGGCTCGCGGGTCCACTTCAGGTTGCCGAAATCGATCTGCCCGCCGGCAGCGAGTGCCTCTGCCACTCCGTCACTGAAGTCTGCAGCGGGTTCGGATTTCTGCCCGGGATTGTTGCAGGCAACGGCAAGGATTCCCAGTCCGCAGGCCAGAAGTGTTTTCAGTTTATTCATAGTTATCAGACTTTTTGTGTTTAGCATACCAAATATACGAATAACGTTTGGCAGGATAACCGCAAAATTTGCTAAATTTGAGAAATAGATTATCAAGTCAAAGACTTTCATTATGGTTATCAACGTATACTCTCAGTATTTCCAGGCGCAGGCTTGCTTTTCGGGCATAGAGCGCCGCGGGGCCCACGTCCTGCTGATTTCAGATTCCGAGGCGGGCAACATCACATATAAGGCTGCCGTTTCTTTCTTTCCACACCGCGACCCAGAAGATTTCGGGATTTCATACGACGCATATTTCGAGAAGGAGATCTACAATGCCCCTGGCCGCCGGTCGAAGAAGCGGGAAGCGCAGTTTATGGATTCGCTGCAGAGCGAGATCGACGCCATTGCTGCGGAGCACGGCGCCACCGTTGACTGGGAACATCCGTTGAACGAAGCCCGTCTGGGCTAAACTGCCATAGCGTATGACTCTGCTTGAAGCTATAGAGGATCGCCATTCTGTGAGAAAGTACAAGGACGAGCCTGTTCCTGAAGACATCCTAGCCACTCTGCGCAGCAAGATTTCGGAGATCAACGAGAGGTCCGGGCTACACATACAGCTGGTGACCGGTGAGCCCAAGGCGTTCAGCGGCCTGATGTCCTACGGCTCTTTCTCAGGCGTGACGACATATCTGGTGATGGCCGGCAAGAAGGACGACGACCTTGACGAGAAGGTGGGCTACTACGGCGAGCAGCTCGTGCTTCTGGCTCAGACTCTGGGGCTCAATTCCTGCTGGGCTGGCATCAGCTACAGCAAGATTCCCGGCACCTACGAGCTGCTGGACGGCGAGAAGATTTCCTGCTACATCGCGCTTGGCTATGGCGAGTCTCAAGGCGTCGGCCACAAGGTGAAAACGGCCGAGGAGGTCAGCAATGTCAGCGACATCACGCCGAGCTGGTTCCGAAGGGGTGTCGAAGCGGCCATCCTCGCTCCCACTGCCGTCAACCAGCAGAAGTTCCGCATTGAGTTCATCGGCTTCCGAAACTTCAGCAAGCGCCCGAAAGTCGAGGCGAAGCCGCTCTTCTCGATGATCGGCTACACCAAGGTAGACCTTGGCATCGTCAAGTGTCATTTCGAAATCGGCGCCGGCAAGGAGAATTTCGAGTGGGCGTAGGCCCGGCGGATGTGTTCTGAAGCCCGGCCTGGTCATCCGCTAAGCCAGCATTTTCTCTATTCTTTTGGCTACTTCTTCGGGGTGGTCGACAAGGAGTTGTCCGTGGTTCATCTTGGGGAAGACTTCTACGTGCGCGGCCGGATCTAGGGCGAGAAGGTGCTCTGCCTGGGGCTTGGCGACAAAGGCTTCCTTGGTGCCGTACCAGTAGTGGATGTCGGCTCCGTGGATGGCTTCGAGTTTATGAGTGTAGACGTCTTTGTAGCCATCGCGCACTGCCTGCCCCTTGCCGTAGGGCCACACTTTCCGGCATTCGTCAAGCAGCACGTCGAAGTAGTGTGAGTGGAACACCCACCGCCAGAATCCGGTCCAGTGGTAGCAAGTCCAGACGTTGAGGCTCTGGTAGTAGCGCAGCGGGTCGACGCTCCATCTGGGCAGCGGCAGCAGCGGCGCGGCGTCCATTATTGCATGGTCGATGGTTATCTCATTCCGTTCCAGGATGCGGGACAGGATCTTGCCGCCGAGGGAGAGGCCGTAAGCAACGTCGAGGTGGCCTCCAAGGTTCTGCTGCACATATCGGATTATCTGCCCGGCCTGGTCGTCGACCGAAGTGAAACGGGACTCCTTCCCTATCAGGAAGCCGTCTATCCCAGTTGCGATGATGTGGAACCAGTCCTGCAGCAGACCTTCCAACGGCAGGAATATCTCATTCGACACTCCCAGCCCCGGTATCAGAAGCACCGACGCCGCTCCTTCTTTTCCTGATACTTGGAATTCCATCTTCTGAGAGTTGAAGCAGTTAATTATTCAAATTTACCGACATTTTTTCGAAATTTGCATCGGTGCAGCCACATTCAACTAAAACACCGCCAGATGACCCTACACAAAAAGCTTTTCAGCGAGCTGACAGTCGATGAACTCTACGAACTCCTGCGGGTGCGCAGCGAGGTCTTCGTCGTGGAGCAGGACTGCGTCTATCAGGATATGGACGGCGACGACCAGGCTTCTGTGCACCTCTGGCTGACGGAAGGTGACAAAGTCGTGGCGCTCTGCCGTGTCTGCCCTGCCGGCACGCATATGCAGGAAGTCTCGGTCGGCCGCGTCATCACGACCGAGCGGGGAAAAGGCTATGGCAAGAAAATGATGTTGGAAGGAATCAAGACGGCCCGCGAACATTTCGGGGCGAAGCGCATTGACATCGAGGCGCAGGAGTACGCCCGTGGCTTCTACGAGCAGGTGGGCTTCAGGCAGTCATCCGAGCCCTTCATCCTCGACGGCATTCCTCACATCAGAATGAGCTGGACTTCGGAAGACTGGGCTTGATTACAGATCTCCGTGTGTGGCTGCATTAGCGGCACAGATATTCTCAATCGGGACAGAACCGACGGTGCAGTCTGCGCCGATTATCACGCGGCCGGGGTTGGCCATGAGAATCTAAAGATAGCGATAATATGTTTTTTCTTAACTTAGCGCACATAATTAAGCCTGAAACACGGCAATAATCCTGCATTCTATGAAAAAAATCCTTCTGTCAGCCGTTTTCTTTACCTTGGCCCTTGTGACCTACGCAGAAAGCATTCCTGTACGCGAATTCCGCTATGCCGGGCCGTTTCCTGTCAAGACTCCCTTCATTGTGGACAGCGTGAACGTCAATTCCAAAGCTTTCGACTTCGCAAGCCTTCTTGACAAGCCCCTGTCTTCAGATATGCTCAAGGCATCCGGAAACTACAGTTCCGGCAATCTGCCGGTCAGCCCTGATGCTGACGCAATCCACCTTCTGGAGTTTGATTTCCAGAACAGCGGCTACACTACCGCCACGATAAAAGTTGAGGGAGTGAAGGCCTACAAGATAAGCGTCGACGGAAAGGATGGCGGAGCGAATCTCAAGCTCCAGCCTTTTACCCACAGAGTGCGCATCAGATATTTCACTCCCCGCGGCGAGGCTTCAGCCCCGTCAGTTTCGATAGACACGCCGGATTCCTCGAAGATATCGTTCCGCACCGACGGAAAGCATCTGTACAGTATGTCGGATGTGCTTCTGGGCACACGACTGTCGGGGGTTTCTCTCAGCTCTGACGGTAAATATATGATCGTCGGCTACTCTACTACAATGGAGGGCGGAAGGTCCAATTCAGTGTCCAGGATGATAGAGACAGCAAGCGGTCGGGTTTTGTTCGAGACTCAGGAAAGGCTCACTTGGATGCCTGTAACGCCAAAGTATTACAAGACACGAAGAGGTGCGCAAGCCACACAACTCATAGCTGTCGATCCTTCTTCAGGAGAAGAACAGGTGCTTGTGGAAGACCTCCCCGAGGGAAACTTCAGAATGTCTCCGACAGAGGATTTCCTGATCTACAGCTTCTTTGAAGAAGGACCCCGGGAGCGCCCTGAGATCTATCAAATACTCACCCCGGGCGACCGCCAGCCTGGCTGGAGGACACGTTCATATTCCTCAAAGTACGACATTGCAACTGGCGTGATGCAGCGCCTCAGCTACGGCTACCACAACTCCAGGGTAATGGATATTTCTCCTGACGGAAAAACTGCCCTGATGATGGTCAGTGAAGACAGGCTGACCCAGCGCCCCACTTCACTTGGAACTCTGTACTTGCTTGACCTTGAAACGCTGAGCGCCAAGGTTCTTGTGGATAAGGACGGATTCATGGCTGGTGCCCAGTTCTCCCCGGACGGCAAGAAAGTGCTGTTGTCCGGATCCCCGGAAGCTTTCGGCGGCATCGGAATGAACGTCAAAGCCGGCCAGACCCCGAGTATGGAAGACATGCAGCTTTACATAATGGACCTGGCTACAGGAAAGATTACACCCCGGACCAAAGATTTCAATCCGAACGTTGCATCGGCACGCTGGAGCAAGGCCGACGGAATGATTTATTTCACTGCAGAGAACAGGGATTATATCGACTTATATGTGATGAACCCCAACAACGGACGCATCAATATGATTGAGACAAAGGAAGACCTTGTCAACAGTTTCGCGCTGGCAGCGGGTTCTCCCCTGATTGCATATTACGGGCAGGGTGCATCCAATTCCGACCGGCTCTATACCTACGACACCAAGTCGAAGAAAACCATCCTCAGAGACGACCTGAGTGCCGTCATCCTGAAGGACGTCGACCTTGGAGAATGCCACGAGTGGAACTTCAAGAATTCCAAAGGCGAGACAGTCTACGGCCGCTTCTACCTTCCGCCCGACTTCGACCCTGCAAAGAAGTATCCTATGATTGTGAATTACTACGGAGGGTGCAGTCCCACCAGCCGAAACTTCGAGAGCCGCTATCCGCATAATGCCTACGCCGCACTCGGTTATGTGGTTTATGTGGTGGCAGGCCCCAGCGGCGCCACGGGATTCGGCCAGGAATGGTCCGCAAGGCACGTGAATACTGCAGGTGACGGTCCGGCTCAGGACATCATCGAAGGCACGAAGCAGTTCTGCAAGGAGCATCCGTTTGTGAACGAGAAGAAGATCGGCTGCATCGGAGCATCCTACGGCGGATTTATGTCTGAATACCTTCCTACCGTGACCGACATCTTCGCCTGCTCAGTTTCTCACGCAGGTATCAGCGGCCACTCAAGTTACTGGGGATTCGGATACTGGGGATACTCTTACAGCGAAGTCTCGATGGCTAACAGTTATCCCTGGTCTGACAGGGAATTATATGTTGACCAGAGCCCTCTGTACCGGGCAGACAAGATAAACACTCCCCTGCTGCTGGTCCACGGTGACGCAGACACGAACGTTCCGTTCAACGAGAGCGTACAGCTGTTCACGGCGCTCAAACTTCTGGGCAAGGAAGTGGCATTCGTGGCCGTAACCGACCAGAACCACCACATCCTTGATTATCAGAAGCGTCTTGAATGGCAGGAGACCATTTGGGCCTGGTTTGCCAAATGGCTACAGGACGACCCGTCCTGGTGGGATGCCGTATACAGTCCCAAGAGTCTCTAGCAATCGAAATAGCCTAGGGAACGGGAACCTGTGACAGGGGCAGAAAAGTATGCTACGAAAACAATTACCTTTGAGGGGCACCCTGAGGGCGGCCGCCGGGCGCAGCGCCACCCATACGGTTTACGGCTTGGAATTGCCCGGGACGCACAGTGTCAAGCCAGTTTTCGTTAGTACGAGGTTTCGGCGATTTCTCGACTGCGTGAACCTTGATGTTCTGGCCTTCGAGGACAATCCTGTCAAGGAATGAATCGATCTCGTTCCAGAACCACTTCAGAGGAAGGAGCGCCATTACGTGGTCGCCTCCGAAATACTCGAAGAGCATATAAGGAACATCCATAGTATACAGCTGCTGGCTGACGTAGTTCGGTCCGAAACCGTGACGGTTTGGATTGTTTTCCACGTCGAATGTCACGGTCGGGTCAGTGGAACCGTGGAAGAAGCACATAGGGCACGGCTTCTTGTCCCAGTTCAGTTGAGTGTCGTTCTCGCCTGTCAGATAGACAGCACCTGCCATCGGAATCACGCCGGCATAATTAAAATCTACCGGGAGATTGTCTTTAGCGAGCTTGTGACCTGAACAGATATAATATTCTGCGTTCATGCTGTTAATCGCACCGGCACTGCTGCCACTGATTACAATCTTCGAAGGATCAATGTTGTATTCCTTTGCGTGATCGATCAGCCAGGTGGTGGCTGCATACAGGTCCTCCACGCCGATATCTATGGAATATTGGAAGGGATTGTATCCTTCCGGAGGCGCGATGGCAGGTTTTCCGTCCCTGCCACGGGCAGATCCGAGACGATAGTCAATTGCCACGCAAACCCAACCTTTTTCGCAAAGATGGTCATAGAGTGGATTGCAGAGTGCGTCGACCCTTGAGCCCATCGCCCAGGCCCCTCCAAATGAATATATGAATACCGGCCGCCCTTTTTCGGTGTCCTGGTCCTTGAACTGGTAGATATCCATCAGGATAGGCTTTGAATCGCGGACGACAAACTCCACTGTAGACCTGTCAGCCTTGGACACGATAGTGGGCTGAGGCGGCTGAGCGCTGACGCTCATAGCCACTGCCATAAGCATTGCAATGAGAACAAGTTGTTTCTTCATAATGCCCATCAATTCATTTTCAAGGGAGTGGGAACGGGAACCTGTGACGGAGAGTAGCCGGTGGCCTTGCCAAATACTGAGAAGTCGAGGATGCTCAGCGGGCTGTTCTTCGGCCAGTCGAGCATTGTCAGGCGCACATAGCGGCACTCTACGGGCGGAATCTCGTCGAAGAGCACATTCCTAGGAACGCTGTTGCCGGAGCGGTCAAGAACGGTCGTGTAGGTCTGGCCGTCCATTGAAACCTCGATCTTGTATTTGAACACGGGAAGTCCTGCAGAACCTGAGAAGCCTCTACCGGAGCCACCGAACAACAGACGGGAGCCGTCAATCCTGAAGGTCTGCACGCGGTCGCGGTCTACAGCCGGAGAAAGGCTGATAGTGAGTGTGGGTGTCGCGTCGTCCTCGGCGGGTTCCCACCAGGTTGCCGTCGAATTGTCGAGGGCATATTCGGGACCTCTTCCGGGCTTAGAGCTTGATGCCACCTTGGCTGCTCCGGGGAAGCCCTGGCCTGTGCTCATAGATGTCTTGCCGACCGATACGATTAGTGAGCCGGAATCGCCCTTTGTGGGATCCTTCACAACGCCGGGAGCCCACTGGGGAGTGTCGGTCACGTTGCAGACGAGGTTGCCGTCCTTGTCGACTGTCACGCGGTCCATACCGATGCGGCGTCCTCCGCTGCGCAATACGATTGTGTAGAACTGCCAGATGTTGCCGTCGGGGCCGGTCACCATACTTCCGTGTGCAGGGCCTGTCACGATGCCGTCAGTGCGGCGGAGAAGAGGGTTGTTGGAAGCATACTCGTAGGGACCCTGGACGTTCTTGGACTTATAATAGCCTTCGGCATAGGTCCGCCACTGGGTTCCGGAAGCAGAATACTGCAGGTAGTATGTCCCGTCGTGCTTATAGATCCACGGACCTTCGATCCAGGCGACGTCGGGGAACTCGTTCATCTCCCCCTGACGCTCCCAGACGTGGTCGGGGTTGAAGCTGAAATGATGAGTGACAGGACCTACGAACTGAGTGATGTCATTGGGATCAAGCTTTACTGAATAGATGCCGCTGATTGCCATTCCTGGCCAGAACAGATAGGGCTGGTTGTCCTCGTCGACATAGATATGAGGGTCGAAGCCCTGGCTCCAGCCATGCTCGCGGTCCGGGGTTCCCTTCCACTGCCCAAGCACCTCATAGGGCCCGAGAGGGTTGTCTGCAACCCAGACGTTGCTGCTGTTGCCGGTCATATAGAACTTGCCGTTGTAGGGGCATACGTCCGGAGCCACCGGGACACCTGCAACATAATGGTATTCCCAGTTGAGCATATCGGAAGACACCCACGCACCTCCTCCGGTGCAGAACATATAGTATTTTCCTTCCCATTTGAAGACGCTCACGTCTCCTGAGGCACTGCCCTGCCCTATTTCCATAGGAAGGGGATTGCAGTAGCGCGCATCCTTGCCCAGAGTCTGGGCATTGACCAGTCCCGCCGTGAACAATGCGAAGACTGCAAGAATGAAGATCTTTTTCATAGTTGTGTTGTTGGATTTTTAAGTAAATTTACAAAGTTTTTCCGCATGTAACACGATTATTATGAGAAGAATTCTGCTGTTGACAGTCCTTGCGGTCTTCGCCACCCTCTCGGTTTCCTGCGGAGCAGTCCGTCCTGCGAAGGAGGCTGCCGTAGAGAAGCATGACATCGAGAATGCCGGAGCCAGGAAGTTCCTGGAAGAAGTCAATTATACAGACACTTCCTATACAGTCTCTTTCGCCAGGGACTACAAGCACGACTACGGTGCTAACGACAGGCCCCTCCCCGTGAAAATTTCGTGGCAAGGCAAGCCGGCATCCAAGGTAATACTCTCCACTTCCCCCCGTTTCAGCGAGACCATAGAAGTGCAGTGCTCTGAATCTCCCGCCGAGATCTACAATCTCATACCTGACGTGACTTATTACTACAGGGTGATGGGAACTGACGGCAAGGTGATCAGGAGCGGCAGCGTGATGCCCGTCGGGCCGCTGCGTATGATCAACGGAGTCACTGCCAATATGCGCGACCTCGGAGGCTGGAAGGCTGAAGGCGGGCACATTGCTTATGGCAAGCTCTACCGCGGCGCAAGGTTTTCGTCACGTATGCCCGAGAGCGGCAAGGACATCTTCCTAAACCAGCTCGGCATCTCCGTGGACCTGGACCTTCGAGGCATTAAGGACAGTGAAGCCAACGTGGGGCCCGTTATCGAAGGGGTCGAGTACCTCAAGCTCCCCGTGGAGAAAAACCTTGGCAGAGGCACGGGCAATACAGAAGAACTCTACCAGCAGGCAATCCGCTCGATTATCGGCTGGCTGGGTGAAGGCAGGGCCGTCTATTTCCACTGTGCCGGCGGAGCAGACCGCACCGGAACCCTGGCATTCCTCATCGAAGCCCTGCTCGGCGTGTCTGAAAACGATATGTCGAAAGACTATGAACTCACTACCTTCGACGGAATGAACACCCGCCTCAGGAACTTCAGGGCCACGGAGCAAGAGACTCACATCCTCTACGAAACCGTTACCCGCCTGCGCCAGTTCGGCTATCCTGAAGTGTCGGACATCCACGAGCTTGCAGTCAGATGGGCGACAACCCGTCATTCCGACATAGTCGCTCCGCTCACGATGGATGAGATCGGGCTCCTTCGTAAATACCTTATCGTAAAAGACTGTTTAATTCAATCAACTGAACCACTATGAATAAATTCTTTACCGCAGCGCTGGCTGGCCTGGCCTTGCTGGCATCCTGCACCCCTGCACCCCGCGAACACAACTCACTCCGTGCTCCGGCTTATCCTCTCGTCTCGATCGACCCTTACACAAGCGCGTGGAGTATGTACGACCATCTCTACGACGGCCCGGTGAAACACTGGACCGGAGCAGAGTTCCCGCTCATCGGAGCTCTCAAGGTCGACGGCAAAGTGTACCGCTTTATGGGCAAGGAAGAGGTAGAGCTGAGCGCCCTCTCGCCCCTAGCCACCGAGCAGCCCTGGAAAGGCTTCTACACCTTCTCAGAGCCCAAGGGTGACTGGTTCGCAGAGAACTACAATCCCCGCGGATGGAAGGAAGGTACATCAGGATTCGGAACAACAGAAAATCCTACGACCAGAACGCCCTGGCTGACAGAGAAGATTTGGCTGCGCCGCGAGGCCCAGGTCACCGAGAAGCTCGACGGCAAGCACGTCTATCTGGCCTACAGCAACGATGACGATGCGATCTTCTACGTGAACGGAATCAAAGTGCTGGACACCGGCCACGAATGCCACACCAACGCTTCTGTTATGATTCCTGACGGCATCGTGCGCGAGGGCAGGAACGTCCTTGCAGCCTACTGCGTCAACACCGGAGGACTTGCCTATCTCGATATGGGCCTGATGCTGCAGAACGAGCCCCGCACCATACTCGAGGATGCAGCCGTGCAGCTCTATGCCGACGTGCAGGCCACCCGCACGCACTACGCCTTCAGCTGCGGTCCCGTGGAGCTGGAGCTCAGTTTCACCGCTCCCCTGCTGCTCGACGACCTGGAGCTGATGTCACGCCCGGTGAACTACATAAGCTACAAAGTCACAGCCAAGGACGGCGCCAGTCACGACCTGGAGCTCTACCTTGAGGCTTCGCCCCGCTGGGCTCTCGACGATGCCTGGCAGTCTTCTCACTCAGAGGCTTTCGAGCAGGACGGCCGCGTGTGGGTGAAGACCGGAAGCACTTCGCAGAACATCCTTGCCAAGAAGGGTGACGACCGCCGCATCGACTGGGGCTGGTTCTATATGAGCGCAGCCGGCGGCAAGGCCGGCATCGGCACCGGCAAGCAGCTGCGTCAGGCCTTCATCGACGGCAGCGACCTCACCATAAAGAAAGGTGACGACACCGAAGGCCGTATGGCCATCATCCAGAGCATCGAGACCGGCAAGGAAGGCCACGTGCTGATAGGCTACGACGACGTCTATTCCATCCAGTACTTCGGCGAAAACCTGCGTCCCTACTGGAACCGCAACGGCGACAGGACCATCTTCGATATGTTCGCCGCAGCAGAGCGCGACTATGCTTCCCTCATCAAGCGCTGCGAGGCCTTCGACAGCAGCCTTATGGCTGAGGCTGAGAAGGCCGGCGGCCGCAAGTACGCCGAGCTCTGCGCCCTCGCATACCGCCAGAGCCTCCACGCCCACAAGCTGGTGCAGGCTCCCGGCGGATATCTCCTGTGGCTCTCGAAGGAGAACAACTCCAACGGTTCCATCGGCACCGTGGACGTGACCTACCCTTCTATCCCCGTGTTCCTGCGCTACAATCCGAAGTTCGTGGAGTACCTCCTCAACCACATCTACTACTACTCCGAGAGCGGAAAATGGACCAAGCCTTTCCCGGCGCACGACGTGGGAACCTACCCTCTCGCCAACGGCCAGACCTACGGCGGCGATATGCCCGTGGAGGAAGCCGGCAATATGATCACAGCCACCGCAGCCATATGCAAGTATGAGAAATCCACCGAATATGCAGCCCTGCACTGGGAGACGCTGACCACCTGGGCCAACTACCTCAGGGAGTTCGGTCTCGACCCCGAAAACCAGCTCTGCACCGACGACTTCGCAGGCCACTTCGCCCACAATGCCAACCTCTCCATAAAGGCCATCCTCGGCGTTGCCTCATACGGATATATGGCCGGCCTGCTGGGCAAGAAGGACATTGCCGACGAATATACCGCCGCAGCCCGCCAGATGGCAGCCGAGTGGATGAAGATTGCCGACGACGGAGACCACTACCGCCTCACCTTCGACAAGCCCGGCACCTGGAGCCAGAAGTACAACCTTGTCTGGGATGAACTCCTCGGCCTGGACATCTTCCCGAAGGAAGTCGCTGCCAAGGAAATCGCCTACTACCCTTCACGCTTCAACAAGTATGGCCTGCCGCTCGACAACCGAGAGACCTACACCAAGACCGACTGGATAATGTGGACCGCCACGATGGCTGCCGACAAGGCTACCTTCGAGACCTTCATCGACCCTATGTGGAGCTTTATGAACGAGACTGTCGACCGCGTGCCGATGTCCGACTGGGTCTACACCGACAAGCCGAACTACCGCGGCTTCAAGGCCAGAAGTGTCGTGGGAGGCTACTTCATCAAACTGCTGAAATAGGCCTCAGGCTGCCGCCCGGGCGATGTGGATATCTTGGGGATATCTAATTGCCTAGATAACGGCAAAGTAACACCCTCTTTTCTAACTTTATATCCCGATTAATTCTAATCGGGATATAATGTTTGAAAACCTTGATGGAGCGTATCTGCAGCCGGTCGAAATTCCCGGCAGCACAAGTTTGTACGAGCTGCACGTTCCTAATCTGCATAACAATTACTATCTGGTCAGCGGCCCGGGCAGCCGTTCGTTGGAAGCCTTTCCGAAAGTAGTGGGTTTCCACTGCTACACCGCTCTTCTGGGTGAGATGGTAGACACTCTGAGCTACCTGTGTTCAAATGGCCTCAGCGAGGATCTCGACCTGTTCACTATACTCCGTGGAGGGTTGAACTATCCTTTGGAAGAAGCAGCAGCCCGCTGCGGAATGCGCGTGCGCGAAATCAACTTCGTCTCCTGCGAGCGTGTCATAGAGAACCACGTCATCAAAGGCCTTGAGATCAAATATGACAAGATACGTCCTACCCGCAACTGCGTGCTGGCAATAGGTGACATCCTTGCCACCGGTGACACGTTCCGATACTGCTTCGACCATCTGCTGCGCAGGTTCGGCGAGGCCGGAGGAAGCATCCGCCGCATCGTTTTCTTCACCATAGGCGGCACTCGGGCATTCAATCTCATCGAGTCGATGGCTGAGCAGCTCAAGGCTCTCTATCCTGGTTTCGAAGGCATCGACTGCATCTTCTTCGAAGGAGCCTTCACAGTCTATGAAGACAAGGGCGTCAGCGGCATCAACGTGCCGAACATCGACTTCGGTTGGAAAGGAGGCGTTGTAACACCGGAGTTCCGCCGCTTCATCGTAGATCATCCGGACGCACTGCTCGAGAAATGCATAATCTATGACGGAGGCGCAAGGCGCTACGAGATACCCCTCCACTTCGAGGAGGTGCTGGAATACTGGGAGGGTATTCTTGAACGTGCCGACATCATTGATGCAAAGGCGCTGACGGAAGAGAAACTCGGATATCCCAGCCAGATGGAATTCGAAGACTGGCTGGACATCACCCACCTCCGCGGGCTCGACGGCCTGGGGCCGCTCTGGGCCGACGAACAGGCCTTGCTTCAGCGCGAGACTGACCTCCGTGCCCTGGCAGAGCGCCGCATCGCATCGATCAACAAACTTAAACTGGAATATGAAAAAGATTGACGTTGACTACACCAACCGCGCGGTGGACCGTGCCGGACGGAAATCGAACCTGAGTATGTTTATGGTGATGCTCGGCTTCACCTTCTTCTCAGCCAGTATGTGGGTGGGCCAGCAGCTGGCCGCCGGCCTCGACTGGTGGGGCTTCGTGTGGGCCCTCGTGCTCGGAGGTCTGATCCTCGCCGCATACACCGGCGCCCTCGGCTTCATCGGTGCCGAGAGCGGTCTCTCGCTCGATATGCTTGCCCGCCGCAGCTTCGGCAGCAAGGGCAGCTACCTGCCCAGCGCAATGATCAGCTTCACCCAGATTGGCTGGTTCGGCGTGGGCCTGGCGATGTTCGCCATCCCGGTTGCCAAGGAGCTTATGGGTCTCGACGTGACTCCTGACCATATGCCGTGGCAGGGCTACCTTCTCGTGGCCATCGCCGGCGTGCTTATGACCGCCAGCGCCTACTTCGGCATCAAGAGCCTCACCATCATCAGCTACATCGCCGTTCCGGCAGTTGCCATCCTCGGCACTCTCGCAATGATCCTGGCCGTTCGTCGCGGCGATATGGGCCTCGTGGAGCAGTTCGCCCAGGGCACCAAGGACCTCGGAGTCATCGCAGGTGCGGGACTTGTGGTCGGCAGCTTTGTGTCGGGAGGTACGGCGACGCCTAACTTCACGCGCTTCGCCAAGAATGCGAAGGTCGGCCTGTGGACCACAGTCGTAGCATTCTTCATCGGCAACTCGCTGATGTTCCTCTTCGGTGCTGTTTCAAGCATCTATGCAGGCGGCAACGACATCTTCGAGGTTATGCTCAACCTTAACCTCTTCTACCTCGCTGTGCTGGTACTCGGTCTCAACATCTGGACCACCAACGACAACGCCCTCTACACCGGCGGCCTCGGACTGTCGAACATATTCGGCCTGTCGAAGAAGACTATGGTCATCATTTCAGGCATCATCGGCACAGTGGCTGCAGTATGGCTCTACTGGAACTTCTGCGACTGGCTCAACGTGCTCAACTGCACCCTTCCCCCTGTCGGCATCATCCTCATACTCCACTACTTTATGAACCGCAAGGCCTATGCTGAAGGCACCGTCAAGGAGAAAAAGGTCGACTGGTTCGCCATCGCCGGCGTCGTGATAGGAGCAGTCGTGGCCAACCTCGTGAAGTGGGGCTTCCCCGCCATCAACGGTATGGCAGTGGCCGCCGTATGCTTCCTCATCGGCCAGAAGATACAGAAATAGCTACTTGAGCAATTCGAGTTTCTGTCTGAGCTCACGGAGCATTTCGGCAGTGACGCTGATTTCGACGTCCTCATAGGGTTTCTTGAGGACAAGGGTTTTGTTTCTTCTCAGAGTGGGCTTGATCATCGCCACCTCCCCCATATTGACGATATGGGTCCTTGAGACTTTCAGGAATACTGACGGGTCAAGCTCCGCGGCCAGCCTTGTCAGGGAATGGGCTGTCGTGCCTGACCGCCCGTCCCTGCAGAATACCTTGACATTGCCGAAATCATACTTGACATAGCAAATGTCCGCCGTTTCGACAACCACGCTCGAGTCGATCCTTTCGAGTTCCAGTCTCGCTCTGTAGGCCGCATCCCCGGCGAACAGACGGGCGGCCACGCGTCGTGAGTCCGGGACGTGCGTGGATGGCAGTCTGCGTTCATACTTGTTCAGGGCATCTTCTATATCCTTGAGCGCATAAGGCTTCAGCAGGTAGTCGATGCATTCATAGTCGAAAGCCTTCAGGGCATATTCATCGTAAGCTGTCGTGAAAACTATCATTGCGTTCGTTTCGACAGCATCGAACACGTCGAAACTGTAACCGTCGCCAAGACGTATGTCGGCAAACACAAGGTCGATGTCCGGGTATGTCCTGAGAGCATCGACGGCTTGAGTTACATCTGACGCAACTGCCAGGATTTCAATATCCGGCCTCAACTTCTTAAGGTTGACTCCGAGCCCTTTGGCAAGCGGGGCTTCATCTTCTAAAATAATCACTCTCAGCATGTTACGTCCGACTGTTTTATCAATGGCACAGATACCGAAAAAGTCTCCGGGCCATCAGTTACGCTTATCCCCTTGCCGCATATGGTCCGGTATCTTACATCCAGAGTGGACAGTCCGCTGTGGGAACTATCTTCAATAGACCTCGATACCGGGGATTTATTATTGGAAATTGTAATCATCTCCTTTTCCGCGTCGAGGGAGATGTCGATGACCAGCGGATTCTCCCTGGTGTGACGGTTGTGTTTCACTGCATTCTCGACCAGCCCCTGGAGGGTCAGCGGAGGTATCAGGGAATCGTGCCGTTTAAGTCTCTCGTCCACGTTGATTACAATGTCATCGTGACGGACAGAGAGATTCTTCTTGTATTCCTCCATAAACGCCAGTTCTTCCGAGAGGGATACGACATTGGCGTCTCCTTTGGAAACTATATATCTGTACATCCGGCTCATAGAGCTGTTGAATTCAGATGCCGCTTCAGGATCGGTTTCTATAAGGGTTCCGAGGGTGGCCAGCGAATTGAACACGAAATGGTTGTCGGTCTTCAGCTTCAATTTCTCGATGGTTGTCTGCTGGGCAAGCGACTTTTCCATCTGATATCTGTTGGACAGATAGGCAGAGGTGAACAGTGATGTCAGAAAATAAGCGATCAGGACATCGCACAGGAACACATCCCACGACAGCCACTCTGCCTCGGGGAACAGATATGCGTAGCCCAAAGATATGAGGCCGGCTATAAGAATCACTCCCAGCAGGAGGATGATGTTCTGGATCACGAGCGATGCGAAGGAGTAATTCACCTTCCAGAAAGCCTTGATGACCAGGCGGCTCACTGCGAACGAAGCCTCCATCAGGATGATGGTTTCGATGACGGTGCTCACAATATCCATAAGGAATGAACTCAGTCCTTCGGATTCTCCGGCATCCGGGGCCCCTATACCCTGGAGATACCAGAAAGCGAGATTGAGCAGCACTGCCGTGAGCAGGGTCAGAAGATGCCTTCTCAACGCAACGCCAGGTTTTGACCCGTCCGCTGAAAAAATGTTGATGTTCATGCCGCAAAGGTAAATATCATTTTTGTCACTGTGACAATAGCGATGTATGCTTCACGGTCCTTTATGTCGGGTTCGTAAAAAGAGATTTGACGTCATACTGCGGATGCCTCATATTCGCGGCATAAAACACGACGAAATGAAGAAGATATTGCTTTCAACCATTTTCTGTTGCATCGCTGTCCTTGGTTTCTGCCAGGATTTCGGAATGATGAACAGATATCGCACAGCCAAAGTAAGAGTCAGCATCGAGGACAGCAAGACCGGCGAGCCTGTGGAATTCGCCACAGTCTACATTTGCCCGCAGGGAGACACTGTCATCACTAATTTCGGCCTGTCAGACAAGAACGGCATTGCTGTCATCGAGGATGTGCCTCAGGGCAAGTATGAGCTGCACGTAGAGTATATGGGTTATGTGCCTTTCAGAAAGGACGTCGACATAAAACTATCAGAATTCGAAGCAGAAAAGAACCTTGGCAAGATACAGATAGAGCCCAGCCGCGAATTTCTCGATGCCGCATCAGTTTCAGCTGCCGGCAACCCTGTCGTGATAAAGCAGGATACTGTCGTTTATAACGCCAGTGCCTATCGGACGGTCGAGAATGCTATGCTGGTAGACCTTCTGAAGAAACTGCCGGGAGTCAAGATTGGCTCTGACGGGTCGATCCAGGTCAACGGCGAAAAGGTGGACAGGCTGACTGTGGGCGGAAAGACCTTTTTTCAAAAGGATCCTGCGCTGGCCGTAAGGAGTCTTCCGGCCAGGATTGTCAACAGGATCCAGGTGATAGACAAGGCTAAGGATGATGCGGAGTTCACCGGCTTCGGATCGAAGGAAGACCAGGAAAAGGTAATGGACGTAATGCTCAAGGAAGAGTACCAGAAGGGATGGTTCGGCAACATCAAACTCAGCGGTGGAACGACGATGAACGGCGCCGGCCAACCGGAGGGACAGAGCCGCACGCTCTTCAACGGCAATGCGATGGTGTCACATTATAATCCTACGGATCAGGTAGTATTCCTTTCAAGCGCCAAAAACGCAACGGAACCCGGCAGTTGGTCGATGGATGACATGTTTGGATTCGAAGTAATGCCCGGTGCGAGTATGGATGACCTTGCCGCGAAACAAGGGCTTCAGACTACCGGTCAGGCTGGTTTGAACTATAACACCACACGTCTGAAAGGGTTTGAAACGACTTCCAGCCTGAGTTATAATTATCTCAGAAAGAATGTAAATGAAACATCATCAAGGCGATCATTCCAGGGTGATTCTCCAAGTTTATTCACTGATGGTTCAATAAAAGGCATAAGCACTAACCATAACATTTCATACTCGGGTGAAATAAAAAATACTGGCAAGAACAAGTATCTGCTGACATTCAGACCATACCTGATGTATTCAAAATCCGGCAGCAGCTCTTCAAAAGAATCTACGACTAAGACAGGGACGGTCTTCGACAATTCAAGCATGACTACAGCTTCTTCAAAGAGTGACAACTTGTCTCTGTTCGGTGAACTTGAGGCTGGCATAAAGAATCTGGGCAGTAAAGAAAACAGGAGCCTCATGCTCAATCTCGACTCTTTTTTTGACAACAGCGCCGGCAACAGCCGCGAAACCTCACGCATCAAATACACCACTATGGAGGAATATCAGGACCTTAAATACAATAACAATAGCGTTATGACTGGTCATGAGCTTGAATTGTCATACGTAGAACCTCTTGGTGAAAGATGGTCTGTCCAGGCAAGGATTGCCGGTTCCTACAATGGGAACCAGACAAAACGGGATGCATTCAACGGAGTGGACAATAGCGCAAACGCTTATTACAGCTCTTTCTCGACGAACAAAGACTTCGACATCCGCCAGAGGTTACTGATGCAGTATAAAGTAAATGAGACTTCTCTGCTTTTCGGTTTCCAGACAGACGAGGAACAGAACATCACCACCGCAGAGTATCTCGGTAAAGAAACCACTACCGGCAAAAATGAGTGGCTGTTCAACTGGGCTCCCTATCTCGATTTCGTCATGAAACAAGATTTGAAAACTTTGCGTTTTCAGTATCGCGGACATTCGGGAACTCCTTCGGGTTCCAACATCATTCCAACCCTGAATCTTAACGATCCTGTTCAGATATCAGTTGGAAACATTTACCTCAGGCCTCAATTTACCCATAGGGCTATGGCTACCTTCCAAACAAGCAATCCAAAGAGTTATTCATTCTTCGAATTATATCTGAACGGATCGATGAATGTCCGTCCAATTGTTTCTGCAAGTTGGTTCGACAACCAGGGCATCAGGTATTCAATTCCTGTCAATTCATCCAAACCCGGATCAGATATTTCGATGTATGCTTCTTTTAACCAACCGTTCGGCAAGGAAAAGAATTTCACTTTAGCTCTTGACGCCGATATTAGTTATTCTGTCAACACCGGATATCAGACTAAACAACGGCTTGCTCCTATCGATAAAGAAAATTTCGATTACCAGAAACTTATGGATTGGTTCTGGGGTGAAAAAAACGGCAATCTGTTCTATTCCGGAAAGAGCGGCTTCAGTGAAAGTAACACAAATACTCTAAGCTATTCTCTGTTTCCTACCCTCCAGTACAAACTGGATAACCTTAGCGTAAGTTTGATGGGTTTTGCAATGAATAGCAGGACCAGGTATTCTCTCGACAAATCAGCAAACATGAATACCTGGGATTTCAACGTTTCGGGAGAGATTCTGTTCTCCACCAGGAATGCATGGCAGTTCAACTCCGACATCGGATATAACTTCTATAAGGGATATTCAAAGGGATATGGAGATCCTGAACTGATATGGAATGCCGGCATCGCTAAAGATATCAAGGCATTTACTATCAGTTTCAAGGTCGCTGACATACTCGGTCAACAGAAATCTCTCCATAGGACCACGTCGGCGGAATATGTTCAGGATGTGAGTAGAATAGTTCTCGGTCGCTATTTTCTGGTCGGTATTACCTACAATTTTGGTAGGATGAACGCCGCTCAGAGCAACAGAGTGGAACAGGCAATGTGGGAAATGGCCTTTTAAAGGTTATTATACGGCGCTATGGATTCAGAAATGTTCGCCAAACTACCTCCGACAAGGTTGTTCTTCCGCTGTGCAATTCCAGAGATTGTCACAGCGGTCTTTGGCGCGTTATATTCAGTAGTCGACGGATTGTTCGTAGGTCGTTTTCTTGGCGAAGATGCCTTGGCTGCCATCAATTTGATAATGCCCGTCATTATGATTACTGAAGCCATCTCCAATATGATTGCCACGGGCGCGTCAGTACAAATGTCGATTCTTCTTGGAGAAAAGGACAGAGAGATGGCATCTCGTGTCTTTTCCTTTTCGGTCAAGTTCATTCTGGCGTTTTCATTTGTCTTGTCTGCCCTGGGCTTTTTCTTTGCAAAGCAGTTCATAACTTTAATAGCACCCGGTGCGACTGAAAGTGCCCTTGCACTAGGTACCGATTATCTTAAGATCTATGCTCTTTTCGGTCCGTTGATTCCCGTTTACTTCGCGATAGACAATTACCTCAGGGTATGCGGTAAACAAAAACTCAGTATGATCATCGGCATTGCCTCGCAACTGCTCAATGTCATACTGGATTTCATTCTGATAGCAGTACTCGATATGGGAATCAAGGCTGCTGCTGTTGCAAGCTGCGTCTCGATAGTTCTCGGTTCAATCGTCATGCTTTCTCTATTCCTCGGCAAGCGTATGGATGTTTACTACACAGGTAAGAACATCTCCGTAACGAGATTCCTTCGAATTCTCGCAAACGGTTCGAGCGAACTGTTCAGCAACATTGCAGTTTCTGTTATGAGCATCGTGATGAACCTCTTTCTGCTCAAATATGGCGGAACAACTGCAGTTGCCGCATTTTCAATATTGATGTATGTCGACAGCATCATCGGTATGATCTGCTTCGGTATGTGCGATGCACTACAGCCTGCCATCAGCTACTGTTATGGCTCCGGTCTGATCGAACGGATGAAATATATTTTTAAAAGAGTGATCGCGGCTTCAGTTATAACCTCTGTAGTATCTTTTCTGTTCATGCTGTTAGCCGGACCTGGCGTGGCTAAGATTTTTGTACAGCCCGGAGACACCAACCTTGCTAATATGAGTGTGACGGCAATTAAACTGTTCTCTTTCTCTTATCTGGTAGGTTGGATAGATATGTGCTTTTCATCATACTTCACTGCACTTGAACGTCCTGGCCGTTCATTGGTCGTTTCGTTTTTCGGAACACTTTTCTTTCCCATAGCATTCCTTTACATTCTCACACCCATTATGGGGCTGAACGGGGTCTGGCTAATGCCGACTGTATCAGCAATAGCCAGCGGCATACTTACCCTGACTCTGGTGGCAAGTTTGAAGATAAAGGCTTAATTACCAAACTCTGAAGCTCCGGACAGGGCTTCTTTCTGGAGGGCGATGAAATCCTCGTCAGAGGGTGAGTGGCCAGGCATATAGACGAGAGTGGCGCCCTGCTTCAGAAGTTCATCCTGAAGTGTCGGAACATCGACATCCTGAACGGTAGTGCGGCCTTGGATTGCCAGGGCCGCTGCTGTTCCTGAAGCCTGTCCCAATGCCATCCAGCAGGGCTCCATCCTGAGGGTGGAGAATCCGATATGAGAGCCTGAGACAGGAACCGGAAGCAACAGGTTCGTGACATCTTTCGGGACGATGACGCCGTATGGCACATTGTAGACTTCCGTCGGATAAGACAGGAATCCGTCCAGATGGGCGCGCCCTTCTTCCCTTTTGTGGTGGGCGTGTGAGTCAAGTGCATAGTGGCTGGCAGTTATGCCGTCGCGGTGGATGTTGCCGCGCTCGCCCGGAAGCTCGGCGTCATTGGCAGTGAAGAAATACATTCCTTCGAAACGTCGGCCTTCGCGGACATACACCTGCCTCGGGAAGTTGCCGTTGTCGGTATATTCGTCCGCTGCGTAGCCCCAAGTCAGAACTTCCTTGCGGAAACTCTCCGGCACCGCCTCGTCATGTCCCGCGAACCAGAACAAACCTTCGGTGTAGTCTTTCAGTCTCTGTGCGAAACGGTCTCTCCACTCCCAGGAAGCAGTCGGCCAGTCCTGGTTCTCCTCAGGCAGGTCGGTGGATATGAAAGCCATATGCTGGTTGTTGGCATCGTTCTTCCCGTTGGGGAGAGTCACCATATTGGTAACCTTCCGGACACCCCAGGGGTCATCCGGAATCTGCGTCCGGCCGCCTGCGAGAATATTATCGCGGTTGGCCTCGCGCTGCTTCGCAGTTACATCCAGAGTCCTCACGCCGGTATGCCAGCCATAAAGGATGTCATCAATCATTGAAACGTACTCGTTACGGTCGTAGTGCTCCGGCTTACGGAAAGGGACCATATTGTCCGGATTCTGAGTCAGGCAAAGGCGGTAGTTGTAGGCCTGGATCGTGCCGTCACCTTCATAGGTCGTACCTTCAGCCACAGGGCCGCGCCAGTACTTGTAGACCTTGCCTGCGATTGGCTCGTGGAATTCATCGATACCTTCTCTTCCGATACGGAACGGAACTCCCGCTGCAGCACCGAGGTCTCCCTCATACGTGGCGTCAACAAAGACCTTTCCTTTGTATGTTTCGGTGCGCCCTGAGTTCCTGTCTGTAACGGAGATTTCTTCGATATGTCCATCCTTCATCTTGAGATTGGCTGCGTCACTGTCGAACTGGCGCATCGTCTTCACTGTGATTCCAGGACATTCCGCTATCATCTCGTTGAAGACCTTCGAAGCCACGCTTGGCTCGAAATGGTAGCCTGACGAACAATCCTTTACCTGCTGAGAGTCCGCCCCGTAGGTCTGGACATAGTGGTCATAGACGCGGTTCACGAATTCGAGGAAAAGGCCGGTCGTGGCTCCGCGTGTAGCGATATCCGTCGCGCCAAGTCCGTTTGCCGGAAGTCCTCCGATGTACTCGGTCCTTTCCAGCAGGAGCACCTTCTGCCCCATTCTCTCAGCCGCAATCGCCGTCATAATGCCGCCGGGAGTACCCCCCACCACCACGACATCATATGACTTGCCGCAGGCTGCAATGAGCGTCAGTGCGCTCATCAGTATCAGAATCTTTTTCAATGCTATCAGTATTTGAATGCTCGGTATGAGTGCGGCTTGAGAGTCATTGCGGGCTCCGAAGACTCGCCTGTCTCGAGGTCTGTGAGCTTGAGCGGACCTGCATTTCCCACAAGGCGTACATCCACCGGCTCGTCGTTGAAGTTCTCAACTATAACGGTCCTGTTATCGTAGAGAAATACGCTCACCTTCGAAGGTCCTTCCAAATAGAGGTCCAGTCCCTTGCTCATCAGGCGGCGGATGGTGTTCAACGCACCGGCCGGATAGTCGTACAGGTTGCCGAAGTCATCCGGGATGGTCAGCACATACAGCGTTCCGTTAGAATAGGTGGCACGGTGAAAGATGGGCCAGCCGGATACGCCTCCGGTCAGAGGACGGCCTGCGCTTACGACCTCCCAGCTGTCATTGGTCCAGTAACGCAGCTGCGGAATGAGAATATCCTTCTCGCTCTTGCCGTAACGCCCGAAGTCGTTGACTATGGCTTTGAGGTCGTCGCACTGCAATTCGCAGATGTCAGCGATCTTCTCGGGAACAGCCTTCAGAAGGCCCGTTGTGATGACCACATCTCCACCGACCCTCAACTGGCGCTCGATCTTCGCAGTCAGTTCTGGATCCGTAGCGGTCTGTGCAGTTAAAAGAACAGTCTTCTGCCCTTCCGGAAAGACAGAATACATATCCATCGGCAGACCTATCATACCGAGGTAGTTTTGCAGAAACTCCTCGCCGGGAGCGTGAAAGACCTTGTAGGACTGTATGCCCACGGGATTGCCGAGTTTTCCCACAAGGTCGTCGGTCTTGCGCAGCACTACATCTGCGATACGTGCCATAGTGGTCGGAGTGACGGTCTCCCTGCCGTTCTTGAATGATGCCGTCATCTCATCATAGCTCCAGCTCGTTCCCATATCCTGCCAGGGAGCCCGGAAGCGGGGATTGAGTCTCACGCTCAGCAACTGGTTGTAGGCGAACAGCATCACGTCACGGCTCTTTGCAATTGCAGTCAGGAAGAGCTGCTCGGCATAGCGGTCCATACTCATATTGATGCCGCCTGAGTCCACCCAGCCACCGCCATTGCGCCCGCCAGAGATATTCTCGAAGTAGCGCATAATGTTGTAGCTAAGATAGTTTTGCAGGTGCTGATTACCGGCAGGGTCGCGGGTTTCGGTACCTGTCCAGACTCCGTCGAAAATCTGTGGGCCATGCTCCAGGTTGAAGCCAAGTCCCTGGAAATGGTCATACCAGTTTGGATACTTGATTATAACCTTGACGTTAGGATTGACGGCCTTGGCGGGACCGACCACCAAGTTGCGACCTGCATCCTTCAGCAATTCAAGCCTGTACTCAGTCCAACTGAGGTTTCCTTTCGCCTCTATCTCGACATCCTTCTTGCTGCTGGTGAAGAAGAAATCGTCCAGCAGGAACTCGTCGAAATGGCGGGCAGTGTGCTCAGCCACTTTCTGCACCCAGGCGCGATCTTCAGGATTCGAATAGCTGAATGTCTCGAAGTCATTGGGCTCGCTGATGGTGTAAGTTATTCCACCGGCCACCTCTATTCCCTGCTTCTCGAAGAACTTCTTGGCCTTCTCGAGAGTCTCGTCATCCACCAGGGTCATATCTCGGTGTGTCTCTAGATAGATTTTGTCGACGTCGAGCTGGCTGGAGATGATGTTCCAGGTGGAGTCGAGCCAGTGAGAGTCTTTCATCCTGGCGACCTCGAAGGCCCGGACATATACAGATACTTTAAAGTTCTTGTGCCTAGCAGAGGCCGGGATGGCCATCGTCAGCGCAAGAATGATGCAGAGCATCAGGCTCAATCTTGTTTTCATAGTGCGTTTAAGCTTGTCTTTTCTACAAAATTAGCCATATATTGCTTAAATTGCAGTGCTATGAAAAACTATTTGTCAATTGTCACATTAGTGTTGACTGCAACAATTGCATCGGCACAGGAAAACCTGCAGCAGAGCGCACTTGCCTCCAATGCTTCCAAATCGTTCACGACAGTGATGGAGCTGCCCATCACGAGCGTGAAGAACCAACATCGCAGCGGCACCTGCTGGGACTTCGGCACCCTCGGTTTCCTCGAGAGCGAGATCCTGCGCAAGACAGGCAAGACTTACGACCTCTGCGAGATGTTCGTGGTCAACAAGGACTATATGGACAATGCCACGCATTACGTCCGTATGCACGGCTACAGCCAGATTTCCGAAGGCGGCTCGGCCGACGACGTGATAGAGGTCATCAAGAACTACGGCATCTGCCCCGAAGAGGCTATGCCCGCTCCCGGCTCGCTGACCGGCGACTCGCTGGCCAACTTCAAGGTGTTCTTCCCCGAGCTGGAGAAGCTGGTGAGCAGCTTCGTGACCAAGGACGCAAAAGAGCCTTCCGACCCGGACTGGAAAAACAAGGTGCAGGCCCTCATCGACAAGAATGTGGGTGAAGTGCCCCGGTGGTTCGAATATGAGGGCAAGCGCTATACCCCGAAAAACTTTGCGGCCATCCTCGGCCTCGACTTCGACGACTACGTGAGCCTGACGAGCTACACCCATCATCCTTTCAACGAGTGGTTCGTCATCGAGGCTCCCTACAAGTGGCGTCTCAAACCCAGCTACAACATTCCCATCGACCAGTTGATGGACGTGCTGGACTACGCCCTTGACCAGGGCTATACCGTTGCCTGGGGCGGCGACGTGACAGGCGACTTCACACGAACCGGACTGGCGATGCTGCCCGACGGAGTGGTTCCCACCCAGCAGATGCGCCAGCAGCAGTGGGACAGCTGGCAGTTCACCTACGACCACGTGATGCTCATCTACGGCAAGGCTCTCGACGAGAACGGCAAGCCCTACTACAAGGTGAAGAACTCCTGGGGAAAGAGCGGCCAGTATGACGGCACGTGGTATATGTCGCGCGACTTCATTGCCCTTAACACAACCTACATCTTCCTCAACCGCAACGCGCTGCCGACCGACAAGGACAATTACAACATGCGCGCGCTACAGCAGAAGAAACCCTACTACAAGGTCTTCTCGAAATATGACGTCATTCCCAACGGAAACGGCTGGTCATACTGGTACATCCCGACGGAGGTGGCCGACACCTTGAACATTAAAGTGTCCGAACTCAACAAGGTGATGGCTTCGCACGAACCTCATCAGCACGACCATCACGAGTACTTCCTGATACTTGAAGGTGACGTGAACTGCTATATGAACGGAGAAGAGACGCTTCTGCATCCGGGCGACGGCTTTATGTGCCCCGGAGAATCGTCCCACGCCCTCCGCAGGGTTTCTGCAGACCAGCCCGCCTCATATATGATGTTCACCCTCGAGACTCCCGGCGGACTCGGATTCACTCCTCCCTATTTCAAGAAAGATTACAAGTCCGAGGACTGCTACGTGCCGTTCAGCAAGAAAAAGAGTTTCTGGTATCTGAAACCCAGCCAGACCCTCGGAGGCCTCAATATTCAGTCTATCCGTATCAAGAAGGGCCGCATTAAGAAGGACCGTGCCGACGGACGACAACTCGCCTATGTAATCCTCGAGGGTACTGCTGAAGTCACCATCGACGGAGTGCCCGTGGAGCTTCCTGCTCCTGCAGTCGGCTATGTGCCCGCAGGCGGAAGCGGATCCGTCAAGGCCTTGACCGACAACGTCAGATTCCTGAAAGTCAGGACACACTGACTGAAGATAAACGATTGCAAAAGAGGCTTCGGAGATTGACTCCGAAGCCTCTTTCATTTGCTGGCGTCCGATAAACTATTTGGGTTCTATGACGCGGTAGTGGCCGCTCAGGTGCATAAATGCAAAGAGGCGGAGAAGGCCGTCGTAGTATGCATCGAAGTATCCGTCCTCATAGGGCTTATTCTCGCTGTCCCAGAGGCGCTGCGCGAACTCGCGGGCGATGTCGTGGTCAGCAGCAAGGGTGGCCGCAGCAAGGGTTGAAACCAGGCCTACTGAGTGACGGGTGCCTGTGCCGCGGAGCGGGCCCATTCCGGCAGACATCGCATACTCGACCTCGGTGCCGTCGACATTGTACTGGTCTGCGAAAGTGTCTATGCCTTTAGAGTAGAAGAAGTCCTGGATGGTGTTTGCATACCAGGTCTGCCACTCACGGTCGGCGCAAGCCCAGGAGTAGTCGAGGGCGATGTTCATAGGAACGCGCCACGAGTCGAAGCGGAACGCCGGCTTCGACCTGCGGCCGAAGAAAGCAGGCTGCTCGATGAACGAGCCGTCGAAGTTGTTGGTGTCCGGGTTCAGGCCGGTATTCTTGTCGATGGTCTTATGGAGATATTCGCGGCTGGCTTTCGCGCACTCGCGGTAGAACTCGGCGCGGCCGTCGTCAGCCCAGCGGGCCCATACCTCGTAGAAGGCGGGCAGGTGATATGAAGGGTCGGTGTAGCCGGGGCCTCTTCCGTCAGGCGTGAAGTTGATCAGGTGACGCTCCTTGTCGATGAAGGGATAAATACCCTCTGAGCCGTCCTTCTCCCACGAAGAGTTCAGGATGAACTGAGCTTCCTTGAGGTAGTTAATGTCGCCGTCATTGCCCCAGCGGTTGGAAGCGAAAATCAGCGAGGTGATGAAGTAAAGCTCGCCGTCAGAAGCAGGGCCTGCGCCGCGGATGGTGCCGTCGGGGTTGAGGCTCCAGGCGAAGTAGCCCTTCATCGGACCGTCCTGGTACTGCATATACTTCTTTGCCCAGCGGAACAGGCGGTCGAATTCATCTTTCTTGTCGAGCTGCACGGACACCATCATTCCGTAGGACATGCCTTCGGTGCGGGCGTCGTAGTTCTTCACGTCGGACATATAGGCCATATCGTCGCCGACCTCGAAATAAACCTTGTTGGGGCCGTGGAAGACCTCCTGGAAGATGCTCTCGAGCTTGGCGTCGATTTCCTTCTTGGGATAGCCCATCTCGGCGAAGACGTTGCGGTACTTATGGGTGTCGAAACCTCCCTTCGTCCAGGGTTTAAGTTTCTTCTGGCCGCACGCAGGCAGCACAATCAAAAGGCCGATGGCCAGTGCGGAGAAAAGGATCCGCTTGAATAATGCAGTTTTCATATCTATGGTTTTAGTTCTTATTTCCTTACGGGTTGTATAGTGACGGTGCGTTCGTAACCTGCGGGATATGCGCGGTATGCGTCGAAGATGCCGCGGGCGGTGCAGCCGACTCCCGAGGTCACGTAGTCAAGGTTGAGGGTGACGTCTCCTCCCCTCTCAAGCTGATACTGGTAGACGGCCTTGGTCAGGTTGTCGGTGGTGCAGTCGTAGGCGTTGAAGGCGAAGGGCTCGTCCATCGAGAACTGCAGTCCTGTGCCCGACTCGTCGGTGATCTTCACCCAGCGGTTGTCCATCCTCAGGCCGTAGTCCTGCGGTATCAGGTAAGGCTCGTACATCGCGTCGACGTCGGTCTTCCAGATACCCATCCTGTAGCCGCTCTTGCGGTCGGGATATGAAGCCTGGGGTCCTCTTCCATACCATTCCACCTGGGTCATAGACTTGTCGAGGCTGGTTGTGAGTCCGAGGCGCGGCAGCCACTGCGGCATCTGTCCCTGCGGGTTGACCTTGTGACGGAAGGTCAGCGTGCCGTCGGGAGACACCTGCCAGCTGTAGGTCTCGTCGAAACCGTCATAGGCATATCCGCTGATGTATGCATCCAACTGGGTATAGCGGCCGGTACCCGCTCCGAACTGGGCGATGTCCCTAACGTCGATGATCACATCTTCACCGGCTTCCCTCGCCCTCACATAGATGGGCACGAAAGCCAGACGGTCAAGACCTGCTGAATAGTAGTGAGCAGCCAGAACCATACTGTGGCCGATAGAGCCGTAGCCAGAAACTCTTGCATTGCCTGCGCCGCGACCGTTCCATCCATCCAGTTCATTGGCTAGAGGAGCGCGCCATACGTTAAGGTGAAGCGGCTCGCGGAGCGTCTCCTTGCCATCAATCACGGCCGACACAAGTGCGCCTGAAGTGGCGCTGAAACGGTATTCGAAGCCGTTTCCGGACACTGTAACAAAGTTGTTATCCGAAGTCATCCTTACCTTTCCCTCGGGTGCGGGCTTGGGATCGGCTGGAACATTCCATGCATTGAGTTCGAACTGGTCCCAGGAAACCTCGTGGCCGGCAGAGGCCCAGATTTCGTCCTTTGCGAGCACTGAACTGAAGGTAATTCTGTACTCCTTGCCGGGAACAGGCTCGGGACGAACCAGCGGGATGCGGACCACCTTGCGGCTCAGAGGAGCAACGTCAAGGCTGATGACGCCGGTAGCGACGGTGTCAGCATCGGCGGTCAGAGCCCAGGTTGTCTTGTAGTATGATGCGTTGAGGAAATGGTTGCGGTTCCATACTTCAACGGTGCCCCTTTCAGGGTCGATCAGCTTGAACGAGAGCGGCTGGGTAGCCTTCTTCAACTGCCATATCTCCGGCTGGACTGTGCGGTCAGGCCAGATGCAGCCGTAGGTTCTGGCTCCGACGCCATAGGTCCAGAAAGTGCCTTCGTTTGTCTCCTCTTCGAAATCGAGCCAGAAGGCGGCCTTTGACCTGTCTAGGTCGGCAGGGCTCAGGGCAACTGAGAACACGCCGACATTGTCGATCTGCGCGTCGCAGATGTATACGTTGGTGTCCTGTCCGAGGGCCTCCTCGCTGCGGCCGATGCAGAGCGACAGCGGCAGATTTCTGATCGAACCGGTCATCGGCATAGAGGCGACCTCACGCTTGTCTATGAAGATCTTCATCGCCGTGCCGTCGTATGTTGCGGTGACGTTATGCCACTTGCCCTCCCAGTCTGCAGGAAGGTCGGCGGTCAGCACCTGGCGGGTGCCGTTGTCGATATAGAAGTCCAGCTTGTCGGCTCCCTGCTGCTTGAGGCCGAACTGGTTGTTGCCCTTAGTGAGGAGATATCCGCCGCTGGCGTTGTAGTGCCTCGGCATAATGTCGAGGGTCAGGGTAAGTTTGTCGCCTGAGATCTCCACGGCGTCAGCCCTGTAGACCTGGACCCACTGGTCCTGCTTGTTGAAGTCGATGGCATTGCCGGTCGGACCCTTCACGAGGCGGGCGCGGCCCATTATGTGCGCCGGCACGTTGTTGCCCGACTTGTCCTTCAGTGCGCGCACCGGCTCGTCGAGGCCCACGCTCACGAAATCCCAGAGGGCGCCGCCCATAGACTTGGGATGGGTGTAGATAGCATCCCAGTAGTCGTCGACTCCGCCGCCGCCGTTACCAGCAACTGAGAGGTATTCGTCCATAAACGAAGGCCTCATATCCTTCTTGTCCAGTCCATAGCCCAGCTCGAGCTCCAGGGGTGAACCATAGCGCGGGCCTACGATATCCTCTGCCGGATGTTTCGAAGCGTTGCCGCCGTACATCCAGTAGCGTGTAGGGTCAAGCGACTTGCCCTCCTTGACGACCTCGGTAATGTTGTTGCCCTCACCGCTCTCGTTGCCGGCGCTCCAGATGATGATGCAGGCGTGGTTGCGGTCGCGCAGCACCATCCTCTGCACCCTCTCGCGGTACATCTCGGTGAATTCAGGCATATCGCTCACATACTCGGTGGCGTGGGCTTCGTCGCCGGTCTCGTCAATGATGAAAATGCCGTATTCGTCAGCGAGGTCGAGATATTCGTTGACCGGAGGATAGTGCGAAGTGCGCACTCCGTTGAAGTTGAACTGCTTGAGTATCTCGAAGTCCTTGCGGATGATCTCTTCGGTCATTGCGTGGCCAAGCACGGGATGCTGCATATGCGAGTTGACCGCGCTTATCTTCAGCGGCTGGCCGTTCAGGTAGAACACGCCGTCGCGGATCTCGGTCTTCTTGAAGCCGATGCGTTTGGTCACCTCGTCCACCACACGGCCGGAAGCATCCTTCAGGGTCATCTTCAGGTCATAGAGGTCCGGGGTCTCGGATGACCATTTCTTCGGAGCCTTCACTTTGGCCTGGAAGCGCACGGTGCGCTGCGAACCTGCTGCGACGCTGATGCCGCTCTCCTGCATTGAAGCCACTGTCCTGCCCCCGTCGGAAACTTCGGCCGCAAGGCTGTAGCCCGAAGCCGGACTCGTGAATGTCTGCAGGTCGATGGCCACGGACAAGTCTGAATCTGAAAAGGTTGGGTCGAAGTCTGTGATGACCTGCCAGTCGCGGATGCGGGTGTCAGGAACTGCGAGGACGGTCACGTCATCAAAGATACCTGCGAGACGCCAGTAGTCCTGGCCCTCGAGATAGTAGCCGTCACAATACTTGACAACCATCACGGCGACGGTGTTCTTTCCGGGCTTAAGGTATTTTGTGATGTTATATTCAGAAGGTTCCTGCGCGCCCTCGTTGTAACCGACCTGTTTCCCGTTCACCCAGACGAACGAGCCTGAGGCGACTTTCTCGAAACGCAGGAAGACCTGCTCGCCCTTCCAGGCAGAAGGCAGATTGAACGAAGTGCGGTATGCTCCGGTCGGATTGAAATCCATCGGCACATTGGGCATCTGCACGGCGAAGGGGTTCGGAGCTCCGCCGAGACGCATAGTCGCCATCCTCTTCTGCTGCTCAGTCGCATTGGGATCTTCCAGTATCCGGCGGTACTGAGCCAGCCTCGATTCGGGCATAGTCACCTGGAATGGAGCGCTTACATTGCGGAAGACAGCCTGGCCAAAACCCTGCATCTCCCAGTTGGAAGGCACCTCTATGAATGGCCATCTGCGGTCGTTGAACGAAGGGTTGAAGAAATCCTTCGGGACATCGTAGGGCGACTCGAAGTACTGGAAACGCCATTTGCCGTTTAGGGAAAGGCTGTGTGCAGGAATGTTGAAAGCCCTGCCGGGCTCCTGGTTCTGCTCGAAGACAGCGGTATTTTCAAGGTAGTAAGGGAGGTCTTCGAGATACGGCTTGTCCTGGGCAGGTGCCATTTGCAGGGCCAGGATGCACAGGACAGCCGTCAGAGAGAATCTGCGCATATCGATGGTTTTAGTTATAGTCGGGTAATCTTTATAAAGTTAACATTTAATTGTCGCAGTGTAAAGCAGATTATTCGTAACTTGCAAGGTAGAAATTCCAAATTCCACCTCCTATGAAAAAGTTTCTGGTCATCGCAGCGGCAGCGGCAATGCTCCTGTGCTCCTGCAAGAGTCGTCAAGAGAGTTCAACGATGGGCCCTATAACTACCGGAGATGACTGCATCGTGCAGGTCACTTCGGGAAAGATCCTGGGCTATAACGACGCCGGCATCTACACCTTCAAGGGCGTGCCTTATGCCAAGGCAGAGCGCTTTATGCCACCGCAGGCTCCCGACAGCTGGGATGGCATCCGCAAGACGCAGGTCTACGGTCCGCAGGCCATGCAGGGCCAGAATATGATGTGGGGCGGACAGCCGAGCGATTACGACTTCGGCTTCCAGTTCAAGAAGGAGCTGAACTCCGAGGACTGCCAGATGCTGAACATCTGGACTCCGGCGCTGGACGGCAAGAAGCGTCCGGTGTTCGTCTGGATCCACGGCGGCGGATACGCCAACGGCTCGGCCATCTTCCTTCCGGCCCAGGAAGGACGTGCTCTTGCACAGAAGGGTGACATCGTGGTAGTCACTGTCAACCACCGTCTGAACATCCTGGGTTACATCGACCTCACTGCTCTCGGCGGCAAGTACTCCGAGTCGGTCAACCTCGGCCAGCAGGACCTTGTGAAGGCTCTGGAGTGGATACACGGCAACATCGGCCGTTTCGGCGGCGACCCTGACTGCGTGACCATAGGTGGCCAAAGCGGTGGCGGCGGAAAGACTTCCACACTTATGGCGATGCCTTCTGCTAAAGGTCTTTTCCATAGGGCGATAGTACAGAGCGGCTCGACGCTCCGCCAGCAGGAACCCGAGCAGAGCCGTGCCCTCGGCATCGCAGTGGTTGAAGAACTGGGACTTAAGCCCAGCCCGGATGTCGATCTGAGCAAGTTCAGCTATGACGAGCTGGTGGCTGCAGGCAACCGCGCCACCCGCAGACTCGGTCGAGGAGGATTCTCCCCTGTCGTCGACGGCAAATATCTCATCCAGCACCCCTTCGACCCGATGGCGGCCGAGTGCAGCAAGAACGTTCCGATGCTCATCGGTTCCAACCTCAATGAGTTCTGCTATACCAACAACGTTCCCTTCACTATGGAAGAGGTCAAGGCCAGGATGGTTCCCAGGCTCGGCGAGGAGAAGTTCCAGCAGTTCGTGAAGGATTTCGAGAGCGTATATCCGGGTCAGGCGCCCAAGGAGCTTGTCAACACCGACCTGCGCACCCGCGGCAACGTCATAAGGCAGGCCACTGCCAAGCAGGCTCTGGGCGGAGCTCCCGCGTTCGTATATCTCTTTGCCTGGAAATCCGACGTGAACGACGGTGCGCTCGCTGCCTGCCACGGTATGGAGCTGCCCTTCATGTTCAACAACGTTGCCAACCAGAGGGAGATGACCGGCGGCACTCCCGAGGCCTACAAGATGGCCGATGCCGTCAGCGACGCGTGGATCGCCTTCATCAAGACCGGCGACCCCAACTGCAAGTCATTACCAAAGTGGGACCCCTTCAATCCTGAAGAGAATCCCACTATGGTGCTTGACAACGTGTCGCAACTCAAGAAGAATCACGACGCCGTGCTGCTGCAGTACTAGCCTTCTATTTCACGGCGATGCACTCTATCTCCACGAGCGCGCCCTTCGGCACAGTCTTCACTGCCACCGCGCTCCGGGCCGGGAACGGTTCCGTAAAGAACTGGGCGTAAACCTCGTTCATCGCGGCAAAGTCGCCCATATCGGCGAGGAACACCGTTGTTTTCACTACGTTGGCGAGCGAAAGGCCTGCGGCCTGCAGGATAGCCTGCGCATTGAGAATGGCCTGGCGTGTCTGCTCCCTGATACCTTCGGGGAACACGCCTGTGGCAGGATCGATGGGCAGCTGCCCTGAGAGGAACACCAGTCCGGCACCGCTGTCGATGCCCTGGCTGTACGGCCCTATGGCGGCCGGTGCCTTTTCTGTGCTGATAGGTTTCATACTCTGATATTTGTTTATTGGAGCATCTTGAGAGCCCTTGCGAGCTGGTCGGGGCAGCTTGTTCCGCGTCCGCTGCAGTTTATGCCTTCGAGGCGCGAGATGGCTTCATCCTTTTTCATTCCGCGGCAGAGAGCAGCCACGCCCTGGGTGTTGCCGCTGCATCCGTCGGTGAAACGGATATAGCTGATGACGTCGCCGTCGAGTTCTATTTCTATCTGTGAGGAGCACACCATTCCGCAGGGGCTGAACAGCGCCTTGCGGACATTTCCTTCCTTCTTGTCTGATATGAGAGTTACGTCAAACATTGCAATTTGTATGGGATTCAAATTTACGACTTAATTCTATTTTCCGTGCGTGGCTTCGTGGATGAGGTCGAGGAAAGTCTCGACTATGGTCTTCTGGGCGTAGCCCTGCTTGTATCCGGAGCTAAGGACCTCAAACACCTGGGCGCCGTAGCTCTCGTCGTCAGGGATGTAGCCGCCTCGGCCGCTGTGGCCGTCAGCCACGGTAGTCATTATTGTAAATGCGTAAGGTGACTTGCTCTTGAGCTCGACGGCTATCGGGTTGTACACCTCTCCCGCCACTGCACATACTGGAATCTCGTCGAGCATCAGCAGTGCAAGCTCGAGGTCGATGTCAGGGGCGTCTTCATACTCTCCGGCATAGCCGGCACGTCCTCCGCCGTTGGTCTGGCGGCGGCCCGGACAGCTGATGACCTTGCGCGCACAGGACAGAGTGACGTCACTTTCGAAGCGGCGCATCATCATTATCACGTATTTCACCTCCTCGCCGAGCAACTGGCCGTAGCTCTCGGCCATCTTCTTCTGCTCCTCCATCAGACGGTGCACCTCGGGGTCTTTGCGGTCAAGTCCCGTGCCCCCCGGAGGCATTCGGTTGGAAATGTCCTCGCCGCGCTTGGCATAGTCGGCGATGCGGATGTCGCGCAGGTCGAAAGTCTGCTGGAAATAAAGAGGGTTCTGGTCGCCTGCGGCGCCGGATGCGAACACAGCCACGAAATCGTCACCGTAGCGACTTTCGATATATTCCTCGGACTTGCCGGGGAAGTCGCCGGTGACCATATCCAGCTGGCCTGTGATCACGGCGTGCATCGCATAGTTGTAGTAGGTTGCGATGGGCTTGCCGTCGAGGCTTTCAAAGTAGATAACGGCCACTGTCTTGTCTGATTTGCCATCATAGTCGGGTCCCTCCCACCACGTTCCGCGCTCAGGGTCAAAAAGGTCGCGCTTCACGTTCAGGTAGCTCACACCGCTGCCGTAGCCCACCTTGGCCGGAACCATATTGTCGTAGGCCTGCTTCACTGCCTGGTATGTCCGCTCGATAAGTTCGTCCATCGGCACAGTGCCTGTTGAGTGGCAATGCGTGCCGTTGTAGATGATATTGCCTTTCGGAATGCCGAGATCCTTCTCGAGCCGCTCGTTCACTGCGTCGATCACACGCTGGTTGGTGTTGCCGTCGACATTGGCCAGGCCCGCAACGGTCTGCCCGTTGGTGAAGATGATGGCACGCACGTGAGTGCGGTCAAGGATGCCGTAGGTGTTGCGGCCCAGCTGGTTTTCGGCGGGCGTCACGTCTACCTTGGCGGCTCCGGCCTTCAGCTGGCCGCGTTTCGGCTGGGCGGACGCCATAAGGCACGAACAAACAAGGATAATAGAGAATATGAAGAGTATCTTTTTCATAGCGCTTAGAATTTATAGATGGCTGCGGACACTCCAGAAATGCTTATCACATCTCCCTTGCGTGTCTGTTTGTATGAACATTTCTTGTAGTTGCCTCCGATCAGTCCGGGTTTGGCTGCCTCTGAAGGCAGAGTGACGGTGACTGTCTTGGCTGATGGATTGAGTACAACCCAGCAGCGTTCTCCACCCCAGGTGCGTTCGTACACCATAGGGTACGGCTGGTCAAGAGAGCTGACGAGCTTCCAGGATGCATCGGCTCCAAGCGCCGGGAACTGCTTGCGGAGCTGGAGCAACCCACGGACATAGTGCAGCAGGGAGTTCGGGTCAGCCTCGGCCTTCTCTACTGTCATACGGTTGGGATTGGGGTCCTGCGGGATATAGATCTTCTCAATGGGTGCTGTGGAGAATCCTGCATTGGCAGTTGCATTCCAGAGCATAGGTATGCGGCAACCTGCCCTGAAGCCGGAGCCGTCGGTGGACGGGGCAGCGGGGTTCTGCTTGAGGCCGATCTCGTCGCCGTAGTAGATGAACGGCACGCCCGGCATTGTGAGGAAGAAGGTCATCGCCACCTTCAGCTCTTCGGGGTTTGTACGGCCCTCAGTGCAGACACGGTTGAAGTCGTGATTGCCGGTAGGCATACAGACATAGCCGTTGTCTTTCACGGCATCGTACTGGTAGGTATATAGGTCGTACCAGGTCTTGAGCCCTCCTGCCCCGGCCTCGTCGAAATACGGCAGTGTAACGGTTGCGTTAGGACCGAAGCCTCGGCGGCCGTAGAAGAACAGTGAGGAGTAGTTGTACTGGCCGTCGTGGCAGAAGAAGTCGAGGTCGAAGCCGGCCTGTGCGACGGACTGCGCCGGATTGAACCATTCCGCGATGAGCACTCCCTCGGGATATTCGATGCCGAACCATTTCATCAAGTCGTCCTTCCATAGTTTGATGGTGGCCGACTTGTCGGGGTCGTTCTTCACCAGGCTGGAAGCCATATCCACTCGGAATCCGTCGACACCCTTGTCCATCCAGAATGAGATAATGTTCTTGAGTTCGCGGCGCATTGCCATCGGGCCCGGAGCGTCAACGGCCTGCTCCCAGGGATGCCCGGGATCGGGGTTTGCGAAGCCGAAGTTAAGGGCGGGCTGCGTGTCAAAGAAGTTCTTTATGTAGTACGGGCCGCGCGGAGCGTCGGTAGCCACGAACTTACTGAGCAGCGACGCGCTGGCATTGTTCCTCACGGCGTCGTCCAGAGAGCCGCCCTGCGCAGTCCTCTGCCCTCCTTCGGGCTTGAAGGACGGCCAGATGTAATAGTCGGAGTAGCGCAGGTCCGGGGCTTCCTTCGACTGCAGGAACCACTCGTTCTGGTCAGAAGAGTGGCCGGCCACCAGGTCCATAACCACCTTTATTCCACGCGAGTGGGCCTGACGGATGAGCTCCACCAGGTCGGAGTTCGTGCCGAAGCGCTTGTCTACGCGGTAGAAGTCGATGACGTCGTAGCCGCCGTCGGTCCAGCCGGACACATAAACCGGATTCAGCCAGATAGCTGTCACACCGATGGACTTGATGTAATCGAGACGTGATATGATGCCGGGGATATCCCCTATTCCGTTGCCGTCACTGTCTTGGTAGGAAGAAGGATATATCTGGTAGAAGACTGCGTCGCTCAGCCAGCTGGGCTGGGCGGGATTTTGTGCCTGCAGGCAGAGAGTGCAAACTGCCAGAAGCAATATAAGGAACAATGATTTTTTCATATAAAGTATTTATAATCCAGGCTATGGCCTGTCAAATTCCAGCCGCAGCACGCGGATCGGGCGGCCTGCGCCCTGGTATTGGGTTTCGTCGATGCAGGTTTCGCCGGTAGGGATGAAACCGCACTTTTCCATCACGCGGCCCGAGGCTGGGTTGTCTACGAAATGGCCGCTGATGAGCGAAGGAATGTCTGTCGTCGTGCGGATGAGGTCAAGCATCCGCTTCAGCGCCTCGGTGCAGATGCCGCGGTTCCAGTAGGGCTTTGCCACCCAGTACCCGCACAGCGGCTCGCCATCGCGCGCCGGCAGATTGCAGTCGCAGGATGGGCCGTAGCCGATGGCGCCTATGGCCTCGCCGGTCTCCTTCAGCTCGATTGCCCAGTTGGAGTCGTTGTTGAAGACTGTGCGGATGATTTCCAGACTCTCCTCCTCGCTCTTGTGCGGAGGCCAGCCTGCCCTCGGCCCGACGTCCGGGTCGGAGGCATATTTAAACAAAGTGGCGGCATCTTCATCACGCCACGGACGCAGTATCAGCCTATTCGTCTCCAGCATTTTTCCTGTCTTTCTTATGTTCTCGCTCTTCCTTCCGTTCCTCTCCCTTCTTAGCAAAGAATGAAGATACGAAGCCTACCACCGAACCCACTCCGTCCACGACGAGGCGGGGGTTGGCGTAGTACTGTTTCGCATCGCCGAAACTGCGTGTCATCAGGGTCTCCTGCTTGCTGATGGTCACCTCATTGCGAAGGATGGCCTTCTCCAGTTCGTTATTGTTGCGGATCCTTTCCTCCTTGGGGAAGAAAGCTTTGGAGAATGTGGACAGGAATGTCCCCTTGAAAAGAGCCTTGCGAAGCAGCAATACGAGTACCAGCAGAAAAGCAAGGGCACCTGCAACGATAAATGCAGCGACGGCGTAGCTGCCCATCTTCTCGCCTATCCACATCACGAATGCGAAGGACAGAGTCAGCAGCAGTATGCTCACCAGGATCAGCACTATGGCAAACCAGAAGATCGTCCCCGTGCCGTTGGACAGAGCCTTTACCGAGCGCAGTTTCAGATTGTCCAGCTGGGCGCCGGCATAGCCGAGGGCGTCATTCGCCAGATTGGCGGCGGGACGTGTGAAATGGGACTCACTCATTTGACGGAGCCTCCTCTGCTCCTGCGGACTCTGCCGCTGCTGCCGTATGCATACGTTCGGCTTCAGCGCGGCATTTGTCAAGATAGTCTTCAAGTTTGCTGCGGAACTTCTTGCGGTTTTCCTCTCCGCTCTCCGGAGCAATCAGCATACCCAGCACCACGCCGGCGGCCAGACCGCCCATCAGTGCAAGAAAAGTATTGGCTTTCATATCTTATAGTTTTTATTAGTTAATGATTCGAATTATGGTCAAAGTTTCAGCCAGGCTATCAGGGTAACCACTAGGCTGACACTAAGAATGATCGCAAGGAACATCAGTCCGTAGAACACGCCCGTGCGGACCACGAGGCCTATGCTGTTTTTCCAACGCAGGCCAAGCCACTGGCGGTAATCTATGGCGAGCAGCACCGCCATCAGCAGCAGACTGATCGAAGTACTCTCCCCGAACGACAGCAGAAGGGCGAATATCATAAAGAAACTGAACTGGCACAGCACGTAGGCCGACGCCGCTGCCGCTCCCGACATACTGATCTGGTATCGGCGCAGGACTATGGACATCGAGAGCCAGAGCAGCAGGAACTTCCCGAGGAACAGCGGGATGCCCTGGCTTCTGAGTTTTCCTTCCAGGGCCGCAAGGGCCACTTCGGCGCGGGTGTCCACCTGATCGGGATTCCTATCCAGATTCAGCAGGAAATATCCCTTCTGAACGAGTTGCAGGGCACTTATGACAAACTTCTCCCCTTTCTCATCTGCAAATTCAGAGGGTGTGGCTGTGTCTATGTCGAAAACTGATGATTCTTTATGCTGGATAGGCTGAAGGATGGATGCAATGAGTGCAAAGAAAGCATAGAACACGATCAGCGAGGTCAGAGGGGCGAGATACTTGTCGTGCCTGCCACCGATGTAGTCGCGGATCATATAGCCCGGACGCAGCAGCAGGTGCGAGAATGTGCGCTTGGCATCGTCGTTCAGGAACGGAATTGAGTCGAAGGCTCCCTTGTAGAAGTCCTTTGACTCCTGCCTGCCGGCCTTTATCGGTTTACGCCAGGGCAGGCAACCCAGATTCTGCCACATCTTGAAGGCACGCAGGCGAACAGGCAGTGAATGTTTCTTATTTTTCATACATCAGTTTGAACTTACTAAGTTACTCCCTTGCGGTGTTTCTTGCAAATGTTTGAAGAGTGATGAAGAATAATTAACTTTGATAAAAACCAGCAAATCGTAACTGACATGCAATCTGCTTTCAAATATATTCCGCTTGCATTGACCATGCTGCTGCTTGCCGTCCTCCCGTTCCAGGGCCACTCGCAGTCAATCACCAACTCCAGTTACAAGACAATCGGCCAGATCAGGTCCGACGGCACCATCCAGGACGCTTCATACAGGACCCTGGGCTATATCAAGTCAGACGGTACCGTGCAGGATGCTTCATACAGGACGATCGGCTATATCAAGCCAGACGGAACCGTACAGGACGCTTCATACCGCACCCGCGGATACATCAAGTCTGACGGCGCCGTGCAGGATGCATCATACCGCACCCTCGGCTACGTCAAGTCAGACGGTACCGTTCAGGACGCCTCCTACAGGACAGTCGGCTACGCCAAAGGGATTTCAAGGAAGTGGGCTGCATACTATTTCTTCTTCAGCCCGTTTTGAGTAGTTTGAGAGATCAACTTGCATATCCGCCGAGATATGCCTTCCTCTCAGGTTCAGGGAATTTCTCGACAGCATACCGAAGCATCGTCCGGGGCATTGTCTGATATCTTGGGTTGTCTTCTGAACCCCCGTTCAGATATGTCTCCAGCGCTTGCTTATTCTTCTTTCCGGCCTCACGAAGGAGCCAGCCTACAGCCTTGTGAATGAGGTCGTGGGAATGATGGAGCAGTATGTCAGCTATCGCGAATGTGTCATCGAGTTGCCCGTGACGGATAAAGGTCATTGTACTTACAATGCCGATGCGCTGTTCCCATATGGTCCTGCCGTTGCGGGCAAGGTCATAGAGCAAAGTCCTGTCCTTGTCAAGCAGCCATTCCCCGAGCAGGCTGTAGCAGCTCAGGTCTACCAGGTCCCAGTTGTTGATGCTTGCCGTATGGTCCAGGTAAAAGCGCACGCAGTCCTCTTTGGACATTTCTGCAGTTCCCTTGCCAGGATGCTTGAAGATTTCCACCATAGCAAGCAGGGCTGCCAGCCGAACCTCGTGAAACTCGCTGCCGATGCATTCTTCCAGTTCAGCCATACCGACAGAACGCCAACAGGACTTCACAACTTCGCGTGTCACCGGGACCTTGATGCCGAGGAACCTGTCCCCCTCGCCGTACTGCCCGGGACCGGTTTTGAAAAACCGGGAAAGACCAGCCACCTGCGAAGGATCGGCCTGCGCAAGCATCGAGGACAGTAACAGGTTATCGGACTGAGGCATATAGCGCTACTTCAGTATTGCAGCCAGGCCGAAGGCTATGAGAAAGCCGATGGTGAGGATGCCGAGCATTATGCCGCTGCCTTTCATACCCTGTGCCATTTGTTTGTCCAGCTCAGGGTTCTCGACAGGATTACGCTTGCGCTGGATGATCAGCGCGATGATGGCTCCGATGACGAAGGCGCCATACAGGCTGCCAAGGATAATCATCAACTTGCTGCCATCGTCGACACCCATACCAATCCAGCTGACACTCAAAAGTACATACACACAGTATATGATGAGCTGCAGCCGGAACTGCTTCTTTGTGATTCCTTTATTAGCCATATGACTTATTTTGATGATTCTTCGCTTCCGATCCAGGTCAGCTTGCGCCAGATGGTCTCCAGCGGTCCGCGTTTATGCTTCTTCGCCCACTGGCGGAGTATTATTATCTGCAGCACTACTATACCGATTCCTGTCAGGAATGACCAGGTCGTGCCGAGTACGTCGTTCAGGCCGAGGCCCCATCCGTAGAATATGAAGCAACCGAGGACTGACGACAACAGGTAGTTGGTCAGCGACATACGGCCGAAGAAACAGATATGTGACAGGCTCTTGCGGAAACCTTCGAACTTGTACCAGAGCAGCACGACTCCCGAAACTATGAAGAGAAGGATGGCCAGATTGAACATCGGATGGAGCAGGCTGTCGAGTTTTCCGAAATCCACGTTTCCTTCACCGGCATGGCCGAAAATCACTCCAACAGCCACGAGAACAGTCGTAACTGCCAGCACGATGCGCCAGATCTTAAGGTGGTTGCTCTCATTGTAGAACAACCTCTTGCGTCCGAACAGGATGCCGAGGAAGAAAAGTCCAAGAGTCTGGGTGATGCGGCCCTTCCAGATGAACCAAAGAAGGGAAGTGAGGAAACCATACTTCAGACTGGCTGCGGCACACTCGAAGAAATTGCCTTCGATGGCTGCCCTGCCCATCGTCATATAATACTTGCCCATCGCCGAGATGTCTGGTTTCCAGCCGCTCAGAAGGCTGTAAATCTCTATGGGCTGGATCAGCAGGAAGATGGTGACGGCCCACAGAAGCGGCGTCGACAGGTATCCGGCAGGAATCATCAGCAGTCCCAGCAAGGCGTAGAAAGTGAGGATGTCTCCGTTGTAGAACGTCATATTGATGACGCCGAAGCAGAAAAGCAAAACCATTCGCCAGGCGAAGCGCGCGGAGAAATCCTTGCCCTTCTGCTCCTGGTTGTCCCTCATTATGAAGAAACTCAATCCGAACAGTAGTGCAAAGATGCCGTACATCTTGCCGGACAGCAGGACTGTCAGTATGTTGAACACAGTTCCGTCGCATGGAAGCGACAGTGACGGATGAGCGGAGCCGAGGTTGAAATGCTCCACCGAATGGTAGAGTATGATGCCGATGACGGCTATGCCCCTGAGGGCATCAGCCACCTCGATACGGCTGTTTCTAAGTCCTTGTGTCTTGTACATAAGTCAGCAGAAATGGAAGCTTTGCAGGTTATGAATAGAGGAATCTCTTGATGCTCATCTTGGGAGTCTTCTCGAAAGGCTTGGCCTGAAGTTCGACCTTGGCAAGCTGGCTGTACAGAGGCAGCACCTTGTTGGCGCCCTTGCGTATTGCCTCTGACAGCTCGGCAAGAGCCTCGTCGCCCTCGGGCAGGTTGTTCTGGTCGGGATATACCAGCGCCACAAGCTTTCCGTCCCTGTCGACAACCACGCTCTCGGCAACCCCGGGCTGGTTGTTGACCATGGCCTCGACTTCCTCGGGATAGATGTTCTGTCCGTTGGCAGAGAGGATCATGCTCTTGCTGCGACCGCGGATGAAGACGTTTCCGTCGGCATCCATCGTACCGAGGTCTCCTGTGCGCAGCCATCCGTCTTCTGTGAATGCACCTGCGCTGGCTTCTTCATTCTTGTAATAGCCGAGGCAGACGCTCTGGCCACGGGCCTGTATCTCACCTGCAACGTGCCCGGGATCCTCAGAGTCGATGCGGATCTCCACGATGTCGATGGCGCGGCCGCAGGAACCCTGCACATACTCCTGCCAGGGGCGGTATGCCAGCAGCGGGCAGGCTTCCGTCATACCGTAACCTACGGTATAGGGGAACTTGATGGCACGGAACCATTTCTCGACTTGAGGATTGAGCGGGGCGCCGCCCATAATGAACGATGCCACATTCCCGCCGAAGGCATTGTACAGTCCGTCCTTTATCTTCTTGAAGATGATCTGGCGTACGCCGGGGATGGCGGTCAGAACCTTCACGGCCGGCTTCTCAACCACAGGTTTTATCTTGCTCTTGTATATCTTCTCCATCACCAGCGGCACAGTCACGAGCAGGTGGGGCTTGTAGTCGGCGTAAGCCTTGAGCAGCACGGCCGGGGTAGGAGTCTTTCCAAGCCAGTACATGCTGCAGCCATTGCAAACCTGATACATAAACTCGATCATCATGCCGTACATATGGGCCATAGGAAGCATAGTCACCATATTGAAGTCAGGCTTGATGGGCATCCAGCGGTTGCAGTAGTCGATCATCGCACTCATATTGCGGCGCGAAAGCATTACGCCCTTGGGATTGCCGGTAGAGCCTGATGTGTAGTTGATAATGGCCAGCTCGTCCATATTGTCGGTGGCGTAGTTGAGGTCGCCGGGGCCGAATCCTTTCGGATACTTCGCCGCATAAGCTGCCTCCATACCGTCAAAAGCCTTCTGAACCTTCTCATCAGCCGCAAAGAGCAGCTCCCACTTCTCGATGTTTACTGCGAAACGGAGTCTCGGCATAGCCTTGATGTCCATTTTTGCCCATTTTGCGGCGGTGGTGTAAAGGCCTACGCTCTCAGAGTGGTCCACCAGGTTGCACACGCTGTCGGGAGTGAAGTCGAACAGGATGGGAACCGCCACGGCACCGTAGGTGTTGATGGCAAGGAAAACCATACCCCAGCGGGCACAGTTGTGGGCGCTTATCGCCACCTTGTCGTCTTTTGGCCTGATGCCTGCTGCTTCCATGAACAAGCTGAGTTTCTCAATCCTGACGGCCATCTCGCCGAAGCTGTAGCTCTCTCCCCCTACGTCGTTGAGAGCCTTCTTGTCCCAGAATCTGCGGACTGAATCCTGCAAACTGGTGAGATAATGAGGGTATTCTGTAACCATATATGTTAAATTGTTATTCTGTTATACACCAAGCACATTGGCTTCGCCAAAATGTTCAAAGTGCTAAGTTACGGAATTATTGCTAACTTTAAAACCTCAAGAAGCCAGAGTCGAAATGAAGCGGAAAATCATTTGTGCCATCGCAGCAGCAACCGTGATCGCAGGCTGCAGCAATCCTGAACTGCAGGAAGACCTGACTAAATATGTCGACCCTTTCATCGGTACTGCCGGGATGGGGCACACCTTTCCCGGAGCCTGCGTTCCTTTCGGCGGTGTCCAGGTAAGCCCTGACACAGACACTATCCCCCACAACATCAACGGAAAATACCAGCCTGAAGTATATTCTCTCTGCGCCGGCTACAGATATTCAGATACTACAATCGTAGGCTTCTCCCATACCCATCTCAGCGGCACAGGCCATTCCGACCTCGGAGACGTGCTTCTGATGCCGACGACAGGAGATCTGCTGCTAAATCCCGGCACGGCAGCCAATCCGGAAGCCGGGTACAGGAGCCGCTTCAGCCACGATTCCGAGAAAGCCACGCCAGGTTACTATGCCGTTACATTGGAGGATTACGGCATCCGGGCTGAAATGACCGCCACCACCAGGACTGCACGCCACCGCTACACTTTCAACTCCGGGGGCGACCGTCATCTGGTGGCCGACCTCTCCCACGGCATATACAATTACGAGGGCAAGACCCTCTGGGCAAGCGTTCGTATGCAATCCGACAACCTTCTCACAGGATACAGGATCACCCAGGGTTGGGCCCGCGAACGTTACACCTATTTCGCGATACGGTTCTCAAGGCCGGTCAAGGACTATGGCTACAAGGAGAGCGTTCCTTCAGCATACAACGGCTTCTGGAGAAAACTGCCCGTCTACCGCAACTTTCCTGAAATGGCGGGGCGCGGCATTGTCTGCTGGTTTGACTTTGATTGGGACGGCCAGGACGGCGGCAGCACGCTGGAAGTTGAAGTGGCGCTGAGTTCCGCTTCAGTCGAAGGCGCCCTCAAGAACCTCAGTGCCGAAGAAGACGGACGCAGCTTTGACGAGATAGCCGAAGCCGCCCGCTCCGACTGGAACAAAGAGCTTGGAAAACTCCGGGCCGAAGGTACTCCCGACCAGCTCCGTATGCTCTACACCTCCCTCTATCACACTATGATCAATCCTTCGGTCTACAGCGACGTTGACGGAGCTTACCGGGGTCTTGACGGAGCCGTTCACCAGACTGACGGCGACAATTATACAGTCTTTTCTCTATGGGACACCTACCGTGCCGAGCATCCCCTGCTTCTCCTGATGCATCCGGAACGTGCACGTGACATAGTCCTTTCAATGCTGGACCATCAGTCCCAGAGCGCACACGGCCTCTTGCCAATCTGGTCGCTGATGGCAAACGAGGGCTGGTGCATGAGCGGATATCACGCCGTCTCCGTGCTTAGCGACGCTGTCGGCGCCGGACTCGAGCTTGACGGCAAGCGGGTGCTCGAAGCGATGACCGCAACATCCACCGTACCCTATCTTGAGGGACTTGGCTCATATATGGAGAAAGGGTTCGTGCCTTTGGAATCATCTTCCACAGGAGCTTCCACCACTCTGGAATATGCCTATGACGACTGGACGATATATCGCACAGCCAAGCTTCTGGGGCAGGACGAAACAGCCGAGACCTACAGGAAACGGGCATTGAACTACCGCAACCTCTTCGACGGCAAGAGTCCTTTCGCCAGAGCAAGGCACAGCGACGGTTCCTGGAAGGATCCTTCAGACCCGCGCCAGACTTATGGAGAAGGCTTCATCGAAGGCAATTCATACAACTTCTCTTTCCACGTTCCCCACGACATCGACGGACTGATCGGGCTGATGGGAGGCGAGAAGCAGTTCCTCAGCATACTCGACTCCCTGTTCAGTCTTCCGCTGGCACCTGAATACTATGCCGACAACGAAGACATCGAGGAGTCCTGCCTGATCGGCGGCTATGTGCACGGCAACGAGCCTTCGCACCATATTCCCTACCTGTTCCAATGGACAAGCGAGCCCTGGAGGACAGCATACTGGATAAGGGAGATTATGGAACAGATGTATATTCCCGAACGTGAGGGACTGGGCGGCAACGACGACTGCGGACAGATGAGTGCCTGGTACATCTTCTCGGCCCTGGGATTCTATCCCGTCTGTCCCGGCAGCGGAGAATTTGTCATCGGAGCTCCTTTCCTGCCCGAAATGAGCCTCAGGATGGATAACGGCAAGACTTTCACCGTCAAAGCCCCCGGAGTAAGCTCAAAGAACCGTTATGTGAAAGAAGTTCGACTCAACGGAAAGCCATACACGAAACGATATCTGAAGCAGGAAGACGTGATGGCCGGCGGCCTTCTGGAATTCGAAATGACAGACAGTCCCGCTCCCGCCTCTGTTCTCGATCCTTCCGACCTTCCCTACTCCCTGTCACGGACAGCCGACTAGCGTTTCTCTCCTAATACGCACCAGCGCACGAAGGGAATGCGGCGGATGATTTCGTAAATCAGCGGTGAGAGCGAGAAGACTGCAACAGTCAGAATCGCATACATTGCGAACGGTGGCAGCTGGGTGTATGTCTTCATCATATAGCCGAGGCTGGCAATCACCAGGTAATGCACTATGTAGATACCATAGCTTGAACGGGTCATATATCCTGCAAAGGCTCCTGTGCGGTCGAAACGAGCCTTGAACCAGCCCATCATCGCCAGGCACATCAGCCAGCCGTAGATGCAGTTAAGCGGACTGCCCAGGTACTGCGGCGAGGTATTGTCCTGACCGAAGGTAGTGGCGACAAGAACGATACCGGCGGCCACGGCGCAGGCCATAAGCGGAACCCAGGCTCTCCCAAGTTTTTCCTGTACGTCTACGTGTGAGAACACGAAGTATCCCATTAGGAAAGCAATCAGATAGAACAACGGCTTGTAAAGGTTGATCAGTCCGTCGAGGCTCTCGGGACGGGGATTCTGTATCAGCAGCTGCTCACCTGCCCAGAACAGCACGCCCAGCAGGATAATCCAGAAAATGTTCAGGTGGCCGCACCATTTGTGGAATCGGTGCTTGGAGTCGATCTTTCGCACAAGCAGTAGCAGCAGAGAGAACAGCCAGAGGTCCTGTATGAACCACAGTGGACCGATGCCGCTGAAAGCCATAATGATATATTTGCCGACAGCCGGCACTCCGTCCAGCATCCCGGTACTTTCCGCCACTGCCGTATTGAAGTAGCCCACCATCCAGTGAAACACGAACAGGCCGATGGTGCCTGGTACCAGAAGCTTACGGGTGCGGGCGCGGAACCATTCCCCCGCACTGTGGTTCTCAAGAGCATATCGGGAGCTGACTCCGGCAAGAATGAACAGCAGCGGCATGAACCAGGGATACAGGGCATACATCACTATGTCCTGATACTGCGGTCCGTCACCGAAGCCGCCAATGCCGCCAAAAACTCCTTTGTTGTTGTAGAAATAGATTACGTGGTAAATCAGTACCAGGAGTACTGTCACCCAGCGGAGATTGTCTATCCAGTTCTTTCTCATTTCGACAATCCCTCCATCACCTTATCGATCGCACTTTGGAATATCTCCGTCTTAATGAGAGCCATGCCGTTCTGGTCACCCAACAGCAGAAGGGCATCTCCCGGTTTGATGTCATATATCTTGCGGGCATCGCGTGGAATCACTATCTGCCCTTTCTCTCCAACCTTCACTACACCGAAGATGTATTTGCCTTCTTTTTCTTGCATAATGTTATACTTGTATGAATTTTCCTACAAATATAACATAATAATTATTATCTTTGATATTTACATATCAATTTTTGCCATGAAAATTCAACGTTATATTTTGTTCGTCGCTGCTATGCTTGCCGTCATAGCCTGCAGCGACTCTCGGAAGGAAGATCCAATCCGCGAAGCCATCAGCAATTATCTCGTAAACGAAATCGGTCCCAACTACCTTCAGGGCGAAATCTGCATCCCTGTGATAATGATTGCAGCCACGGAAGAAAACGGCCAGTCTCCGACACGCGTATGGGGTGACTTCTGGGTTGACTGGTACAACCGCGAAGGAGACACTCTCAAAACTGTATCAGGAGGCAACCATTCCGGTTGCATGACCATCGAAGTGAAAGACGGAAAACCTTTCGTCACGGCATTCGAGCAGACAGTGGACGGTGCGGGCAACGAACAGAGTGCAAGGCGCATCTTCGGCAAGCACTATGACGCGTTCCATAACATCCACTCGAACCAGGATGTGCGCGAAGCCTACCGCAAGGAAGCTATACAGAACTATTGCAAGAGCAACGGGCTCGATGTACGCTACTATCAGGATTATGGCTGGCCGGCAGTCGATATCAGATAGCAGTTCTTTCGATATTATATTATAATTGCTACTTTTGCTAACAGATATAAACCTAACAACGATAAAAATGAAAAAACTATTAACCACTGCTCTGCTGCTCTTCGTTTTTCTGGGTGCAGCCGGACAAGAAAAAACTGAAATCGTAAAAACCGGTCTCAACTTCGGCCCTCTGCCCGCCGTCGGCTATTCTTCAGACCTAGGCTGGCACTATGGAGCCCTCTCCGACATCTACTGGTACGGAGACGGCTCGACCTATCCCGACTATGTATGGAAGGGCAATGTTGAGATTTCAAAATACTCAAAAGGAAACACAGTCCTTCACAGCTTCTTTGACAGCAAATACCTAATCCCCGGCCTGCGTATCTCCGCAGCCGTTTCCTGGTTCGGCAACAAGACCACCAACTTCTACGGATTCAACGGCGCCTCGTCCGTCTATGATCCTGCCAAGGACCTGATCACCGAGACAGGCCAGGGTTTCTACCTGATGCGCCGTGACATCTTCCGCGTCCAGACCTGCCTTCAGGGCCAGATCGGCGACAGCAACTGGGGATGGGCCGGCGGTGTGACATACTGGAGCATCAAGACCGGTCACGCAGTCAACGAAGGACTGAACTATAACGACGACTTTTCTCTCTATGACGCATACGTACAGGGAGGAGTCATTCCCGAAGCCGAGAAGGATGGTGGCAAGCACCTCGAGTTCAAGGCCGGCGTAGTATATGACACCCGCGACCACGAGAACAACCCCACCCGAGGCACCAACCTCGAGGTCTATATGTTCGGCAGCCCCGACATCATCTCAAAGCACGACAACAACTACCTCAAGCTGGCCGTGCACTTCAAACAGTTCTTCCCGCTGGCTGACCGTCTGGTGTTCGGAACCCATCTGGCATATCAGGGTATCGTTGCAGGCAACGCTCCGTTCTATATGCTGCAGAGCATCCAGTCAATCAACATGAAGCAAATCAACACCGAAGGCCTCGGTTCCACCTGCACCCTCCGCGGTACTGTAACCAACCGCCTGCAGGGTAACGGCTACGCCTGGATGAACAACGAACTGCGCTGGAGCTTCGCCAAGTTCCACTGGATCAACCAGAACTGGACTCTCGCTCTCAACCCTTTCTTCGACCTCGGTATGGTAGTTCAGCCCTACCGTCTCGACCAGCTGAAGAAACTCTCTGAGCTCTATTACTCAGGCAACCCCGAGAAGCTCCATATGAGCGCCGGTTCAGGCCTTCACGTGATTATGAACCAGAACTTCAACATCAACTTCGAGTTCGGCAAGTGCTTCGACCCCAACGACGGCACAGGTCTCGGCATCAACATCGGTCTCAACTATATCTTCTAGTCTATGAAAAAGCTTCTGAATGCAGCCCTGTTGCTGTTGGTAGCCCTTTCACTGAACAGTTGCCTCGCCGGCAAGTTTATGTGCAACTACGCTCTGAAACCCACCCCTCACGGAGTGGATGACATCGAGCGCACCCGATACAAAGCCGACTCACTGATGCCCGGCAGTACGGCCTGGTATGACAACCTCAAGGCACAGGGCGTACTGAAAGACATCTATGCCGACGGCTACAACGGCAAGAAAGTTCACGCAGTATACGCTCCCGCCAAGGATCCCGCAACCGCCAACGGCACTGCCGTGGTAGTTCACGGCTACACCGACAACCACTATGTATTCCTCTACCTGGTGCGTATGTACCGCGACCAGCTCAACTATAACGTGATGGTTCCCGACCTCCAGTACCACGGCGAGTCAGAGGGCGATGCAGTCCAAATGGGCTGGTTCGACCGCTATGACGTTGAAATGTGGACTGAAAAGGCTCACGAAATCTTCAAGAACGACTTCACCGTCGTTCACGGAGTGTCGATGGGTGCCGCCACAGTGATGATGATGAGCGGCGACAACCTTCCCGACTATGTCAAGGCATTCGTGGAAGACTGCGGCTACAGCTCAGTCTGGGACCAGTTCGCATCCAACCTGAACGACACCTTCCATCTTCCGCCCTTCCCCATCCTGAACAGCGCCAACATAGTTTGCAAGAAGCGCTACGGCTGGGACTTCAAGGAAGCTTCGTCTGTCAATCAGCTGGCCAAGTCATATGTGCCGATGCTTTTCATCCACGGTGACGCAGACGATTTCGTTCCTTTCGAACACCTGCAGAAGAACTACGACGCAAAGACTGCCGGATACAAGGAAATGTGGGTAGCCGAAGGCGCAGTTCACGCCAACGCATATGCGAAGTATCCTGAGGAATACACACGCAGGGTATCTGAATTCCTGAAAAAAGTCAAGACCTTATAATGAAAAGAAACCTTATTCCACTCCTTGCACTGCTGATTGCAGTTGCTGCCTGCACCACTTCTCCCAGGCAGCAAGGTTCCGAAGGCATCCAGCTTCCCACGATGGGATGGAGTTCCTGGAACACCTACAGTGTCAACATCTCCGATTCTCTGATCATGAGTCAGGCAGATGCGATGGTATCGACAGGGCTGGCAGATGCCGGCTACAACCACATCAACATCGATGACGGCTATTTCGGAGGCCGCGACCAGCAGACCGGGCAACTGCTCATCCACCCCACCCGTTTCCCGAACGGAATGAAGAAGGTAGTGGACCACATCCATTCCCTCGGTCTCAAGGCTGGAATCTACAGTGACGCCGGAGCCAACACCTGCGGAAGCTACTACAACCGCGACACCATCGCCCGCGGTGTGGGCCTCTACGGCCACGACCAGCAGGATGCCGACTTCTTCTTCAAGGAGCTGGGATTCGATTTCATCAAGGTCGACTTCTGCGGCGGAAACGCGCCCCAGAATTCTGACCGTCTGGCACTCGACCCTCAGGAGCGCTATACTGCAATCCGCAAGGCCATCGACAACACAGGACGCAAGGATGTCCGCCTGAACGTATGCCGCTGGGACTTCCCGGGCGTGTGGGTGCGCGACGTGGCCATCTCCTGGCGTATGTCCCACGACATCGGCGACCGCTGGCAGTCTGTAAAGAGCATCATCAACCAGAGCCTGTATCTTTCAGCATATGCTGGAGGAGGACATTACAACGATATGGATATGCTCGAAGTCGGCCGTTCGATGAGCAGCGAAGAGGACAAGACCCATTTCGGAATCTGGTGCATTATGTCGTCTCCCCTGCTGATCGGCTGCGATATGACCACCCTGCGTTCAGAGGCGTTCGACCTTATGACCAACCGCGACCTCATAGCCTTGGACCAGGATCCCCTCGGACTCCAGGCATACGTAGTCCAGCACATCGGTGAAACCTACGTTTTCGTGAAAGACATCGAGGAGCGCTTCGGCACCGTCCGTGCTGTAGCCTTCTACAATCCTGCCGACGAGCCCTGCCATATGGGCATTGATCTCAAGGACCTTGACCTGGCTGGCGGAGCCGCCGTCCGTGACCTCTTTGAACGCAAGGACATCGGCAGCGTCACCGACCGTCTCGAGGCTGACGTTCCCGCACACGGCACCCGCATCTATCGCATAGCTGCAAAACAGAGGCTGGAACGCGTGCGTTACGAGGCTGAGACCGCCTGGCTGAGCGACTATCAGGAACTCTACAACAACCAGGCTTTCAAGACTGCCACCTACACTCCGGTTGAAGAATGTTCTGGCGGAGTGGCTGTCACACAGCTTGGTTTCAAGCCCACAAACGACATCCAATGGCGCGATATCTGGAGCCCGAAGGGTGGAGAATACAAACTCACGCTCCGCTGCCTTACCAACGAGCCCCGCGGCAACATGATTTATCTGTCCGACAATCCGGACAACGCCCGTCAGGTCAGGATAGCCGCAGCTGAGGGATGGCAGGACGTTGAAGTCACAGTAAACCTCAAGCCCGGTCTCAACACCATAAGGATTGCCAACGACCGCAGCGGTATACCGGATATCGACTATATGGAACTCCAGCCACTGAGATAGCAGGCCGGGATTCAGAAATAACTACTGAAAAACCGTTGTCAGATATTTCTGGCAGCGGTTTTTTATGTTCTCACGGAGACTGTCGCCGTACCAGCGGATCTCGAAGGTATGGTAGCAGCCGTCTTTGAAATAAGGCTTCCATGCATATCCCGTTCCCTCGAAACCGTCCACCAGCAGCAGTTTGGACTCCTGGTCCAGTGTCACAGTCAGCGTGTCGAAGAGGACGGCGGGCGTAGCGTCAGTTACCCAGTTCACAGGGTTGATGGCCACGGCATTGCCTTCGCTGACCAGCGGAGTCGCATCCTCGGGATCTTCCACCGAGTTATAGCAGATGGTAACGCCGGTGTCATCAGCACCCGTTGCGGGGATGATCGAGCCGTATTTTTCAACTTCATCTTCTGTGATTTTCCATCCGAGGACATATGCCGCCACCATACGCTCGTGCAACTCCTCGGGAAGCTCCTTCAGCAATTCCACGAGAACCTGTCCTCCCTGGCTGAAACCGGCCAGGACAAAAGGCCTTCCGTTGTTGTAGTTCTCGATATAATACTTGAACGCCCTGCTCACATCCTCCTTGGCAAGCGGGAAACGGCTTGCTATGAGATCCGTGTCAAGGTAAGTCTCCATCGTTATCTGACGGTAATACGGCGAGTAGTAGTTCAGGTCACCTGAAAGGATGCGGTCCACCCCTTCCATCTCCTCGCGCATGCTGTGGCAGGCTGCTGAATCAGCCGCCCAGGCCCAGTGTACCGTCGCTCCGTCCTTCTCGTAGTCGAATGTGGAGGTGGAACTGATATAGAACAGGTCTACGTCGCCGCCGCGGTCAGTGATATACCATTCTATCGCCTTGCCGTAGTCCGGGGCGTCAGGAATCACTTCTTTCGGCGTGCAGGCAGCAAGAGCCGCGATGGCGGCGAGTAAAATGAGTCTTTTCATAGGATTATCGTTTTTCCTCTTTCATTGTCAGTCCCATAAAGAATATAGAGAGCAGGCAGGCAAAGATGAGCAGTACGAAGGTCCAGCCCCATCCGGCATTCTGGGCCACTAGACCGATGACAGTGTTGGCAAGGATGAAAGTTCCGAGGAAGTATCCGAAGAAACCTGTGAGTCCTGCAGCGGTTCCTGCCGCGTTCTTCGGTGCCAGGTCGAGGGCCTGCACTCCGATGAGCATAACCGGCCCGTAGATGAAGAAGCCGATGCCGATGAGGCAGATTATAACAACGGTCAGGTTGTCGATGAATGCCCAGTAAAGCACCACGAAAACCATCACCAGCGCCATAAAGATCATCGTCGGAAGCGCCCTCTTGCCTTTGAAGATGTGGTCTGAGATCCAGCCGCAGAGAAGCGTGCCGGGGATGGCCGCGAACTCGTAGGCGAAGTATGCCCAGCCTGCGCTCTTGAGGTCTATACCCTTCTCTGTAAGGATGGTAGGAGCCCAGTCAAGGCAGCCGTAGCGCACCATATAGACGAAGGCGTTCGACAGGGCGATGAACCAGAGGAACTTGTTGTTCAGGACGTGGTTGAAGAATATCTCTTTCGCAGTGAGCGTTTTCTCGTGTTTCTCAGAGTAGTTCTTGGGATAGTCGTTGCGCCAGGATTCCACTGACGGCAGGCCGCAGGACTGGGGTGTGTCGCGGAGCAGAACGTAGGCCAGCAGGGCGATGAACAGGGCGACTGCAGCTGGGAAAGCGAATGTTCCGATGAGGAAATAGAGTTCTTCGTGGGTTCCGTAGAACCAGCTACCGAACCAGGCCGCGCCGTATGTAGCCATAGGGCCTACCAAAGCTCCGCCGACATTGTGGGCGCAGTTCCAGATGCTCATCATCGTTCCTCGCTCGCCCGGGGAGAACCAGTGCGTCATCACACGGCCGCAGGGAGGCCAGCCCATACCGTTGAACCAGCCGACAAGGCAGTTCAGCACGCCCATTACCAGGATGGCCAGGCCCTTGTTCTCTGCTCCAATGAACTGGATGGGCACTATCATAAAGCACATCGAGATGGCCGTGAGGATAAGGCCCATCGGCAGGAACACGCGGGCGTTCGAGCGGTCTGAAACACTTCCGTTAAGGAACTTTGAGAGTGCGTATGCAGCGGCATTCAGACCTAGCACGAAGCCGAGCTCGGTCTTCTGGAATCCTAGAGGGACCATAGCCGGGATTGCCATCGAAAGGTTCTTGCGCACAAGGTAGAAACCGGCGTAGCCTATGAAAGCGCCGATAAAGACTTGCAGCCTGAGACGTTTGAATTTTGCATCGGCTTCGGGGCCGGTCTGTGCAGGCTTATATTCGGGTTGCTTGAGGAATTTCAGCATTATCTTACTGTTTCTATAAGAATGTCAGGATAGTTTGAAATGATGGCCTCTATGCCGCAGTCCACGAGGCGGCGCATCTCGTCAGGATCGTCCACTGTCCAGGGCACAACGCCGATGCCGCGCTTGTGGCACCACTTCACGTTCTCGGGAGTGACGACGCTGCTCTCGGGGCTCCACCACTGAGGCTTGAAATCGAGGTTGCCCAGAAGGGCTTCGATGTCGCCGCCTTCTTCAGCTTCGGTCAGGTACGACAGGATGAGCCCGGGCCATTTCGAGTGCATATAGTTCAGTGCGCGGGTGTCGAAGCACTGCACGATGAGGCGGTTTCCCAGATTCTTGGAGAGCAGCAGCGGGACGCAGGTGTCACAGAATAGTTTGTAGTCGGGCCAGAGGGTCCCCTCTCCTTCTCCCGGCCAGGACTTGATCTCGATGTTGTAGTTCACCGGCTGAAGGTCGATCTGCTTCGCATAGGACTCAGCGAAGTCGATAAGGTCGCCGGCCAGAGGTTTCACTTCGTGGATCTTGGCCTGAGTGGGCCAGCGGTCAACGTGCCTGAGACCGACTTCATACTTTGCGATACTGTCATATGACATCGTGAAGAGGTATTCCTTTGGGTCGCTTTCGGCGATGAGCGTACCGTCGGGCCTGATGGAATAGCGCGGATGGAAATAGTTGTCGTGCGATACAACAACGTCGCCGTCCTTCGACAGTTGCAGGTCGAACTCGAGGGTATTGACGCGCAGGTCTAGCGCGTGCTTCATTGCGGAGATTGTATTTTCAGGCATCAGTCCGGCACCACCGCGGTGTGCCTGGACATCGATGACAGGCTTATGCGAGCACGCCGCCAGCGCAGCGCAGCAGAGAAAAAGAAGTATTTTTTTCATAGTTCAGGTGGTTCAATTAATCATACTAAGTTAACTTATTTGCACGTGATTTCGCGTTCTCATTAACATTTTTCGTATGAGTCCGTCTATTTTATTGTACTGTCGCCAACCTTTCGGGACACTTTTTCGTTATAATTGTGTAGTTTTTTTGAAAGGACTGCGTCTAATGTGCAAAACACAAACGAAGAAGAAATGAAGAGACTGATTTTAGCAATGATGATGGTGCTGACCACAATTACGGCCGGTGCAAAAGAAGACTGGAGAGGAAAAGTAGTGGACTCAGACGGCAATCCCGTGGCTTACGCGAACGTAGCCGTGCTGTCCAGGATTGATTCTACCGTAGTATGCGGTGCCGTCACCCAGGATGACGGTACGTTCAACATAGTGACCAGCGAAACCGACGGAATAATGATGGTAGTGATGCTGGGCTACCAGACTCAGTATCTGACTCCGGTGGACGGGATGACAGTCACGCTGACCGAAGACACCCAGATGCTGGAAGGGGCCGCGGTGACAGCCGTGATGCCCGTAACAAAACTCACAGGCGAAGGCCTGCAGACAAACGTGAGGGGTTCGGTTCTGGAGAATGTCGGCAATGCAAATGACGTACTTGCCAAGACTCCCGGCCTTGTGAGCGGCCAGAACGGGCTGGAGGTCATCGGCAAGGGATCTCCGCTTATATATATCAACGGACGCAAGGTGACGGACGCGAATGAGCTCGCCCGCCTGCAGAGCAACGAGATCCAGAGCGTCGAGGTCATCACTAACCCCGGGGCCCAGTACGACGCAAGCGTCCGCTCCGTGGTCCGCATCAGAACCATCCGCCGCCAGGGAGACGGCTTCGGCTTCAACCTCACACTCTCCGACGCCCAGTCCCTGAGAAGGGCTGATTTCAATGACCCTACAGCCAACCTGAGCCTGAACTACCGCACCGGAGGTGTAGACATATTTACCAGCGTCAACTACGACAAGAGCCATTATATGCAGCTCAGCGACGCCGAGAAGAGGTCAACGGGGTCACCGCAGTTCCTCGACCAGGCTACTATCGAAGGTTTGGGTATGGTGCGCAGTCTTGGCGGCAGCTCCGGCATAAACTGGCAGATTGCGGACAACCACTTCGTGGGCGGCAAGGTGGAATGGGGACGCAGTCTCAGCCAGGACAGTCGCACCCTGATCACCGACAAGGTGCATCGCGACGGCGTGCTGGTTGACGACATAAGGACCCTCACGGAAGACAGATTCGGAGATATCGCACCTTACAACATAGGCACTAACGTCTATTACAACGGCACGGTGGGCGGCAAGCTGAACATCGACTTCAACGCCGACTATTTCACAAATGTCAGCACCACTGTCAGCGATTCCGAAGAGACAAGCGGGATGACGCACGATGCCACCGTGAACACCAGTTCCGACAGCCGCAACCGGATGTATGCAACCAAGCTGGTCCTGTCATATCCGATCCTCGTCGGACAGCTGCAGCTCGGCACAGAGGAGACATTCTCCCGCCGCAGCGACAAATACGCCCTCACCGGCATTCCCGTACCTGCATCAGACGCCAGAGTGAAGGAAGACAATATCGCCGGTTTCGCTTCCTACGCCTTCTACCTGCCCAAATTTGGTCAGATGAGTGCAGGAGTCCGCTACGAGCACGTCCTCTATTTATACGAAGATGCCCTGGCCCATCAGAACGACATCAGGCGTTCCTACGGCAACTGGTTCCCTACCGTATCTTACGCAAACGCCTTCGGCCCCGTGCAGCTGCTGCTTAACTACAGTGCCAAGACTCTCCGTCCGGACTTCTCGATGCTCTCAAGCGCAGTCCGCTACAACAGCCGTTACCTGTGGCAGAGCGGAAACGCCGCCCTGCAGCCTCAGACGATGCACGACGTAAGCCTTACTGCAGTATGGAAATTCATTGCGCTGGGTGCAACATATACCCGCGTAAACAACACCATAGTTACCTGGGCCATCCCCTACAACGACGAGGGCGTGCTGCTGGTGAAACCCCGCAACCTGGAAGAGCCGTTCCGCAACTTGTCGGCCTATGTCAATCTCACTCCTACGATAGGCCCTCTCTCGCTGAACTATACTCTCGCAGTCCAGCCCCAGTGGCTTACCATCAACGCCCCCGACCCCAGCCAGCCCTCAGGATTCAGGAAGGCCTCTTTCAACGACAAGCCTCTGCTCGTGGCACAGCTCTTCAACACCCTGCGTCTGAAAGGCGGCTGGCAGATGGAACTCGGTGGAGTGCTCTACAACAAGGGATACACCACCAATATGCTGCTCACCAACAACTACTTCAATCTCACTGCAGCTATCCAGAAGACCCTCCTCAAAGACGGCTCGCTGGTGCTGCGCCTGGAAGGCAGCGACCTGGCAGGTATGGGACACAACGACGTATCCACCGACTTCGGCAGCTACAATGTATGGCAGACGAACATTATGGATACCCAGCGCATCAAGTTATCAGTCCGCTATGTCTTCAATGCAGCCCAGAGCAAATACAAGGGCACCGGCGCCGGCCAGGATATAAAGGACAGGATGTAGCTCTTTCATCATATATCATTTCATTGCGGCAGGCTGCTCAATCCAGAGCTCCTGCCGTTTTTTCATTTTTTCAAAATAAATTTGGTTTATATTATAAACTACTTTATATTTGCATTGCGGTTAGGACAGACTGCGCAGCTGGACCCGGCCGGTAACATTTTATAATTATCAAACAATGGAAAACAACAAAGAAATGACGGCACGCGAGAGCCTTGCTCTCATCACCGAGACAATGAACAACAACCGTAAGGACATCATCTTCCGCAGCGGCAAGCACTTCATCCTCTGGGGCGTTTTGCTCACTCTGTTCTCACTGGCAGTATTCATCCTGTGGAGGGCCACAGGCCACGCCCAGTGGAATTTTCTCTGGTTCGTGATGCCTGCCGTCGGATTTCCTCTGGCTCACTTGCTTGACCGCAAGAAGGACGCAGACCTGCCTGAAAACGTATTCAGTCGTATCCTCAGCAGCATATGGCTGTCGTTCTGCATCTTTTCAGTTTCCGTGGCCGTTTTCACAGTCCTCTATGTTTCGGTCAATCCCAATCCTATCGGGACTATCGCAGTCGGAGCAAGCCTGACTGCACAGATTGTCCTTCTTTTCGGCATGGCCCTGACCATAAGCGGCTTTGTCGTCAAGAACTGGCCCGTCATTGTCGCCGGATTCGTAACAGGCATCGGCGGACTTGCAATTTATTACATAGTGGATCTGGGTGCAGCACAGATGCTGATCTTCACCTTTGCGGGTGTAGTACTTGCCCTGACCGGTGTCATCATCAAGAATCTCAGGAGATAGCGTATGTTTCCGAAACTCGATCCTATCCTCCACTCTGAGCTGAGGCTGGCCGTAATGTCAATCCTCGCCGGCGTCGAAGATGCGGACTTCACCTACATAAAGAAGCAGACGGGGGCCACATCCGGAAACCTGAGCGTCCAGATCGACAAACTGAGCGCAGCCGGCTACATCACCGTGGAGAAAGGCTTCAAAGGCAAGATGCCCCGGACAACCTGCCGGATGACGCCGGCCGGACGGGAAGCCTTCAGCACTTACGTCACGGCACTGCAGGAATATCTCTCTGCAGGTAAATAAAAGAAACGGGCGGTCCTCGAAGGCCGCCCGTTCTTTATCGTCAGAACATAAGCATTATCATCACCTGGGCCGCGACTACTCGCAGGAACATAGTCAGAGGATAGACGGTGGTGTAGTTCAAGGCGATGCGGCTGTTTCCGAAGAGCTGCTCGGAGAACGAGAGCAGAGCCGGGTCGGTGGTTCCGCCTGCCAGCAGACCGCTAATCTTGAAGAAGTCGAACTTCATCACTTTGCGCGCTATGACGGCGATGACTATCATCGGAATGATTGTGATCAAGGCACCGTAGAGCACCCACATATAACCGCCTCCCACAAGGCTGGCGACGAAAGTCTTGCCTGCATCCAGGCCGACTGCAGCCATAAAGAGCGAGATGCCTATCTCACGGACCATGAGGTTGGCGCTGGTAGCCGTATAAGTGGTGATTCCGAACTTGGGGCCGAAAGCTCCGAGCAGGATGGCGACGATGAGCGGACCGCCTGCCATACCGAGCTTGAGAGGCTGGGGCATTGACGGGAAACGGATAGGAATCAAGCCTACGAGAACTCCGAGGGCTATGCCGAAGAATATAGGGATGAGATTGGGTTTCTGGAGTTTGTCAGGCTCGTTGCCCACGAGTTTTGCAAGCCTGCTGATACCCTCGTCGGAACCTACCACCTGGATGCTGTCACCTACCTGAAGTATGAGGTCGGCATCAGCCTGGAGATCCACGCCGGCACGCAGGATGCGGGTGACGGTCACACCGTACTTGTGGCGAATGTCAAGCTTGCGGAGGCTTGCCCCGGTGATGTTAGGCTTGGTGATTGTGAGTCTGCGGGTGACCAGTTTGGCACCTGTCTGCTGCCATTCCTTCATATCTACGGGGAATTCTTCACCGAAGATTATGGCGGCCTTGTCCTTATGGTGCACGTCGGTCACAATGAGCAGTTCGTCACCCTGCTTCAACGGCATGTCGAGGTCGGGGAAGATAACCCACTCTCCGCGTTTCATACGGGAGATGATAAGATGGTCGGCATTCTCCTCTCCCACTATCTCGTGGATGGTCTTGCCGAAAAGTGCAGGATTCTTGACCCTGCAGGCCAGACGATAGGCATTGTCATCGACGCTTTCGTCCTTTGACGACTTCTCCTTTTCCCTGTCTATATCTACCTTGAACAGCCTCTTTGACAACAACAGTACGGCAATGGCTCCAAGCACGCCGAGGGGATATGCCACGGCATAGGCGGAGCCGATTGACGATGCGGCGGCCACTATCTCATCGGTAGCTACCGGAGCATCGTAGAGCGTCTGCTGTGCGGCACCGAGGCCGGGAGTGTTGGTGACAGCACCGGACATTATGCCTGTCATAATGCCGATGTTCTCTCCGCTTATGAGATGGATGGCATAAGTGGTAGCCACTGCGAGCAGGATCATCCCGACTGCCAGCAGGTTCATAGGCAGACCGTCACGGCGGAAAGACCGGAAGAAACCCGGACCGACCTGAAGACCGATGGTGAATACGAAAAGGATCAGGCCGAATTCCTTGATGAATGACAGCATCACAGGATCGACCCTGAGGCCTAGATGTCCGAGAAGGATGCCCATGAAAAGAATCCATACGCTGCCTATGGACAGGCCTTTTATCTTGAACTTGCCCAGAAACAGGCCGGATGCAATGACCAGGGCGAGAATGAGAATGGCCCCTGCAGTGCCACCTTGTGTCAACAGTTCTTTCATGTCAACAGTTCTTTATGCGGCGGCAAAGATATAAAAAAATCCCTGCCTTGTTCAGACAGGGATTCCAATCTTATTATAGACTAGACTATTTCCTTCCGAAAATGCCGCCGAGGATGCCGCCAAGGAGTCCGCCGCCTCGGCTGCCGCCTTTGTTGCCACCCTTGATGGTGATGAGTACGTCCTGGAGGTCGATGTCGCCGTCACCGTCCTGGTCCTTGATGATGCTCGAAAGGCCTGCGATGATTGTGGGGATCAAAGCAGAAAGCTTGCCGTTAAGCATGCTGCCAAGGTTCAGCTTGCTGAGGATGTTGTTGGTGAACAGTTTGCCTGCAAGTGCAGTCACAGGGCTAGTCGCAGCATTGGCCTTGCCGGTGAGAAGGCTGGTGATCTGATCGATGCCGCCTGCTTTCATGGCAGTCTGGGTGAGGCTGCCGAAGATAGAGTCAGAAAGGCCGTTGAGAACGGTGTTCTGGACGTTTGTGGGGATTTCAATGTTGCCGGCAGTTTTTTTCACTTGCTGCAGCAGAATGTCTTGAAAGTTTGCCATTTTGAGATATTGTTATTGGTTGATTTTCAGCGATTGTAACTACTAAGTTAAGCAGAACTATTGAAAGTGCAAAAAATTAATCGGCATAGCTCAGGCCGAAACCGAAGGGGAACGATGGATCCTTCGAGTCGAAAGGCATATCCTCTTTTTGAGCTCTTACTGCATCCATCGAAGACGGGATTTCGAACGGAAGCTTGCTCTTGGGATTGAAGCGGCCGAAAATCACGTCCATCACTGCAGCATCTGTCGGGTCGAACGAAAGGAGTATCGCCTTAGGGAGCCCCTTGAGTTCAGGTGTGATCACGAGCGAAGAACCTGTGGGGTTGATGTCTGCCACCACCGGCTTGCCTGAAGCCACCAGCTCCTTGACTCTCGCCAGTTTCTCTGCCGGAAAATCGATGTTCACTTCCTGCTGGGTCTGACCGCCGCCGAATCCACCGCCCCTGCGGTCCGGAGATGATGTCGTCCTGTAGATGATAAGGTCAGCATCGGCAGGTTTCTCGACAACGGTACCGTATTTTGCGGCAACTTCGGGAGCGATTCCGTCCACGAATATCTTGATGCCTTCCTTAGCCGGAAGAGTGCCGTCGTTCACGAGAAGCACGTTCGAAACGTGCTGGGCTTCCATACCGAAGGCTTCATTCTCAGGACTCTGGAGAATCGAGGCTGCCCTGGCGGGATCCACATAGGGATTTTCGAAAAGACCCAGGATGAAGTGCCACTGCAGGATACGTGATGCAGCCAGGTTGATGCGCTCCTCAGACACACGGCCTTCCTTCACCAGTTCGACTACGAGCTCAGGCTGGGTCTCTGAACCCATCTGGTCGACACCGGCGTTGATGATCATTTCCATATTGTCCTTGCGGGTGGTCTTGCCCTGCAGCGAGGGCTTCAGAGGACCGTTGCCCACTACACCCCAGTCCGTGCAGATGGCGCCCTTGAAACCGAGTTCTCCGTAGAGAACTTCGGTGGACATATGGTATGAATAGTTGACGTTGAGAGAATCAGAGAAGGTGCCGCTGTAATAGCCCATTGCTGCGAGGGCGCCTTTCTCTATGCCCCTTTTCCAGGGAAGATAGTGATACTCCTGGTTGTTGCCGGGATATACAAGCCAGCGGCCTGTGCCGCCGAGGTGCGGACCGCTTCCAGGCCAGTGTTTCAGATGGACCAGGATCTTACCGGGGCCTACGTTTTCACCTTGCGCTCCCTCAATGAGGGCAGCTGTCATATCGGCGGTCAGTTCGGCTGACTCTGAGAAGCAGCCCATATTGCGGCTCCAACGTGGCTCGGTGATGACATCGATCTGAGGGCCAAGGAACATATGGAGTCCCACTGCACGGTATTCTTCTGCCATAATTTCACCGAAACGGCGCATCATCTCAGGGTCTCCACCGGCAGTGAGGCCTATCTGGCCTTCTCCGTTGGTGATGTGTGAGAAATACTGGGTTCCGCTTACGTGACCGCCAAGCTTTGCGCTGTGACGGGGGTCAGAAGAGAATACGATAGGAATTCCAAGACGAGATGCCTCTGCTATTTCCTGCATCGTATTAGACCATTTTGCGAACTTCTCGGGTGCTGCAACACCATTGTTGAGGATGCAGCGGAAGTTCTTCTCTTCGATGTATGACTTGGCTGTGGCGGCACGGCGCACCTGGCCCATAGCCATCGCGCCGGCATTCTGTCCGCCGGGACCGATGGGGCCCGCGTAGCGTTCTTCCTCAGCCTTGCGGATAGCCTCCTTCTCTTCCGGAGTCAGGTCATACTTCACCTCGCCGCTCTCATTGACGGCGATGTTGGGATGGAACATAAGGCCAGCCTTCTCCTCGAGTGTCATCTGCGACACGAGGTCGGCGATACGCTGGTCCATCGGCAGTCTCCAGTCCTCGTAAGGATCGAGTTTGCCGTTCTTGTTCAAGTCCTTGAACTGGTACTTGCCCTGGGTGAGGATATCCACCTTGCGGGCGCCGAGTTCCGGCTGGGTGTATTTCTTGCAGCCGGTGGAAAGGACCGTCAGGACGGCCAGTCCGATCAATATGGTTCTTTTCATTTGAATATCAGTTGTGCGAAGTTGAACAGGCCGTATTTCCAGACAACGAAGTTATGCTCGCCGTCGGGGAAGTTGATGAGAGTGCAGGGAATGCCGTGCTCGTCGCAGAAGGCTTTCAGACGTGAGCTGTTGTACATCAGGCCGTCCTTGCTGCCGCAAACCATCCAGAGGAGCTTGTTCTCCGCCTTGGTCTTGGCGACATCGGGAATAAGGACTTCCGGTGTATTGGTGTTGGGAGCTGACGAGAAACCGCCCACATATGCAAACACGTCCATATGGCCGAGTCCGAAGTTAAGCGACTGGCCGCCGCCCATCGACAAGCCGGCTATGGCGCGGTGCATCTTGTCGGTGTAGACATTGTACTTGCCCTCGATGAAGGGAATCAGTGAGCCGAGCAGGTCCTGCTCGAAAGCCGCGAAAGCGGGAGCGGTAGCATAGACGTTGCCCTCGGCACGGTCGTTCACCTGTGCGCGGCCGTTGGGCATCACGATAATCATCTCGGCAGCCTTGCCGTCAGCGTAGAGGTTGTCCATAATGATGTTGGGAACACCCTGGAGCCACTCACGCTCGTCTCCGCCGATACCGTGAAGCAGGTAGAGCACGGGATATTTCTTGTTGGCGTCAAACTTAGGAGGAAGATAGACAGTGGCCTTGCGCACAGTACCTACTGATTCCGACTTGTACTCGACGGTCTCAAGGGTTCCGCGGTCGATACCGGGACGCTCCGCGTCATAGCCCGTGGGAGCTTCGACGTAAGGATTGAAGGTAACGTCGATCTGGGGCATCTGGCCGAAGCCTCCCCTGCCCATCTGGGCCTGTGCAGAGAAAATGGACAGAGCCATTACTGCAAATGTCAACAATGCTTTTTTCATAGTGTATATTGCCTTTTGGATTAGAAATCAAAACCGACAGAAGCGTATCCGGTAAGACCGTACATTACGTTGTACTGAACAGCAATTCTAAGAGGGCCGACAAGGGACTGGCGCGCATACTCCGCGCCATAGGAAATGAGAGGAATCTCCTGGAAAAGATCCTTGAAAACAGTGTCATCGGAAAAGCTTGCTGTCCTGAGCGTGACGTAGTTCTTTCTGAGGAAACGGTACCTCAAATCTATCTGAGTCACTAAGGAGAAAGGGTTACACTCGACAAATCCTCCCGGGATGCCGAAATACGGAACCTGCCGCTCATTGTAACGGTTGGCCATAAAGCCTCCGACGCTTACAATATGCTTGGGGTTCTGATAATCGGTCTCTGTCGAAGACCAGCCGAAATGAGCGCTGGGCAGTATCGTGAAATTATCGCCGAAAGAGAATGCTGCGTAAATGCTGCCCAAAGTCGACAGATACCTGGGAACTGTTCCGTCTTCAGTCAATATCGGGTCATCCCCTTTATAAGAAGGATCGTAAGGGTCAAGGTCTATCGTATAGCCTTTGAAGACATAGCGGGCATCAGCCACAAAACGGAATCCGCTGGTAGGGAAATAGCCGTCGTCGAAAGTGTCGAACTTGAGGGTTGCAAATGCAGAGAGCCAATAGCTCTTCCAGTCCCAGCCATCCCAGGAGAGAGAGGGCGACAGATAATGTTCAAACGGATCCATCTCAAAGGTAATACCGGCCTTCATCGATCCGTATCTCATACGGGAATCTTCTGCATATGCATCAAGTGCCATTGTCAGCAGCTTGTCATCGACGGTTGCCAAATATCCGGACGATGTCTTTATGATGCGGCTGCGGAACGTCATACCGATGGTGGGCAGTCCGATGCGTGACTTGATGGCACCGTCAACTGAGAAAGAGGGATTGGTGCCGAGTTTCATATCTGCTGTCAGTCGGGGACCTGCGAGCCTGCGCGTGCCAAGGCCGAGATGGAGGGCCGCAGCCACGGCTTCATCAGTATCGGCGCGGATGCCGAGGGCCGAATCGTGAACCTGACCGATCTGGCAGTCAAACACGAGGACATAAGGCTCCTGCTGCCCCTCAAGATGATAGGACACAGCCTCGAAAGCATTGGTGCCATAGATATTGTTCAACATCCGCTCTATTATATCCTTGTCATACAATCCGTCGGCAGGATAGTCCTTGGGATGCAGGATCTTGCTGCGGTCTTCTTCATTGATGCCGGTGAAGCGGACCTCTGAGACACGGACCTTGCCGAGAGCAATGTTGACAGCAGGTTTGTGCTGTGTAGTCTGAGGAACCGCCTTGCCGGCCACAAGTTTTGCAATGGACTCGAAGACGTCCTTATGGGCAAGTGCATTCTGATAGCCCTGGTCGATGATGTCATCGACGCTGGCATCATCGAATGAAAGCATATTGTATCCTTCAAGTTCGTGATGTACCTTGAGGTCTGCCATCTGTGAAGCTTTCTCCACAGCCTCCGACGACAGCAGGACGATGGTTTGGAAAAGGAAATCCATCGGTGTGTTCAGTTCGTCGATTCCACGGTGCACGGCCATATCCGAACCGATGATTATGTCTGCTCCCATCTCTTTCGCGAGATCCACCGGGAAGTTGTTGCGCATACCTCCGTCGAGCAGAATGTTGTCTTCTCCACGTACAGCACGGAAGTAGAACGGAATCGCCATAGTAGACCTGAGCGCTGTAGTAATGCTTCCGCTGGTCCAGTACTTGGGGGTCATCGTATACAGGTCGGTGGCGACGCAGGCGAAAGGTATCGGAAGGTCAGTGAAACTGATGCTGTCCTGATAGCCCACGCTCACCGAACTCAGCATATTGCGGACGTTGAGTCCGTAAAGATATCCGTCAGGCATTCCGATACCGAATTTGTTGAGAGCTTCCTGTGATGCATCGGCAGTGTTGAATCCGGCTTCTTCGGCCATCTTGTCATACTCCTGGGCCTGCTTCGCCATCGCTTCCAGGTCGTCGTCATCATAGTGGAAAGGAACGCGGATGACAAAGCGCTCACGGTATTTTCTCAGTTTGTATGAGATATAATTGTTCGGAATCTTGTCGGACATCATCACGGGCCACTGGATTTCGCGGATCAGGGAATCAAGCTGATCGTGTTTGTAACCCAAGGCGTACATACCGCCGACGAGGCCTCCCATACTGGTGCCGGTCACGACATCCACCGGGATACCCAGTTCTTCGATGAGCTTGATGACACCGAGGTGTGCGAGTCCGCGGGCGCCTCCGCCTGCGAGTACCAGGCCTACGGTCGGGCGGTACTGGCGGATGGAATCCATCTTGGCCCTTACCTTTGCAAAGGCTATGGAATCAGCTTCGGGAGTTGAACTGGGAAGTATCTGCGCATTGGAATCGAAAGAAAAAGCGCAAGCGAGAAAAATAGCAAACAATATTTTTTTCATCAGCCTTCTGAATGAATATAGTAGTACTCAATACACAAATGTACAAAAAAAACGCAACGGACCGTTCAGTCCGTTGCGTTTCAGATGTTAAAGATGATGAGAGCTCTACTTCTTGGGAGCGATTGCATTCCATACCGGGACTGCAAGGGCGCCTCCTACCATAGGTGCTACAATGAATACCCATACATTCTTGAGGGCCTCTCCGCCAGCGAACAAAGCCGGTCCGATCGAGCGGGCGGGGTTCACTGAAGTACCTGTCAGGTTGATGCAAACCAGGTGAATCAGGATAAGCGTAAGACCGATGGCCAGACCTGCGAGGTTGCCGGCGCCGACTTTGGAATCAGTGGTACCGAGAACTACCAGGACGAACAGGAAGGTAGCAAGACACTCGACAAGGAGGGCACCGCCTACACCGCCCGCATTGGCAACACCATTGGTTCCAAGGCCGCCAGTAAGGTCAGGAGCGGCAACTACCTTGGTGAGAAGAAGCAGGATTGCACCGGCGATGATTGCACCGATCACCTGTCCGCACCAGTAGCCGACAGCATCCTTCCAGCTCATACGGCCGGCAAGGGCGACGCCGAAGGTGATGGCAGGATTGATGTGGCATCCGGATACACCGCCGATGGTGTATGCCATGGCGATAACTGACAGACCGAAGGCAATTGCAGTACCTACTACTCCGGCAGGTGTGTTGCAGCCGAGGAACATTGCGGTTCCGCAGCCCAGAAGTGTCAGAACAAATGTTCCGACGCACTCAGCAAAATATTTCTTCATATCAAAAAGGTTTTAGTTAACCTAAAGGTATGAAAAAAACTGCTGAACAGCAAAGCGTGTTGATAAATTTACTTCGTCGTCGGGATGATGATCTTGTAGGCCTTTCCTTTGGGATTGGTAAGTTTTGTACCTATGAGCCAGAGGTTTGCATTGCGCAAGTCGGCGTATGTAACACCGTTGTCAGCGGCAAAATCGACCAGCGAAGGAATGGAGTAGTCCACGGTCACCACCTTGCGAGGAGCACGGTACGGATAGTAGTCCTCCTTGTCCACCGAGAAGCCGAAAGACTCCGGATTCTCGAAGAACATCTTGGCTACGAAAATGCGGAACATATACCTCGAAGTCTCCTCGGGAAGATAAAGGTTGAATGCCGAAGACTGCTTCTGGTCGCTGATGCGCTTGCTTATGCCCCCCTGCCCTGCATTGTAGCTTGCCGCAACCGTCATCCAGTCGCCGTATTTTGCGTAGGATTCCTTCAGATACTTGCAGGCAGCTTCTGTTTCCTTCTCGATGTTGTATCTTTCATCAACCTCGGCCGACACTTCCAGCCCGTACTGCGGCGCAGTGCTTTTCAGGAACTGCCACAGGCCTGCCGCACCTGAAGTCGAAAGGGCCTTCGGATCGAGGTTGCTCTCGATAGCCATCAGGTATTTAAGGTCTTCCGGGACTCCGTTGGCTTTCAGAATCGGGACAACCTGTGAGAAATATCTCTCCGACCTTTTGAGCATCAGGGTGGAATTAGTGTGCATATATGTGAAGGCTATCAGCTCGCGGTCCATCCTCTCGTACATCCAGTCGGTGTCGAAACGGTAGGTCTTGCCTGCGAATTCTATAGACTCAGGAACTGAAGGCGTCTCGGGATGCAGTCTCTGCAGTTCATCGGCAATCTCTTCCAGAAGTTCAGCCTTTATGACCGCCCTCAGGGAATCGGGATCGACCTGGGCGGGAGCATCGGAAGCACCTCCGGCAGAGGCGGAAGAGGAACAGAAGTTGACGGAGGCGAGAACGGCTAGCAGAAGTATAGTTTTCATCATTGACATATTACCGGGATTGCTTCAGCAAATATAATCTTTGTTTAACGATTATGCTAAAAAGCATAACTTTGCATTAAATGAAATTAACAAGGATTACCGGTATGATCATATTGTTGTCGGCTTTGATTGCATTTGCGTACATAGCGTTCTGCATATACCGCATCCTGCCGCTGCCGACAGGCTGGAAGTGCGTGGCTGCCGGAATCTTCATGCTTGCTTTCGCAGGCTTCTTCCTCTCCATAAGCGGAAGGGTCAGCCAGTTTCCGATGGGTGTCGCATCCGCCCTGTACGTGACCGGCAACTCCTGCCTGATATTCGCCTTGTACGCGATGCTGCTCTTCGTGCTGATGCGGATACTTCAGGTCTGCCACGTGCTGCCTTCTGGTATCCACGCCGACAGCTGGACTGGAAGCACGTTGGTATTCGGCACGATAGCAGTGCTGCTCGTCTACGGAGGCCTGCACTACCATCACAAATACCGGGAAGAAATAAACCTGACGACCCCGAAGGTAAGCACTCCGGTCAAGGTCGTGCTTGCCAGCGACCTCCACATAGGATATCACAACCGCAGGGCTGAACTTGACAGATGGGTAGACATCATAAACTCGGAACATCCGGACCTCGTTCTCTTCGGCGGGGACATCATCGACCGGTCGATAAGGGCGCTGCAGGATGACGACGACGCTGCCGCCTTCCGCAGGATCGAAGCGCCCGTTTACGCCTGCCTCGGCAACCACGAATATTATGCGGGTGTAGAAGCATCTGAAGAATTCTACCGGGATGCCGGCATCCATCTTCTGAAAAACGGATGGACGGAAGCCTGCGGCCTTGCAGTCATCGGCAGGGACGACAACTCAAACAAATACGGCCGCAAGCCGCTCGGACGTTTCATCTCCGATATCGACAGGGACAAGTTCACGATTCTGCTCGACCATCAGCCCGAGCATCTCGAAGAAGCCGAAGAAGCAGGCATCGACTTCCAGTTCAGCGGCCACACGCACAACGGACAGATATGGCCCGCTACGATAGTGACACGTCTCAAGTTCGAGAAGTCGTACGGCCGTTACGTGAAGGGAAACACCAACTATTATATAACTTCAGGAATGGGAATATGGGGCGGCAAGTTCCGTATAGGCACCCGCAGCGAATATGTGGTGCTCAATCTCAGTCCCGAAAACTGACAACGCTATGAGAAAGCTTCTGACAATTGTTGCACTGATTGCACTGTCATTCACCGCAATGGCCCAGACCGGCGGAGTCGACAGGCTCTACATTGACACGCGAGGCATATTCCATCTTCAGGGCGATGACGGTAACGTCAGCACACAGTTTCTTGCCGACCACCTCAATCTCAACATATTCGGCCACATCAACGACCGCATAAACTACCGCCTCAGGCAGAGGCTCAACAAGCAGGTCTTCGACGAGCACTACGTCTTCAACGCCACGGACTTCCTATACGTCAACTGGCAGGCCAATGACCGCTGGAGCTTCAGAGTGGGCAAGGACGCCGTGCTTATAGGTGGCTACGAGTATGACGCCGTGCCCATCGACGTCTACTTCTACAGCAAGTTCTGCAACAGCATAAGCCAGGGCTTCACCTTCGGAGCCAGCACTGCATACAAACTTACGGACAGGCAGACGCTGTCGTTCCAGGTGTGCACATCCCCCCTTTCCTACGGCTACCAGGGCGTATATGCCTACAACTTCGCCTGGATGGGCAAGGTCACGGACATATGGAACACCATCTGGACCACCAATTTCGTGCAGGATATGGACGGACGCTTCATCAACTACATCGCCCTTGGCAACCACTTCCAGTGGGACAATTTCCTGCTTGACGTGGATTTGATGAACAGGGCGTCGTTCCGGCAGAGGAACTTCTTCCTGACAGACTACACCGTAATTGTCAAGACAATCTGGAGCGTAGGAGACTGGAACCTGTGCTTCAAGGGAGGATACGAGACCAACTCTCCCTACAATGTGGACAGCTACGGCCGCCCCTACGACGCGGTGATCGCCCCGGGTACGGAATACCTGTATGCCGGCGCCGGCGTGGAATACTTCCCGCTGGGCCGCGACAACATAAGGCTGCACGCAGTCTACTATCGTGACAATTCGCTGAGAAGGGACAATTTCGACCTCGGAATAACCTGGAGGATCGACATTATCAGACATCAGTAGATTTCCCTTGCTACAATCTCCATTGCGATTTCCAGCATCCGGCGGTCAATGTCGTCGAATGTGGCCAGTTTGTCGCTGTCGATATCCAGAACAGCCCTGACTTTCCTTTCAGAGTCGAACACAGGAACCACTATCTCTGAACGGGACGCGCTGCTGCAGGCGATATGCCCGGGGAACAGTTCCACATCCTCCACGACTACGCTGGCTTCACGCTTCCAGGCTGTGCCGCAAACGCCTTTGCCGAAACCGATGCTGTAGCAGGCTACGGGCCCCTGGAAAGGTCCGAGCGCCAGATGGCTTTCATCTGCCACCCTGTAGAAGCCGGTCCACCAGAAACCCATCGTTTCGTGGATCAGTGCGGCGGTGTTGGCCATTACGCCGACTTCATCTCCAACTCCCTTGACAAGGCTCTCCAGTTCCTTCAGCATACCGGCATAGCGGAATGCCTTCAGGTCCACGTGGCAATATCCGTCGGCGTGCTTTATAAGGTAATCCTGATGTTCTTCCTCGGCAGGATAGAAATTGCGCAGAGGCTCCTTTTCGACGCAGAGGGGTTTTCCCTGCCATTCCTGCTCGCGGTTAAAAGCAGCGTCTATGGCTGTCAGGTCGGCTTCGTCCTCATAGTATATGCCCGTGCGGTAGCGGGTACCCTCATCCTCTCCCTGACGGTTGAGGCTCAGCGGGTCTATTATGGTGAAGAAAGCCTCGACGAGCTGTTTCAAAGGCATTCTGGCCGGGTCATATTCAACTTCTACGGTTTCGGCGTAGCCGGTAGTGTCGGTATAGACTTCACGGTATGAAGGAGAAGGCGTGCTGCCGTTGGCAAAGCCTACGCAAGTGGCCGCAACTCCGGGAAGTTTGCGAAAAAAATGCTCGGTTCCCCAGAAGCAGCCGGCTGCAAAGTATATTTTTTTGAGTTCCATAGTCTAAATGATGTGCGTAAAGGTAACGCTTTTGGCCGTATTTTTATACTTTTGTAGGTTGCAATTAATTTGTAGTAATCATAAATTACAAACCATAAAATATGAAAAGAATTTCCAACCTGATTCTCGCCTTTACGGCGATGATGATGCTGTTCTCCTGCTCCGGCAAATATGAGACCGTCAAAGGAGACCCGCTTCAGACCAAGATCTACACGATGGACAACGGCATGAAGATCTACATGTCCGTCAACAAGGACGAGCCGAGGCTCCAGACAATGATTGCCGTTCGCACCGGAGGAAAGAACGACCCCTCTGACAACACCGGCCTCGCCCACTATCTCGAGCACCTGATGTTCAAGGGCACCGAAAGCTTCGGCACTTCCGACTACGCAGCCGAGAAACCCCTGCTCGACAAAATCGAAGAGCTCTATGAAGTATACCGCACAAAGACAGACCCCGCCGAGAGGAGGATGCTCTACCGCCAGATCGACTCTGTCAGCTATCTTGCATCACAGATCGCCATTCCCAACGAGTATGACAAACTGATGGCAATGATCGGTTCGCAGGGCACCAACGCCTTCACTTCTGAAGACGTAACCTGCTATGTCGAGGACATTCCTTCCAACCAGATCGACAACTGGGCGAAGGTTCAGGCCGACCGTTTCAAGAATATGGTCATCCGCGGTTTCCACACCGAACTCGAGGCCGTTTATGAGGAATACAACATGAACCTCAACGAGGATATGGAGAAAGCAATGACATCCATCGCCAAGGAACTCTTCAAGAACCATCCTTACGGCAAGCAGACCGTCATCGGAACCCAGGACCATCTGAAGAATCCGTCAATCACCACCATCAAGAAGCAGAAAGCCACCTACTACGTTCCTGACAACATCGCCATCTGCGTTTCAGGCGACTTCGATCCAGACGAGTTCGTAAAGACCATCGAGAAATACTTCGGCGACTGGCAGCGTTCTGCAGGCGTTCCCGAACTTAAGTACGCTCCCGAGAAAGACATCACCGCTCCCGTCGAGAAGGACGTATACGGTACCGAAGCCGAATTCGTGATGATCGGCTGGCGCTATCCGGGCAGCAAGGACCTTGAAGGCGACGCAGCCGACGTAGTATCAGCCATCCTCTACAACGGAATGGCCGGCCTGATCGACCTCGACATCAACCAGCAGCAGAAAGTGCTCGAAGCCGCTGCTTTCGCATACGGTTCGGTAGATTACGGACAGTTCCTTCTCGAAGGTTATCCCAAAGATGGACAGAGCCTCAAGGAAGTCAGGGACCTTCTGCTCGCAGAGGTTGCCAAACTCCGCAACGGCGACTTTGACGAAGACCTTGTGGAAGCTTCAATCGCCAACTTCAAGCTCAGCCAGATGAGCAGCCTCGAAAACAACCGCAGCCGCGCAATGCAGTTCGTCAACTCTTTCATAGCCGGCCGCAACTGGAAGGATGACGTACAGATGCTCGACAGGCTCTCGAAGCTCACCAAGCAGGACATCGTCGACTGGGCCAACAAGTACCTCGGCGAAAACAGCCACGTTACTGCTTACAAGCATATCGGAGTCGATCCTGACATCCACAAGATCGAAGCTCCCGCCATCACCCCCATCGCCACCAACCGCGACAAGCAGAGTGCATTCCTGGCAGAAGTACAGAACACCGCAGTGAAACCCATCGAGCCCGTCTTCGTGGATTTCTCAAAGGATATGTCAGTATTCAAGGGCCGCTCAGACCTGGACGTCATCTACAAGACCAACGAGAAGAACGACATCGCCCAGCTCGTATTCCTCTTTGACGAAGGCCTGCTCAACGACCCTGCAATGAGCTTCGCCCTCAACTACGTAAGCTACCTCGGAACCGAGACCCGCAGTGCGGAGGAGATTGCCATGGAGATGTACAAGCTTGCATCAAGCTTCAGCTTCGCCAGTGGCGATGACCAGACCCGTATCGCCGTCTCCGGACTTGGCGAAAACATCGGCAAGGCTCTGGAAATCACCGAGGACCTCATAGCCAACGCAGTCGGTGACGAGGACATCCTGGCAGCGTTGAAGGCCGACCAGCTCCAGCAGCGCGCCATCAACAAGTTCAACCAGAGTTCTTGTTCAAGCGCCCTCAACAGGTATGTCATCTATGGCCCTGAGAACGTAAAGGCCCGCACCCTCACCAACCAGCAGATCATCGACCTCACCTCAGAGGAACTTCTGGCTAAGGTCACCAACCTGCTCACCAAGCAGCACAAGGTGCTCTACTACGGTCCCGCATCATCAGGTGAAGTCAAGAACCTGATTGCCGAGAGCCACGACGTTGCCGGTTCACTCACGCCAGTAACCAGGATCCGCACCCCGAAGGTACGCACCGACGCTCCGAAGGTTTTCGTCGCTCCCTACAACGCCCGTCAGTTCAACTACATCCAGTACACCAACCGCGGCGAGAAGTACGAGATTGCCGATGAGCCCGCGATCACCCTCTACAACGAGTATTTCGGAAGCGGCATGAACACCATCGTGTTCCAGGAGATGCGTGAAGCCAGGGCCCTCGCCTATTCTGCAGGCGCCCGCCTTTCTTCACCGACCTACAAGGATGACGACTATTACTTCATGGCCAGGATCGGTTCTCAGAACGACAAGCTCAGGGCAGCCGTCGAGGCATTCGACGAGATCATCAACAACATGCCGCAGAGTGACCGTGCCTTCGAGATTGCCAAGACCGCTCTCGACGGTGTTCTGCGCACCAGCAGGACCAACGGCGCCGCCGTGCTCAACGCATATCTTGCAGCGCAGGAACTCGGCATTGACGAGCCTGTCGACAAGCTCGTATACGAGAAACTTCCGAGTCTGACCATGAACGATATCGTTGCCATCCAGCAGAAATACGTCAAGGACCGCACCTACTACTACGGTATCCTCGGTGACCCGAAAGACCTTGACATGAATTACCTCAGGACCCTCGGTCCCGTACAGAACGTTACTCTCGAAGAAATATTCGGTTATTGATGCGAAGGATACTGTCATTGCTCATTATTGCATTGGTGCTGCCGTTGCTTTACGGCTGTATGGGCGATGTCATTTCCATCTCTGACATAGACCCCAATCCCGATGCACACCACAACGACCCCAGGCTCAGCTGGAGCCTGGAAGAAGCTTGGGCTGTGCTCGGGGAGGCCAACGAATTCCCGACACTGTCGAACCTCAAGAAGGTTAAGGTGAGCTACTCTTCTTCCAATGTGGAAGTGGCCACCGTCGACGGTAACGGACAGGTCACCCCGGTTGCTGCCGGCACGACCGTGATCACCGCATCCAGCGAAAGGGACGAAAGTTTTCTGGCGTCCTCCTGCTCATATACGCTTACTGTAGTACGCGCCGGGGCAGGACTTTCGTGGAGTGCTGACGAATTCAAGGCAACACTGGGCAATGACAATGACTATCCATCACTGAACAATCCCAACAAGCTGGAGGTGACCTACACCTCCAGCGACGATGGGGTCGCCACCGTAGAAGCCGAGCAAGGCGGATACAAGCTCACTCTGGTCTCTGCGGGAACGGTGACGATCACCGCTTCCACTCCGCAGACGGATATCTATGATGCCGCCGAAGTATCATACACCCTCACGGTCAGCCGTGCCGAAGGGCAGCTGTCCTGGAATGCGGAGGAGGCCGTCGCCGTTATGGGCGAAGACAACATCTTCCCCGAACTGGCCAACCCCAACGGCCTGAAGGTGACCTTCACCTCGAGTGACGAAAACGTTGCAAGCGTCACCTCTTCTGCCGACGGCGGCTGCAAGGTTACTCCCCTGCACGAAGGCGTCACGGTCATCACCGCTTCCAGCGAAGAGACGAGGATATACAACGCCTCGAGCGCATCCTACACCCTTACCGTGAGGAAGTCGGACGTCACCATCTCCTGGAGTGACGGGGAATGCACCGCTACGATCGGAGCAGACAACACCTTCCCCACCCTCATCAACCCCGGAGACCAGCAGGTCGAATACAGTTCTAGCGATGAAAAGGTGGCCACCGTGGCAGCCACGAAGACCGGCTATGCCGTGACTCTCGTTTCTAAAGGCACCGTCACCATCATTGCCACGTCCGCAGAGACTGACATCTACAATTCAGCCAGCTGCTCATACACTCTCACCGTAGAACCGGCAGAAGCCCGCCTTGCCTGGAGCGCATCCTCGGCTGCCGCCGTACTGGGAGAAGACAACCGCTTCCCCACTCTCAGCAACCCCGACAAACTGGAAGTCACCTACAGTTCCAGCAACAGCAACGTGGCGACGGTGACCGCCAAGTCCACCGGCTGCAAGGTTACACCCCTGCACGAAGGAGTCACAGTCATCACGGCGTCCAGCAAGGAGACAGGCCGGTTCAAGGCTGCCAGCGTCTCATATACGCTGACTGTTTCCAAGTCTTCAGTCTTCATATCCTGGAGCGACGCATCATACACTGCCACCCTGGGCAGTGACAGCAACGTCTTTCCCACCCTCAGCAATCCGGGAAGGCAGCAGATAGAATACAGTTCAAGCGACGGAGAGGTTGCCGCCGTCGCCGCCACTGAAACAGGCTACAGCGTGACTCTCAAGTCACAGGGCACCACCACCATCACAGCCACATCGGTGGCTACGGACATATACACATCCACCACCGCCAGCTACATCCTGAACGTCGAAAAGGCCGACGGAGGTCTGGAGTGGAGCTCAAAATCCAAGACAGTGTACTTGGACAAGAATAACTCGTTCCCTACTCTCAAGAACCCCAACAACCTCGAGGTTACCTACAGTTCGTCCGACGAATCCGTAGCCACGGTGAACGCGACTGCATCCGGCTACACCGTCACCCTGAAGAAAGCAGGCGAAACGACCATTACCGCCACCAGCAGGGAAACCGACATATTCAAAGCTTCCAGCGCTTCCTATACCCTGACCGTGAAGAAGAACAACGTCAACGTAACCATCTCCTGGAGCGATAAAGAATATACTGCCACCCTGGCCAGCACCGGCAACAAATATCCTACGCTCAACAACCCCGGAAGGCTGTCGATAGAATACAGTTCAAGCAACGAAGCAGTCGCGACGGTCAGCCCGTCCGGCAGCGGCTACACTGTGACTCTGAAGAGTGCAGGTCTCACAGTCATAACTGCCAAGAGCAAGGCCACTGACGACTATCCTTCCCAGAGCGTTTCATACAACCTGAACGTCGTCAAGAACACGGTCTCCATGGCCTGGAGTTCCGCCAGCTGCTCGGCCGTACTTGAACACGGAAGCGCAAACAGTTTCCCTACGCTTTCTGTCACGCCAAGCGGGCTCAGCATAAGCTATTCTTCGTCTGCCACCAATGTCGCCACGATAAGCAGCAGCGGAGCCGTCACCCTCAAGGGAACAGGAACCACTGACATAACCGCCACGTTCGGCGGCAACACCAATTACCAGCCGGCTTCTGCCACTTACACTCTCACCGTAACGTCCGACCCTGGCTCCGGAGGCGGCGGCGATGACGGACAGGACGGAGAAGTGACCACAGTCTTTGCTTCTTCCGGAGGCGGCTCGAGCGACGACGAGATTTCCAACACCACATTCACCCGCCTCGTTACCGTGAACTATTCTTCCGGCGGAGCGACCGTCACCGGCTACAGTTCCGCAGTCAGCGACTTCTCGGTAAGCGTCAGCGGCAACAAGGTAACCATAACCTACAAGGGAAGCGAGAACGTAGCCTACAAGCTTAAAGGCAGCGCATCTGACGGCTGGTTCAAGCTCAGCAGCGACAAAAAGCAGGCTATCTGGCTGAGCGGCGTGAGTCTCACCTGCAGCAGCGGCGCTGCCATCAACAACCAGAGCGGCAAGCGCACCTTCGTCTATGTCGAAGGGACCAACTCACTGGCGGACGGCTCCTCAGCCTCCTATTCTTCCGGCAGCGAGGATATGAAGGCAGTGTTCTTCTCCGAGGGCCAGCTGGTGTTCAGCGGCCGGGGCAGCCTTACTGTCACTGCCAACAATTCCAAGGGCAAGAGCGGCATCGTGTCCGACGACTACATAAGGTTCCTGTCGAAGCCGACCGTCAAGGTCATTGCCAACAGCGGCGCGGGACACGGAATCAAGGTCAACGAATATGTGCAGATTAACGCAGGCACCATAAGCATCACGTCGAAGGCCGCGACCAAGAAGGGCATCTCCTCTGACAACTACGTCCTCGTGGCCGGCGGTTCCACTACGATCAACGTCAGCGGAGGCGTGGGACTGGAAGACGGGGAATACAAGGGTACCGCGGGCATCAAGGCCGACAACTATTTCGAGATGAACTCGGGAACCCTTACCATCACCAATACCGGCACGGGCGGAAAGGGTATCAGCGCAGGCGACTATGACTACAGCAGCAGCCACAGCGTGGCCGACAGCTATATCTCCGGAGGTACGCTTAAGATTACGACAAGCGGTGCCGAATCGAACGATGAGACATCGAAGGGCATAAAGGTCGGCTGGGTCACCAAGAACGGCAACAAGGTTACAGCCTCTGCCGGAAACCTGGTCATCAACGGAGGTGTCATCACCGTCAACAGTTCGAAAAGCGAAGCCATCGAGGCCAAGGGCAAACTGACCTTCGACGGCGGCGAGACTTACGCCACCTCAGCAGCCGACGACGCCATCAACAGCCAGGGAGACATGATCATCAAGAGCGGATACATATACGCATTCTCCAGCAAGAACGACGCAATGGACGCCAATGGCGACATGAAGATCAGCGGAGGCTACGTATATGCCGTGACCACCAAGGGCAATCCTGAGGTTGCCCTGGACGCCAACACCGAGGAAGGCCACAAGCTCTATATCAACAGCGGAGCCACCATAGTCGCATACGGAGGACTCGAACGCGGCTACTCGTCCGCACAGAACATATACCAGATCACTGCCTCGCAGAACAGTTGGAGCGCCCTCTACAACGGAACCACGCCCATTGCCGCCTTCCAGGCGACTTCGGGCGTCACGCAATACATCGTCACAGCACCTTCGCTCGACAAGGCCTTCAACGGAGTCAGCGTGAACGCAAGCGGCAAGCGCTGCTCCGGAATGTGGGCTACCAGCGGCATCAGCGGAGGCACCGAGACCACCCTGTCCACCTACACAGGCGGAACCGGAGGAGGTTGGCCTCATTAAACCATACAGCCATGAAAAAACTGACAGTCATCACAGCATTGCTCATCGCCTGCCTGTCGACAGCGTACGCACAGGACAGCCAGACACTAAACAAGAAGAACCTAGTGGTCAAGGAGTGGAACACGGACGCCCGCGGCAACCGCATCCTCGACCATCAGACCGTATATTCCGCACAGGGCAACAAGATAGAAGAGACGGAGTACTACAGCAACGGCAAGCAGAAGTGGCGCAAGAAATTCGAATGGGCCACCGCCGACAGGATGGCACGCGAACTTGTCTATGACGAGCGCAACCGTCTGGTGGACTACAAGAGATTCGAATACAACGAATTCGGAAAGAAAAAGACGCAATACACCTACGACCCGAAGGGCCGGCTGATCAGCACCAAGATATTCGAATACATCACGCAGGATGAATGACGCCCGCACGATAATCGAGCCCATTGCCGGAACCATTCCCCCGGTCAGCCTGGAGGAGATGGATTCCGTGAAGCTGCTCAACCGCATCGACAGCAAGTACGTGACCGACGCCCGCACGCTGGTCTCTCTGCTTGAAGATGCGAGGGCGGCTGGCTACCGTGCGCTTGAAACATCCGGAGCCAAGGTCAGTCCGTATACCACCGTGTACTACGACACCGACGCCCTGAAGATGTATCTCGACCACCACAACAAGCGTCTTGTGCGCCAGAAAGTCCGCACGCGCGTCTACGAGAATTCGGGCGACGCCTACCTCGAGATCAAGCGCAAGGACAATCACGGACGCACCAGAAAAAAAAGGACGCCGATCCCTTCCGACGAGCTGCTCGGCTTCGCAGGCGACGCGGCGGCCTGCGACTATCTGGCACGGCACTCCGCCTACACGGCCGACTTGCTGCAGCCGGTGCTGTCCACCTCGTTCCGCCGCATCACCCTGGTGAACGCGGCTATGACCGAAAGGCTCACCATCGACACCGACGTGCGTTTCAGCAACTACCGCACAGGACTTGGCGGCAGCCTCAAGGATGCCGTCATCATCGAGCTCAAGCAGGACGGGCGATATGCCAGCCAGATGAAAGGCATACTGCTCGACCACCGCGTAAAGCCGCTGCGCGTCAGCAAATACTGCATAGCGGAGACCCTCACCGACCCTACCGCCAAGAGGAACCGTTTCAAGGAGAAGGTCCGCAGCATTGAAAAGATAATAAACGACAAAATAGAATCGATATGATAACAGCCCAGGACTTCGGAGACTACAGTCTAGCCGACGAGAACATAATGGACATCCAGAGCATCACCGACGCCGCGATGACCACCGGCCAGTCCATAGCCGAACTTTGCATAAGGTTCTTCCTGAACCTGCTCGTATGCTGGATACTCGTCCAGTTCTTCTACTACCGCAAGAGCCGCCGCCGCGACTACTGCTTCACCTTTATGGTGTTCTCCGCAGCGATGCTCCTGCTGCTCTACATAATGGGCAACGTGGAAGTCGGCGTCGGCCTCACCCTCGGCCTCTTCGCCATATTCGGCGTGATCCGCTACCGCACCGAGACGGTACCCATCAGGGAGATGACCTATCTCTTCGTCATCATCGCGCTGGCTGCCGTCAACGGCCTGGCACCTGTCTACAAGCTCGTAGGCGCCGCTGGTCCCGATCCCCGCTACGTGCTGAGTGTGGGAACCGTAGGCATAATGGCTCTGTCCAACCTGCTCGTGATCGCGCTCATATGGCTCCTCGAGAACGGCAGGTTCCTCAAGCATACGTCCACCAAGCTGGTCCTCTACGACCGCATCGACCTGATTGTTCCGGAGAAGCGTGCTGAGCTCATCGCCGACCTCGAGAAACGCACCGGCATCAAGGTAGACAACCTTGAGATCGGACACGTGGACTTCCTCAGGGACGCCGCATACATCAAGATTTATTACACTCTGGAAAAGGGCCAGACAGGCTCTATCGACAATCTCACCAGGGCCAGGGACTTTGTAGAACAATAGTGTTATGAGAACAGGAAGACTGCTGATCTGCATACTGATGGCCGTTGTTCCGGTTCTGGCTTCAGCCCAGATATCGGTGAACGACCTCGATGCGGAATTTGGTGCGCGCATAGGCGCGACGATAGACAAGAAGATCGTCAGGGGACTGCACGTGTCCGTGTCCGGCGAGGGCCGCCTCACCGACAATTTCAGCAGCCTGAGCCGTTTCGACGCCGGGATTGGCGTCACCTACAAGCTCGATGACCGTTTCAAGTTCGGAGCCGGATACGTGTTCATCGACAGGCTCTCTTCATCCGATGTCTGGAAGAACCGTCACCGCATCTACGCCGACGCCAAATACACGCTGAAGGCCGGCTACTGGAACTTCTCCCTGAGGGAACGCCTGCAGCTGACCCACAAGGACGTGAACGCATACAAGCACCAGAGCACGCCAAATTCACTTGCCCTCAAGAGCCGTGTGCAAGTTGCATACAAGGGGCTTTTCAACCTCACTCCCTACTGCTATCTGGAACTGCGCAACGTGTTCAACGACCCGGCCTGCGCCGCCACCTGGAACACTGTCAGCGAGAGTTTCACCGACTATGCCTTCACGGGCTACACCGACACCTATATCAACCGCATCCGGGGGTCCGTAGGTGCCGAATGGGAAATCGACCATCACAACTCCTTGGACTTCTATCTGCTTGCAGACTACTGCAACGACAAGAACGTCGATACCGGCCAGGGCGGCTCCGTGCTGAAATCCATCAGCTACGACCGGGGTTTCCGCGCAACCATATGCGTGGCCTACCAGTTCAGTTTCTAGACTACACGCTGACGCTGTATTCGTGCTTTATCTCTTCCATCACGAACGTGCTCTCTATCGAGGCCACGTTGTCGTGACGGCCGATTACGTTCAGCAGGAACTGCTGGTAGTATTTCATATCCGGAGACTGGATGCGGAGCATATAGTCGAAGCTGCCTGAGATGTTGTAGCACTCCGTCACCTGCGGCACGGCCATTATCATTTCCGTGAACTCCCTTGCCTTCTCGGCGCTCAGATGCCTGAGCTTCACGCTGCAGAAAACGGCGAAACCCCTTCCGAGCTTCTCCGCGTCGAGTATCGTAGCATACTGCCGTATATAACCAAGACGTTCCAGTCTTTTTACGCGCTCATACGCCGGCGTGGTGGACAGATGCACCTGAGCCGCGAGTTCCTTGTTGGTCAGGCGGGCGTTGTGCTGGAGCGCACGGAGGATGTCGATGTCCTTGCTGTCGAGAGTGTATTCTTTTTCGGAGGCCATAATTGCAGTGTTTTGGAATTATATTCTACTATTTTCCACAAATTTAGTTATTTCTTCCAAATTTTCAATTTTCATTGGTAGAAAAATTAAGCAAACCGACCTTTGCAACGAAAGAAAACGAAAAACAATTAAAAACATACGACCATGAGTAAGAATTACCGCTTCGAGACATTGCAGCTCCACGTAGGACAGGAACAAGCAGACCCCGCAACCGACGCACGCGCCGTTCCTATCTACCAGACCACTTCCTATGTTTTCCATAACTCACAGCACGCAGCAGACCGCTTCGGACTCCGTGACGCCGGCAACATCTACGGCCGACTGACCAATTCCACCCAGGGCGTCTTCGAAGACCGCGTGGCCGCCCTTGAAGGCGGAGTGGCCGGCCTTGCCGTCGCTTCGGGAGCCGCAGCAATCACCTACGCCCTTCAGAACATCGCCCAGTCCGGCGACCATATAGTCGCTGCCGACAACCTCTACGGCGGAACCTACAACCTGATAACACACACGCTCGCTACACAGGGCATCACAAGCACCATCATAAACATCAACGACCTGGCCGCCCTTGAAGCAGCCATCAGGCCCGAAACCAAAGTCATCTACGCCGAAACCTTCGGCAATCCCAACGGCGACGTGCTCGACGTCGACGGCGTGGCTGCAGTAGCCCACCGCCACGGCATCGTCTTCATAGTGGACAACACCTTCGGAACTCCCTACCTCATCCGTCCCATCGAACACGGTGCGGATGTCGTCGTTCACTCTGCCACCAAGTTCATCGGAGGCCACGGTTCGTCTCTCGGCGGCGTTATCGTCGACGGAGGCAAGTTCGACTGGCTGGCCAACTCTGACCGCTACCCTACGCTGACTAAACCTGACCCTTCATACCACGGTATCGTCTTCGCACAGGCTGTGGGTGCAGCAGCTTACGTGACACGCATCCGCGCCGTCATCCTCAGGGATACCGGAGCCGCAATCTCTCCGTTCAACGCATTCCTGCTGCTGCAGGGTCTCGAGACTCTCTCGCTGCGCGTGGAGCGTCACGTGGAGAACGCCCTCAAGGTAGTCGAGTTCCTCAGCAAACACCCGAAGGTTGCTAAGGTCAACCATCCTTCTCTTGCGGACCATCAGGACAATGCTCTTTACAAGAAGTATTTCCCGAACGGCGGAGGCAGCATCTTCACCTTCGAGATCAAGGGAGGAGAGAAAGAGGCCTGGAAGTTCATCGACGCTCTGGAGATCTTCTCGTTGCTGGCAAATGTGGCTGATGTCAAGAGCCTCGTGATCCATCCATACACTACGACTCACTCGCAGCTGTCAGAAGAGGAACTCAAGCAGCAGCACATCACTCCTGCTACGGTTCGTCTGAGCATAGGTACGGAGCACATCGACGACATCATCGAGGACCTGGAGCAGGCGCTCGCGAAAATCTGACGAACACGCTTGCATCTACGCAGAAAGCAAGCTAATTCACAAAATAATAGCAAGGTCTTCCGTAAGTGGCGAAGGGGTGTTGCACAAAGGACTATTATTCTAGTCCTCTAGCAACAGCCCCGTAGCCCAGGAAGGCCTTGCTGTCTGTATGATAATCGTGATACTACTTCTCGGCGTAGAGGCCGATGAGGGTGCCGGTGAAGCCGCCGGCGTTCAGGGTGGTGAGGAACTGTGCGTCCACTCCGTCGATGACCTTTGTCCAGTTCTTGCCGTTGGGAGCAAACCAGAAGCCGAAAGTGCCGCAGTCTGAAGTGATCTTCAGGTCTACGAACTTGAAGTTGCCGATCGGCGCAGAAGCCAGTTCTGAGCTCGCGTCCTCGATGGTGGGTCTCTGTCCGGGAACGCGTACCATCCTGGTCTCTACCTTGACGACCGAAACCTTGCCCTGGGAAACCTTGAGGAAATACTGGTGGCTCTCGTCCTTGAAGAGGAGCATACCGGCAGCCTCGGTCTCGCCTGCGGGTTTGAAATAGAGGCGTGAAGAAGCCTCGAACTTGTGATGGTGCATCCTGCGCAGCACGATCGAAGGAGTGTGCGTCTGGGTGGCCTTGCTCTCGGAGATCGTCAGCTCAAGGAAGCCGGGCTTGTCCGTGAGAGAGTAATGGTCCTTTGCCGGGCCGCGGAGAAGCAGCCAGGCCGGGTCGAGTTCCTGTGCGGAAAAATCGTCGGTGAAAGCGAAGTTGCCGAAGGTGACCTTGTCACCGCGCTTGACGCCCTCGTGCCTTACTATCAGGGGAACAGTCTCTCCCTGAGGAAGGATCACCGGCCATTTGTCTGCGGTCCAGGTCACGGGCAGCATATGGGTCTCGCGGCCTAGGTTCTCCGCGTCATTGCTGTAGGGACGGTCAGCGAGGAACACTGCCCACCACTGTCCGTTGGCATCCTTCACCATATCGGCGTGGCCCGCGCAGATGATGGGGTTGGGCCTTGCAGGGTCGAGACCGACCTGCGTGAGGATGGGGTTGCCTTCGTATGAGATGAACGGGCCGAACGGAGTCTCGCCCTTGAAGATCACCTCCGAGTGCTTCTCGTTGATGTTGGTGCCGCCCTCGGCGCACATCAGGTAGTAGGTGCCGTCGATCTTGTAGAGGTGCGGTCCTTCGATCCAGATGGGCTCCTGCTCGGGACGCGAACCTTTGTTGACGATGATCTTGCGCTCGCCTATGGTGCGGTCGTTGGCAACGTCGAACTCTATGCAGCGGATGGTCCTGTGGCCGCTGTAGTCTGCCTTGCCGTCGGGTGCGTCGTCATTGTTGACGATGTATGCACGGCCGTCCTCGTCGAAGAAGAACGACGGGTCGATGCCCTTCACTTCCGGAAGGTATATGGGATCTGACCAGTCACCCCACGGGTCCTGCGTCTTCACGAAGAAGTTGCCGGCACCCACGTCGGTCGTGATCATATAGTAGGTCTTGTTGTGAGGATTGTACTTGATATCGGGGGCGTAGATACCGCCGCTGACGCGCTGTCCGTCGAGATGAGGAAGATGCTCGGGACGGTCGAGGACATTGCCTATCTGCTCCCAGTTGACAAGGTCGCGGCTGTGGAAGATGGGAACACCCGGGAAAAATGAAAATGTCGACGTAACGATGAAATAATCACCCTCTCCGTTGCTGCACATGCTCGGGTCGGAATACCATCCGGCCAGCATCGGGTTATAGACGTAGTCGTCACCCGGCAGAGGGTTCTGGGCATAGAAATCGTCGTTGCCTTCATAATGGTAATTGTCAAAGAGGACGGTACCCTGGGGGACGTCCACCGAGCAGGCGGCAGCAAGAAGGCCTGCGACAAGAACAATCAGTGTTTTCTTCATTTCGATGAGTTTTATTACAAAGATATTTTATCTTTTTGAATTTGATATCTTTGTCTAAAGCAAACCCATCTGAAATGGAAGAACCCGTACTCAACGTCCACAACAAAGAGGAGCACCGCCCCAGCCACAGCTGCGAGCACATCCTCAACCGCACGATGGTCAATATGTTCGGCTGCCCCCGCAGCCGCAACGCCCACGTCGAGAAGAAGAAATCCAAGTGCGACTATCTGCTCGACGCCTGTCCAACACCCGAGCAGGTGGCTGAGATAGAAGCCAGGGTCAACGAAGTTATAGCCCTCAACCTCCCTGTCACTGTCAGATTCGTTCCCCGCGAGGAGGCAGCAGCACTGGTGGACCTCAGCAAGCTGCCGGAAGACGCATCACAGACACTGCGGATTGTCAGCATTGGCGACTACGACGACTGCGCCTGCATCGGTGCCCACGTGGAGAACACTTCCGAAATCGGAGCGTTCAAAATCATCAGCCACGACTTCAACGACGGAGTGTGGAGGGTGAGATGGAAAGTCATACCCAACGGACAATAATCAATATGAAAAAGATATTCGCCACAGCCATCGCTGCACTGCTCCTCTGCACTGCGGCTATCGCACAGAACTACAACGTCCTCGAAGAGGTGAAGGCCGACCGCCTCAAGGCCGCCGGGATGGAAGGCGCCTACCGCTTCGAAGACTACGCCCTGACTCCGGCACCAAAAGGCTACAGACCGTTCTACATCAGCCATTATGGCCGTCACGGAAGCCGCTATGCCTGGACCTCCAGGGCCTACACAGAAGTAGGAAACACCCTCTCAGAAGCGAAGGAAGCAGGTAATCTCACCGCCTTCGGAGAGTCTTTCCTCCAGCGTTACCTTGACTTCTGCGACGTGGCCATAGCCAACACTGGAGATCTGGTGGATCTCGGAGTCGGACAGCACACCCGCCTTGCCGCCGATATGGTCCGCAACTTTCCAAAGGTGTTTGCCGGCAACAAGCGTGTCGACGCCTTGTCGTCGGTCTCAGGCCGATGCATCGTCAGTATGGCTGCCTTCACCACCAGCCTGCAGAAGCAGGCTCCCAAGCTCGACATCCACGTCAAGTCCAACCATCTCGGAATGGGCATCGTGGCTCCGCCCGAAGCTCCTAAGGGCTATGTCCGCCACTTCGCCGGCGAAGGCACCGACAGCCTGCAGCGCGAGAAGCTCGGCCAGTTCATCCTACGCAAGGTAGATGTCGACGGCATTATGGGCCATATATTCAAGGACCCTAAGGCGGTGAAGCATACAGGCGGCACTACCGACTTCCTCTACTACCTCTATATGTTCATGGGCAACTATCCGAACTACAGCGACCCGGCCCTCTTCGCAGACGTGCTTACCGACGAACAGTTCGCCCAGCTGTGGGAGACATTCAATTACGACTCATATCTGACAGATGTCACTGCCAGGTATGAAATGATACCTCTGCTGGAGGACATCGTCAGCAAGGCCGGCATCGCCATAGTGAATCACGACACCGCCGCCGACCTGCGCTTCGGACACGACTATGTCTTGGAGGCTTTCATCGCCCTGCTGAACCTCGACGGCTTCGGCACGACGCCCAAGAACGCCGACGAGGTGAAATACTGGTTCCAGAGCTACCGCATCTGCAAGGCCACAAACCTGCAGTTCGTCTTCTACGGCTCGCGCAGCGGCGACAGGGGCATCCTCTTCAAGATCCTATGGAACGGAAAGGAAGCCACCATTCCGGCCCTTGAACCCGTAACAGGTCCGTATTACCGATGGGATGACTTCCGTGCCTTTGCAACGAGGATAATGGCTGAGCACCCGGAGATATTGAAACCCTGACGGATATTTCGTATATTTGGTAAGCAAAACTGAAGACAATGAAAAAAATAGCAATATTCCTCGCAGCCCTGATGATCTCTTCGGCTGCCTTCGGACAGAGAGTGGACGGCTACGGCATTCCCGCCAACAACATCGGCATCCAGGTTTCAGACGCCACGGGAGAGACCTTCGTCTCAGCCTTCGCCGTAGCGTTCGCAGCTTCTGCAAGCGCCATATTCAAACAGGATCCCAATTTAGAGATGACCGGCTGGATCCCTTTCTTATCCGCCGGCTATGAATATCACTTTGCCGACACGAGGTGGAATGTCGGAGGCGAGGCGGGATACTGGCATGTCGGTTCACGCGCGAAAGACACTGGAATCGTCTCCCACAACCACCTTGCAGTCATCGCTGCCACCGGCAAGATATACTACAAGCCCCGCGGCATCTGCAAGCTCTATGGAGGTCTGAACCTCGGCCTCGGCATAATCAGTTCCTCTGAGGATCCCCTCTTCCCCGCCTTCCAGCTCAATCCCATAGGAATGCGCCTGGGCAGCGAGCGGGTTGCTTTCCTTCTTGAACTAGGCGTCGGTTACCGCGGCATCGTCCAGGCGGGCGTCACCTTCGGACTGTAACAAACAAAAAGAGCCGGGCTTGATTCAGTCCGGCTCTTTCGTATATTGAAACAAGCGTAAGAGTTACGACTCTTCCAGATGCTTGCGGTCGTGCTTGTAGGCTTTCCTCTTGTGCTGGTTCCAGGTGCCGTAAATCTCCGAAACACGGCCCGAGGTCATGAACACAGGGATGTCTTCTACGCGGATCTTTTCCATAAGCTTTGCGAACTCCTCGTTGGTAAGGATAGTCTCGAGCTCCACCTTCTTCTCGTTGGAATAGCCGCCCGTCACCTCATAGAGAGTCACGCCGCGCACCAGGTCGTGAACGATGAACTCCTGAAGCTCCCTATAGCGCGGAGTGATGATGCATACGCGCTTGCGGGCATTGAGACCAGCAGTGAAGTGGTCTACCATCATACCGTTCAGCCAAGTGCCGATGAAACCCATGAACACGAGGTAGAGCGAATTGCCGGGAACGGCGAAAGCTGAGCAGCAGATGATGGCACCCGCCACGGTCACTGACGTTCCGATGTCGATGTGGGCGTACTTGTTGACAATCTTGGCGATGATGTCGAGGCCGCCTGTCGACGCGTTAATCCTGAACAGTATGGCCTGTGACAGGCTCAGGATCAGCACGAAGCATAACAGGTAGAACCAGTAGTCGGTGTCGCCTCCTGCCCAGTCGAACATCTTCGTAGGATCGATGTTGAACTTCTTGTCGACAGCCTCGAACAGCCAAAGCCAGGGCGACAGCACCAGCGCAGTATAGACCGTCTTGGCGCCGAACTCCTTACCGATAAGGATAAAGGCCAGCACCAGAAGGATCAGGTTGATGATGAACGTGAGGGCAGACACTGGTATTCCGGTAATCCTGAAAATCACGATGGAAAGACCTGAAATGGAACCAACAATCAACTTGCTGGGCTGAAGGAAATAGTGCACAGCCACGGCAGCCACCATCATGCCGAAAGTCATGATGAGGAACTCCTTGAAGAACTTGCCGCTCTTGAAATATTCCTTCGTCTTAGCGTCCATATCAGAAAGCCACGCTCAGGCCTGCACTTCCGTAATAAAGCAAATCCTGGTAGAGAGGAGAATAGCCGAAACCGGCCTTGACGGGCAGTGACAGCCAGTCGGTCAGTTCGAAAGTATAACCGGCCTCAAGCATCATATTGTTGATGGCGAAGCCGCTCTCGTTCTCATAGTAGGGAGAAGCGTGTGTCAGCGCACCGAAAGTAGCCTGGATGTCGAAATTGCCGATGCTGTAGGGAACCGCGAGTTCCAGGTACTGGGAGAAATTGTGCTTGGTCTCAGCCCAGTTCAGGTCGTCGCCGTAGAGCGAAGTATAGAGAGTCAGCGAAGCCGGAACAACACCAGGGAGGGTATATCCGATGCCGAGCTCGCCCATATCGCCGAAGTAGTTGTTGAACTCCAGGTGGAAACCGTGAGTCTCGGCATAGAAGGTGAACTGATACTCAGAATAGTGGTCGGTAGGTTTCTCGCCGCCCACGATGGGTTTTGCGTGGAAAGACTGGTAAGTCCAGAAATATGCCTCGGCATAGAAATTCTCGTCAGCGCTGGTGAAGTTCAGACCGATGTCGAAAGAAGCGCCAGGGCCACCTATGGGATCGTTCTTCATACCCCTCCAGATATACTCGCTCATAAACTCCTTGTCGGCCATGAAACCGAGAGTCTGGGCTGAAACACCATTGACAAGGCCGAGCAGAGCTACGGCAACCAATACTATCTTTTTCATCTTATTTTCTTTTTTTGCTGCCTTGACGGCGTGATTTGTTTTTTCTTGATTTGATAACTGACCATACTATGAGAGCTGCCACAACAACACCGAGGAGCACGAGAATGGTGCCGTTCAGGTTGTCGCCCTTCACCCTCGACCACATTTTGAGAAGCTTCTCGGTATCCTGGTCGGTGTCGTGCATCAGAACGCACTTGTCCATCACTGACTTGTCAGGATAGAAAATCGGATTGAGGAGAACCGAGTCTGCCTCGGGGCCGAAGAAATAAGATGCATCGACTACCTCGGCATAGCGTGAATCCTGAGCAAGTTCTTCCTGGCTGGCAAGCACCTCAGGGGTTCCGATGACGCTCACATAGCCTATAACATCCATGTTACGTATGGCGTTCTCGCTCATACACATATAGTTGATGAAGTAGTTTGCGGCCTTGGTATTCACAGCGTACTTGGGAATGACCCAACCGTCGAAGAAGCAGTTGCTGCCCTCTTCGGGAACAACATAGTTCAGTTTCACACCCACGTCGCCGGCCTCGTTGATGGCCCACATGGCGTCGCCTGACCAGGTCCAGTTGACCCAGGCCTTCTCCTGAGTCATCATCTCCTTGCCGAAGTCAGCCTCCCAGCCGGAAACGTTCTTCTTGGCTTCCATAAGGAGAGCCTCGACCTTGGCAATAGACTCGTCGCTCACGTCATACATCAGTTTCTTTGCATCGACAGTGCCGTTGGCTATACCCTCGCTGTTGAGATAGATCAGCAGAGGGCTGTAGATATCGCGGAAAGCATCTTTCATAAAGAGCTTCTGCTCGAACTTGGGATTCAGGATGGCGCCCCAGGTAGAAACCTCTGAACGGTCGACATACTTCTCGTTGTACATAAAGCCGACGGTTCCCCACATATAGGGCACTGAGTAGTCGTTGGCGTTCTTGCCGGGAGTGTTCATTGCGTTGAACTCCTCGATGGCGAAGGGAGCCACGTTCTTCGTGTAGTCGGGAGTCGAACCGTAGTTGCGGTCGAGCGGCAATGCCAGACCGTGGTTGATCATCCTTTCGATTATGTAGTCTGAAGGGCACACGAGGTCATAGTCAGCCTGTCCCCTCTCGATCTTAGCGAGCATTACTTCATTGATGTCGAACACCTGATAGATAATCTCAACCTTCTCCCCAGTCTGCTCATAATACCACTCCTCGAACTCGTCGAGAAGGTCTTCGTCGATGTAGTCAGACCAGTTGTAGATTTTCAGTTGGTGCGCCCTGTCGCCGGAATTACCGCCCGAGCAGGCACAAACCGCCATTGCACACGCGAAGCAGAGTGCAACTTTCAATAGTTTTTTCATTTCAGAGAATTGTTTTGAGTGTTGTTTTTAGACCGCAGGTTCATAATTATAAGGACTGCCAGCACGGCCACGAACACGATGGTGATCATCGGACGCAGCTCGGGAGTAAGTCCACCCTTGCGGGAATCTGCGTAGATGTATGTGGACAGTGTCTGCAGGCCGTTGGTGCCGACATTGAAGACACTGACTTCGAAATCGTCGATAGAGAGGATGAACGACAGGAAGAATCCGCTCACCATACCGCTCCTGATCTGAGGGAGAATCACCTTTCGCAGGGCCTGAGAAGGCGTGGCGCCCAGGTCGAGCGCAGCCTCGAAGGTGTTGGGATTCATCTGCTTGAGACGAGGCATCACGCTGAGCACGACGTAAGGTGTGCAGAAGGTGATGTGGCAGAGCGTAAGAGTAACATAGCCCTGGGTGACTCCGAGACTGACGAACAGCAGGAACAGCGACACGCCGGTGATGATGTCGGCATTCAGGATAGGAATGTTGTTCATCGTGTTCATCGCAGACTTGAAGCGCTTGTTGCGCAGGTTGTAGATGCCTATGGCAGACACGGTTCCCAGTGCAGTCGAAACGATGGCGGCCACAAGTCCTATGATGAGGGTGTTGAGCACGGCGCTCATCAGAGCCTCGTGCTGACCGCTGGTGAACAGCGAACGGTAGAGGCCGGTTGAGAAACCGGTCCAGTTGCCGAGCACCTTGGCCTCGGTGAAAGAGAAGATGGCGATGACGATCATCGGCGCGTACAGCAGCACGAGCAGTACCCAGATGTATGCTTTGGCAAGGAAGTTCTTCATCATATCAGTCCTCCTGCGGCCGAAGCCTCTTCTTTGTCGTCATTGAACAGGTTGGTCACCACGATCAGGATGAGCATTATCAGCGAGAGCAGGGCACCGTAGTTCCACATTCCGTTGTTGATGTTCTCCTGGATGATTGTACCGAAAAGTTTGATGTTGTTCATCGTCAGCAGCTCCGCGATTGCGAAGGTTGAGATAGTGGGCATGAACACCATCATTATGCCGCTCACCACGCCGGGCATCGAGAGAGGCAGTGTCACCTTGGTGAACACCTCACGGTTGCTGGCGCCGAGATCCTGTGCAGCCTCGCTGTAGCTCTTGTCGATCTTCTGGAGCACGGTGTAGATGGGCAGGATCATAAACGGCAGATAGTTGTAGACCATACCGAAGATGAGGGTCGCCTGCCCCAGCGGCACCTTCATGAAGCCGAAGAGGGCAACGGTTGCCAGGGTGCGCATCAGCACGTTGATGAACATCGGTATGAGGAACAGGGCCACCATCACCGAAGCGCTGCGGAAACGGGAGTGGCTGAGTATATACGCGGCAGGATAGCCGAGCAATATGCAGATGACGGTCGTGATCAGTGCGATGCCGATGGAATAGATCAGCGTATTGACGGACTCACGCTCGTTTATGAAAGTGCGTACGTTCTCGAAGGTGAAATTGCCCTGAGGGTCGCGGAATGCGTAAAGCACAACCAGAAGCAGGGGTAGCACCACGAAGATCAGCATAAAAATCAGGTAAGGGATGCTCCAGCTGCTGCGACGGCCGAAAAACTGTTTGATCTTTCCCATCTCTATTTCTCAGCTTTGCGGATGCGTATGTCTTCGGGAAGTATCTTGATGCCGACAAGGTCTCTCTCGTCCCATACGTCGTTGGTGGCGACATAGACGTTGTCGCGGTCCTCAGTCATAACGGTGAGGTAGTAGTGGTCGCCCTTGTAGAGTATGAAGCGGACGTCGCCCACCAGCTCGGCGTTGTCGATGTCGTCGAGCAGGTCGACCTTGTCGAAGTCCACGTCGACGAGGACATCGACCTTCTCACCCTGCCAGAGAGGCTGGGGTAGGCACTCGAACTCGATGCCGAGCATCTCCACGTGGGTCTCGTCGACCAGCTTGCCTTCGAAGGTGTTGCAGGTGCGCTCCTTCTTCATAACCTGGATGTCCTGCGGCTTGATAATCATAGCCACCTTCATTCCGGCCTCGAAAGGATTGTAGTCCTGGATTACTATCTCGTAACCCTCGTCGGTTATTACGGTTATCTCGTAATGGATGCCCTGGAAAACGCAGGACTGCACCGTACCCTCGAACTGGCCGGCCTTGTTGGGAGCCTCCATCAGGTAGATGTCTTCCGGACGGATGACCACGTCCACGGGCTTGTTCTCGCCGAAACCTTCGTCCACGCAGTCGAAGTCGTGGCCGAGGAAATTGACCTTGCGGTCGCAGATCATCGTGCCGTTGAGGATGTTGCTCTCGCCGATGAAGTCTGCCACGAACGCATTTACGGGTTCGTTGTATATGTCGATCGGAGTGCCGGCCTGCTGGATCACGCCGTCGTTCATCACGACGATGGTGTCGCTCAGCGTCAGGGCCTCTTCCTGGTCGTGAGTTACATACAGGAATGTTACACCCAGCTTCTCGTGGATCTCCTTGAGCTCGATCTGCATATCCTTGCGCATCTTGTGGTCAAGGGCAGAAAGGGGCTCGTCGAGGAGAAGCACCTCGGGGGAATTGATAAGGGCACGGGCGATAGCCACACGCTGCTGCTGTCCGCCGGACAGCGACTCTACGTCGCGCCACTCATAGTCGGTCATATTGACCATCTTGAGGGCCTTGCGGACACGCTGCTCAATCTCCTGCTCCGGAACTTTGTTGAGTTTCAGTCCAAAAGCGACGTTGTCGTAAACGTTGAGATGAGGGAAAAGCGCGTAGCGCTGGAATACCGTGTTGACTGGGCGTTTGTAAGGCGGGATCGAGTTCATCTGCTCTCCGCCTATTTCTACCGTACCTTCGTCCGGGGTTACGAAACCTGCAAGGATTCTGAGGAGTGTGGTCTTTCCACAACCGGACGGACCGAGAATGGTGATGAATTCACCTTTCTTAACATGCAAATTGACATCATTCAGAACTTGTTTGTCTCCGAACCATTTAGAGATATGGTCCAGACTGATGATGAAATTTGAGTCTTTCATTAGGCAGCGTTATGATGGGTATGGTATAATAAATAATGTATTTATATTTTGCGTCGCAAAGATTGCAAAAAAATAAATAAAAACAAGACAAATCAGATATCTTTGCCGTATGAGAAGCATCAAGTCTTATCTTGTCCTGGCCCTGGACGGTCTGCTGATGGGAGCGGCCAACGTAATCCCCGGTGTTTCAGGCGGCACGATCGCCTTTCTGACAGGCATCTACAAAGAACTCGTCGATTCACTGAAATCATTCGACGCCGAGGCCGTGAAACTGTTCTTCAAAGGCAAGTTCAAGGAATTCTGGAAGAAGATCAACGGCAATTTCCTGCTGGCGGTATTCGCCGGAGTCGTCATAAGCATCTTCTCGCTGGCCAAGCTCATCCAGTACCTGCTTGAAACCCATCCCATCCCCCTCTGGTCGTTCTTCTTCGGACTGATACTGGTTTCCACCGTATTCATTATGAAAGAGACCGGAAGGTTCCGCATTGCGAACGCCGTAGGTTTCGTCATCGGAGCAGCCCTCGGTGTATTCATCTGCGTTGCGACTCCCGCCACCACTCCCGACAGCCTGCCTTTTATCTTCCTGTGCGGAGCCCTGGCGTTCTGCACGATGATCCTCCCCGGTATCTCCGGAAGCTTCATACTGCTGCTCCTGGGCAAATATGCCTTTATGCTCGACGCCGTCACCGACTTGAACATCGTGGTGCTGCTGGTCTTCACAATAGGAGCCGCCGTTGGTCTGCTGTGCTTCTCCCACTTCCTTTCCTGGCTTCTGAAGAACTACTACAACGCCACCCTCAGCCTGCTCTGCGGCCTTATGTGCGGCTCGCTGCTCAAGGTGTGGCCCTGGAAGGAAACCCTTGCCGCCGGCACCGACCGTCCGTTGCTGCCAGGGCAATATGCAGGCGACCCGCAACTTGCATCAGCGATAATATGGATGCTCGTCGGGGCCGCACTTGTCGCAGCCATCAATCTGGCTGCCGCTAAATCCGAAAAGAAAAAGGATTAGGGACGGAATTGTTCCAACCAGTGGTCGAAGCTCGAAATAACTCCATTGCTCCAGCAGCTTCCCATCGCATATTCTACGGGACGGCCGGACTTGGTCTTGAAGATCGCAATGGCGTGGTCCTGGGGACCTTCGAATAAGAAATCCCTTGTCATAGGCATAACGAAGCCTACGCCGATGTTGCCTTCCGAAGCAACGCTTTCCCAAGCTGCGATGTAATCTTCGCCGCTTTCATATTTTTCGACTCCACGCTTTGCGAAACCGGTCGCCACTGTTATGTCCTGGCCGTTGCGGATATCATAGACATCCTTGACTTTGAAGGTGTATGCAGGCTCACGGAGAGTGATGGTACGGGTAAGGCTCACGCTGTCCTCACCTGCCACCCACTTGGGATAGTGCAGGGTGAATATTACGTGTGTGGGAGTCTGCTCGACGATTTCGAATGAATCGAAATTCTCGTGAGGGAAAACGAGCGAATCGTTCACCAGGAGAGCGGAACCTCCGTCGTTCATGCTCGCTGCCAGTGCCGACTTGCGGTCCTTGAGTATGACTTCCTTCTTGTCCATTGTCTTGAGTATTGCTTCAACGCCGTCTGTAACGACGGGGTTGCCGGCGCCTGGAAGCCTGAAGCAGACCACTGAGTTCTGGAATATGCAGTCTCCGTTCTGGTCGATTTCAGCGGTTACTGCGTTTTTTTTCTGGCAGGCGGCTACTGCGGCCACCATTATGAGCATAAAGAGGATTTTTTTCATTTTTCGATTAGTGTTAGGATATTATTTGGTTTCGCCTTGCAGCAATTTTCGTTCCGCAATTAAGCGGCGGCGATTTTTTGCTTTGCGGCGCCTGTAGCTGTAATGACCGAAGGTGGCAAATGCCGCGATAGTAGCGACACCGGCCACGACATAGCCGATGACCGGATTCAGAGCCAGTCCTCCGTTGACGTGCGGTGCTATCAGGAAGTATGACACGCAGACATATGTGAGGAATGTCGCAGGAATCGAGAAGAATAGATGCTTGAGGCTCTTCGAGAGATATTTGGCGAAGGTCCAGAGCATCACGGTGGCTACTGCCTGGTTGCAGATGCCGACGTAGTTCCACAGTACGCTGAAGTCGGCCATGCAAAGGATGGCAGCCACGAGGAAGACGGGCAGCGCAAGCACCAGACGGTTGCGCACAGGTGACTGATTGACCTTCATCACGTCTCCGAGCATCAGGCGGAGGCTGCGGAAAGCAGTGTCACCGGAGGTTATGGGACAGATCACCACGCCGAGGATTGCTATCACCGCCCCCACTTTGCCAAGCCATTCGTTGCAAAGGGTATTGACTATGATGGCCGGAGTGTTGCCGTCAGACGCAGCTGCGTTAAGTCCTGCAGGGCCTCCGAAATAGTTGATGGCGGCAGTGGCCCATATCATTGCCACTATGCCTTCGGTGATCATAGCACCGTAGAACACCGTGCGGCCGTGCTTCTCGTTCTGGATGCATCGTGCCATCATCGGCGACTGGGTGGAATGGAAGCCGGAGATGGCTCCGCATGATATCACGACGAACATCATCGGGAAGAGGATGAACTTGTCGGGCTGTGAATGGTAGTTGCGGAAAGAGTCGGCTGAGAGTTCCAGCATCGGCAGGTTGCCTCCGACGTGCCTTACTATCATCGCTCCCCCGACTGCAAGAGCCATAAAGAGCAACAGTAGGCCGAAGAAGGGATATATCTTGCCGATTATCTTGTTGATGGGAAGCAGTGTCGCAAGGATGTAATATGCAAAGATCACGATCACCCAGAACAGTTTGCTCACGGGCAGCATGCTGTTGAGCAGGTCTGCGGGTCCGGTGACGAACGAGCAGCCCACGCAGATGAGGGTGAACGCCAGGAAGACGTTCATGAATTTGCGGGCTCCGCGGCCGAGGTATTGGCCGACTACGACCGGCATGCTGCGGCCGTTTGCCCTGATGGACATCATTCCGCTGAAGTAGTCGTGGGCGGCTCCCATAAACACGCAGCCGAGGGTGATCCAGAGGTAGGCCATCGGGCCGTAGGCGGCTCCGAGGATGGCTCCGAAGATGGGGCCGAGACCGGCGATGTTCAGGAACTGGATGATATAGACCCTCCAGGTCTTCATAGGTTCATAGTCGACGCCGTCGCGCATGCGGAAGCACGGTGTCTCGCGGGAGGGTTTTGCGTGGAAGAGTCTCTTTTCTACGAATCTGCCGTATGTGAAGAATCCGGCAATGAGGAAGGTGATGCAACAAAGGAACGTAATCATTGCAGTCGAATATTGGGCGCAAATTTGAGCATTTTTCAATAAAAATACAATTAAATGCGCCGCGCAATCGCATCACTGCGGCTACAGGCGCAGGGCAAGCGGCTTCGCCCTTAGCGCAGGAAAGCAAGGTCTTCGGGAAGCTCGTTCACGGCTGCTGGTGCAGGGTAGCGGCTTGGAGGGCACAAAGACGCTCGGGCGGCGTCTAGCGCTGCGTCCGCCTGTCGCGACGAACTCGCCCTTTTAGTCCTGTCCTTCGTCTTCGACAGGCAATTACTGGCCTGTCTCATACTCAGTCCAGCCCTAACGTGGCTCAGACATCGTCGCTCCCGGGCGGCGTACTCCGCTCAGACGCTCTCTCGCCCTCGCGCCAGTGCCCTTTACGCCGCTGCCCTGACGCCATACCCAGCAGCTTCCTTACATTCCAGCCATTTTGCTCATTTTCGCCAAAGTGTGGAAGGATGAACCCTTCTGCGGGTATCTGCAGGGCTTGTGCCCCTTCCACACTGGCCTTAGAACGGGCACTGTGGAAGGGCAACCGGCCACCTACGCTTTCTATGCCACATCCGTCTTCCACACTTTGGTGAAAAAAGCTTCCATCGTTCGATTATCAGGGCGCATCAGCGCCGTGGCGGAATGTATAGCAGGCAGAGGCGTAAAGGGCGCTTGAGAGAGGGCGAAATAGCAGCAGAGTTGAGATTGCCGCCCGGGAGCGACGCTGTCTGAGCCACGTTCGGCGAGGCTGGAGTGCGAAGCACGAAAGACGAAGACGATAAGGGCGAGTTCGTCGCGACAGGCAATCGAGACGAATGATGCCGCCCGAGCGAACTCGCGCCCTCCAAGCCTCTGCCCTGCGGTCATACCTCCGCCACAACATATGGTTTATCCGGGCACAGAAAAAGCCGACGGCAAGTCGGCTTTTTCCGTGATCCGGTTGGGATTCGAACCCAAGACCCACAGCTTAGAAGGCTGTTGCTCTATCCAGCTGAGCTACCGGACCGTTCAACGGCCGCAAATGTAGCAATAAAAACGGAAATAACTACATATTAGCCAAGGAATCCCCGCATGAAAGATGTAGGCGGTATCTCCTTGTCGGATACCGGCACGAAGTAGTGCAGGAAGTCCAGCAGGCGGTGGGCCTCCCCGTATTCAGGCGAGTTCCTGGGCACCGTGGCCAGGATGCGCTCCGCGTGGACGCGGAATACGGCGAATTCCATCAGATACGCCGAATTGAAGAGCACGTCGGCCTCCTCCTGGAACGGATAAATCCACTTGACTTCGTTGCGGCGCACCATCGGCCAGTTGGAGATGGTCTCCTGAGCGGAGAACGCACCGCTGTTGAAATCGCGCACGATCCTGCGCAGCAGACGGTTGTCGCTTGTAGGTATGCAGTTGTGGTCGTCCAGCGAGATGCTGGTTATGGTATTGATGAATATCTTGTACTTGGCCGCTGCCGGAACCCGGTCGGTGAGACGCGGATTGAGAGCGTGGATGCCCTCTATCAGCAAGACGGTCCCCTCCTCCATCTTCAGTTTCTTCCCGTTGAATTCGCGAAGACCGGTGACGAAGTTGTACTGCGGCACTTCCACCTCCTCTCCCGCTATAAGCTTCATAAGGTCAGCCTGCAGGTAATCGTGGTCCACAGTGTCGAAATTGTCAAAGTCATAGCTGCCGTCGGGCATTTTCGGAGTCTCCACACGGTTCACGAAATAGTCGTCGGTAGAGAACGAAATCGGACGCAGTCCGCACGCCATCAGCTGCACGCTGAGCCTCTTGCAGAAGGTGCTCTTTCCGCTGCCTGACGGCCCGGTGATGAGAACTACACGCACGGGATCCTTCGAGTAGAAGCGGCGCTCTATCTCCTCCGCGATCTGCACGATCTTCTTCTCCTGCAGCGCTTCGGCTATCTGCACCAGGTCCGACACCTTGCCTTCCAGGCAGGCCTTGTTCACGTCGCCCACGTTGTCGAGCTTCATAATGCGGTTCCACTTCTGCATCTCCGAGAACACCTCGAATGTCTTGGGCTGGGAGAAGAATGGCGCCAGCGACTCTGGGTGATGCCTGTCGGGCACGCGCAGCAGCATTCCGTTCTGGAAGAAGCTGAGATCCCATTTCTTCAGGTAGCCGGTGCTCGGAACAAGCGCGTCATAGAAAAAGTCCGCAGTGCCGTCGAGGGTATAGTAGCCGATATATATGTCGCCGCTGGTCTCGAGCAGCTTCACCTTGTCTTCATAGCCGAGCCTGCGGAACAGTTCTATGGCCTCCGGCACCCTCACCTCGTGGCGGTAGAAGGCGATGTTGCGGGCAACGAGCTTCTTCATCCGGGAGTTGATCCGCTTCACGTCGTCGGCGGTCAGTTCTGTACCGTCACCCTTGTTCACAATGCAGTAGTAGCCCTTGGAAATGGGACGGCGCAGAACCACCTTGCAGTTCGGAAAAACGTCTTTCGCCGCCTTGCAGGTCAGGAAACAGAGCGAACGGCAGTAGACGTTGCGGCCACCGTAGCTCCGGTAGTCCAGGAACTCGACTTCCTTGTTGTTGTACACTGCGTATTTGAGCCCCTCCACCACGTGGTTGACCTTTGCGGCCAGAATGTCGCAGGGCTTGTCGAACTCGAATTCACGGACCATCTTCAGAAGGGTGGTGCCTTCCTTGAAGTTCTTCTTGGTTCCGGTGTTCTTGCAGAAAACTTCTATCATAGCTGTTGCATATAGCTACATCACCACACCGTAGAGCAGTATTCCCACTCCCGCTGCGGCAAACATTACATATATAGGATTGACCTTTTTCCAGACAGCGTAGAAACTTGCCAGGCAAATGATTACGCTGCTCCAGTGAAAGAATGTCTCCCGGTTGATGAACATAATCGCCGCGGCTGCTATCATACCCACCAGCACGGGCCTCATCCAGTTCAGCGCGCCGCGCATATAGCGGTTGTCCTTTACGCTGCGGTAGAAGATCACCAGCGCAAGCATGATGGTCATCGGAGGTAGGCAGCAGGCTATGGTAGCGAGCAGGGAGCCCCACACGTTGCCGGTGACCGTATAGCCTACATAGGTAGCACAGTTGATGGCTATCGGGCCGGGGGTCATCTGAGAGACGGCCACTATGTCGGCGAACTGCGCCTCTGTGATCCAGCCGCGCTGAGTCACTATCTCGTTGCTTATGAGGCTTATCATGGCGTATCCGCCGCCGAAGCCGAAGAATCCGATCTTCAGATATGAGAGGAAAAGCTGCCAGTAGATCATTTCGTCAGTTCCTCCTTTTTACCGACGCAGCAGAGCACTATGCCGAGCACTGCGCCGAATATCAGCATATAAATCGGGGAAAGCCCCGTGAAGCATATCAGGGCCAGAGCCGCGAAGCCCAGAACCATCTGCCACACGTTCATCTTGACGAGCATCTTCACGCACGGCACGGCGATGAGCCCCACCACGCAGGGATGCAGCCCCTTGAAGGCCGCCGCAACTATCTCGTTGTCACGGATTCCGGTAAGGAATATGGCCACCAGCAGCATTATGCCGAAGGTAGGTACAACGAGGCCGGCCACTGCGAAGAACGCCCCCCAGAAACCTTTCATCCTGTAGCCTACAAAGACGGCAGTATTGAGGGAGAAAGGGCCGGGCACCGACTGGGCCAGCGTGAACTGGTCGCGGAAATCCTCGAGGTCGAACCACTTGCGCCGGTCGACAATCTCGTGCTCGATCACGGGCACGATGGCATATCCGCTGCCCAGGGTGAAGGCCCCGATCTTGAAGAAAATCCAGAAAAGCTCCCAGAGACGACGCATTCAGCCTACTATTTTCTCTCGTCGGGGACTACGGTATACATCGTATGTCCGTCAGGCGTATGTTTCTGCTTTTCAAACAGTTGAGATAATGTAACAAAAGTGTAACCCTGCTCCAGGAGCATCGGAATGGCCTCATCGAGGGCTTCGACGGTAGCTTCGTTGCCTTCGAAATCGTGAAGCAGGTAGATGGCTCCCGGCTCGGCGCTTTCAAGGATGCCTTTAAGGCGATCCTCCTTACCCACAGATGCTACCCAGTCGTTGCATCCCTTGCCGCAGATGAAGGTAAGATCAATCCAGTCATACATCTCCGGCTTCACGTTGATGTACGGAGGCCGGAAGAATTTCGGACGGGTGCCGGTGATCTTCTCGATCATATCAGAAGTGGCCTCTATCTCTTCCTTGACCTGGTCCTCGTCCAGACGAGTCATCTGGGAATGGGTGAAGGAGTGGTTGCCGATCTCGCAGCCCATCTTCACCGCCCTCTTCATATTCTCGGCGGTATCGTCGTTGATGTTGCTTCCGATCACGAAGAACGTGGCCGGCACGTCGTATTTTTCAAGGACGTCCAGCATCGCGGATTCGGTGGTCAGGTTGGGGCCGTCGTCGAATGCGAGGGCAAGATATTTTGCAGGCTCCTTGGGAGTGCAGGCCAGTGTTGCAGCGGCTATGCACGCCAGAGTGCAGAGACTTGTCATTATTCTCATATCGCTTAGCATTTAAAACCTTTAAAGTTAATCAAAATAATTATCTTTGTCCGCACTAACAATAACAGAAAGTCAGATGCCTACCATTTCCAATCGCGGCAAAAGGATGCCCGAATCCCCGATTCGCAAGCTTGCCCCTCTGGCCGAACAGGCCAAGTCAAGAGGCACCAAGGTCTATCACCTCAACATCGGCCAGCCGGACCTTCCGACTCCCCAGGTCGCGATAGACGCCATCCGCAACATCGACCGCAAGGTGCTGGAGTACAGTCCGAGCCAGGGCTATCGCAGTTACCGTGAGAAACTTGTGGGCTATTACAGGAAGTTCAACATCAACCTCGACGCTGACGACATCATCATCACCACCGGAGGAAGCGAGGCCGTGCTGTTCGCGTTTATGTCGTGCCTCAACCCCGGCGATGAGATCATAGTTCCAGAGCCCGCATATGCCAACTATATGGCATTCGCTATTTCCGCCGGCGCCGTCATCCGCACTGTCGTGACCACCATCGACGAGGGCTTCTGCCTGCCGAAGGTCGACAAGTTCGAGGAGCTCATCAACGAGCGCACCAAGGCCATCCTCATCTGCAACCCCAACAACCCGACGGGTTACCTCTATTCGAGGGCTGAGATGAACCAGATCCGTGACCTTGTCAAGAAATACGACCTCTACCTCTTCAGCGACGAGGTCTACCGCGAGTTCATCTACACCAACTCGCCCTACATCAGCGCCTGCCATCTGGAAGGCATCGAGCAGAACGTGGTGCTCATCGACTCCGTATCGAAACGCTACTCTGAGTGCGGCATCCGCATCGGCGCCCTCATCACCAAGAACAAGGAGCTGCGCAAGGCTGTGATGAAGTTCTGCCAGGCCAGGCTGTCTCCCCCGCTCATCGGCCAGATTGCCGCTGAGGCTTCGCTGGACGCTCCCGAGCAGTACGGCATCGACACCTACGAAGAGTATGTAGAGAGGCGCAACTGCCTTATCGACGGGCTCAACAGGATTCCCGGAGTCTACTCCCCCATCCCTATGGGTGCGTTCTACACAGTTGCCAAGCTTCCGGTGGATGACGCCGAGAAGTTCTGCGCCTGGTGCCTCACCGATTTCACCTACGAAGGCGCCACGGTGATGATGGCTCCGGCCAGCGGCTTCTACACCACCCTCGGCCTCGGCCGCAACGAGGTCCGCATAGCCTACGTCCTCAAGAAGGACGACCTCAAGCAGGCTCTCATCGTCCTGCAGAAAGCACTTGAAGCTTACCCTGGCAATACCGGCAAATAATAAAACTATGGAAAATCTCGACAACAGCAACATCAGCGAGAGAAGCTGGGTGGCAGCTCTTCTCCTCTGCATCTTCTTCGGCGTATTCGGCGCACATCGCTTCTATGTAGGCAAGATCGGCACTGCCATCCTGATGCTCGTCACTCTGGGCGGACTCGGAATCTGGACTCTTGTCGACCTCATCATTATCATCTGCCAGGATTTCAAGGACAATGAAGGCAAAGTCCTCAAGAACCAGTAGCAGCGCATATGAGAAAGCTTCATTTTCTGTCGGCCCTCGTGCTGACCGTTCTGGCTGCCTGCAGCCCTACCAAAGATGTAGAGGTCGGACCTTATACCGTGTCCGTCATCAGCAAGAACGTATACCATATCCAGGATTACAACAGTTCCAATCCTGCCGGTGAGACCTTTGCCGCAGACGGCACTCTCACACATTTCAACAACTGCTCAGACATCTACCTGCTGGTCGGAAAGAAAGAGGCTCTTCTCATCGACCTGTCGAATGCCATCAACTGGGCCGACAATGCCGCCGAGTCGCTCCGCTCGCTGGTTTTCGAGCGCACTCAGGGCAAACCTCTGACCATCACGTTCACTCACAACCACGGCGACCACACGGGTATGCTCCCGGCATTCATCGACGATCCCGAGGTGAAGTTCGCTCTGCCGCGCGTGGATATGGAGCGTCTTGCCCAGCGTTATCCGGAGGTCAGTCATCGTTTCTTCGACGAGGGCGAGGTCTTCGATCTCGGCGGGATGCAGGTGGAGGCTATCGCGGTTCCTGGTCACACTGCCGGCTCGATGGTCTATCTGCTGCACGGGCAGGACATCCTGTTCACTGGTGACGCCATCGGTTCTGGCCACGGCGTGTGGATCTTCAACACCGACGGGTTCAAGAACTATATCACAGGTGTGCCGCACCTCATCGCTACGCTGGAAGCCCGCAAGGTTGATTTCGGCAAGCTGCGCATATACGGCGGCCACTACTGGCAGAAGGACTGGCTCGACCTGCCTGAAGGGACTGAGCTTGGCGAGGAGTATCTGATGGATATGCAGCAGGTGGTCAAGGAGATTTTGGATGGTACTGCCGCCACTGAGCCGTCGAATCTGGGACGTCAGGGGCTCGACACTTACTTCCGTCACGGCCAGGCCATCGTCACCTGGAGCGCCGACCAGGCCGCCCGCCTCCGCTCCGGCGAGTAACATTTTAGCGCAGCGGCCGCCGTGTCACAGACCTGACTTGCGGCAACCTACGTTCGCTTGCGCTCACTCCGACCCTCCCATTGCCTACTTCGTCATCGCTGCGCGATAACTCGTATCCAACGGGCCCCTCCCTCTTTACTTCCGAGGGCGGTAGTGTCGCCTGCAAGTCAGTCTGTTCGGGCTGCTTGTCGCAGCTGAAACACATAACGGGAATAGCAGGGCGCATCAGCGCCGTGGCGGAGTGTGATGCAGGCAGAGGCGTAAAGGGCGCTTGAGAGAGGGCGAAATAGCAGCAGAGTTGAGATTGCCGCCCGGGAGCGATGATGTCTGAGCCACGTTCGGCGAGACTGGAGTGCGAAGCACGGAAGACGAAGACGATAAGGGCGAGTTCGTCGCGACAGGCAATCGAGACGAATGCTGCCGCCCGAGCGAACTCGCGCCCTCCGAGCCTCTGCCCTGCGACAACACCTCCGCCACAGTATAATGCACCCCTTCGCCTATACGCACGAAAAAGCCGACCTCGATTGAGGTCGGCTCGTGCGGGCGAAGGGACTCGAACCCTTACGCCTTACGGCACTAGATCCTAAGTCTAGCTTGGCTACCAATTACAACACGCCCGCAAAAAGGCTATGCCAGTCAATTAGTATGACTGAGCGATAGCTATGAAGTCATCAGCCTTGAGAGAGGCACCGCCAATGAGACCACCGTCGATGTCAGGGCAGGCGAAGAGCTCCTTGGCGTTGCTAGGCTTGCAGCTGCCGCCGTAGAGGATGGTGATGTCCTTTGCCAGGTCGCCGAACTTGGCGGCGAGAGTCTTGCGGATGAAAGCGTGAACTTCCTGTGCCTGCTCGCTGGTAGCAGTAACGCCGGTACCGATGGCCCAAACGGGTTCGTAAGCGATCACGACCTTGGCCATCTGCTCAGCGCTGAGACCGAAGAGAACCTCTTCGAGCTGAGCCTTGATCACATTGAAGTGATTGCCGGCCTCGCGCTCTGAAAGCATCTCGCCTACGCAGTAGATCGGGCTCAGGCCATTCTCGAGTGCAAGAGCCATCTTGGCTACGAGAGTATCGGAAGTCTCACCGTAATACTGACGGCGCTCGCTGTGTCCGAGGATGGTGTATGTGCAACCTACGCCTGCTATCATTTCGGCAGAAACCTCACCGGTGAAAGCACCCTTGGCCTTGTCAGCGCAGTTCTGTGCTGAAAGAGCTACTGCTGAACCTTTGATCACGTCAGCTACGGGAGCCAGATGGGTGAACGGCGGAGCGATGATGAGCTGTACGTCCTTCGGAACCTTACCGAGAGCTGCTACGATATCCTTTGCCAGTTCTTTACCTGCGGCAACGGTGGTGTTCATCTTCCAGTTGCCTGCTACTATTTTCTTTCTCATGCTTTACTATATGTTTAATTGATTGATTACAGAGTCTTGAATGAACCGCCGCCTGAGATGGCCGGGTTGAGACGGATGCCTGCGCGGTCCCTGTACTTGCAGGCAGATGCGCCGGAGATGTCCGCCTTGAGAGATTCAGAAGCGTCTACGGTGACGTTGCTTGCACCCTTGGCCTCTATCTTGGCGTTGGTAACGGGGAACTCCTCGGCCTTGAGCCTGCTGGCTCCGCTGACAGTGGCGTCGAGATCAACGCCCTGGCCCATGAATTCAGCCTTGCTGGCACCTTTGACGTCGATATTTACATCCTGGAGTACACCGGTGACATTGAGCTCGCTGCTGGCTGCCACCTCAGCGTCGAAATCGCTGGCGCGGCCGTTGAAAGTGAGCCTGCTGGCACCCTCGACCTTTGCCTCGAAATCAGCGAACTCACCGTCGATGAAGACACGGCTGTTGCCACTCAGCCTGACGGATGCGTCGATGGTTTTGATCTTGAGGGTATTGACTGTGCTGGCTCCTGAGACGGAAGCCCTGAAATTGTTCATTCCGAGGTCGAACTCGTCCGTGCAGGTAAGCTTGCAGGCACCCGACAGATCGATGAAATTGAGCATAGGGGTGCGGATGACCATCTTGAATGAATCCTTCATTATCTGCATCTTGATAGGGAGTTTCTTGAAGCGGACCTTCAGGATTCCTGCCTCGGTGGTGACAGAAAGATATGGAGCGTATTCTGTATCTACCTCAACGGTGACGGAGTGCTCGTCAGCCTTGATGAGCTGGATGTCGAACTTGTTTGTGACCTCTATACCATTGAAAGTGAGGTCATAAGTCTTGGTAACATTGTCGGCGTTCGCCGTCAGACAGAATGCCATCAGGATTGCCAGAATCATTAATTTTGTTCTCATAGCTGTCTTGTTGATAATAATGTCCAAATACTTTGCGAAAGTAGTCAATTTTTGTAAATTTGCTTAATTACAAGCTCGATAATGAGCAAAATTCATGCAAAACTCAATAAACGAACGTTATGTATCTATTAGGCTATGATGTCGGCAGCTCTTCAGTAAAGGCTGCGCTTGTCAATGCAGAGAACGGACAGATCGTCGCATCTGACTTTTTCCCGAAGAACGAGATGAAAATCACCGCTGCCAAGGCAGGATGGGCAGAGCAGAGTCCTGACATGTGGTGGGAAAACCTCAAGCTTGCCACTGAGAGCGTCCTCTCGGCCGCCAGTGTCGATGGCAAGGACATCAAGGCCATAGGCATTTCATACCAGATGCACGGCCTCGTGCTCGTGGACAAGAACAAACAGGTCCTTAGGCCCTCTATCATCTGGTGCGACAGCCGTGCCGTCCCTTACGGAGAGAAAGCTTTCGCAGCCATCGGAGCGGAGAAGGCCCTCAGCCACCTGCTCAACTCTCCCGGCAACTTCACCGCTGCCAAGCTGGCCTGGGTAAAGGAGAACGAGCCTGAGATCTACGACCGCATCGACAAGTTCATGCTGCCCGGCGACTATGTGGCCCTGCGCCTTACCGGTGATGCAGTAACCACCATCGGCGGCCTGTCGGAAGGTATCTTCTGGGACTTCAAGGAAGGCCGTCTGTCGAAGGACGTAATGGACTTCTTCGGCTTCGACGAGGGAATGGTTCCCGAGATCAAGCCTTCGATGGGCATCCAGGGATATGTGAGCGCCGCTGCGGCCAGGGAGCTCAACCTTGCCGAAGGCACCCCTGTCACCTACCGCGCCGGCGACCAGCCGAACAACGCCCTGTCGCTGAACGTGCTTGAGCCGGGTGAAATCGCATCCACCGCCGGAACCTCAGGCGTGGTATACGGCGTGCTCGGCAACATCAACTACGACCCGCTGTCTAGGGTCAACACCTTCGCCCACGTGAATCACACCGCCCACAAGAACCGTCTGGGAGTGCTGCTCTGCATCAACGGCACCGGCATCCTCAACTCCTGGGTCAAGCACAACATCGTGAACGACGGAACCAACTACAACGAAATGAACGACCTCGCAGCCCAGTCCCCCATCGGCTCGCGCGGCATATCGATCATACCTTTCGGCAACGGAGCCGAGCGCATCCTGCAGAACGACAACCGCGGTTGCTCGATCCACGGAGTCCACTTCAACATCAACAGGCAGTGCGACCTCGTGCGCGCCGCACAGGAAGGCATCGTATTCTCGTTCCAGTACGGTATGGAGATCATGCGTGGAATGGGAATGAAGATCAACGTCATCCGCGCCGGCAGGGCCAATATGTTCCTCAGCCCCATCTTCCGCCAGACCCTGGCGGGCGTGAGCGGTGCGGCCATCGAGCTCTATGACACCGACGGTGCGGCAGGCGCAGCCAAGGGCGCCGGCATCGGAGCAGGCATCTACAAAGACAGCAAGGAAGCGTTCGCATCCCTCAAGAAACTGGATGTCATCGAGCCTTCACTGGCACTGAAAGACCAGTACCAGCAGGCCTACGAAACCTGGAAACAATATATCTAATTAATAATATCAATTCTTAATAACACATTTTTTTTACTATGGCACAAAAAGAATTCTTCCCCGAGATCGGGAAAATCAAGTTTGAAGGTGTAAACAGCAAGAACCCCCTGTCTTTCCGTTACTATGACCCTGAGAAGGTTGTCAACGGCAAGAAGATGAAAGACTGGTTCAAATTCGCCATGGCCTGGTGGCACACTCTGTGCGCAGAAGGTGCAGACCAGTTCGGCGGCGGCACGAAGAGCTTCCCCTGGAACGTTGCCAAAGATCCGATGCAGGTTGCAAAGGACAAGGTTGACGCAGGTTTCGAATTCATGCAGAAAATCGGCATCGGTTACTATTGCTTCCACGATGTGGATCTCGTAGCTGAGGCTGACACCGTAGAGCAGTACGAGAAGAATTACAAGGAGATCGTTGCATACCTGAAGCAGAAACAGGAAGAGACCGGCATCAAGCTTCTGTGGTCTACCGCCAACGTATTCGGCAACAAGCGCTATATGAACGGCGCCGCCACCAACCCTGACTTCGACGTTGTCGCACGCGCTGCAGTTCAGATCAAGAACTCTATCGATGCAGCCATCGCCCTCGGCGCTACCTGCTATGTATTCTGGGGCGGCCGCGAAGGCTATATGTCACTCCTTAACACCGATATGAAACGCGAGAAAGAGCACCTCGCAACTATGCTCACCATCGCCCGCGACTATGGCCGCGCAAACGGCTTCAAGGGAACCTTCCTCATCGAGCCGAAACCTATGGAACCGACCAAACACCAGTATGACGTCGACACAGAGACCGTCATCGGCTTCCTGAAGGCACACAACCTCGACAAGGACTTCAAGGTCAACATCGAGGTGAACCACGCCACCCTCGCAGGCCATACCTTCGAGCACGAACTTGCCTGCGCAGTTGACGCCGGCATGCTCGGCAGCATCGACGCAAACCGCGGCGACTACCAGAACGGCTGGGATACCGACCAGTTCCCTATCGACCACTGCGAGCTGACGATGGCTATGATGCAGATCATCCGCAACGGCGGCTTCAAGGACGGCGGCACCAACTTCGACGCCAAGACCCGTCGTAACTCTACCGACCTGGAAGACATATTCATCGCTCATATCGCTGCAATGGACGCAATGGCACACGCTCTCGAAAGCGCAGCCGCAATCCTCAACGAAAGCCCCATCCCTGCAATGATCAAGGAGCGCTACAGCTCATTCGACAAAGGCATCGGCAAGGACTTCGAGGACGGCAAGCTCACTCTCGAGCAGGTTGTAGCTTACGGACGCAAAGTAGGTGAGCCCAAGCAGACCAGCGGCAAGCAGGAGCTCTACGAGGCAATCGTAAACATGTACTAACATTACTGTTATGACTGCTACACAGCAAGGCGCAAGCAGAGGATATCTGTTTTTCATTACCATCGTGGCGGTGCTGGGCGGTCTGCTCTTCGGATATGACACAGCAGTCATCTCCGGAGCGGAAAGAGGCCTTCAAGCGTTCTTCGAGGGCGCGAAGGACTTCACCTACACCGATTTCCTCCACGGTTTCACTTCTTCGAGCGCGCTGATCGGATGTATCATCGGTAGTGCCATCTCAGGACTGATGGCCGGCCGTCTCGGCCGTAAGAAGAGCCTGTTCATCGCAGGTATCTGCTTCTTCCTGAGTGCCGCCGGTTCATACAATCCGGAGTTCCTCTTCTTCGAGAAGGGTGTTGCCACCAAGGGCCTTTGGGTTGCATTCAACCTCTACCGCGTTCTCGGCGGCATCGGCGTAGGTATGGCATCTGCCATCTGCCCTATGTACATCGCCGAGGTGGCTCCGGCCAACAAGCGCGGCCAGCTCGTGTCGTGGAACCAGTTCGCGATCATCTTCGGCCAGCTGGTCGTTTACTTCGTGAACTTCCTCATCATCCAGTCCCACAAGAATGACCCCGCTGTTGTCGAGTGGACCAACCAGGTGGGCTGGCGTCTGATGTTCGGCTCTGAGTGCGTACCTGCAGGTCTCTTCACCCTGCTGATCCTGCTCGTGCCCGAGACTCCCCGTTATCTGGTGATGTCTGGTCACGACAGCAAGGCTCTCGACGTGCTCACCCGCATCAACGGTTCTTCAGTCGCTCAGCAGATCCTGGCCGACATCAAGAACACCGTCGTAGAGAAGAAGGAGAAACTCTTCGCCTACGGCGTGCTCGTGATTTTCATCGGCTGCATGCTCAGCGTGTTCCAGCAGTTCGTGGGCATCAACGCCGTGCTTTACTTCGCACCGCGAATCTTCGATTCGATGGGTATGGGCGATCCTATGACCCAGACAGTGCTGATGGGTATCGTGAACATCAGTTTCACCCTGGTAGCCATCTTCACCGTCGAGAAGCTCGGCCGCAAGCCGCTTCTAATCACAGGTTCGCTTGGCATGGCCCTCGGCGCCATCGGCGTAGCCCTGGCCGACGCCGTGCCTGCAGTTCCCGGCATCGTGGGCGTTCTCAGCATCATGATCTACTCAGCTTCATTCATGTTCAGCTGGGGTCCCATCTGCTGGGTGCTCATCTCCGAGATCTTCCCGAACACCATCCGCGGCGCCGCAGTTGCAATCGCAGTTGCCTTCCAGTGGATTTCGAACTTCATCGTGAGCTCGACCTTCGTTCCGCTCTACACCTGGAGTCCGGCCTTCACCTACGGTATGTATGCATTCTTCTGCATCATCGCTGCAATCTTCGTCTGGAGACTCGTTCCCGAGACCAAGGGCAAGACCCTCGAGGATATGAGCAACCTTTGGAGAAACAAACGTTAGCGACGTTATGCGAGGCTAAGCATTTCAAACTTCAAACGGAAAAGAGGGTTGCCAGTCCGGCAGCCCTCTTTTTTGCACCAGCGCATTCGCCTTCGCACAGACTTGATTTGCGGCGACCTCCTTTCGCTGGCGCTCACTCCGACCCTTCCATTGTTTACTTCGTCCTGCTAACGCAGAACTCGTAACCAACGGACACCTACCCTCTTTACTCCCGAGGGCGGTAGTGTCGCCTGCAAATCAGTCTGTTACGGACAGCATTCTACCGGTGTTGCTATGGGTCCAGACCAAGGACCCATAGCATCAAAAACGGGGGTATAATAAAGTTATGGGTCCATAGTTTGGACCCATAGCAGCACCCCAAGGGAATCTGTGCTGCATCCTGTATGGCCTTCAGAAAAATGCTACGCCTGATCTAGCAGTTTTGCCACTTCCTTGTATGACATGTTTGTCACGCGGGCTATCTGATTGACATTTGATGCGAAGCGGAAGCGCATCTGCCGCAGGACTTCAACTTTCTGGGCCAAGTTGAGCCCTGCTAAAGATGAGCAGCCATAGAGTGTCCGGCACAAGTCGGGAATGGCATCAGCTACTATCTGGTCTCGGAACGATGGGTGGTTGTCTTCTCCGCATTCAATTCTCTTGCGAGCCTTGGATGATGATGCCAGAAAGTAGTTCATCCTCTTTGGCGACCTGAAAACTCTTTCCATGAACGACACGTCTATGTATGACTGCGGCAGGATATAGCCCTCCTTCCCCATCAGCCAACTGCCAGGCACGGCATGAGAGCAATGCAGCCTGAGGGCTTGTTGACGATGGCTCATTTCCCCTACAGGTATCCCCGCATCCCTGATGCTGTTAAAAAGGAGGTTGCCGCTCCCCCAAGGATATTGAGAGGCGTTAGCACAGATATTCGCTGCCACACTGTTCATGTGCACGTACGCCACGGCCCTTTCCAACGCTTCTTCATCTGCCGGCAGAACACGTATGTCTATGCCGTTCCGCCGCAAAAACTCCTTATGGCCGTATTTGTGCTGCAAATACTTCGCATAACGCATCTTGAAGCTGTTGATGAAGCTCAGGACATCGTCATGGGTGCCGTGCAGCACAAAATGAACATGGTTAGACATGAGAATGAATGCAAGTACGCTGGCAGGGCCGATAGAAGCCTGCACAGCTACATAATTCATTCCGACTTTGAAATCTTCATCATCCCTGAACCAGAGACGATCTTCGAGATGCTCGGTAGTTACGAGCCAGAATTGTTCCTCCTTCCACATATCCTTCAAGTGCCCGGAACTGACCGGACTCGGAACAAAGTTATGTAATTCACCCGCACCTCGCAATATGGTTTGAAACAATATTTGAAAACACTGGGCTTTGGGTGATGCTATGGGTCCAAACCAAGTACCCATAACGTCAGAAAAGGGGGTAAAATAAAGTTATGGGTCCTAACTTTGGACCCATAACCTAATGTATATGTCGATATACATGCTATTCGGCGGCGGGTGCGGCAAAGTATAACACCACCTACTGTGCTTTCGTACGATTCTGGTAGATGTAGAAGCTCGCCGCCGCCGTGCCGCATTTAATATTCACAGCGGCCGTGCGGTCAGTGTAATTGGGATTTTCCTTCACCGTTACCTTCATATTGAAAGTGCCTGCACCGCCGCTGGAGGGATCGAGCGAAAGCCAGTCCGACTCATCTCCGAACCACTGAGGCGAAGCGCTCCAAGGGGCCGTGGCGGTGAACGAAAAAAACTGGCTCGAGGGTTCAGCCTCGAACAGCATGTGCGTGACGTATATATTCCAGCTCTCCGGCAAAACGATTATTTCCGGCACCACTTCCTCTTCGGGCTTGGTGCAGGACAAGGCCAGGGTGAGCAAGGCCGCCGTCAACAACAGCATTTTGGGTGTTTTCACTGAAAGAAATATTATTCGACAACAGGTTCTTCAGCGGCCGGTGCATCTTCTGCAGCCGGAGCCTCGGGGGCGTGATGTCTGCAGAACTGAGCGCGGTGCTCAGCGATGATTGCGTCAGCCTTCTGTGAGAAGAAGTCGTACATAACTCCCTCTACGGCAATGATGATCGCTGTGAAGAGGAAGCAGCCTATTACAGCCAGGAACGGACCAACCTTAGGGATAAGACCAAGCACCAGGCTGATGGCGCAAACCACGATGCCGCAGAGCAGCCCGACGAAGAAGATGCGCCACTTGTTGCCGTAAGTCGCATCATAACTGAGCTGGAGAGCCTTCAGTGGAGAGACGTGCTTGTCGATCAGGAAATAGATGGCGAAAGACCAGGCGATTCCGATGACCATAGCCGGGAAGAACATGAACAGCATTGCCGCAGTGACTCCGATGCTGATGAGGCCCATCAGGAGGAAGAAGTTGCCGAGATTCTTGAAGTTGTCCTTCGAGAATATAGACAGGGGGTCAATCTTCTCGCCCCTGCCGACGCTGATGACAGCTTTGCAGAAGCCGATGGTAGTGCCGACATTGAGATAGGGTATCCAGAATGTCAGGATATAGAGGATAATCATCAGAAACAGGGGAAAGAAATTCTTGAGGCCGCAGCGGATGCCGTCCCCGATGACCTTCATGATGTCGAGTTTTTCAGTCGTCATAGTATGTCAGTTTATTAGGTTAGAGACGTATAATATCCAAATTTAGCAAAAACATCGTAAATTAGCATTCATCTAAACTATCTTAGGAAAACTATGAACTTCTTCCGCAGAATCACATCCTGCCTTCTGCTCGCTGCCGCACTGACCGCCTGCACCGAGCCCGAATCCACAAGAGGCATAGGCGTCTATCCCGGCAACCCCGACCAGTTCGACGGCCCCACACTCCAAGAGAACAATACCTACCGCAACCTGGCTCTCCAGCGTGCGGCCTGGCACTCTTCCGCATATGACTACAACCTCACGGGTCATCTGGTCACCGACGGCATAGTCACCACCCAGTCTCCCTTCACTGTCGACGTGACGGTCAACGGAGAGCCTGTGATAATGCGTCTTAAGGAAAGGCTGTTCGACGACAACTTCACCGGAATCACCGTTCCCGGCAAGGTTGACGCACGCGCTGAAGTGACATTCAGCGAAGGCGTCACTGCCGACAAGATATCTTTCGAGGGAAGCTGCCGCCTTCTGGCCGGCTCATTCCTCCCCCGCTCCTTCTCCCCGAAACTCATAGCCGTGCTTGAGGACGGAACTCCCGTGGAGCTTCCCCTTCAACCCTGCAGTCCCACCATCCACGAGGGCGGCGGAAGCCAGAACGTCTCTGTGCTTGAAGGACTCACCGGCAAGACGATGCAGCCCAAGAACGGCTCGTCAGGCGAGCTTGCGTTCGGCTACTCTGCCGATATTAACATGGGAAAGGTCTGCAGCCTCATAATGGATCTAGGCAATGTCGCGGTACAAGAGTGGAACCTCACCGAGATGAACTTCTATGTCGACGGCCACGAGGTGTCGATGCTTCCTTCGGAGCGTTTCGTCAGCGCCTGGATACCCGCAGGCACCAAGGGCGGATATGTGACCGTGGACCTCGGATCCGTCTCCAAGTTCAACAAATGCGTAATTCGCTGGGCAGGCAACGCGTCTGCTTCTGGACACATAGAAGTTTCTGCGGACGGCAAGGACTTCAGGCATATAGTGGGCTTCAACCAGGGCGCTTCCGAAATCGACGTGCACGAGAAGGCCCGCTACGTCCGGCTCTGCATCGACGGCCAGGCCGCAGTCTCTGAATTCGAAGTCTGGGGCACCGGCGGCCTCGATCCCAGGCCTCAGGCTGCAAAGACAGCCAAGGGCGACACTCTCGAGCTGTCCCGCGGCTTGTGGAAGCTGCAGCGCGCATCTGAGGTGAAGGATCGCGGTGAGACGATCTCCGCTCCTGACTTCAATGCCGACGGCTGGCTCGCAGCCACAGTACCTGGAACAGTACTTACCTCTTACTTCAACGCAGGAGCCATCCCCGACATACGCTACGACACCGACCAGCTGCAGCTCTCGGAGTCGTTCTTCAACAGCGACTTCTGGTACCGCGACACCTTCACCCTTCCCGAAGGTTTCGACGGCCGCAACCTCATACTCGACTTCAACGGCATCAACTGGAAGGCCGACGTCTTCCTCAACGGACGCTTCATCGGCAAGATTGACGGAGCATTCCAAAGGGGACGCTTCGACGTTACCGGCAAGGTAGGCAAGGACAATGTCCTCGCCGTTCTCATCCACCGCAACGCCCATCCAGGCATCATCAAGGAGCAGACGGCCATCACCGCCGACTCCAACGGCGGCATCCTCGGAGCCGACAACCCTACCTTCCACCCTTCCATCGGCTGGGACTGGATCCCTACCGTCAGGGGCCGCAACATCGGCATCTGGGACAACGTCTACCTGAGAGCCGAGGGCAAGGTGACCGTGGATGACGGCTTCGTCCTCTGCAGGCTGGACGGCGGCAAGGCGATGGTATCTCCCGGCGCCGTGGTGAAGAACCTCACCGGCAAGGCCGTCGACGGACAGCTCAGGATCAAGATCGGCGATTTCCTGACTGAACAGACCGTAAGCCTGGCTCCGAACGAGGAGCGCGAGGTAGTGATGGAAGAGCGCCTTATGCCCGATGCCAAGCTCTGGTGGCCTGTAGGCTACGGAGAGCCGTATATGTATGACGTGACCGCCGAGTTCGTCTCCGGCGGAAAGACCGAGGGCAGCACGGCATTCCAAAGCGGCCTTCGCGAAATGACCTACGACACTTCGAAGGGCATCCTCGACATCTTCATCAATGGCCGCAGGCTTATCTGCAACGGCGGCAACTGGGGTTTCCCCGAGATTAACCTCACCTACCGCGAGAGGGAGTACGACGCCGCAGTGGCCTACCACGCCGATATGAATTTCACTATGATCCGCAACTGGGTGGGCCAGACCGGCGACGAGGAGTTCTTCGAGGCCTGCGACCGCCACGGCGTGATGATATGGCAGGACTTCTGGCTGGCCAATCCCTGGGACGGTCCGGACCCTGACGACAACGCGATGTTCATGGCCAACGCCGAGGACTTCGTGCGCAAGATACGCCGCCATCCGAGCATCGCTCTCTACTGCGGCCGCAACGAAGGCTACCCGCCCCAGATTCTGGACGACGGGCTGAGGCAGCTCGTGGCCGAGCGCCATCCGGGCATCATATACTTCCCGAACTCCGCCGACGACTTCGTGAGCGGACACGGCCCCTACAGGGCTATGCCGGTGAAGACCTACTTCGAGGCGGAGGTCGGCAAGGACCGACTCCACAGCGAGCGCGGAATGCCCAACGTGATGACTGCCGAAAGCCTGAAACGCACTTTCCGCGAGGAGAACCAGTGGCCTCAGAACTATGTATGGGGCATCCACGACTACACCCTCGAGAACGCACAGAGCGCAGCCACCTTCAACGCTATGGTGGAGGAGCACTTCGGCCAGGCTTCTTCTATGGAGGAGTTCGCGAAATGGGCGCAGCTGGTAAACTATGACGGCTACCGCGCGATGTACGAGTCGCGCAGCTGGAACCGCAAGGGTCTCATCATCTGGATGAGCCACGCCTGCTGGCCTTCTATGGTATGGCAGACCTACGACTACTACCTCGCTCCCACTGCAGCATACTTCGGCGCGAAGAAGGGATCTGCTCCGATCCGCATCCAGTGGAACCCGGTGCTCGAGTCCGTTGAGGTTGTCAACAACAGTTACGGTGACGTTACTGGCGCCGTGGCCGAGATCGGGGTCTACACCTACGACGGCAAGCTTGTGTTCTCGCGCAGCGACGAGGTTTCGATCGTGGACGACAGCACCCTTCCGCTCGCTCCCCTGGCCGTGGATTCGACCAAGATCAGCGGTCCCCACTACCTGAAACTTACGCTTTCGAAGGCTGGCGAGACTCTCGCCGACAACTTCTATATCCACAGCTCTGACGGCGACCTCAAGGCGCTCAAGACTCTCCCGAAGACTACTGTCGAGATGCAGTCTCTGTTCAGGATGGTCGGCGACGAGTGGGTCGGCGACGTGCAGTTCAAAAACACGGGCTCCACTCCTGCCCTGATGATGCAGCTCGACCTCCGTGCGGGCGGCCAGCAGGTTCTGCCGGTGCTCTACGAGGACAACTGGTTCTCGCTGCTCCCTGGCGAGTCGAAGTCTGTCACCATCCGCTGCAAGGTTCTCGACGCTCACGGCCGTCAGCCGGAGCTCAAGGTGTCTTCGCTGCTGAACTAACTTATCTAGATATCCTATGGCCAGGATTTATGTCGCCTCCAGCTGGAGGAACCAGTACTACCCAGAGGTCGTGACCCGTCTCCGCGAGGCTGGCCACGAGGTCTATGATTTCCGTAATCCTCCCCACGGAGGTAACGGCTTCCGCTGGACGGACATCGATCCTGAAGCGCTTCGCTGGTCTTTCGCTCAGTATGCGGAGGGTCTGCATCACCCCAAGGCCGAGCGCCAGTTCAGGGCTGACGAGGAGGCTCTGGACTGGGCCGACACCTGCGTGCTGGTCCTCCCCTGCGGGCGCAGTGCGCACACTGAGGCGGGATGGTTTGCGGGTGCTAAGAAGAAGGTGATCGCCTACATTCCGGAGATGGTGGAACCGGAACTGATGTACAAGTTGTTCGACGGTGTCGTGGGCTCGCTGGACGAGCTCATAGACTGTCTGTGAAATGCTACTTGTTGCGGTTCAGCAGGCTGTCCAGCTGCCGGGCGTAGAGCAGGTTCGCATTGACTGAGTCTGCATCTGGGTGTGGCTGTTTGTAATCTGAGATATCCAGCTCCAGGTCATCTTCCTCTGCAACGTCTGCTAGGGCGTCGGTGAACGCCATCACTTCTTCCTCGGGGATGTCGATCAGCTTCATATTGCTGCGGTTCATCTGGCGGATATAGTCTGCACAGTAGGCGAGCCAGGCCTTGATCGAATTCGGCTGCAGCAGCTGCCGCCGTACCTGCTCGTCGCGAAGCAGTTTCTCGGTTATGGTCTTGCCTGGATAGGAAGAAGCGTTGTTGACTACCTGGGCTGGTTTCTGCGCATATTCGATAGCTTCGTCGTTGAGTTCCTGCTCTATGAAGTTCATATATGAGAAACAGGCTCCGACATTGTCGATGAACTGGAAATTGCCCATATTCTTCCACGTGTCGATATTGCTGCTGAAGATGGTTTCGGCTGTCTTGTCGTGGCTCATTATGGGTGTCTCAAAGACTTCTGCTATCGCATCGTCGAACGGGCCTTCACCGAGTTTTGCAACTTGATCTATGGGCAGTCTGAGCAGCCAGGTCGCAATGCTGTCCATCCTGTTCCACTCTTCTGCCCTGTCTTCGAGGTTGCGGGCGAATGATTCGATGCTGCTCATCACCATCAGGGCGGTGAGACGGCGGTCTTTGTTGCGGTTGAAGTGGTTGATCAGCCCTGTGGTTCCGAATGTCAGGATGATGGACAGTGTGGTTCCTGCGAAGGCTACCAGCAGGCGTTCCATCAGGCTGCCTTTTTTCCTTTCGCGCTTCTCGCTCTTTTCGACCTTTTCGACCTTTGGTTCTTCCTTGGCTTTTGCCTTTGTCATATAGATCCCTGGCTGTAGATTATATTTCGCTTTTCACTTTCTGGTAGGGTATGCCGCGCCTGTCGAGTGACGTCAGTATCCTGGCGTAGGCTTTATGGGGTTCGTTTTGGGCGAATCTTCTGCCTATGGCTTTCAGCAGTGTGTCGGAGTGTTTTACGTTGAAGCTGTCTTTGAGTCTGGCGGTGTGCATCGGGCTGACTATGACTCCTTCGGCGTTTTTGGGGTCGTCGTCCCAGCCGTCGCGGGTGAGGATGAATTGTCCGTTCTCAACTTTTGCAACGATGCTGTAGCCGGCACGGTTGTAATATGTGGCTTGTGGTACGTTTTCTTTCCAGACGATCTCGATGTTGGATGACCGCTGTTTCTTGATGTCTGACTTTGCCATGGGATTACAATTGTTTTGGTACTGTTAGAGTACTAAAGTTAAGATAATTCTATGAAAACATAATAATTATTGCTGCGCAATCACTGTGATTTCGTGAAGGGTGAACAATCCGTTCTCATCAATGGTGAGGGGAACTGACAGTTCGGGCATATCGTCGTAAAACAGCACGGGAGCAGAAGCGTATTTCACTCCGGGAATGAAAATGACTTTGGGAGCACCGCTGCTGACATCATAGTACAGCTGCTCGGCTATCCATAACGGCTGCTGCTCATCGAAGCCGCCCATTTCCTTGAGGGAATTGGTGACTGTCGCCAGCAGCTTGTCTCCGTCGTAGAGCGAGATGGTTTCACCCTTGATGCTATAACGCAGGCGTTGCTGCAGTTCCTGCTGCACTCCGTAGGGGTTGACTTCTGTCTTTACATAAGCCAGGTCGTTGTCGCCGAAGCGGATCTGATGGAGCCATTCTACCCGGATGCCCGTGCCTTCCATAGCCGAACTGGTAAGCCAGAGGTCGCCCGTTTTGGCATTGTAACTGGCCTGCGGTGCGCGGGTGTTGCGGATGTTCGGGAAGGTGGTGGATATCGCTCCTTTCGTCACATTGATGCCATAGCCCTCAGTAGAGGTCTCGTCAACTTCGTCGATGCTTGCTACGTTTATTTCGTTTTCGGTGTCGTTAAACAGATCGTGGCAATGGTACTTCATCGCCTTTGTCATTGCCTGCTGGACATGGTCCGGCATATTGTCTGACATAACAGGCTCTTCCAATGTGCCTGCAAACTGCTTCTTGTCTGCACGGGCAGTCCTGCACCCGGCCACCATCATAGCAAACGTCAAGATTGCTATGGCAAAACTGATATAAGTCTTTCTTTTCATATTGTGCGAATATACTGAATCTTGAAGTAGTCAAGCAACGCCTTGTAGTTGTCCTGGGCCGTAAGACAGGTGTCTGTGAGATAGCCATTGACGTGCCCCCACTCTCTGAGACCTCTGTAATAGAATAGCTTGAGATCTTCGGTAATGATAAACGGTACGATTCCGTTCGCTAGGCATTCCTTGAACATTACCAGTCTTCCGACCCTGCCGTTTCCATCCTGGAACGGATGGATGGCCTCAAACTTTTGGTGGAGGTCGATAATGTCCTCCAACGACTTGGGCTCTTTTGCGTTGTATGAAGACAGGAGGGCTTTCATCTGCGTGTGGACCTCTTCCGGAGGGCAGGTGGTGTTTCCGCCTACTTCATTGGGCAATTTCTTATAATCTACGACATTGAACCAGGACTTGCTGCTGTCGGATGTCCCTGTCTTGAGTATTCTATGTATTTCCTTGATAAAAGGTTCGGAGAGTTTTTCTTCTGCCCGGTCAATGATAAGGTCGATGCAGCGGAAGTGATTGGTTGTCTCTATGATATCATCGACATTGATGTTCTCGTCTCTTATGCCGATTGTATTTGTCTCGAAAATAAACCGGGTCTGTTCGTGTGTAAGACGGCTGCCTTCTATATGGTTGGAGTTATACGTGAAGTCTATCTGGGTACGATGATAGATGCCGCCGCTGATCTTGCCTTCCTTCTCTTCACGGAGTCGTTTCAGCAAAGGACTAGCTTTCTGCTTGCCTTTTCGCGGCAACGGGGCATCGGCAGGAATGTTCCAGGTCTTTCCGACAAGCACAGCCCCTGCAATCTTCCCGGTCGCACACCAGTTCCTGACGGTACGCTCGGGGAGTTCATGTTGTTGTGCAAATTGGCTGACTGATATGAGTTCCATCCTTATCGGCAATTATTGCGTGATAACTGAGTACAAATATACCAATTCTTGCCGATATCGGCAAGAATTTACCGTTTACCAGATGAAGGGCAGGATTCTGTACTTGACTTTCTTCTTATACTCGGCATAGCCCTCCAGTCCTTCTTCGAGGACTTCCTCTTCATTCTTGATGCGTTTGGCTATCACGGGGATGTAGCCGAGCATTATGATGAAGGAAATGGGAGACGCAAGCACCAGAGGCATTGCCAGGAAGAGGATGGTGGTGGCCATATACATCGGATGACGGACAATGCCATAAAGGCCTGTATCGATGACCTTCTGGTTTTCCTGGACCTCGATGGTCCGGGACAGGTAGGTGTTCTCCCGAAGTACCTCGGCATACAGTAGATAAGAAACAACAAACACACCTGCTGCCACCCAGACAACCCAATCGGGCAGCACGAGCCATCCATACCGCCAGTTCAGTCCGGCAACCACGAAAGCTGCGCAGAACAGCAGCCCGCTCAGTTTCACCACGGTCTTCTGTTCGGCCTCCTGCTCCCTGGCGTTGAGGCGTTTCCGCAACAGGTCGGGGTTCCTTGCCATCATCACCAGCCCGGCGATGAACATCGGCACGAAGAGGATGCCCATCAGCAGCCATCCTTGCCAAAAGTGAAATGAGCCCGCCGGCAGGAAAAGCAGCAGGCCGACGATGGCGACGCCGAGCAGAAACTTTGCGAGCGACTGTATGAGCAATCTCTTATCCATAAGTTTACTTTTGGCTTTGCTTCAATCTCTTGAGTCCATCCGCGATGAGAAGTACGGATGCGATAAGTGATGCGACTGCGAAGAACCAGCGCTTGAATTCGTGATTACCTGTGACAATTAGTTTGACGAGCAGGATGCAGCAGGCCAAAACGACAAGGCTGCATACGACAACCATCACGATGGTCTGGGTTCGTTTCCTGGTATCCATAATTACTGATTTGTTTATGCGAGTTTAGCGGAAGAGATAATAGCCCATTGCAACCAAAGCCACACCGGCGATGACGCTCAGGGCAATGTATCCTGCAAAGCCCCAGATATTTCCGGATTGCAGCATCATCAGCACCTCTTTTGAGAAGGTTGAGAATGTGGTAAATCCTCCACATAGTCCCACTGTCAGGAACAGAGCCCAATTGCTGCCTTCGCTGGCGGTGCGACTGAACACACCCCACAGAAGCCCGATCAGGAAGCAACCGACCAGGTTCACGGCAAGGGTTGCCCAAGGGAATCCCTTACATACGCCTTTCATCAGCAGGGAGACAAGATACCTTGCCGCTCCGCCGATGAAACTGCCCGCGCCGACAACTGCGATATTTCTGATGATGTCTGAAACCATTGAATGCCGATTTGTCTATGCGAATTTAGCGATTCTCCGTGATATTGTGCAAAGAGCGCCTCGCCTTTGGCGCAGGAAAGCAAGGCCTTCTTTCCTGCTGGGGCGAGGCTCGCGAACCATGCACTTGCTTCAGACCCTACCTGTCCTGATGAAATGTCCTTCCTGGACGGCGGCGAATGAAGCCACACTTGCAACGATTGCAACAGGAACAAAGGACCAGAACACTGTAGGGACTGACAGGAAGAGCAAAAGACCTGTCAACTTGTTTGCCTTTGTGTGAGGAAAGCAGAAGCGTCTGAGGACAATCAGCGCCGAGACTTGATTGACTATCTTGATGGCTACAATTACCCCTGCCCAGATCCATAGCCATAACGGAATCTGCACAACGGAGATAAGCCGTAAGGCGCAACAAGCGACAAAGCAGATGTCAGCTAGACTGTCCAGCACGGCGCCAGTTCTGCTCTCGGCGTGCAGTTTCCGCGCCAGGTAACCATCCAGCATATCGCTTATCCCACATAGGCCATAGATTACCCAGAATGCAACACCTGCCGGATTACAGAACAGCAGACTGGTGGCCCCAAGGAATCTGAAGGCTGTTATTATGTTGGGAATGTGCTTCACCCTACCCTGATACGACTTGCTGTTGTACCCTTCCGAGTAGATGAAATCCCTATGGCTTCTTCTCGGTAATCCATACGTTTTCTCAACGTTCTTTGCGAACTAATTCGAAACGGAAGGGCTTGTCAAACTGGCGGCGCGAATAGTATGTGACGGAAGGATGCGTGAGGTCCATCACCATAGTCCAGCATGTGCCGGAATGGGAGACTGACTGGATGGCATTTTGCAGGCCATCCTCGTCCATTGTTCCGCCAGTCTGTTCGAATCGCTCGCAGAGCTGCTCGTAACGGTAATCGCCCTCGAGAAGCCCGACATCCTTTTTGGCATCGCACAAATAATGGTTGGCTACGGCAGGAGACACCACTACGACTAGTTCATTGTCAACATATTCCACCACCACACTCCGGCCGGAAGCATCCGATATGGCATAATGGTGTGCGGAACCGATGTCAGAATGCATATCGATACTCCGGAGCAGTTCCAGGGCCTCATCCACATCGGCGGCATTCTTCAGCAGATAACTGATGGCCGAGGTCGTGGTAAGCGCCGGTTTTCCTGTATTCTGGTGGGTCTCCACCTGGTCACCGGCCATAAGGTCGGCGATGGCCAGGCCCTTCTCATTGATCCCGTCAAGGGCGAAAAAAAGTCCGCTCAAGGCCATATACTGGTTGGCGAACCCTTCCGGCAGCCATCCTTCGCCGAACCCGAAGAAATCTCCGTCGAAGGTGGTGATGGTCTCATAGCCGTGTTTGGGGATGGTGTGAAGGATAATGCCCGTTGCATCGGGCTCTCCCGTCGCCGTTCCCCAGTCATAGTTCCTGCCCATCATAACTCCATTTTCCGGAGTGCGGACTGTCAGTGCTGAGCAACCGTACGGCTGAGATGCGGGCGTGGGTTTCGGCGGATTGTAGAAACCTTTCGACAGGAAAGAGATCACGTATCCGACCAGTTCGCCGGAACTGCGTCCGCCGCCCTGTTCGATCAGTCCTGCGAATCCGTCATCTCCCTTGTATTCCATATAGTAAAATCTCTCATCCAGTTTCTGGACGGACATAGCTCCTTTTACCAACGGGCCGAAGAGTATCCAGGAATAAACGCCAATAACGACAATCAGTCCCAGAAGAACCCATAGCGTTATTTTTATTGCTTTCTTCATTTCAAATTCGATTTGTCTTATTCTCCGGGAGCGGCCCAGAAAGCGTCGGCATCTGTTGTAACAATCTCTCCATCGTTTTTGAATACGCCAAAGTTGAATCCGCCAAAGCCTGACGGAACAAGATAGATGTACCGACCAGCCTCACGCTCTCTGTTCTGCCCGTCTTCCTGATAATAGGAAAGCGTCTCCCAGCAACTGAACCAGTAGGTGTTCTTGGCCATATATGCGTAGTGCCCGCTCAGCTTTGTGGTGGCTTTCTTGAATCCCGGATGATATTGCATCTTTTCTCCGGAAATATAATGTTCTCTGATCTCCCTGAGGGAAAGCGGAGTGCCGTCCAGATCGGATGCGTAGTTTCCACCCATATCGCTGTCTATCATCGCCCATTTGCCCAGTTCGGGAAGCCAGACTTCATTGACCACGTGGCAGTCATTATCATACCTGTCTTACGGCATGCAGGTCACAAAGCGTGCGTCCAGTCCGGCTGCGAGCATCAGTTCGAATGTGAGTATGCTGTGCAGACGGCAGTTGAATGCGGGTGCTACATCCTTGGTATACTCCCACAGGTCGATGGCGTTGCGGTGCTCGGGTTCTATTGCCTGGTTGTCGTGCGGGATGTTTGATGCTACGTATTTGCCGATGGCGAGTGCTTTTGTCCAGGTGTCTGCTTCTGCGTCGTACAACTTGTCGAGCTGGAAATAATCTCTGATCTCTTTCGCACGGACGGGGTCCTGGACAATCTTCATCTCAAATGCAGCTGTGTCTTTAGCAAAGGGTCCTGATGTGCGAAGCAGATCTACATATTCATCGAACCTTCCTTTGGTTGACGGATAGATAGAGATGGTGGTCTTTCCATTAAGTAAGAAAAGGACACGCACGGTGAACAGAATCCCTATCACGGCGAATATGCCCCAGATGACTTTCAGAATCTTTTTCATTGGCCACAAGATTTCCGTGCGAATTTAGAGATAATCAGCGAGAATGCGAAAAGACCGCCTCGCACTGCTGCCTTGTCACAGACCTGACTTGCGGCGACCTCCGTTCGCTGACGCTCACTCCGACCCTCCCATTGCCTGCTTCGTCATCACTGCGTGATAACTTGCATTCAACGGGCCCCTCCCTCTTTACTTCCGAGGGCGGTAGTGTCGCCGGCAAGTCAGTCTGTTCGGGCGACCAGCTACCATTCAGACCTTCTTTCCCGCTAGGGCGAGGCTAAGGTACAACCACCATGACAATAAAATTACTATAGATGTAATTGGTGTTTTGGCTTCTAATCACTATCTTTATGAGTCTCCTTTTCAAAATGCTTCTGAAATACAACATTTTGAAAAGTTCTTGGAAAACTGGAAACCCGCTCAAAGGGTAGCCCTGGAGAAATCCAGGGCTTTTTTGTTACAAGGCACTGCAGCCGCCCCTCCAGGGCAACGCCTACGGGCGCAGAGCTGCGTTCGGGCGGCGGATTTCACTACGATTCGCCTGTCGCGACGAACTCGCCCTTATCGTCTTCGTCTTACGGCCTGCGGCCTCCAGCCTCGCCGAACGTGGCTCAGACATCATCGCTCCCGGGCGGCTCACTCCGCTCATCCGCTTCTTCGCCCTCACTTGATGCGCCCTCCGTCGTTCCCTTGAGGAGGCCGCAAACTATCTTCATCGGCTAAAACGCAGTTGCTCCCTATCAGATTACTTTCTTTGAAAATTGAAGAGTTAAAGGTTCTTCACTTCAGACAAGAAGGATTGTTCTCTTGCTTTTCGTTCCTTTCTCTCATATAGATACACTTTCCTCGCTTCCCTTCTTCGTTCTTGGGTAGCTCGAAAGGTTTCCCCATTACGGACTATTTCAGCAGCGACTCGGCCTATTGTCTCTTCTAAAAATGCCTTCTTAATCTGACACTCCCAAAGAATGATAACACTCCACCCTTTCGCCTCTAGCTTCCGCCAAACTTCTTGATCTCGCTCCTGGTTCCGTGCAATCTTGGCTATCCAAAATTCGGTGTTTGTCTTGGGAACAGAATAGTATTTACAATCCTTGTGGCCATGCCAGAAGCATCCATTGACAAAAATAACAGAACGAAACTTAGGTAATACGATGTCAGGAGTCCCCGGCAATCTCTTATCATTAACCCTATACCGAAAGCCCCGACGCCATAAAGCTTGACGCAGTAATAACTCGGGCCCTGTATTCTTAGCCCGATTATGGGACATGCAAGTGAATCTTTGCTCGGGAGTTAGCATTGTGTATGGTCGTCATATAAAGATACATAGAATCAGATGGAAATGCTTAATTTTGGTAAAAATCATTCTTCCGATTTCTGATATCTCTCATATTCATCAGTAATTTATGAATTTCAATTACAACAAGGCAGATAAATGGTCCATTCTGGAGTATAGCAAGAAACTCCTTGGAAAGACTCTCGAAGAAGCGGTATTTCCAGATATCATTGACCCCAAGCGTGGAAAAGGGCAGCTGGGCCAATTAGTTGAACTTTATTTCTTCGGCATCGACAACAACAACAGACAAGAGGCCGACTTTCCTGAAGCTGGTCTTGAACTGAAAGTCTCTCCACTGAAGGAGCTGAGAAATAAAACTTTAACCATAAAAGAGCGACTTGTCTGCACCATGATAGACTTCACGGAAGACCAGGCAATCCCATTTGAGCAGTCCCACATCTACCTCAAATGCGCATTCATGCTAATTCCTTTTTATCTACATAAAGATAGCGTTCCCGTACATAAGCTCAAGTTCATCTATGATGTGCTATGGCAAATACCTGAGAAGGATTTGCTCATAATGAAACAGGATTACGAAAAAATAATTGCCAAAATCAAAGAAGGCAAAGCCCATGAATTATCCGAAGGCGATACAACATACTTGGGGGCATGTAGAAAAGGGCAAAAAGGAGATGCAGACGTTTATTATCGTCTTCCCGATGGCACTATTGCTTCTATTCCCGCACCTAAAAGAGCTTTTTCCCTGAAGGTTCAATATATGCGCAGTATATTAGATTTTGCGAAGAAGTCAGGTGGCCAGGGATCATATAATATATCTGCACTAGTCCACGGATACGGCCCCCATCTTATCAATGAGAGTGAGTTAAAAAAGGATAGTTTTGAACATATCTTACTCAATCGTCTCGAACCTTTTTATGACAAAACCTATCAAGAGCTATCACAAGACCTGGGTATTGACACACACGCCAAGAGTAAATATTTTCTAATTGCGAACGAGATCCTGACCCAGCGCAAGACTCGTGGAGCTGATGTCACCAAATCAGAAGAATTCGTAAAGTCTGGCATTGTCATCAAAACAATACGGCTTAATAAGAATGGGAGGCCAGCTGAAGCAATGTCTTTTGAGAACATCAATTACTTCGATATCCTCCAAGAGGATAACTGGTACGACTCACGTCTGTATGACATATTTACCCAGCGGTTCCTATTTGTAGTCTTTCAAGAAGACGCAAACAGCGACGTACGGCTAAAGACTGCATTCTTCTGGACTATGCCAGCCCAGGACTTGGAAGAAGCGGAAGCATACTGGCTAAACATCAAAAACGCAGTTAAGAATGATACGATAGCTCCTGAGTACTTTTATCGCGAAAGTCATCATAAAAAATTCCATGTGCGCCCCAAAGGAAAAGATTCTGCTGATGTTACTGATAGCCCACATGGTGGCATGGTAAAAAAATACTGCTATTGGTTCAATCATGACTATATTAAAAATATTATCATGAATGCCGAATAGCACAATGCTGGTGCAATCCCCCGCATCTAGTATCTTACCTCAGTCTGGATTCGAGTTCCTTTCCCACTTTGGTAATGATACCACAAACCAGGGCATTTCCCATCAAGAAGGCTCTCTTTCCATCGTCTATACCTTCCAACATAGTATGATTAGAAGGGAACATATTTAATCGCTCGAGTTCAACAGGGACTAACCGACGCAGGCGACCTGTTTGATCCTGAATGACGTGACGACAGCGATCGGGACTCTTACCGCCTTCAGAAGTGATTATGGTTCTTGCTGGTTTGTCTATCGAATCCGGGAAGTCCATACAACCTTCGGCATAATAGTATTGACCACCATCTTTTCTAGTTCTGGGTTCACGTTTGGCACCCTTATAGTATTTCCAACGAGCAATTTGCGACTCGGGGACATAGAACTCTTCTGGCACCTCTTCAGGCGAAGCCATGATATCTCGTATTGTCATGGGCTTTTCCTTACAGATTGGAATTGTTGTGGTTGAATAAGCAACGCCATCAACCATCACCCCACTACCTTCAAATGGCTTTCCTTTATTTGATTTATTAAACTCTTCTGTTATATCCAGCAATCGAAGATTCGTTTTAACGAATTCATCAGCACTATCAAGCAATAAATCATCATTATTGTCTGACAATTTTGTCTTTATTATTTTTAAAGAACTGCTCTCCGCAACTGGGAATGCTTTAGCAAAGACTCCAGAATTAATAATCCAATCATTGGGAGTTGTAAATCCATCGGCAATAGGGCTGTTTTTTTGATAACCCAAGATGTATGTACGACGGCGTTTTTGGGGCATAGCATAATCAGCCGCATTAATAATTCGCCACTCAACCATATAACCTAACTCGTTAAGGCATTCAAGAATGATTGCAAAATCACGTCCTCTTTGCTTTGCTGGAGATAACAGTAAGCGATCAACATTTTCTAGGAAAACTAGTTGCGGACGTTTTTCGCCTTTATCTCTCAGGATACGGTAAATAGACCACCATAAAACCCCCTTCTTCCCTTCAATACCTTTAGAATTACTTAAAGTAGTCGCAACAGAGTAATCTTGGCAAGGGAACCCGCCAACGAGCATGTCATGATCCGGTATCACTTCAGTTTTCACCAGATTGATGTCTTCATTAACCACACTACCTTCTCCAAAATTCTTTTCATAAACCATCGCAGCATGCTGAATCTTGGTCGCAGGCTCCCACTGATTAGCCCAAATAGTCTTAAAGAATTCAGCGTCAGCCCTTTCTAGTCCGACTCTGAAACCGCCTACACCGGCAAATAATTCTATAACCCTTACTTCTTTCATAAGAAAACTCCGGATTCAAAGTTACTGAGTTATTCCTTTCGATCCAAATAATTTGATAAGAAAGATTCTTCCATTAGGGATGTCTGGTAACAGAATAATCAATTATGAGGAGCAAAAATATGGTCTAGATGATATTGAAGAAAGACTGGGTTTGGCTTATGCTCTTCGGGCAGCAACATAGGGCTGTGTTCAATTGTAGCAAAGCATATTTTGTAGAACTCTTCATTTTTATACTCCTTCAATTCCTTAGACAACAGTATTTCATATTCAGGAGATATACCTATTAAACCGGTATCGAAAGCCTTGTCATATAGAGGAGAAAGACAAATCCCATTCTCAGGATTAAGTCGCTCCTTTTGATTATCAGCCCATGGAATAATATGGCTTGCAATTAAAAGGCTAGTAAGATTCAATCCTGAAATGGCACAACGAGAATCATAATTGTTTAAAACCATAGTCCTAAATACATTCTGATTAACTCGTTGCCTGATTACCGCAATTCGATCTTTTCCGGAAACCTTAATATTGGTTAGACCAAGATGCTCGTCAACTTTTTTTCTCTCATATGAAGCCAAATAATACTCGGCATCAAAAAAAAGTTTCTCTCTGTTAAGCGCATATTCATCCCAAACTGGTTGACATATAGATAGGCCACCTACCATACCTCTACGTCCGGAATTAATTATATAGGGATCACATGCTGCAAAATTGGAGAGTCTTAGAGCGACTGAATTTGCTGACCGACCTATCAGCCGAGCGAGATCGATAACCTCTTTTGTCGTATGATTAAGGCGACCAAAAGGCAATTGGAAATACAGCGCCAATGTCACAACCAGCTCCGCTTTTGTCCATAATCTTTGTAATCTGAGCTCTGGCATAATTATTAATTCAAATGTTGATTATTAAAATGAATACGAATCTGTAATCCTCTATATTCCAACAAGGTACTATTTTGATAATAGCTCTTAATTATTTAAATTTACAAAATAATTATTTTGTTTTGGTAGCCAAATAATCATTATGGGCAAAAGAGTTGTTAAGAATTATCCCTCTCCTAGATTAATGGAGACAATCGGTGCAACGAACCAATCGCCACAAGCAGCGATTGGAGAACTGGTAGCTAACTGTTTTGATGCAAGGTGTGGCGAAGAAAAGCTAAATATTTCAATCGACATGAGGAACGATCAGATAGTCGTATTGGATAATGGAAAAGGTATGACTTCTGAAATCCTGGAGAAAGCCGTTTGCATAGGTGAAGATATGTCTAGGTATCTTGAGAGAGGCGAAGGCACTAAAGGCCACTTTGGAATGGGGTTCAAAACTTCTTGCTCTACGCTGGGTGATTATTATGAAATTTACACTAGGCCCGTTGGTGAGAATATAGAGTATCATACCGCTTTCGACATTAAAGACTACAGTGTACGTCCGTCCGGTTCTGATGCGTGGGATATTGCCATAGAAGATGGTAGGCCTTCTATCTACTCGCCTTTAAAAAAGGCTCCTCACGGAACTGCTTTCGTCATTAAGAACCTGAAGATTAACGAGTTCCCCGTAAGTGCCGCGCTTGAGTATCTTGGAGATGCTTTCAAGGGACATATCGAAGGCGGTGATATCATCACAGTAATTGATGAAAATGATAGTCACATTGCCAAGCCAAAGACGTACAACTTTGTCAAGGGGACAAAAGTCATAATTGACGAGAAGTTTGGACCCGGGAATAAATACCACATTACGGGTTGGGTCGCCATAGACAAACAGACTCACAACGATGGTCTATATGGTTTTAATATCTACCGCAGGGGCCAATTAGTCGTCTCGCACGACAAGAGCTGGTTCACTGCTCACTTGATGACTAGCCGTATCATAGGTGAGGTGAATATGGATTTCCTCGATGCAACATTCTACAAACAGGGTGTGCAACAGTCTGAGGATTGGGAATTTGTGAGAATCCATATGAAAGATTATCTTAAGGGTGTAGTGGCTGCCTCTCGTAACCTTAGCAGAGGACACAACATCAATAAACCGTCTGAAAAGAAAGCTGTTCTTGAGCAGTTAGGCAAAGAGTATGTAATCGAGAATGAAGGTGCTGATACTCCGGCAACAGAGCCAAACAACGAACCCAGCGAGGATAATAAACCGAGCGTCAGTATTAACGACTCTGTGAAAAGCATTGTGACTGAAAAGTCGCTTTTCTTAGAAGATGGGAGTGAAATCCATATTACTTATTTAGAGAAGGAAGAAGATGGACACGAAGTAGGACCCTTTGACTACATTCTTGATATGTATCAGGAGCCGCAAGAACTGCAGGTCATTGTCTATAAAGACCATTCGCTTTGGCGAAAAAAGATTGATGGCGAAGTGCGTAGAATAATTGCAACTTCCGATGCTATTTATCGCTCTCTAGTAGAGGAATTGGGCGTCGATAGCAGGAAGGCATTAAAGATTAGAAATGAATGGGTCTCACAGAGGACTGAATCAATGAAGTAGCCATGGACAAGATTGATGCGTTGGAATTAATTAGAAAGACTTGGGATTCGAAGAATCTGAGTCTGGAAGAGAAGATTGTTACAATCTCTGAAGCTTTCTATTCGGTCGGTCTTGACATAGCCACTACAGCTAACTTTATTAAGACCACACCTGCAGAACTCTATGCATTTTTGTCTTTGAGTAATCTTGACGAAGACATGATTAGGATGATTTCTGATGCTAATCCTCCTAAGACAACGTGGCCATTATTATCAAGTGGCAATGATGACGAGATTAAGAAGGCTTTATCCGCGCTGTCCGATACATCCAGATCAAAGAATGAATCAGTCAGTGAGTTTATATATCAACAGATGATTGAAGTGGCTGGATCTTCTTCTGAGCAGCTACTTTCTGAAATTACAGGAGGAGAAATGTTTGCCCTGGCGAAAAAGGCAAAGAACTTCACGTCGGTGAATCCAAGCGCCATCAAGTTCTTAAATAGCTTGGCCGGGCAAAAGAAATGGGGCAAAGCATTAAGCGAAAAACAGATAGCCACTTTGAAGGATATTCTTAATAACCTTGCAGACAATAAAGTCATCCAACGCAACAGTATTGATGGCGACGAAGAGTTGTGTGATAAGGTATTGGACGCTCTCGGAAGATAGGTATGGGGCTCAAGGACATAGATATCAAAGTCAGTTATGCTGGTAAAGGAGGAGAGATTCTTAAAAATTTTCTTTTGCCTTCGATAGATGCGAGTGTCCACTATGACCGCGTCACAAGTTTTTATACAGTTGAATCATTGTTGGCCATCTCCCAGGGGATAGATTCCCTATACCGGAAGCATGGAAGGATGAGGTTGATTATAGGTATTCACAGTTTCCCCGGAGAATTCCTTGATGCTGTAACGAGAAGGAAATACCTTGAAGAGCAAATAGCGGAGATAAGGAACAATCTGAGATTAGGTATTGAATCCATCAAAGATAGTCTAGAGAGACAGCGGTTGGCAACCGTAGCCTGGATGATTGAAGATGGCCTTCTTGAGATAAAAACTGCAGATGTTATAGGAGAGGGCATTTTCCATCCTAAGACATTGCTGTTAGCCGATGAAAATGGAGATAAAATCGTGGCGATTGGTAGCCCCAATGAGACGAGCTCAGGATTAGGCGGTAACTTTGAGCAGGTCATGGTGGCTAAATCTTGGGAGCAACCTGATGCCGTGGCCGTCCAAGAAGAATTCTTCAATTCTCTATGGAATAATAATCTTGAAGATGCCATTACCCTTGATGTTACGGAAGGTACCGCAGAGATTATCAAGCAAGGATTAGGCACTTATCCCAACCCGTCCAAGTCAAATCATTCTACAAAGAATGATTTGATTAAGGTGTCCTCGACCATGTTGTCAAACTTCTTTGTCTCGGGTGACATCCCTGCCTTGTATGTGCATCAAGAACGCGCGGTTATTGACGCACTTTCCAGATGGCCGGTTAGAGTGTTATTCTCTGACGAGGTTGGCTTGGGAAAGACTTTCGAAGTCGCAGCTACAATGGTTTTCATGGTAAAGTATTGCGGCGTAAAGAGGGTGATTATACTTACACCGAAATCCGTTTTGAAACAGTGGCAGGATGAACTGAAAGAGCACTTCAGGCTGAATGTATGGAGGTATGATTCCGGTAGCAAATCTTATATTGACTCTTTCGACCACGTAAAGTATGTAACCGGTTCAAATCCTATTGGAAAAGGGTCTCCTGACATAATACTTATGTCGGCTCAGTTTGCGCGAGGCTCCGGTAACAATGGTGATATTTTCTCCAGAAATGGAGCCTGTCTGCCAGACTTACTTATTCTTGATGAAGCACATTCGGCGAGAGTAAGTAAAGACATCTCCGGAAGCAGTAAAAAGACGCAAATCTATGCGATGCTGGAGAGGGTCTCGGGGAAGATTCCTCACATGATATTAGCGACAGCCACCCCCATGCAAAAAGAAGCTGGAGAGTACCATTCGCTTCTTAAGCTCCTTGGTTTGCCGAAGGCTTGGCAAAAGACGCCGGTCTATATGAAATCATTAGACCTAATTTCATGTTCCGAGTATCCTAGCCTTACAGATTTGAGTGGCGCGGCGAAAATGCTCAACATGACTATGGAGGGTATGAAGCCATCCATTGATAGATTAAACGAAGAACAGAAAGGAGTATTAAACCGAGTAATTGAACTCAAGGATGGAGACGTGACATTCCTAACTGATTATGTACGTGACAACTGGTCAACCATACGTCAGTTGCTAGTTCTCTTGCATCCTGCCCATTTACTGACGGTCAGAAATACAAGGCGCTCTCTATCTGAAAAAGGTTACAAATTTCCCAATAGGAAGTTGACCCCGATTTCAATTCCAGACTCCATGGAAATAGAGATGTTCTATGACCATGTAAACAGCTATCTTTCAAAAAGATGTTTCTCCATAGAAGAGATTCTTTTCCCGGACAGAAAGATATCTATCGGCTTTGTGCGAGTGAGTTACCAGCAAAGGGTTGCCTCGTCATTGTTTTCATGTAAGAAGAGCCTGGAAAGGCGCCTAGAGAAAATCAACAACCTTAAGAAGACTTTAGAACGATATCTCAACGCCAATGGGGCATCCCTTTACAACCCGACAGGACTTGATGACATCGATCTCGAAGATTTACTTGATGAAGGTTACGATGATACGTTTGATGTAAATCTTTCCAACGTGAATATTCCGGAGCTGCGCCAAGCCATCGCTCTTGAATCAACTGCAATTTCGCCTCTCATAAAGCGAGCCGGTGAACTGTTGGATAATCGCAAAGACCTTAAGATTAAGGAATCAATCACCCTCGCAAAAAAGAGCCTAGACGCTAATGACAAAGTCTTGGTCTTTTCCAGGTATACTGATACAGTTGATGCCCTTCTTAACGAATTCAATCTTCTAGGACTGAACAAATTATATAAATACGGCGTGTACACAGGAGCAACGTCATGTATCGTCTGGAATGGGAAAGAGTGGCCTTGTGACAAGAATGACCTCAAGCGGGGTCTATTCTCAGGAGAGATAAAAATCGTATTCTGTTCTGATGCTGCTTCAGAAGGCTTGAACCTTCAGGCAGCAAGAGTCTTAATCAATGTTGATGTCCCTTGGACTCCAGCCAGACTTGAGCAGCGAGTTGGCCGTATTGCCCGTTTGGGCCAGGTTGCGGATGAAGTTGTCATTTACAATGTATGGTATCCCCATAGTATTGAGGCTCGCATGTACCATAGGATACAGACACGCCTTGAGAATAGCAACCTCGCCATAGGAGAGTTCCCTGATGTCGTTGCAAAGAAGATTAGGGCTGCAATCATGGAAGATGCCGATAGTGACAACCTGGGCCTTAATGAGTTGCTCGAGATCCGTAATTCTAAACAGGTGGCCGCTCTTGAAGAACTGTGGAGTCAAACTGGTAAAGGGACCGAGAGTGACTTGTTTAGAGAGCGCCTACTGAAAATCTGTTCAAGGTTCCTCAAAGAAGCGGACACGGAACTGGGAGGAATAATCAAAGTGCTTGTGGCAACGGACGGGACACTATTCAAGTTGTCAGCAAAAAGTGGCTTAGCAGAAAGTATTTCTCTAAAGGCTAGAGTCTGGGAACACATAAAGTGTTTTGACGATTCCGTATCCGTAGTGAAGGATAAGAATCTCAGACCCGCATATTTCACCATCAATAATGATGGAGTGACAATCGAGTTGAAGCATTCAAGTATTTACAAAGTCATCCTAAAGGAAGAGCTCGGCGGAGAAGATGTGTTGATGGGCTATCCTCCGATGCTACCAAATAGCAAACGGTTGGATTTATCCTATGCAGTCGAATGTGACATAAAACCTGCACCCGTGTACTGGGTTGAATAATGCCGTTATTATGAAAACAAGATTATTGGCAAGCCCGTGGACGAAACCTCAGCTAACTCGTGAAACTGCAGAAGCAATCGAGCTTCTCCATGACGATGTGTGGAAAGAAGCATCTGTATTGTTTGCTGCTGAGCGGGATGCGAAATTAAGGTCCGGTCAGAGCGCCCCCAAGGGAATGCAGCGATATTTGAATGACGTCATTACTAAGCGCTTTACATCAAAGGGATGGATTGGTGAAGCTGGATACTTCTTCAAAGAAAAGACCTGGGTAAGAGTCACTTTTAGGCACCAGATGAGTCTGGGAGCAGATATTCTCGATGCCATTAAAGTGTGTAAAAAAGAAGGGATGCAACAAGCTGTTATCCTTGCAGCAAATAGAAAAACGCTGAATCTGGTTACGCCTAATGACGCCGCAGCGATTGTGTCGTTTGAGAAGTTGGAAAGGGAAATCATGAGTCTCAACGGTGCCCTTGATATTCCCTTATTGTTTGGTGAACTAACTCCGTTGTCCAGCGCATCAAGCGACATCAATGAAGAATTAAAGAAGGCAAGGCCGAGAGATATTTCAGTGCCCCAGCACAAGAGGAAATTAACCCTTTGATTGCGTGATTCTATTCTACCACATTGGTTTGGTTATCCGCTGGAGATTGATTCAGGTTTCCCCGATGAACACGCATTAAGGCAGAATAATAAACTAACAATTTGATAATTATGATTGAAAACGAAGAATTATTGGCAACCTATACTCTATTGTCGTATATTAGAGAGACTTTAGGTATCGAAAAGCGTGACACCTTAGCATATGTGTTCGTCCCACTGGTTAGGGAGGGTATTTCTGCCGTCTTTTCTGCAAATGGTTTCAAGGAAGTAAAAGGGAAAGATTTCACAGAAATTCAATCACATGTAAACAATCTTTTTAAGATTGTTATTCCGATACCTGTACTCGAAACAATAATGCCCATTTTGAGTAAAGAAGCAGGAGACGCGTTTCAATTGAATAAGGATCATTCTTTTATTATCAAGTCTAAAGTTGGCAGCTCGATTATGGGCGACTACCGTAATCAAAAGGGAAGAATAACACTATTAGAAAAGGACTATATAAGGTTTTGCCAAGGGGAAGGTGTTCAACCTGAATTTGATGGACTCATCTCCTTCATTCAAGATCAAAAGAATAGATTATTTGATAAGGTTAATACAACCAAGATAGAGGACCAAAGCTACCATGTCTCTAAGTATATTAACTTTTTGAAAAACAAAAAGAACGCTCACTATGAGACTGTTTGTGATTTGTATTTAGGAGGCATTATATCGTCTTACCTAAAGTTTCAGGTCAAAAGACGTATTGTTGATGCAGATCTTCTCATTGACACGAACTTTTATACAAGTTTGATGAATTTGAATACAGAAGAGTCGTATGCAACTTGTAAGCAGCTATATGATATTACTATGGCAATGGGGTTTCGGTACAAGATACTGGAAACAACAATTGACCAGATTAAAATATTGTTCAGCAGCAAGTTGTCAGAGTTCAACAAAAAAGATGTTTTTACGGTACTCAATGATGCTGACATTCTTGCCGCATGCGACAGAAGAGGGCTGAGTTATTCTGATCTTCAGGCCTATAAAGATGGGGTATTGGAGAGTTTGAGTAAGTTGGGGGTTACAACCCTTTATAAAAGCAATATTCCTCAATTAGTGGATAACGTTAAGAAATCCAGAGAATTAAAGAGCTTAACATGCATTAGAGGTAATTATGACAGCGCATTCAATGATTTGCTCGCGGAAGAATACGTTGGCTTTAAAAGAGCCCGAGTGCCCATTACAGAATTTATAGATGCTAACTGCTGGTTCTTGACCAATTCGTATTCTACCAATAAGTCTGAATTAGCACTTCCTGTTTGCCAAAGGCGGAAGATTAATGCTGCAGATTTACTCGTTCTATTATGGTATGCTAATCCATCATTAAGTATTGGTAACGAAAAAGATATGCTAGCGGCAACCAGCCTTGGTGCAAATGTATTGAGATACCGAACCGAGAAGTTGCCAACGGAGAAAGTAATCACTGATTTGACAAACAAAATTGCCAAACTTCAACAAAGCAATTTAATTACGGAGCAATCGCTTGCTAAACTATGTATTAGGATGTCGGAGGGGTGCATCGATAATACCGAGGCGGAACGATTAGTTACGCTCACCTCGGCTGAATTTCTTGATTATGTAGATAAAATACAAGTTCAAAACGCGGCATATACAGATGCCCAGGAGAAAATAGATACCCTTCAGGAAAAGCTCGATGAGAGCAAACTAGAAAGATATAAAGAGAGGGTTCGAGGGGAAATCTGGAAGAGACGAACTTGGGCTGTTGTTTATGTAATTATTATTTTTGCAACTTATTTCATTGCCGTATCGTCGTTGATTGATAAAATACCAAATGGTATCTTGAGGTATAGTGTTCATTGTGTGTATTGGCTGGCATTGACATTTGGCCTTAATTGGTTTTCACACTCCTATTTCCTCGATGGGATTGTTTCTATCTTCAACTATCAACGCATTTTTGACAAGCTGATGAAGAAAGAAAAAAAGAATAACGGATAGTTTTACATGATACTCGCAGTAACGTGTGCATTGTATTGGCGGATTCACATTCATAAGATGTTCCTTTGTCATTGATGCAGCCCAGGCGTCAGCATGCGGCGTTAAGGGCACTGGCGTGAGGGCGAAGAAGCGGATGAGCGGAGTTCCGCCGCCCGGGAGCGATGCTGTTTGAGCCACGTTCGGCGAGGCTGAAGGTCGCAGACCGGAAGACGAAGACGATAAGGGCGAGTTCGTCGCGACAGGCGGACGCAGCGCTAGACGCCGCCCGAGCGTCTTTGTGCCCTCTGAGCCGCTGGGCTGTGCCAAGGCTGCGCTGCAAAACTCGCCGTAAAGACCCAAACTATCGGGCACAGATAGACCTGAATCCAACGGTAATGTCGAAATAGAATTCCTCCTGATGCACCGTGCCGTCGGATTCCGTCACGTCATAGACCAACTTGTCGTACTTCTTTTCATCTTTCTCGATAAGAAACTGAATTGCGAACTCGTGTTCCTTGCCGCGAAGAAAGAGTTCCGCCAGCATATATTCCATCCTAACATACCCTTCAGCGATATCAATTACAATCGCTTTTTCCAGGCTTCGCCCCATGGTGAATGTCTTCTCGTTCACCGGCATCATTTCGTTCTTCTTTAGGATTTCCACCATCGTCTTAACCTCTACAGGCATCTTATCATAAACTTCAGTCATAATGATGTGTATTATTGTTTAAGGATCTGTTATGTATACTTTGCATCACAAAACTATTATTCGCAAATAATCAGATGAATTTTCTGCAAGGCTTGCAGAGAATTGGGATGCTAGTATACACTATCTACTTTTGTTCTCGGGTAGTGCATTTCCCGTTGCATGGATACGATGATCCCAGAGGCATTCCAAAAGGAATAACGGTGATTGCCTGCAAATTAGTTTTTGCTGAGGACAGCCAGCTCACCTTTCGGAATGCCTTTTTTATGTTTGTTCAGCCGGGAATTAATGGCTTTTCCCGGCCGTGCGTTGCAGTCGCAGCCGATGGTGGTTTATGTGCCGTATTATTGCTACCTTCGCATAAATCCAATTGCAATGTCCCCCACCCTGTTTGACCAAGATTCCCAAGTCCGTTTGCCCTCATCTTTCCTGAGAGGCAAAACCGTGCTGTTTGTCAGCGGCAAGGATGATGCGGTGAATGAATTCATCAGGAAAGCCCAGGCCGAACTTGCCGACAGGTTCGAAGATGTGGGATACCGTCTCCTCTTCATTCCCGAACTAGCGTTCAATCTGAATCAGTCGCTGTTGAACTATATGTTCCCCGGAGTACAAGGCGAACTGTCAGTCGAAGGAATCTACCAGCACATCCAGGACATTGCCAACCTCAAAGGCCAGTCAGGCTTCCTCTACAAGAAGAGCGGCAAAGCGCACTTCAGGGTTGTGGCCGAAGAAAACATCGAAGCAGCCGTAGATGAATTCATCGATTTCCTTGGTGAACCATATACCGGCGTGCTTGAGTCGGCCGTGCCTGAGCCTGAAATTCGCTTCAGCAGACAGAGCGCTGAAATGCATTGTGAAAAGAAGGCCCGCGAGTCTTTCAAGCAGCTCCATCTTCCTGAAGCCATTGCCGAGACACCCCTCGACGAGCGCGCCCGCAAGATCATAGCAGCCTGGGAAGAAATCGAGAGACGGTTCGGCATCTCCATCGAAGACCTCGAAATCATGCTCGGCTACCGCGTCAAGCTCAGCCACCTCAACATCACCACCGCAGGCAAGATAATCCTCACCGACTGGGAAGGCCGCCCAGAAGTCAAGATGGACGACCTCACCAAAGCAGTGTACTTCTTCTACCTCAGGCACCCAAAAGGCTGCAGCCTCAAGGAACTGCAGGACCACGAGCAGGAGATACTCCACCACTATATGAGCATCACCGGCAGGGACAACGTCGAGGAAATCCGCAGGAGCGTCCACAACCTGCTCGACCCCTACGGCAACAGCCTCAACGTATGCATCTCACGCATCAAGAAAGCCTTCAGAGACATCGTAGGCGACCGCGTGGCCAAGTTCTACTACGTAGACGGACGCTATGCCGAGAAACGCAAAATAGCCATCGACCGCGACCTCGTCATCTGGAGCCACTGACACTACTCGTCATCCTCGTCGAAAATATCAGTCAGAGAGCCGCAGACACCAGCCAGATCCTGCTCCTTCATCTTTGCACAAGCCTTGCTGCGAGCCCTGCTCCATCTGAGGCTCATCAGTGTGACACCCTCTCCGGTAGCGTCGAAGTTCAGCGCATTGCTGATGTGCAGCTCCCTGGCAACCTCCACCGCATCCTGATTCGCACCGATGTAGGCAAGCGTCCAGCCCTTCGCGCGCAGACGGTCCACCAGCGCCTTGATGGTACGGCCCGAATACTCCTCCGATGAATTCTCGTAGCCGTCCGTGATGACGGTAGCCAGCACACGGTCCCCCTCCGGAACCAGAGGTTCAAGCTCGTTCAGAGTCTTGCCCATAGCATCGTAAAGAGGCGTGCAGGCGCCCGGCCGGTAGTCCTTCTCGGTAAAGTCCTTGACATTCTCGATAGGCACACGGTCACGACGCATCTTGACGCCCTTGACGCCCTCCCCCTCGAAAGTCACTATAGTCACGAAATTCTTCTGGTCAGGATGATCCTCCTGATCCCTGCGGATACCGTTCAGCACCTCGTTCATGCTGCTCAAAGTTTCCTTGTAGATGGCCGACATGCTCCCGCTCTCGTCCAGGATAATAACATTGTAGATATTCATAGCACAAAGTATTAATTGGTTTTCGGGTGCAATATTACCAACGGTCACCCGCCTGGACATAAAACCTGCAAGGCTTGCATTTTTTTGGTTTTTCGACTATAGCAGAGGACCTTTGTTCCAAGAAAGCAAACGCCGGTTCCCTCTTCCCAGAGTATATCTTCGTTTATCGGTCCAAACGCCATAAATACATCCTCTATGGCATCCGCAGGAATAGACTGTCCAGACTCCACGAAATACTTTAGTCCTTGCTCATCCAATCTCAATATGGCATCCATATAGTATCGCTTTGCAGTAGAAATAAAGCCAGATGCCTTAGATGCTTCCGTAGAAACCCCGGGGCCCAACGTCCGAAACGACTCTGGCAGATAAAAGGCGGTGTATGGCTTAAGGCCTGCTTGGCTTTCCGGCTCCTTCTTCAACGTCGTATGCTTTCGCCCACAACTGTACGTCCGAAACGACTGGGGTACGCTGGCGCATTGCCCGCCACCATGTTAGTCCGGCAGCTCTTCTTCGAATTACCAACTCGACGCTTATCCGGATACCACCGCCAACCTTTCACGCTTTCAGATGCATAAGTAACGTCTTATGTTGTGGCACCAAAATTCCTGCAAGCCTTGCATGGATTTGAAGAACTAGTAACCAATAATGCCCTTTGTGATGGCAATGGCCTAGTTTAAGGCGTTTAGCTCTACGTCCCGCGATGGGAATTTGCTCTGGTAGGAGCGCCAGCTTGAGAGGCATCTTCCTGGCCATTGCCTTCGGCCGATGTATGCTTAACTGGTAAAGCAATATTGGAGAATGCTGGTTCGAGCCCAGCCATCGGCCCCAACGTCACCATTTTTCAATTCTGAATTCTGACATTTTCTTCCGCCGCGACAATAGTAGGACGATTGTCACCAGGGTATCTTTATTTCTATTCCTGATGCGTAGATTCGTTGCGCTATGAAAACAATTGAATCAAAAGGAAACGTGTCGGAGGTCTTATTCGAGAATGTGGCCTCACTGATTGAAGAATCGCGCAAGCAGGTCAGGACAGCAATTAACCTAACTATGGTCTATACCTACTATTGCATCGGACGCTATATAGTAGAGGATGAACAGAAAGGACAGTATCGGGCTGCGTATGGAAGGCAAGTGCTAGAGGAATTATCTCGGCGGCTTACAGAATGTTATGGCAAGGGATGGTCTGTCGATACACTTGAAAACTGTCGTAAGTTCTACAAGGTATATTCAATTTCCGAAACATTGTCTCGGAAATTTGAGTAAAACCGATAAATCTGCGAAGTACCCCTTCACTACGGCAGCCAATCTAAAAGAGTTGCGGGAGGCGGATTCGAACCGCCGATCCAGGGATTATGAGACCCGGATGTTTACCACTACACCATCCCACAATATAAACTATTGTTTTAAAAGGCCGGGTAACACCGGCTTGGTGGACCCTGTGGGAATCGAACCCACGACTCCCGCCTTAAAAGGGCGGTGCTCTACCAACTGAGCTAAAAGTCCATTATTAAGGAGCAAGGTCGGTTTGTTCATTTCCATCCAAGCCTTGACTGCGGCAGAGCATATGCTTTCGTCGTCCTGGCCTTCGTCATAAAGCGACCCGACCAAATCGATTATGTATTGTGGCAACTGCAACGATTCAGGTTTTAGATACGGCGGCAAAGGTAGAGGATGCCTGCAAGCCGCAGAAATCTCTGCAAGACTTGCAGGCTTCTACACGGGCAAAGTCACCAGATCTCTGGAAACGGCTATTCTGTAGACACCGTCCCTTCCCCTCACGATGGCGTACTGGTCGGCAGCAATCTTGCCCACCTTCTCCACCAGTTTCCTCTTGATCCTCGAGATGTTGGTCTGCAAGGTAGCCCGATCGTCATCGCAGAGGGCGTCGACTGCAGCCTCTATCTGGTCGGGATCGTCATAGACGGTCTGCTTGCGATAGATGTCGCAGAGTTCGTCATAGTACATCCAGATGTCATCGGCTGAAATACCCTTGTCGTACCTCAGAAGAAGGGTGTAAAGGGTCCTTTCTATCGGGTTGAGATAGATTGTCACATTGCCGTAATCAGGCAGGGTGAGAATACCGTTTCTGTCCAGGACAATTCTTCCCGGTCCGTCCCTTCTGATGAGGGCATCGATCGCATCGTCGTTGAGGCCCCTCGCCCTGAGATCCTTCAGAAGGTCTTTTACCGCAAGGACGAGTGCCCTGGTATCGTCATCAAGCATCAACTGTTCCATAGCAAAGGCGTGTCCGTCGGACACGGTTGTGCGCAAAGTGCGCGATTGATAAATGGATTTTTGCCCTGAGAACGGCAGGGCTACCGATTTGAATTAGCTGAGGGATGTCCTGTAACTAAATCGCGGTTGATGCTTTAGATTTTTGCATTCGGACATGACACAGCCAGTGATGCTCATTGAGCGCCACTTCTTGCACCTTGTTCCTATGATCTGTATCATATCCATTGCGTTCGTTTTTTGCGGGTGCAAATATAGTTGCACCCCGTGAATTAGCAAATATTACTTGAGCTCGGAGAGGGATTCGAACCCCCGAATGTCGGTTTTGCGGACCGATACGTTCACCACTTCGCCACCCGAGCGTTGCAGGAGTAGAAAGAGTCGAACTCCCATCTACGGTTTTGGAGACCGCCATGCTGCCATTGCACCATACTCCCATCAGCGGAAGGTGTGAGATTCGAACTCACGGAACCATTTCTAGTTCGTCGGTTTTCAGGACCGGTGCCATAAACCAACTCGGCCAACCTTCCTTATAGCGGAAGCAGAAAGATTCGAACTTTCGGAACTCATGACGAGTTCAGCACCTTAGCAGGGTGCCGCCTTAGACCTCTCGGCCATACTTCCTTAGTGCGGGAATAGAAGGACTCGAACCTACGACCCGATGGTTAACAGCCATCCGCTCTACCACTGAGCTATATTCCCATTGGGTGAATGGAGGGGCTCGAACCCTCGGCCTCCTGATCCACAATCAGGCACTCTTGCCAACTGAGCTACAATCACCATATCGTGGAGCCTCGCGGAGTTGAACCACGTTCTATGGATTTTCAGTCCATCGCATACACCTAGTCTGCCAAAGCTCCATATTGTACTCCCGGGAGGAATCGAACCTCCATCACTGGTTCCGTGGACCAGCATCCTATCCGTTAAACGACAAGAGTATTTTTAAATTGCATAGCAAAGAAACATCTCGCATCGCGGACAGTGAAATCTCTGCAAGTCTTGCAGCAAGTTCCGCAAAAGTGTGGCCGGAGGAATGGCTCCACAAAGCACTGTAGCGATGGTGGCCGGGGCACACTGGCAGTTCTGAGGGTGGTGTGCCCCGATGATAGCTCCTGTATGCATTGTGAGGGGGATTGAGCAACCACACTTTGGCGGAAATGCGCAAAATGGCTGGGACGTGAGGAAGCGATAAGGAGCAGGCGTCAGGGCAGCGGCGTAAAGGGCACTGGCGCGAGTTCTGAGGAAGGCCTGTTCACATTCCGAAGAAAACCCTGTCGGCGACAAGCCGCCCGAACAGACTGACTTGCCGGCGACACTACCGCCCTCGGAAGTAAAGAGGGAGGGGCCCGACGTAGACGAGTTCTGCGAAGCAGGACGAAGTATACGTTGGGAGGGTCGGAGTGAGCGTCAGCGAACGGAGGTCGCCGCAAGTCAGTCTGTGACACGGCGGCTCAGGCGCCAGCAGCCGCAGATTGAATGCAAATTATTGCTATCTTCGCCTCCGAATTAGTCAACCCACCTATGAAACGAATACTGTTATTGTTTGCGATCCTTATGTGCAGCAATGCGCTGTGCGACGCACAGGACCTGATCATCACAAAGAATGGAGACGAAATACAGGCAAAGATCCTGGAAGTCTCTCCGAAGACCATCACCTACAAGAGATTCAGCAACCCCGACGGCCCCAACTTCGTCCTCAACACCTCAGACATCATAATGGTGAGATACGAGAACGGAGAAAAAGACATCTTCGACGAAGCCCCGACAATCAGCTACACAGTCGACGGAATCCACGAAGGAATGCGCTACAGAGACTACAAAGATCTCTACGACACATCCTTCTACGTCCCCGATCTGTATGACCCGTACAGCCCCTTCTGGTCAGGCGTGGCATCGTTCTTCATACCCGGACTCGGACAGTGCATTTGCGGAGAATGGGAACGCGGACTGTTGATCTTCGGATCGAGCGTGCTGCTCGAAGCAGCCGTGCTCGGCTCAGTAGAACTGGCAGACATATCCACCTACGACGCCCACATCGTGACAGACCCCGGAACCCTGCTGGCCATCGCCTCGTCAGTCGGCCTGGCCGTACTGGAAATATGGAACATCTGCGACGCAGTCCATATGGCAAAAGTCAAGGATATGTACGTTCGGGACATCCTCTCGCAGAGAGCAGGCATCGACCTCAAACTCGAGCCGTTCCTGTCATACTCGAAAGTCAACATAGCAGGCTACCAGCCCGCCGCAGGCCTCTCCCTGAAACTGACCTTCTAGCCATTTATGGAAGACGGGCTGCTGACGACGATACTTGCGGCTGCGATATTTGCAGTGATAATGTACTTCTTCCGGTTGCTGATGAACCGGATGAAAGGCAAGGTCGGCGAGAAAGTCGTAGCCAGGATGCTCGGCAGGCTGCCCGGGGATAAATACATCGTTCTGGACGACGTCACGGTCCCCACGCCCCGCGGCAGCAACCAGATCGACCACCTGATAATCTCAATATTCGGGATCTTCGTCCTAGAGACCAAGAACTACACCGGATGGATCTACGGCAACGAAAGCTCCGAATACTGGACCCAGAACATCTACGGCAACAAGAACCAGCTCTACAACCCCATATTCCAGAATGCAGGACACGTGCGCGCCCTGAAACGGGTGCTTACAGACTTCGAGCCCCTGCCCTACATCTCAATAGTAGCATTCTCCGAAAAGGCAGACCTCAAAGTCACGGCAAAGCAAAGCCACGTAATCTACTGGGGTCAGATAGCCGACGTCATCGGCAGTTATGACTGCGAGCGGCTCTCCTGGGAACAAGTCCTCGCAATCCGGGACTGCATCGAGAGCAACCGCCTCGAGCCAGGCCGCGAAACCAACCGCGAGCACATCCGCAACGTCCGCAAGGTCAAGGAGCAGAAATGGCATAGCCTGAGCATTACGCCCCTATCACCCACTTGCTGCCGGGAATCAGCGAGATGAGCTTCGTCGTCAGCGCGCAGCAGATGTAGGTGGCTACCGCGATGAGCGGGATGGCCAGCCACATCGGAACCAGCGGATTGGCAGTGTCGCTGCCCACCACCAGCATCGAAATCGGAATGAGGAAGAGCATATGCATCAGGTACATTCCGTAGGAACGCTTGGACACGTTAGTCACAATGGCAGGAGCCTCCTTGCGCTCTATGCACGAGAACACCAGGAACAGGCCGAATGTCGAAACCAGCAGGTTCGGCATGCAGAACTCCCATGCCCACTCCACGTCAGGAGTCGGCATCGGCACACCCGGCACGGCCTTGGCCCAGAACGCCAGGAAAGTAAAGGCAGAGCCCAGCAGGAAGCAGGCCCAGCCCACAGCCAGGCGGCGCCTGCGGCTCCAGTCCAGATGCACGCGGATATAGTGAGCCATCACCAGGTAGCCCAGATAGCCCGAGCAATACCACAGGGCGGTGAAGCCGTTCCAGAAACATTCGCCCCAAAGCTCCTTGGTGATGAAACGGTGGATCCACGGAATGAAGGTCGACAGAGCGAAGAGAGCCAGAAATATGCGCTCGTCCTTCGCCGAAGCCTTCGCCAGCCACGGTGACACCACGGGAATGATCAGGTAAATGCTTATAAGCGGATACATGAACCACAGGTGGCCACCGGTAGAAGGGAAATTGAACGGCAGCATCTTGAGGTCGTGCAGGCCGTCGGCCCAGCTCATCCAGCCGAACAGCGGAGGAAGGATGCAGTAGAGCACCATGAAGATCAGCATCGGAGGGAGGATGCGCGTGAAGCGGCGCTTATAAAAGCCGGCCATAGTCTGCTCAGGCTTCATCGGAACAAGCAGGAAAGCCGAGACAATCATGAACAGAGGGACGCAGGTACGGGCTACGAAACCGTCGTAGAAAGCCACCCAGAAACGGGCGGCCTCGTTCGGAACCAGCGACATGTCGGTAGCCAGGCCAAAGCCGCCGCCACCGTAGAAACACTCGCTGGAGTGCACCAACATCACCAGGAAACACGCAATCACGCGGATGTAGTCTATAAAGACTATTCGGTTGGAGTCTTGCATAACGGAAGAAACATTTTCCGCTAAGTTACGCAATTTGTTATATTTGTCATCGGCAGAAAAGACACTCTTATGGCAACCGAGAACGAACGAAAATTCCTTGTGAAGGACGACAGCTACAAGGCTGAGGCATACGAATCAATCCCCATTGCTCAGGGCTACCTGTCGACAGTCCCGCAGCGCACCGTGCGCATCCGCATCGCAGGCGACAAGGCTTTCATCACAATCAAGGGAGAGCACAAGGAAGGCAGCTCGGAGTGCTTCGAGTGGGAAAAGGAAATCCCCGTGGAGGAAGCCCGGGAGCTTATGGCACTTGCCGAACCCGGAGCCATCGACAAGACCCGCTGGAAAGTGAAAAGAACCCCTGCGGGCTCCCACGACTGGGAAGTCGATGAATTCCACGGCGACAACGAAGGCCTCGTAATGGCAGAACTGGAGTTATCCCCCGAAGACGGGCCCTTCGACCGCCCCGCCTGGCTCGGCCTGGAAGTCACCGGCGACGATCGCTACTACAACGCCGCTCTCAGCAAGAATCCCTACAAGAACTGGTAGGCTGACCACCCGAATCTGGCAAATCCAACTTTCGCATTCGGTAAAAACAGGCCGGAACGCAGTTTTTCGCACAATGAGAAAGGTGGAGCAGAAGTTATCTCCCGGCGGCGCTGCGGGGAGGCGACGGAGGGAGCATTGCGGGAGGGCGGGAGAAGGATGAGCGGCAGGACGCCGCCCGGGAGCGACGCCTGATCGACGACGGTTAGGCGCGGATTGAGTTGAAGGAAGACTCGGCTGCGCCAGCAGCCAGAGTCTGAATGAAACGAAAGACGCAGACTAAGACGGAGGAGTTCGTCGCGACAGGCGGACGAAGCGAAATCCGCCGCCCGGACGCACTCTGCTCCCGGAGATGCTCTCCCCGCAAGCCGCAGCAAGCAGGTGTCAGTTCGCACAAGTGCGCCTAACCTGCAAAAAGTTGGGACGTCTACCGCGCCTGAACAGGCAAGGCAATCCTCCTTTCTGCATCAAGAAGTGCGGAATCCACGAGATTATTTCGTAAGTTTGGGTAATGAAACTACTTTAAACCGTTACGAAATGAAAAAGATACTTCTCGTATGCTGCCTGCTCCTGACGATAGCAGCGACAGCGAACGCACAGCAAGGACAGAGGCAACAGCAGCAGAGGCCGAGAGTGGCCAACCTGCAGAGATATGCCCAGGCCAACAAGGACCTCGTCTTCACCACCGGCCCCCGCGTGGTCCTTTTCGGCGACTCCATCACCGACAACTGGGCCAGGATGCGTCCGGGCTTCTTCGTGGAGCACGGATTCGTAGGCCGCGGCATCAGCGGAGAAGTGACCGCCCAGATGCTGCTCCGTATGAGAGCCGACGTAATCGACATCCAGGCGTCGACGATGGTCCTGCTGGCAGGCATCAACGACATTGCCGAAAACCTCGGCGACGAATATAACGAAGACGCCACCTTCTCCAACATCCAGAGCATGGTGGAACTCTGCTGGATGAACGGCATCCGTCCGGTGATATGCTCGCTTCTGCCTTCCTACTCATTCTTCTGGAGGCCCGAAGCAAAGAACCACCTGCAGAAAGTCGAGAGCCTCAACGCCCGCCTGCAGGAATACTGCGGCCGCCACGGCATCACATACGTCAACTACCACGACGCCCTGCTGAGTTCCGACGGTCACAAGATCGACACTAAGTTTGCTGACGACACCGTACACCCCAACGACGCCGGATATGAAATAATGGAAGACCTCCTTCTGAAGGCCCTCGGATACAAATAGGATATTATGACAGACGAAGCTTGCACAATGATAATAGTCGGCTCGAAGCAGATGGCCGACGGCTCTATGATATCCGCCCGCTCAGATGACTCCAGAGCAATAAGGGCAACCCGCCTGGCCTGGTATCCCGCAGGCAAGGGCCCTGAAGAATTCGTAGCGCTCGACAGACCTTTCCGCTGTCCGCTGCCTCCCACAAGACGCGCGTTCAGCGCCCTTGAAAGAGCCGACCTCCCCTACCACTGGGGCGAAGCCGGATTCAACGACGCAGGCGTGGGAATGAGCTCCACCGAGACCATCTTCGCAAAGGAAGAAGTCCTCGCCCTCGACCCCTACGTGCATGAAGGAGTCGCAGAGAACTGCGTGTTCCACATAGTTCTCCCCTACGTCTCCACAGCCCGCGAAGGTGTGCTGAGGCTCGGCGGACTGATAGAAAAATACGGCAGCGCCGAAGGCTTCGGAATAGCCTTCATGGACGAGAATGAAACCTGGTATCTCGAGAACGCAGGCGGCCACCGCTGGCTCGCCAAGAAGATGCCCGAAGACAAATACTTCGTGTCGGGCAACCAGGGCCGCTACCGCGAGTATGACCCGAAGGAAGACCTCGCATCGGCCGACCTCGTGGAGTGGGCCCGCGAGCATAAGCTCTTCACTGGCAAGTTCGACTTCCACGAGGCATATTGCCTCGAGTGCAAGAACGACAAGAACTACAACTACCCCCGCGTGTGGTATCTGCAGCATATGTTCACCCCGTCGGTAAAGACCGACGTGGAGGTCAACGACTTCCCCGTCTACCAGAAAGCAGACCGCATGCTTACCGTCGAGGACATCAAGAAAGCCTTCCGCTCGCACTACAACGGCACGGAGCACGACCCCTACCTGCACTGCAACCCGAAGGAGCCCTACCGCCCCATATCGATATTCCGCACCATCAACACCCACATCCTCCAGGTAAGGCCCGGACTGCCCAAGGAGATAGGCAGGCTCGACTATATGGCCGAGGGAATGGCAGACCTCAGCGTCTACCTTCCCCTCTACCAGGGAGTCACCTCCTATCCCAAGGCATACGGAGTCGGCCGCAAGTTCTCGCAGAAGAGCTCTGCCTACTGGACCTACCGCAAGGTGGCCGCACTCGGAATGACCGACTACAACAAGTTCGCTCCCATCATCAAGAAGCGCTATGCGAAGTTCGAGGCCGATATGGCGGCAAGCCAGACGAAGCTCGAAGCTGCCTTCCTCAAGATGTGCAAGGGCCACGAGGACGCTCCTGCCGAAGCCATAAGCCTGCTCCAGAAATGGTCCGACAAGTGGCTCACCAAGGCCCTGGGGGTAGCCTCGGACCTCGAGGAGAAACTCTTCACCGAGCTCACCAAGGACATCGAGGCGAACTACTACTTCCACGGAGCATAATGCCCCTGCAGCCCCCTGTAAAGCAGAAACGGCCGGATCAATTCCGGCCGTTTCGCGTATATAACATTACCGTTATTTCCTCTTTTTAAAGGTAAAAAAGTAGCCCACGCCCACTCTGACCGAGAACGAATGAGTGGGATCGACCTCGAAGTTCTCGTAGAAGGCCTTGGTGTTCTCGGGCAGTACGCCGAAGTCGAAGCCGGCGAACAGTTTCATATGGTTCCAAACCTCGAGACCCACGGTGGCACCCAGGTCACAGTTGAACAGCTTGTTGTAGCCCAGGTCCTTGGGGTGGATCTTGCTGCCGAGACCCACGCCATATACGGGACCGTACCAGTCGTTGGTCATAATCCAGCGCATCGACGGGCCGAAGTCGAGGAAGAAATTGATCTTGTCACCGGCCGGCTTGCTGAAGCCGTAGTGGAACGGGAACTCCATCGAGTTGGTGTAGTAGTAGAAATCATCGGGGCTGGTGGCCTTGCTCCGGTAGCTCGAGCTCTCGAAACGGGGAGCGAACGACACATACCAGCCGTTCTTCATTATATAGCGCACCTGAAGCTCACCGAAATAGCCGGGACCGAAGGTCGCGTTCTTGTTGGTGTCGCCTCCGAGCACTCCGCCGGAGTTGGCACCTATCGAGATCTGTGCGTTGGCCGTGAACACGCCTGCGAGCAGTGCGAAGGCCAATATCATCAATTTCTTCATCAGTTGTTCTTTTGAATGCGGAGCAAAAATAGCAATAATCGTGCTCATCTGCAAAGGACGGCCTCTACAGCCTGGTGAAGCGCGCGGTCCAGCCTCCGCCGGGAGCCATATGGATGCTCATAGTGTGGTTTGCGGCAGACACCGAAACGGTCTTGAACTCGTGGACGAAGTCGCGTGCGGTACGGTCGGCGTTGGGACCGTCGCGGAAGATTTCCACCTGGTAGCTTCCTGCGGGCAGGAAGGCGCTCAGGTCAAGCTCGAGGTCGCGTGCGTCCCAGTCGGTCATTGCACCCACATACCAGGCTCCGCCCTTGCTGCGGGCTATTGCGGCATAGTCGCCGATGCTGCCTTCGAGAGCCACGGTCTGGTCCCATACGGTAGGTATGGACGCCATCCATTTCAGGCACACCGGCTCGGCAAGATAGCTTGTCGGAGCGTCGCAGAGCATCGTCAGCGGCGCCTCGAAGATGACGTACTCGGCAAGCTGGCGGCAGCGCGTTCCCTGGCTCATAGGCTCGCTGTTGACCGGACGGTAGTTGCGGCGGGTGGCGTTGCGCATAGCGCCCTGCGTGTAGTCGAGCGGACCGGCGAACATCCTGATGAACGGGATCTGCACGTCGTAGGTCACCTGGTCGACGGTGGCCTGGGCCCATTTCATCTGCTCGAGACCGGCCACTCCCTCGTGGTTGATCACGTTCGGATAGGGACGCTGCAGGCCGCTCGGCTTGAAGGCGCCGTGGAAGTCCACCAGCAGGTGATAGCGGGCGGCTGTCTCTGCAACACGGGTGTAGAAGTCCACCATCATCTGGTCGTCGCGGTTCATGAAGTCGATCTTGAAGCCCTTGACGCCCATTTCCGAGAAATGCTTGCAGATGCCTTCCACGTCGCGGTCCATAGCATAGTAGCCGGCCCAGAGGATGATGCCCACGCCCTTGGAGTTGGCGTAGCGTACGATCTCGGGAAGGTCTATCTCGGGGATGATCTGGTAGAGGTCGGCCTGCAGGTTCACTGCCCAGCCTTCGTCGAGAATGACATATTCGATGCCGTTGGCGGCTGCGAAATCTATGTAATATTTATATGTCTGGGTGTTGATGCCGGCCCGGAAATCCACGCCGTGGATGTTCCAGTCGTTCCACCAGTCCCAGGCTACCTTGCCGGGCTTCACCCAGCTCCAGTCGACGTCCGCTGCCGGACGGCTCAGTTCGTAGACCAGGTCGCTGTCAAGCAGGTCTCTGTCTTTCTGCGCCACGGCCACGATGCGCCAGGGCAGCGAAGCTCCGGCGGGCTGTTTGGCGATATAGTCTTCGGTGGTGCGCACGATGCCCTGCAGCTTGTTGTAGCCGTCCTGCTCGATGAGCTTGGGATAGGGAGCGAACAGGCCGCCAAGGGCTGCACCGCCGAGGTGTTTCAGATACATTCCGGGATAGTCCAGCAGGTCGGACTCGGTGACGTTCACCCTCCAGCCGTTGGCCATCTTGAAGGATACGGGAAGGAATGCCTTCTCGCCCTGCTTCCAGGCGCTCAGGGGATGGATGTCATAGTATGCCTCGAAACTGTTGAGGAAGGGGTCGCGCGGTGAATCCTGCTTCACATAGGGAACCATGGCCTCGACATCCTCAGCGAAGCGGAACTCGGCCTGCTCGTCACGCACGATGAAATCTTTCTTGGAGCGCGACACGAAGCGCCAGGCTATGCCGGCGTCATAGGCGCGGAAGACCAGGTCGAAAGTCTTGTAGCGAAGCGTCAGCTCGTTGTATTTTTCCTTGACGACTGCACGCTTGTAGACGTGTGCCTCGAAGCTGCCGTCCACGGAGCGGCGCAGTGCCTTTTCGAAACGTACGGCTCCGTCATAGGCCGTTCCATCGGCAAGCTGCACGGAGAGTGTCGAAGGTGCCATCACGGGAGTTCCCTTGAAAGACAGCTGGTAGCTTATCTGGGGAGCGGTCTGGACATCGAGCGTAAGCTGTCCGTCAGGAGAGCTGAGTTGGAAAGAGCGCGGCGCTGCCGCAACTGATAATGCGACAGTCAGCAGCACGGTCGCCAGTGCGATGAATCTTTTCATAGCGGAATGTTATTTTTCGAAATGCTGATAATCCTTGAGGCTGGTCCAGGCTCCGCCCCAGGTGAAACCGTGGGCGATGAATAGCTTGTAGGCCAGGTCGTTCTTGTCTATCTTGTAAGGATAGTCGCCGTTGCGGTCGACATACTTGCCCGCGTTGGCTGGCTGAATGACGGTCTTGCCGTTCGTGGTCTTGACGTAGGGGTTGTAGAGCGGATTGAGGTCCACCGCCAGGCCCTTTGCGTGGTTCGACAGCTTGGTGCTGCCGGCTATCGCACGGTAGCAGAACGACGAACTGTTGTTGGCCCTCATCGAGTTCTCGTCATCGGCGCCGTACTCGTCGATGCGCACCATCCTCTCTATAGGATAGCCCTGGTGGTAGAGTTCGCGGAAGATGTCAATCAGGTCGGCTGCTATGGACTTGTTGCATACCATCTCGCCGCAAAGCGTGTCGCGGTCGAGATTGACGTGGAGCACCCTGATGCAGCGCAGCTCGTCGGTGCTGATGAGCGCACCGCTGGCAGGATACGAGCCGCCGGCGATCATCGATGCCTTCAACGCGCTATCGATGGGCATTACTGCAAAGCAGCTCTCCTCCCCGCCCCAACTGTCTATCACGGCTGACGTGACGGTCCTGCCAGCAACCCACTCTTCCTGGGGCGCGGCCTCAAGTTCTGTGGAGTCACGGCTGCAGTCCGACACCACGCCGGCGCCGAGCAGTACGGCAAGCAGCAGCCTTATCATTTGGCGAGACGGGTGACCGTTACGTTGCGGAACTCAAGCGGACCGCCTTCGCTCTGAAGCGCGAAGTATCCTTCTGTAAAGTTCTTGTTGGTCACGTGGTTCTGGTGGACGCCGTTGATGGTGATGTCCACGCCGCCGTCACTGGTGACCACGATTTCGGCAAGGTTCCACTCGCCGTCGGCTTTCTCGCTTGAGTCAGCTTCCTTGCGTACCATAGGAAAACGGGGACGCTCTGCGCCTTCGGGAACTTCGAGTTCCTTGACGTCAGAGCCGCCGAGCAGGACTACGTCACCTGCCGAACCGGCCTTAAGCTGGCATTCGATGGCATTCGGCCAGGCGAGCAGACCGTCCTGGACGAGGCTGAAGATACCGCTGTTGGTACCCTGGCCCACCCAGCGCCATTCCGCGCGGAGCACGCAGTCGGTGAATTTCTCGTTTGTGCGCATGAAGCCGAAGGGATTGCCGGCTATGCGGATGTTGCCGTCCACTACGCTGAACACGTCGGTCGGGGCAACTTCGGGATCATTGACAAAGAGGGTCCAGCCTTCGAGGTCCTTGCCGTTGAAGAGCTGGATGACTTCGGGTTTCTGGCTGCAGGCTGTTGCAAGCACGAGCAACATAGCCGCGATGAATGCTGATTTTCTCATAACGTATTCAATATTGATTTCTTTTCGTGATTTGCGATGAGTCTCTTGTATTCTTCGTAGACATCGTCGACGACCTGGTCCCAGGTGCGGTAGATGTCGCGGAAGGCTCCTTCTGACACCTTCAGGTAATAGGCTTCGTTAGAGAGGATGTCCATGATCTTCCAGGCATAGGCGTGCTCGTCGTTGTCCGCGAGGAAGCCGTTGACATCTTCCGTCACGTTGCCGGCAGTGCGGGCGCCGCGCAGGAACAGCGACGGGGTGCTCTGGCAGGCGGCCTCGATCTGCACCAGCGAGTTGGCGTCGTAGAGCGACGGGAAGAGGAAGAGTTTTGCGCGGCTGTATATCTTCTCCAGCATCGACTTCTCCCTCACCAGGCCGCACATCACCACATCCTCGTCGAGCTCCAGCTCGGACACGAGGGCCTTCAGCTTGTCCTCGTCCTGCCCCTGGCCCACGAACAGCATCTTGAAGCGCAGGCCCTTGTCCTTGACTATCCTGAGCGAACGCACGAGGAAATCGATGTTCTTGATGAAGTTGATGCGGCCTACGAAGAGCAGCACGAGGTCGTCCGGATCAAGCCCGTATTTCTCGTTGACATCCGCCGCGGCCAGCTGACGGTCGTACACCGGCACGTGGTCGGTGGCGTTCTGCTTCACCTTGCAGGGAGCCGTGAGGGCATATTCGTGGATGTAGAGCTGGCGCACGGCTTCGTTCACAGTCCAGCACTCGTCGCAGCCGTTGAAGATGCTCATTATGGTCATCATCGCCAGGTTCACGGTGGACTGCAGCTTGAGCGTCCTCTCGAAATCCCGCTTGTACTGGGAGTGGATGGTAGCCACCACCGGCACGTCCCTCAGGCGGGCGTAGTTAAGGCCGATGAGACCTATCGAGAACGGAGAATGGATATGCACCAGGTCGAGCTTGCTGCGGATGATGGCAGCCTCGAACGCCGGGTCGAAATAGGGCATCGGCACCGAGTAATCGAAATTTCTGAAGTTGAGAGTGTTGCACCTCTCCACAGGGTACGGCACCCTGATATCCGTGTTCTTGCCTATGCCGGGAGCGAAAACCGTCACCTCGCATTTGTCCACCAGCCTGCGGGCATAGCTGTCCACAACCTTTATGACACCGTCCACCATCGGATAATATGCATCCGTAAACAATCCTATTCTCATAAGTCAGTCTTCTTCTTTATCAATTTCCTGAATTTGCTCGGCGGCATCCCGATTCTCTTCTTGAAGGAGGAGTGGAAAGCCTGCCTGTTGTTGAAACCGCAGCTCTCGCCTATGGCCTCTACAGTGTAAATGGCATTTGCCGGATCACTGAACAGGGACACCGCCTTGGTAACGCGGTAATTATTCAGGAATGTCGGGAAGTTGCAGCCGAACTCCTCATTGATGAAATGGGACATCCGGGCCTTGGTGGTACCTGCCATTTTTGCAAGCGACTCGATAGACAGATTCTTGTCGAGATATACTTCTTTTTCTTCGAACAGGGTCCTCAGTTCGCCCAGCAGCTTGGCGTCTGCCTCGTCGCGCACCTTGGCACTGTCGAAGTCATAATCGTAGTTGAGAACCTCCGGAATAGCTTGCATCTCCGCACTCTTGGACAGGAGGTTGCGCAGGCTTCGGCGAGTGTCGAAATAGAGCAGCGCGAAAACCGCGGCGAGGGCTGCGAACACAACGGAAAGGGCGTTGTCCCTGATCCAGCCGGGCCAGATGCTTATGACTGCCAGAAGGGCCAGAAAAAGCATCACATATATTATGGTCTTCGCTTTCTGCGACATATCCGGATATGTTTTATCCTGCTAATTTACCCATTTTTCTCCTTGGAGAAACATATTTTTACGTAAAAAGTCCAAATGGTTACACCGCCTCCCCAATCCTTACCGATTCGGTCGGCTTTAATCCCAAATTTTTGTATCTTTGAAAATTATTGATTCAATATTCAGTATGGCAAAATTCAACATCAGCGGAATACAGCAGGTCGGCGTCGGTTGCGAGAATTTCTACGAAAGCTGGCAGTGGTACATCGACCGTTTCGGTGCTAACGTCCGCATCCTCGAAGACGATACGGTAGCTGAAAGGATGCTTCCCTACACGGGAGGCAAGGCCCAGAAGCGTCACGCCTGCATAGCAGTGAACCTCCAGGGAGGCAGCGGTTTCGAAATCTGGCAATATTCTGAGCGCAAGCCCAGCCCCGTGCCTTTCGACATAGCCGTGGCTGACACAGGCGTCTTCGGAGCGAAGCTGCGCAGCAACGACGTGGCGGCGTTCCACAAGGAGATCAGCGCCGCATATGACGCTGTCGGCCCGCTCTCGAAAGCACCCGACGGCAAACCCACGTTCTGGATCAGGGACCCCTGGGGCAACCATTTCCAGGCAGTGGAAGACAAATACGTATTCATCGACCAGGGACGCCACAACGGAGGCGTCTGCGGTGCTGTCATCGGAGTGACCGATATGGACAAGTCCGTGGCCTTCTATTCAGAGGTGCTCGGATATGACAAGGTGCTTTATGACCAGACAGGCAAGTTCGAAGACTGGAGCATAATGCCCGGCAGCGAAGGCCGTTTCCGCAGAGTCCTGCTCGCCCCGTCAAAGCCGCAGAAAGGTGCATTCAGCTCTATGTTCGGCAACAGCACCCTCGAGCTTGTCGAGCCTCTCGACCGCAAGCCCCGCAAGATTTTCGAAGGCCGCTACTGGGGAGACCCCGGCTTCATCCAGGTATGCTTCGACGTCACCGGAATGCGAGCCCTCGGCGAGTTCTGCGCATCGAAGGGCCATCCCTTCACCGTGGACAGCTGCCCCAACGACGAGCGTTTCGATATGGGAGAGGCCTCAGGCCACTTCACCTACATCGAGGATCCCGACGGAACCCTCATCGAATTCGTGGAAACTCAGAAGATACCCGTGCTCAAGAAGCTCGGCCTCTATATAGATATGACTAAACGCGACCCGCTCAAGCCTCTGCCAAAATTCCTCTTCCGGCTTATGGGTCTCACAAAAATCAAAACCTTAAAATAATGAAAGACATATTCGACAGGATCAAAGAATCGACCGGCGGCCCTATCGGCCAGTACAGGGAAATTGCCGAAGGTTATTACTCATTCCCCAAGCTTGAAGGCGAAATCGGCCCTCATATGCGCTTCAACGGCGAAGACGTGCTTTGCTGGAGCCTCAACAACTACCTGGGCCTCGCAAACCACCCCGCAATCCGCAAGATCGACGCGGAAGCTTCCGCAAGATGGGGTCTCGCCTATCCTATGGGAAGCCGTATGCTCACCGGCAACACTGCTCTCCACGAGCAGCTTGAGAAGGAACTCGCAGAGTTCGAGCACAAGGAAGCCGCTTTCGAATTCAACTTCGGATATCAGGGCATCGTTTCGACCATCGACTCTCTCGTGAGCCGTCACGACGTCATAGTGTTCGACGCCGAGGCACACGCCTGCCTGCTCGACGGCAAGCGCCTCCACACCGGAAAGTCATTCTCATACAAGCATAACGACATCGTAAGCTGCGAGCAGAAGCTGAAAGTCGCCACCCAGATCGCTGAAGAGCAGGGCGGCGGCGTGCTCCTGATCACCGAAGGCGTCTACGGAATGACCGGAGCCCTCGGAATCCTCGACCAGATCTGCGCCCTCAAGAAGAAATACAAATTCCGCATCCTCATCGACGACGCCCACGGTTTCGGCGTTATGGGCCCGACCGGCCGCGGTACCAGCGAGCATTTCGGCGTTATGGACGAAGTGGACATCTACATCGGTGCATATGCCAAGTCAATGGCCATCATCGGCGGTTTCGTAGCCAGCGAGAAGCCCATCATCGACTTCCTCAAATACAATATGCGTTCGCAGATCTACGCCAAGTCGCTGCCTATGCCCATCGTGGAAGGCTGCCTCAAGCGTCTCGAGATCATCCGCTCCGCTGAAGGCGACGAGCTCCGCAAGAAGCTCTGGACGGTTACCCGCCGCCTGCAGAACGGCTTCCGCGAGATGGGCTTCGACATCGGCCCGGCCGAGGCTTGCGTAACCCCCGTACAAGTGTTCGGAGGCGAGCACCAGGCAATGAACATGGCACTCGAGCTCCGTTCGAAGTACCATATCTTCTGCTCTGTAGTCATCTACCCCGTAATCCCGAAGGGTATGGTCATCTTCCGCATCATTCCGACCGCCGCACACAGCATCGAAGATGTGGACTACACCCTCAACGCATTCAGGGAGATCAAAGAGAACCTGGCAAAGGGTGCTTACGACTACCCTACCCCCGACCTCGCAACACTTCTCAGAAAATCATAATGAGCAACAAATACAAACTTATATGCACGGCTTGCGGTGCTGACTGCGGCGACTTCTCGGACTGGTTTGCACACGACCAGAAGTGCAGCTGCGGCTGCCAGAGGGCCGAGGCCGTATACAATGCGGACTACAGCAAACTGTTCAACGGAGAAGGCTTCGAAGACAGCCTGTTCCGCTATTTCGACTTCCTCCCTCTCGAGGACCGCGCCAACGTGGTTTCCTGCGGCGAAGGAGCCGAGCCCATCGAAGAATGGGATTTCCTCGAGAATTTCGCAAAGGAGAAACACGGAGTGGACTGCAAGGTCTTCGTGGTCCGCAACGACCTCAACGGAGGCAGCGGAACCTTCAAGGACATAGCGGCAGCCCTCGGAGCGTCCATCTTCAAGGAGAAGGGCGTGAAGAACTTCTGCCTCGCGTCCACCGGCAACGCAGCCACGGCGTTCAGCCGCTACTGCTCGCTGGCAGGCGTGACCTTCGACGTGTTTATGCCGAACGACGTGTGCAAGGACACCGCAGACACCATCCGCTCACACGGCCAGATACTCCATATATCGCAGGGCGGTTACGGAGCGGCGAAGAAAGAAGCCGCCGACTTCCACGTCAGCGAGAACGTGCTCATCTCTGCCGGCAACATCGACCCGATCCGTGTCGAGGCCAAGCGTACGATGGCGTTCGAATTCCTCCGCCAGCTGGGCAAGATGCCCGACGTGTTCTTCCAGGCCGTTGCCGGAGGCACAGGCCCCATCGCCCTCGACAAGGGAGTGCGTGAACTGCAGAAATACTACGACAAGAACATAAAGATGCCGCGCCTGATCCTCGCCCAGCAGGACACCTGCGACCCTATGGTCAGGGCCTGGGAGAAAGCCACGGCAGAGAACTTCCCCAAAGGTTGGGAGAAGGATTTTCCCACCGTCATCCCGCAGACCAAGATTTCCATCCTGTCGGCCGGCACTCCGGGTATGTATCCGGTAGTGGCGCCGATGGTCCGCGCCACAAATGGCGGTTTCGTAAGGGTTCAGGAATCCGGACTGGCAGGCCTCGCGAAGACGATACAGGAGCACACCGGAGTGATCTTCGGCCCGGCTTCGATGGTATGCTTCGCAGGCTTCTATCAGGCTCTCGCACAGAATATGATCAATCAGGGTGAAACCATCCTGCTGAACATCGGTGAGGGCAGCGAAAGGGCCCGCTGGTTCGCTAAGGAAGTGGAGGAATGCCGATGAACGTCTGGATTACAGGAGCCTCTTCCGGCATAGGACAGGCCACAGCATACAGCTTCGCATCGAGGGGCCACCGCGTGATACTCACCGCCCTCGACGCCCCCGAACTCTATGACACCGCGGAGGAATGCAGGAAGAAAGGCGCTCCCGACGTGAAGTGCCTCCCCGCGAACCTGCTTGAAACCAAGGACATCCCCGCTCTCGCAGAGCAGGCCTGGAACGCCTTCGAAGGCGGAGTCGACGTGCTCTACTGCAACGCCGGCATCAGCCAGCGGACCAATGTCATCGACACCGACGAGCCGATGATTCGCAAGATTATGGAGCTGAACTACTTCTCCCCCGTCCTGATGGCCAAGGAGATCCTGCCGAGGATGCTCGAACGCGAGCCCAGGGACGGCATCCGCGGACAGATAGCAGTGACCACCAGCATCAACGGACGCTTCGGCTTCCCGCTGCGCTGCACTTACAGCTCTTCGAAGCACGCCCTCTACGGCTTCTTCGAGACCCTCGCCGCTGAATACTACGACCAGGGTATCCGCGTAACCATCGTGTGTCCCGGCCGCGTACAGACCAACATCTCGTTCTTCGCCCTCGAGAAGGGCGGCAAGCAGCACGGCAAACTCGACGCCGGACAGGCATCGGGTCTTCCCGCCGACAAGGCCGGCGAAAAGATCTGCAAGGCCATCCTCAAGCGCAAGAGAGAAGTGCTCGTGGGCCGCAAGGAACTGCTGATGGTCTACATAAAGAGGTTCTTCCCGGGCCTCTGCGCGAAGCTCAGCAGGAAGATCGAACCCATGTAACCGGAAATATAACTCAGGAATCTATCCTCGACATCAGACGTTCTGCACAGGCGTTTGCATTGTCGAGGATTTCTTGTTCTCCCTCGACCTTGCGCCCGCGCATCACGATGCGTCCGTCGCAGATCAGAGTGTCGATGCAGGAACTGTTGGCCGAATAGACCAGGTTTGCCTCGAAGTCGTAGTTGGGCGTGAACCACACGTTGTTCATATCGATGAGCGCGATGTCGGCCAGCCTTCCCTCCTCTATCTTACCGGCGTTGAGGCCCAGGGCCTTGGCGGCGTTCTCGGAACCTATCTTCAGGAGCGTCTCCAGAGGAATGGCCTCCGGATTCCTGCGCCAGGCTTTCTGGACTATCGCTGCGGTCTTGAGGGCCTCGAGCATATCGAGATTGTTGGAGCTTCCACAGCCGTCGGTGCCGAGGGTGACGTTGGCTCCGGCAGCCATCAGTTCCTCCATCGGGAACTTGTAGCCGCTGGCTATCTTGAGGTTGCTGTTGATGTTGTGTACTGCGGTCACGCCGTAGGCACCCATCAGTTCGATGTCGTGGGGGCTCAGCCAGAGGCTGTGGGCGGCGATGACGCGGTCGCTCAGGATGCCGAGGCTCTCGCAGTATTCCACCGGCGAGCAGCCCCATTCGCGCTGGGCATCCTTGATCTCCTGCTCCGTCTCACTGAGGTGGATGTGAAGCAGCAGGTTGTTCTGCTCGGCGAACATTGCGGCGAAGCGCATATTGTCCTCACATACGGTATAGGGAGCGTGCACTGACACGGCGAACATATTGAGGGAAGAGAACGACTTCGACTTCTCGAAGGCACGGAGCAGCGCCCTGCGCTCCTTCTCTGCCTTCTCCATATTGCCGTTATCCAGCATACAGTAGGAATGCACTCCGCGGATGCCCATCTCGTCGCAGGCGCGGGCGGCGATGTCCACTCCCCAGTACATGTCGTTGAAGCAGGTGGTTCCCGTCTTGATCATCTCGAGGCAGGCGAGCTTGTTGCCCCAGTAGAGGATTTCCTCATCGAAATGTGCCTCTATCTTCCAGATGTACTGGAGCCACGGGTGCAGCTTCATATCTTCCTTGGCGCTGCGGGTCATCGTCATCGCAGCGTGGGTGTGCATATTGATGAAGCCGGGGATGGCGGCCATACGGCTGCAGTCGATGACTTCTGCGCCAGGGGCTTCTATGCCGTCGGCTATCTTTGCTATGATGTTGCCGCGCACGAGGATGTCGGTGCGGCGGCCGTTCGTATATACGTTCTTAAGAAGGATCTCACTCATAAGGATGGCAATTTACTCAAATTTCCTGTGCTTCACTCAGCCTTGCGGCATATTTTCTCCACTTGTCGAGCAGAGCCTGCATGTCGGCAGGAATTTCGCTGTCGAAGAAAACCTCCTTGCGGGTGGTGGGATGGATGAAGCCCAGCGTCTTGGCGTGGAGGGCCTGACGGGGCATTATTTCAAAGCAGTTGTCGATGAACTGCTTGTATTTCGTATAGAGGGGGCCCTTGAGCACGCGGTCTCCGCCATAACGGTCGTCGTTGAACAGCGGATGGCCTATGTAGTTCATATGAACCCTGATCTGGTGGGTGCGGCCTGTCTCGAGCTTGCACTCGACGAGAGTCACGTAGCCGAAGCGCTCCAGCACCCTGTAGTGCGTGACGGCTGTCTTGCCCTGGTCGCCTTCGGGGAACACCTTGAAGCGCATACGGTCGTTGGGGTCCCGGCCTATGTTGCCTTCTATCGTTCCGGAATCATCAGCCACGTTGCCCCATACCAGGGCGACATAGGTCCTCTGGATGGTATGGTAGAAGAACTGCCTGGAGAGGAACATCTGCGCATCCTCGTTCTTGGCCACGAGCAGCAGCCCGGAAGTGTCCTTGTCGATGCGGTGCACGAGGATGCCCATCCGGTCGTCCTCTGCGTCAGGCCCCTGGCTTATGCCGAGATGGTATGCCAGCGCATTGACGAGGGTTCCGGTGATGTGGCCGTGACCGGGATGGACCACCAGTCCCGGGGGCTTGTTGACCACCAGCAGGTCGTCGTCTTCATAGACTATGTCGAGGGGGATGTTCTCGGGCACCACTTCGAAGCCGCGGCGCTGATAGGGCATCACTATGGTGATGACGTCGAGAGGCTTGACCTTGTAGTTGGCCTTGACCACCTTGTCGTTGACACGCACATAGCCGGCCTCTATGGCGAGCTGCACCCTGTGACGGGATGTCTGCTCCATATGGTCGGTGATATACCTGTCTACGCGCAGCAGCCCCTGCTTCTTGTCGCTTACGAAACGGAAATGCTCGAACATTTCCTCTTCGGGAAGGAGGAGGCTGTCGTCTTCTGTCATATCGGATTACTGTCTTGGAACTACCTTGTCGGAGTCAAGGGTGAGCCAGATGTCCACGTTCGAACCCATCACCACGCCGTTTGAGCCGATGACGCTGGCTTCGCCGTCCTCGTTGGTCCTTACCCTGGGCATAGGGCTCTGCCTGTAGACTACGGCACGGAGGGAATCCTGGTAGTCCTTGACGGTTTCGTCATACCTGACGTTGCCCACGTTCAGGGAGTTCTCATTGATGGAAGTCGCAGCCACCTGCACATTGTAGCCCACCACGTAGGGAATGTAGGTGATGTTGTCGGAAGGATTGAGACCTAGCACCAGGTCGATCTGGGATTCTGTTTCCACCAGCGTGCCGGGAATCACCTGACGGCCCTTGTAGCGCTGCTCGAGCACGTTGTTGGTAGCCATGTCGGTGCGGTATATCAGCTTGCCGATGGTCAGGCCCCTTGCCATAAGTTCGGCGCTTGCCTGACGCAGCGAGTATCCCACCACATTGGGAACCGAAGTCATCTGGGGCGTATTGGCATTGATGGTGATCAGGATGCGGCGGTTCTTCTTGACTGCCTTGCCAGCCTCGGGATTCTGGTGGTAGACCGCACCGTGGGCGAGCCTCTTCACATACACTGAATCCACGACGTCCAGACGGAGGTCGTTCTTGGCTGCGAGATGCCTTGCCTCAGCGAGACTGAGTGTTGTGAAATCCGGAACGGCCAGTTCCTTGTTGTGACGGGTACAGGCCCTGAGTCCCATAGAGAGCACCAGCAGCAATGCGAAGATGAAGATGATGCCGCCGATGAAGTTGCGTCTCAGGATATGCTGGTTTTTGTCTTTGTTTTTCAACTCTTCCATAAGCACAAATTTAAACAAAAAAGGCAACCCCGCAAAGGAGATGCCTCATAATGCTTTTTCTAATACACTGTTAGAAATTGTCCTCGCTTGAAACGGTCAGTTTCTTGCGACCGTGACGGCGGCGTGCTGCAAGCACCCTGCGTCCGTTAGGAGTGGACATACGCTCGCGAAAGCCGTGTTTGTTGCGACGCTTGCGCTGTGAGGGTTGAAATGTACGTTTCATTATAATAGCTATTTATATTGTCGATTTTGGGAGTGCAAAAGTAAAAAGTCTCTTTTAATTAACCAAATTTATCTCTTGATTATCACAATCTTTTTTTCCACGAACCATTCTTCGCCGAAGAAATCGCTTATGTCGATGACAGAAAGCATCTTCGGATCGAAAAGCCGGCGCGAGATGCAGCGGTCGATCTCTTCGTCGATATCCCCTCCCTTGAGGTAGAGCACGCCCTTGCCGTAGCGGCCCTTGATCCAGGGGAGCATCTTGTCGAGCGATGTCACAGCGCGCGACACCACGTAGTCGAAACTGCCGGGCAGGTTCTCCGCACGGTCGTTGACCACGGTCACGTTGTCGAGATTGAGCGCGGCGGCCACTTCCGAAGCCACCTTGGTCTTCTTGTTCACCGAGTCGCAGAGCAGGAACTCGCAGTCCTCGAAAAAGATGGCCAGCGGGATTCCGGGGAAGCCTCCGCCGGTGCCGAGGTCGAGTATCCTGTCGCCGGGCACGAGCATATTCTTCAGGGGGATGGCCAGGGCCAGCGAATGCAGCACGTGATGCTCGTAGAAATTGTCCATATCCTTGCGGGATATGACGTTGATCTTGCTGTTCCAGTCCTCGTACAGGGCCTTCAGCGCTTCGAATCTTTCTATCTGAAGCGGGCTGAGCGAGGGAAAATATCGTAATATCCGTTCCATTCTTCTAATGGGCCTCCAGCCAGTTGCGGCCGCTGCCGCATTCTGCGATCAGGGGGACGCTCAGGGAGCAGACGCTCTCCATCTGCTCGCGGGCGAGCTCCATCACCCTGTCAAGTTCTTCGGGCACGACGTCGAACACGAGCTCGTCGTGAACCTGCAGCACCATCCTGCTCCTGAGCCCCTCTTCCTTCATCCTGCGCCACACGCTCACCATCGCCAGCTTGATGATGTCAGCCGCGCTGCCCTGGATGGGCGCGTTGACGGCGTTGCGCTCCGCGAAGGCGCGCAGGTTATAATTGCGGGCGTTGATGTCGGGCAGGTAGCGCTTGCGGTGGAAGACCGTCTCCACATAGCCGTTCTGGCGGCACTCCGCAACGACGCGGTCGATGTATTCCCGCACGCCTTTGTAGTTCTCGAAATACTGGTCGATGAGCTGCTTCGACTCCTGGCGGCTGATGGACAGACGCTGCGAGAGGCCGAAAGCAGATATGCCGTAAATGATGCCGAAGTTGGCGGTCTTGGCGCGGCTGCGCTGCTCGCGCGTCACCTGGTCCACGGGCACCTTGAATATCTTGGCGGCGGTGGCGGCGTGGATGTCGTGGCCGCTGCGGAAATCTTCTATCATTCCTTCGTCACCGCTCAGATGGGCCATTATGCGGAGCTCGATCTGCGAGTAGTCGGCCGACACTATGTATCCGTCCCTGGCAGACGGCACGAAGGCCTTGCGGATCTGCTGCCCCTGGGCCGTACGGACGGGAATGTTCTGCAGGTTGGGCTTCAGCGAGCTCAGGCGGCCGGTGGCTGTCAGGGCCTGCGTGAAGGTGGTGTGGATCTTTCCGTCCACGGGGTCGGTGAGCTGCTGGAACGGCTCGATATAGGTCGAGATGAGCTTCTTCAGCCCTCTGAATTCCAGTATCTTGTCTATCAGGGGATGCTTGTGGGCCAGAGCCTGGAGCGTCTCCTCGTCGGTGGGATAGTTGTCGCGTACGTTCTTCTTGGCCTTGTCGTCGAGATGCAGTTTCTCGTAGAGCACTATGCCGATCTGGCGGGGGCTGGAAAGGTTCAGGTCCGGCTCTCCGGCCAGTTTGCGGGCTTCCTCCTCCACCTTAATCATCTGGGCGTTGAGTTCGCGGCCGTATTCTATCAGGGCGGCGGTGTCGACCTTGACACCTTCGTGTTCCATACTTGCCAGCACTTCTATCATCGGCATCTCTATCTTCATATAGAGGTCCGTCACTCCCTGGGCCTTGAGTTCTTCCCACAGCTTTTCCTTCAGCAGGCTGCAGGCTACGGTCTCCCTGGCCGCACGGAGCTTGTCCTCCGTGTCTTCGGCAGCCTCCTGGGCGGCGAACAGGTCGCCCTGCACCGCGCTGTCCTGCTCCACGGGCTCGTCGAGCGAGAGTTCCAGATAGCTCTTGACCAGCATATCCAGCTTGTGCGAACGTTCCGGGTTTATGAGGTAGTGCATTATCTCTATGTCGTAGGGATCTCCGGCGAAGACGGCGCCCTGTCTCAACAGCTGGCGCATCACGGCCTTCAGGTTATAACCGGTCTTCGCTATGGATGCATCGGCCAGCAGCGCGAGAGCCTTGGGATCGTCCGTTGCGCAGCGGCAGAATCCGTTGCCGGACGCGAATACGAATCCGTTCCCCAGGGAGACAGCCACTTCAGAACTGGCGGCGGCAGCCTTGCGGAGCTCCTCGAAGCTCACCTGGTTCACCTCCAGCGACCTGACTGTGGCTGCCACGGCTTCGGGCAGGGGCTCCGGAGAGTCCGGAAGCAGCCTGCGCAGCGAATTCATCTCGTGGCGGGAGAACAGTTCCGCTACGGCGGCGTTGTAGCAAGCCTTGTTGACGAAGTCGTCCTCGCTGCAGTCCAGCGGCACGTCTTTCTTTATCGTTATGAGGAACTTGCTCAGGGCTATGGTGTCCTGAGACTCCCTGAACTTCTCCTGCATCTTCTCGGGCAGGCGGTCCAGGTTGGCGTAGATGTTCTCCACGCTGCCCCATTCGCCCACAAGTTTCTGGGCGCCCTTCTCTCCCACTCCCTTCACTCCGGGCACGTTGTCCGAAGCGTCGCCCCATATCGTGAGGATGTCAATCACCTGCAGCGGGTCCTGGATGCCGTACTGGGCGCAGATGGCGGCCTTGTCGACCACCTCGCTGTCGGCTCCGCCTTTACCGGGCTTGTACTGGAAGATATGGTCGTCTATGGCCTGGCCGAAATCCTTGTCGGGGGTCACCATATAGACGTCGGTCCCTTCACCCGCAAAACGGGATGCGAGAGTGCAAATCACGTCGTCCGCCTCGAATCCTTCCTTCATTATGACCGGAATGCCGAGTGCCTTAGCTATCTCGGTAAGGGGCTCCACTGAGTCTATCACAAGCTGGGGAGCCGCCGTGCGGTTGGCCTTGTATTCGGGATAGGCCTCGTGGCGGAAGGTCTTGGCGTGTGCGTCGAAACAAATCGCGACGTGGGTGGGATGCTCCTTGGCCAGCACTTCCAACAGGTACTTGGTGAAGCCGAAGAGGATGGAGGTATCCTCCCCCTTCGAGTTGACCATCGGCCTGCGGAAGAAGGCATAGAACATCCTGAACACCAGGGCGTGACCGTCTATGATGAAGAACTTTTTCATTGTCTCTGTCTTACTGCTTCGTAAAGGACGATGGCGGCTGCCACGGAAACGTTCAGGCTGCCGATCTCACCCATCATCGGGATGCGGGCCTCGGCTGTGCAGAGGTCGAGCACGGCCGGGCTTATGCCCTTCTGCTCAGATCCCATCACGATGGCGGTGGGCTTGCGGAAGTTGACTTCATAGAGGGATGTCTCGGCCTTTTCGGTGGCCGCTACAACCTGGAAGCCGGACTCCAGCAGATAGTAGAGCGGAAGCTTGAGGTTAGTAACCTTGGCTGTGGGGACCCTGAGCAGGGCGCCGGCGGATGTCTTCACCGCGTCGGCGTTGATGGCGGCTCCGCCCTTTGCGGGAAGGATCAGGCCGTCAACCCCGGCACATTCGGCCGTACGGGCAATTGCCCCGAAGTTGCGCACGTCGCTCACACCGTCGAGCAGCACGAACAGCGGTGCCTCCTTACGGCTCATCGCCAGTTCAATCATCTCTTCGAACGGCACGTAGTCTATCTGGCTGATATACGCCACCACACCCTGGTGGGCGCCTTTCACGAGGCTGTTGAGCTTCTGGAAAGGGACGAACTGGAAAGGAATTTCGTTCTGCATCAGCAGGTCGAGCAGCTCGCGGTACTGAGTGCCTTCCATCCCCTGCTTGAAGAGGACCTTCTCGAATTTGCGTCCGCTGCGCACGGCTTCCGTGACGGCGCGCATTCCGTAGATGTAGTGGGTAGTCTGTTCCATTATAATTCTATCTGGGACCACTGGTCCATTTTTATGTCAAGTTCGCGTTTCTGCTCGAGATACTCTCGGGTGAGATCCATTATGTCATCCTCGGGAGTCGGAGCGGACAGTTTTGCCTCTATCTCCTTCATCCTGGCCTCGATCTGCTCTATCTGGCCTTCAAGTTTCTTGGCAAGGTTCTGTTTGCGGGAGCGCTCGCGCATCGCAGCCTTGTCGGCGGCACGGTCCTTCTGTGACTGCGACACCTCGGGCTTCTTCGATTCCTGCTGAGTCCTGGCGGCCAGAGCCTCGATCTCGCGCATCGAACTTATCTTCTTGTTGGCCAGGAAGTCGTTGATGCCGCCCAGGTGCTCCTTCACCTTGCCGTCGCCGAACTCATAGACCTTGGTCACGAGGCCATCCAGGAAGTCACGGTCGTGCGATACGACTATCAGAGTGCCGTCAAAGGCCTTCAGGGCGGTCTTCAGCACATCCTTGGAGCGTATGTCCATATGGTTGGTCGGCTCGTCGAGTGCCAGCAGGTTGTAGGAGGTCAGCATCAGGCGGGCCATCGCCAGCCTCGAGCGTTCGCCTCCGCTGAGCACCGCCACTTTCTTGTCGATGTCGTCGCCGCGGAAGAGGAAGGCTCCCAGTATGTCGCGAAGGCGGGTGCGGATGTCTCCCACCGCCACCTTGTCGAGGGTGTCGTAGACGGTGTCGTCCATATTCAGCACATCCTCCTGGTTCTGGGCATAGTAGCCGATCTTGACCCCGTGCCCTACGACGGCGCTTCCCGACATCGGCGTCAGCTGCCCCATCAGAACCTTCATCATCGTGGTCTTGCCTTCGCCGTTGCGGCCGACGAAGGCAACCTTCTCCCCTCTCTTTATCTCGAGGTTCGCCCCGTCGAGAATTATCTTCTCAGGCTTGTCGGGATATGCTATCACTGCGTCTGTCACCTTGAAAGGCACGTCGCCAGAGCGCGGTGCGGGGGGAAACTTCACCGCCAGCATACTGTTGTCCTCGAGGTCTATCTTTATGCGGTCAATCTTCTCCAGCTGCTTTATGCGGCTCTGGACCTGATTGCTCTTTGTCGGTTTGTAGCGGAACTTCTCGATGAACTCCTCGGTCTTCTCGATCATCCTCTGCTGGTTCTCGTAGGAAGCCCGCTGCTGTTCGATGCGTTCCTTGCGCAGCTCCACGAACTTGCTGTAGCCGACCTTGTAGTCATATATCTGGCCGAGGATGATCTCCACGGTGCGGTCGGTGCAGTTGTCGAGGAACTTGCGGTCGTGGGATATGAGGACTATCGTGCCGGGGAAACCCTGCAGGTATTCCTCCAGCCACTGGATGGACTCTATGTCGAGGTGGTTGGTGGGCTCGTCGAGCAGCAGGATGTCCGGCTTGCGCAGCAGTATCTTGGCAAGCTCTATGCGCATGTTCCAGCCCTGGCTGAACGTGCTTGTGGGGCGCTGCAGCTCGTCGGCCTTGAATCCGAGGCCCTTGAGCACGATTTCCGCCTGGGCCTGCGGCGAAGGGCCGCCGTGGAGCGACAGCTTGTCGCTGAGTTCGTTGAGTTCCACGATGAGGTCGGAATAGGCCTTCGAATCGTAGTCCTCCCTGGTGGCCAGCTCAGCCGAAATGGCATCGAAGCGCGCCTGCATACGGAAGTATCCGTCGAACACGGTCATCGTCTCGTCGATGACGTTGCGGCTGTGGTGGTGCTCCATCTGCTGCGGGAGGTAACCTATCACGGCCCCGGCAGGCTTGACGACCTTGCCGGATGTGGGAGACTGGAGGCCTATGATGAGCTTCAGCAAGGTGGTCTTTCCGGCACCGTTCTTGCCCACCAGGCCAATGCGGTCACGGTCGGATATGTGCAGGTTGATGTTGTCCAGAAGCGTAAAGCCCCCGAACGACACAGTCAGATCGTTGATGGAGATCATTCGCCGGCCTCCCCGGCTTCGATGAGAGCGTGGTCGTCGACGTCGCTTTCGTCTTCGTCCATCTCTTCGTAGTCATCTTCCTCCTCGTCATCGCTCTCCTTGTTCTGCTCCTTCTCGCTGCGGCATACCATTATGCTGAACTCGTAGAGCAGATAGAGCGGGATGGCGACTATCATCATCGTGAAAGCGTCGCCGCTCGGCGTGATGATGGCCGCCAGGATGACCAGGATGACCATTGCATGCCGCCTGTATTTCTTGAGCAGTTCCTTGTTGATGATACCCACGCGCGACAGCAGCGCCGCCAGTATGGGCATCTCGAACACGATTCCCATCACCAGGATCAGTCCGAGGAACATGCCGATGTATGATGTAAGAGAGATTTCGTTGGGAATGTCAGGCGACACCTGGTACGTTCCCAGGAACTTCACGGTCAGAGGCAGCACGAGGAAATATCCGCAGGCCAGTCCGAGATAGAACAGGATGCCTGCGAAACCGAACGTGCCTCTGATGGCCCTCTTCTCCCTGGGGTACAGCGCCGGACGGATGAAGGTCCACAGCTGGTAGAAGAAAAAGGGCATCCCTATGATCAGGGCCACGAAAAACGAGACTTTCAGATGCGTAAAGAACTGCGCGGACATTTCGATATTCATCACTTTGATATCGAAACTGTCCACACCCTTCAAACCCACCAGGCCGAGCAGCTTGTCGAAACCCTTGTACAGGATGAAATCGGAGTTCAAGGGACCGAAGATCACGTTGAACATCGGTTCCTTGAAGAAGAATGCCGCTACGGTGAGCACCAGCAGCACTCCGACTATCCTGAACAGTACTTTCCGCAGCTCGTCAAGATGGTCCCAGAAGGACATCTTTACATCTGCCATCCCGTACTATTTTTTTGTATCATCAGACATTACGTCCTTCTTGATGTCGTCGAATTCCTTCTCGGCTTCTTTCATTCCGCCTTTGAACTCCTTGACACCCTTGCCGAGACCGCGCATCAGCTCGGGAATCTTCTTGCCTCCGAAGAGCAGGAGGACTACAAGGACGATGGCTACTATTTCCCAGGTTCCCAGGGTAAGGGGCATAATGAACATTGCTGTGATCATAGCTGTAAGTATTTGTGTTTGTTATGACAATTCTTTCAAACGGGCTCTGAGAGCCTCGATCTTGGCGGTGGCGTCGGAGAGTTTCTTGCGCTCGGTCTCGACCACCTGTGCCGGTGCGTTGGCCACGAACTTCTCGTTCGAGAGCTTGGCGTTAACGCCTTTCAGGAAGCCTTCGTAGCGGGCGATCTCAGCCTGGATCTTGGCAATCTCGCCTTCCTTGTCGATCATTCCTTCCAGTGGAACGAAGAACTCGAGCGTGCCTACCAGGAAACTCTGGCCGCTGCCTTCGTTCTCGAAGCCGGCGGTCTTTGCGATGGATCCGATGTTGGCCATCTTCTCCACTACCGGGTACATAGTTTCGCTGAAGTCACCTTTCACCTTTAGGTTCAGAGCATCCTTGGGTGAGATGCCCTTGCCCTGACGGAGGGCGCGGAGCTCCATCACCACCTTGCAGGCTGCTTCGAAGTCGGCAATCAGCTTGTCATCGCTGGCACCTGCTACAGGCATATCCTGAAGCATTATGGTCTCGCCTTCCCTGCGCTCCGCGATGTTCTGCCACAGTTCCTCAGTGATGAACGGCATGAACGGGTGCAGGAGCTTCAGCAGGGCGTCGAAGAAGCCGATGGTGGCGTCGTAGGTGGCGCGGTCGATGGGCTGCCCGAAAGCGGGCTTGACAAGCTCCAGGTACCAGGCGCAGAAATCATCCCAGAACAGCTTGTATACTGCCATCGCAGCGTCCGAGATGCGGAACTTGCTGAAATGGTCTTCGTAGGCCTCGATGGTCTTCGACAGATGGCTGCTGAACCAGTCGACGGCAACTTTGGCTGCCTTGTCCTGAGCCTTGTCGGCCACCTGCCAGCCCTTCACGAGGCGGTAGGCGTTCCAGATCTTGTTGCAGAAGTTGCGGCCCTGCTCCACCTGGCTCTCGTCGAATAGAATGTCGTTGCCCGCTGAGGTGCAGAGCATCATTCCCAGGCGGACGCCGTCAGCGCCGTAGTTGTCGATAAGACCTATGGGATCCGGACTGTTGCCGAGCGACTTGCTCATCTTGCGGCCGAGCTTGTCACGGACGATGCCGGTGAAGTATACGTTCTCGAAGGGGAAGTCTCCCATATACTCCTCGCCAGCCATAATCATACGGGCCACCCAGAAGAAAATGATGTCCGGGGCGGTCACAAGGTCGCTGGTGGGATAGTAATATTTGATCTCCGGGTTGCCGGGGTTGTTGATGCCGTCGAAAAGGGAAACGGGCCAGAGCCAGCTTGAGAACCAGGTGTCGAGGGCGTCCTCGTCCTGGCGCAGGTCGGCGTCGGTAACGCTTGCGTCCTTGGCTTGGGCCAGCTTCAGAGCTTCCTCGCGGGTCTCCGCAACCACATAGTCGCCTTTCTCGTTATAGTAGTAGGCAGGGATGCGGTGTCCCCACCAGAGCTGGCGGCTGATGCACCAGTCCTGGATGTTCTCCAGCCAGTTGCGGTAGGTGTTGACGTATTTGGGAGGATAGAAGTGCATCTGCTCCTCGACCACGGGCTTGAGTGCGATCTCTGCAAAATGCTTCATCGAGAGGAACCACTGCATTGACAGACGGGGCTCGATGGCGGTGTCCATATTGCGCTCAGAATAGCCCACCTTGTTGACATAGTCCTCGACGCGCTCCATCAGGCCGGCTTCCTCAAGGTCCTTGGCAATCTGCTTGCGGCAGGCCATACGGTCCATACCCACATAGATGGGGCTCTGGTCGGAGATGGTGGCGTCTTCGTTGAAGATGTCGATGGTCTCGAGGTTGTGGGTCTTGCCGAGCATATAGTCGTTGACGTCGTGTGCGGGGGTCACCTTGAGGCAGCCTGTTCCGAACTCGATGTCGACGTAGCGGTCCTCGATCACGCGGATCACGCGGCCCACCAGGGGCACGATCACCTTGCGGCCCTTGAGCCACTGGTTCTTCGGGTCCTTGGGGTTGATGCACATCGCGGTATCGCCCATTATGGTCTCGGGGCGGGTGGTGGCTACGACTGCATAGTAGCCTTTGGCATCCTTGTGGATCACGTTGCCGGCAGCCTTCAGCTCCTCTTCGTTCTCAAGGGCGGTCAGGCCGTCGACATAATATTTCAGGTGGAAGAGATGGCTCTTCTCCTCCTTGTAGATCACTTCTTCGGTAGAAAGGGCGGTGAGGGCCTTGGGGTCCCAGTTCACCATACGCAGGTCGCGGTAGATATAGCCCTTGCGGTAGAGGTCCACGAAGACCTTGATGACGCTCTGGGAGCGTTTCTCGTCCATCGTGAAGGCGGTGCGGTCCCAGTCGCAGGAAGCGCCGAGACGGCGCAGCTGCTTGAGGATGATGCCGCCGTGCTCGCGGGTCCAGTCCCAGGCGTGCTCGAGGAACTGATCGCGGGTGAGCTCGTGCTTCTTAATGCCCTGCTCGGCGAGCTTCTTCACCACCTTAGACTCGGTGGCGATCGATGCGTGGTCGGTGCCGGGCACCCAGCAGGCATTCTTGCCTTTCATACGTGCGTGGCGCACCAGCACGTCCTGGATCGTATTGTTGAGCATATGGCCCATATGGAGCACGCCCGTTACATTGGGCGGGGGAATCACTATCGTATACGGTTCCCTCTCATCAGGCTCCGAATGGAAAAACTTATGATCAACCCAATAGGAATACCACTTCCCTTCTACATCTGCCGGATTATATTTTGCGGATAATTCCATAGTTTCAAACAATTCTAATGCAAAGTATGCAAAAATACAGAATTACTTGAATCAAATCAAATAACCGCGCAGAATTCGCTACGCGAAAGATTTCAGGGCAGCGTAGAGCTTGTGGACGGGAAGACCCATCACATTGTAGAAGGAGCCGCGGATGGTGCCGATGGATGCGTAGCCGAACCATTCCTGCACGCCGTAGGCGCCGGCCTTGTCGTAAGGACGGAAATGGTCCACGTAGTATTCGAGTTCCGCTTCGGAAAGCACGTCGACATCCACCTCGGTCGAGTCGGTGAAGGTGACGGTCCGCTCACTGCTGCGCAGGCAGACTCCGGTGAGGACATAGTGCGTATGGCCGCAGAGTTCGCGCAGCATCTTCAGCGCATCTTCCCTGTCGGCCGGCTTGCCGAGTATCTTCATGTCGTCTCCTTCAGGGAGGAACACGAGAGTGTCGGCGGTTATGAGGATTTCTTCAGGAAGCAGATCCCTGTGGAAAGTCTCGCTCTTGTGACGTGCAAGGAACTCCGGCACCTCCTTCCAGGGGATGTCATCGGTATAGGCTTCCTTCTCGTCCTTCGCGGGTTCCACGGTGAAAGCGACGTTCAGCCCGGCAAGCAGTTCCCTGCGGCGGGGCGAAGCGGAGGCCAGCGTTATCTTGAGATTATTCAACATAGCGTCCAGATTTGAACTGTGCGGAGTTGACTTCTTCCCTGTAGCTGAAGCCCCAGGGCTGATTGGGATCGAAGAGCCACTTGTCCTGCGAGCGGAGAGTCCTCTCGACTATGTCCCTGACAAATCTGCGGCCGCCGCAGAAATCAGAAACGACGTCGGCAGCTTCCTGGCATTCTATGCAGGCGTCCTTGGGGCAGATGCCGAGGCCAGCGGCCTTGATCGCCTCCACGTCCGGGACATCGTCCCCTGCGAATATCACCTGGCTTATGTCGAGGTTGTGACGCTTGCAGAAATGCAGCAGGTCGGGCAGCTTGTTCTTCGACATCTGGTAGATGTCGGAAGCTGGTATCCCGAGCGAGTTGAAACGGCTGATGATGCTCTCCGAACAGCCGCCGGTAATGATTGCCACCGGGAATCCGTTCATAACGGCCGTGCGCACCGAGAAAGAGTCCTTCGCGTTGAATGTGCGCAGCAGGTCGCCGTTGTCCAGGGCGAGCACGCTGCCGTCGGTGAATATGCCGTCCACGTCGAAAGCAAAAGCTTTTATGTCCTTGAGTTCTGTCATGATTCGAATACAAAGAGTTCAGAAGAAGTCCTGCGGGGCAGGGCTTTGAGCAATATGTGTGTTGCGCCGGCATCCTGCAGTGCGGCTGAAGCGCTTTGCAGGGCCAGCTCAGGTGTGTTGTTGTTCTCGCTGAGATGGCAGAGGAACACCGACTGCACGCCGGGGCCCGCCACCTTGCGCAGCAGTTCGGCGGCCTGGTCGTTCGACAGATGGCCGTTGCCGTTGCGGATGCGGCGTTTCAGTTCGGGAGTGTACGGACCGTTCATCAGCATATCAAAGTCATAATTACTCTCGATGATGAGATGGCCAGCCTTTCCGCAATAGTCTACCACTTCGTTGGTCACTGCGCCGAGGTCGGTGATGAAGGTGAAGGTAGTGCCGAAGAAGTCTATGTGATAGCCCACGGTGTCGTGCGCGTCGTGCGGCACCATGAAAGGAGTGAACTTCACGCCAAGGCACTCTGAGGTCACGCCGGCCTCCGTCTCCTTCACGCAGCCGTAGAGACGGCCGCGCGTGCAGAAGTGGTTGTCGAGGGCACGGTGCAGCTCCTTCGTGGCGAACACGGGCTTGTGGTAATGCTCGGTGAAAGAGCCCAGATACTTGATGTGGTCCACGTGGTCGTGCGAAACCAGCACGAAGTCCACGTCGTTTATGTCGATGCCCAGTGTGGCGAGCCGCTTGCGGATGGTCCTGCCTCCCACCCCAACGTCGATGAGGAAGGATACATCGTCATTGCCGATGTAATAGCAGTTACCGTTGCTGCCGCTCGACAGACTGAGGAACCTTGTCATTTGGAGATTCCGTTTTCGGTGATAATACCGGTGATCATCGATGCCGGAGTGACGTCGAAGGCCGGATTGTAGACCTTTGTCCCTATGGGAGCCGAAGGCTTTTCGAAGTACATTTCCGTCACCTCGTAGCCTGGCCTCTCCTCTATCTTCACATCAAAACCGGTGGGGCGGTTGCTGTCGATGGTCTGCGACGGACAGAGCACGTAGAACGGGACGCCGTAATGCTGGGCGAGTATCGCGAGGCCGCTCGTGCCGACCTTGTTGACCACGTCGCCGTTGGCAGCCACCGTATCGGCACCGACAAAGATCATATCCACCTTCTTGCGGCTCATCACTATCGAAGCCATGTTGTCGCAGATAAGCGTGGCGTCGACGCCGGCCTTGCCCAGTTCGTAGGCGGTCAGCCTGGCGCCCTGAAGCAGCGGCCTGGTCTCGCAGACGAAGACCTTCGGCATATATCCGTTCTCCTGAGCCAGGAAGATCGGGCCGAGAGCCGTGCCATAGCGCGAAACGGCCAGGTGTCCGGCGTTGCAGTACGTCATTATGCACGCACCTGGCTTCATCAGGCCGAAACCATATTCGGCTATCGCAAGACAGGTCTTGATCTTCTCGAGCTTGATGTTCCTTGCCTCTGCGGTGAGACGGTCCTTGATTCGGTCTATGGCCTCCCCGCTTTCCTCGGCGGCGCTCATCTGCTCATAGAAGCAGCTTTCCATCCTGTTGAGGTCGGTGAAAAGGTCGACGGCCGAAGGGCGGCTTATCGCCAGGTATTTCTTGACGCGGAGGAACTCCTTCTCGAGCACCCGCAGGTCGTTTGTCTCGAAGCGGTTCATGCACATCGCCAGTCCGAGTGCGGCAGATATGCCGATGGCGTGGGATCCGCGCACCTTCAGCAGCGTGATTGCATAGAAAAGCTGCTCAGCAGTCGTGATGTGGATGTATTTCTCCTGGTTGGGCAGCAGCGTCTGGTCGAGTATGATCAGTTCTTTACCGTCTGGGGTAAGTTCTACAGCATCGTTCTCAAAAAAGCTTTTCATCAGAGAGATTCTATCAGCCTTGTAAATAAAACAGTCAGTTTGCCGGCAGCCTCTTCGGCAGCCTTGATAACCTCGTCACCGTCTATGAAATAGTCTGCGGCAGTATCGTGGGGATTGCTGGACACCACGGAGACTCCGAACACCCGGATGCCCGCGTGCCTGGCCACGATGACTTCGGGAACGGTCGACATTCCGACGGCGTCGGCGCCCATCCGCTTGAACCAGTCGTACTCGGCCTGAGTCTCGTAGGAAGGGCCGCTGGTGGCCAGATAGACACCCTTGCGGAGGGGAATGCCGCACTCGCCGGCAACCTTGAAAGCCTTCGCGGCCAGCTCAGGGTCATAGGCATCGAGCATATCGGGGAAGCGCGGGCCGAAGTCAGCCGCATTGGGGCCGACAAGCGGATTGGGCAGCAGGTTGATGTGGTCGGTGATGACCATTATGTCGCCCACACGGAACGAACTGTTGACGCCGCCCGAAGCATTGCTCACGAAGAGATATTCCACGCCGAGCAGACGCATCACCCTCACGGGTAAGGTCACAAGTCGGACGTCGTAGCCTTCGTAGCAATGGAAACGGCCCTGCATCACGCAGACAGGCCTGCCTGAGAGACGGCCTGCGATGAAGTTGCCTTCGTGGCCGTCGGCAGTGCAGTCCGGAAAGCCGGGGATGTCACGGTACGGAATCACATTCCTGTCCTCAATCCTTTCGGCGAGCGAACCGAGTCCGCTGCCCAGGATGATACCCACGGAGAACCCTGCTCCGCCGGTGACGGAACGTATGTAATCGGCAGCCTTGCCGGGTTGCAGCAGAGTTTCTTCCATAGCGAGGTTTTAGTTTGCCAAATGTACGAAATATTATTAAATTTGAGAGATACAGAACCTAGACCATGGCCGAAACAATTATAGATCCCCATTATCCTCCGGTCGACAAACGGATGATCAACGACGTCGTGCAGATAGCCAACCGCGGCTTTCTGTCGCAGATAGCGTCCAAAGTGCTTCTGGATGCTATCGGAATAACTCAGGCAAAGCAGTTCAGGGCCTGCACCGAGGACGACGCTCTCTACGCCAGGATTGCCATCGGAGGTCCGGTTGCGATGAAAGGCGTCATCGACGGCGACAAGCAGGCGCTGGGAGCCATAGCCTTGAACGTCAATGATATAGGCACCCTGAAGATTGAGTTCGACCGCATAATGAACATCCAGGGAGTCACGGCTGTCAGCATAGAACCGATGCTCGTAGGCGAGGAAGTGTATATCTACGCGACCCGCAAACATATGGGATGCTACGAAATATCCTGCGGCCTGTGCGGCAAGTCCTCACCTGTCAAGAGGGAAAGTCCGATCACTCCTCAGATAGCCTCGGAGATGGTGGAAGGCCTGGAAACGGGCGTAAACAAATACATTTTTGCAGAAAACATAAGGAGAGTGAGCGCGCTCTGCGACGCGGCGCCCAGCATCCTGTCGGTGGAGATCAATCCCCTGATAGGCGACAGCCGCTCGATGAACGCCCTCAACGCGCGCATCTCCATCGACAACGACGACTGACGATGTTCAAGAAACTCAAAGACTGGTACGACAAGCAGAGCGACACGACCAAGGGTATGATCTGGTTCGGTCTTATCCTGATAGTTCTGATAGCCATCAGATGGAAGGCCATCGTCGCCGGCGTGATCAAAGGCTACAACTACTACACCCACGGCACTCTGCCGCAGTAGCTAGATCTTTCTCGGAGCCAAACCGTCCGTCACTTCTTTCAGCAGCCTGATGTGCTCCGGCGTGGTGCCGCAGCATCCTCCTGCTATATTCAAGAGTCCGGCCTGAGCCATCGCCTTCATATGCGCGGCAAACATCTCCGGGGTCTCGTCATAGCCGCCGGCCGGGTTCGGAAGTCCTGCGTTGGGGTGCACGCTCACATTCACGTCAACCGTTTCCGCCAGTTTCTCCACGAACGGGAACAGCAGTTCCGCACCCATCGAGCAGTTCAGGCCGAACGACAGCAGTCCGTCGTCCCTGACCTGTGCCCAGAGGTCCTCGATGCTCTCTCCGGAAAGCAGCCTTCCGAACGAATCGGTGAGAGAAGCGGACACCATCACGGGAATGTGCACTCCCCTCTCGCCGGACAGTTTCTTTATGGCGTTCAGTCCGCAGCGGATGTTCAGCGCATCGACCATAGTCTCGAGCATCAGAACATCGGCCCCTCCGTCCACAAGACCGCGGGCCTGGTCGTAATATGCATTCTCGAAATCTTCCGGAGTCACCGGATCGTCCATCAGCGGGGCTAGCGTGGCGCTCTTGGAAGTAGGGCCCATAGAGCCTACCACGAAACGGGGACGGTCGGGAGTGAGGGCAGTATATTTGTCTGCGGCTTCGCGGGCGATCCGTGCAGCCGCAAGCGATATGCGATACGCGTCTTCAGCCCTGCCATAGCCTTCGAGACTGATGGCATTGGCGCTGAAAGAATCTGTTTCCACGAAATCAGAGCCGGCTTCGAGATAACGTTCGTGTATCTCCCTTACGGCTTCCGGATGGTCCAGGCAGGCAAGGTCGGGGCAGCCTGTGATGCCTGCCAGTTGCAGCTGGGTTCCAAGCCCGCCGTCTAGCAGCATTATCCTTTCAGAGAGGATTGCAAGGATGGTCTCAGTGTTCATAATGTCAGTTTGAGGCCCCAAAGTTATCAATAATTAACGCAAAAAGACTACTTTTGGGAGTCAAAAGGTTTTCAGCAATGAGCAGACTTACCATTCCCGCAAACTACAGCGCACTGATGGACGCCAGCCAGACCGAGCTCGGCATCAAGTTCATAAAGGATTTCTTCCAGCAGTCACTGGCTTCCGCATTAAGGCTCCGCCGCGTCACAGCTCCGCTTTTCGTGCTCAGCGGCACCGGCATCAACGATGACCTTTCCGGAACTGAGAGACCCGTGCGCTTCGCCATAAAGGATATGGGTGACGCCAAGGCCGAGATCGTGCATTCCCTCGCAAAATGGAAGAGGATGACGCTTGCCGACTACGCCGTGCAGCGCGGCTTCGGCATATACACGGATATGAACGCCATCCGCGCCGACGAAGAGCTCGACAACCTTCACTCGATGTATGTCGACCAGTGGGACTGGGAAGCCGTTATCGGCCCCGAGGACCGCACAGTTGACTATCTGAAACAGGTGGTGACCCGCATCTACAACGCCATTCTGCAGACAGAATATATGGTGTGCGAGCGTTTCCCCGCCATCAGTCCCGTCCTTCCCAGGGAGATTACCTTCATCCACTCCGAGGAGCTGCGCAAGCTTTATCCTGACAAGGAGCCCAAGGAACGCGAGAGCCTCATTACAAAAAAATACGGAGCCGTGTTCATCATCGGCATCGGAGGCAAGCTGGGCGACGGCAAGCCTCACGACCTCAGGGCGCCCGACTACGACGACTGGTCTACCATTGACCCCAAGACTGGACTGGCAGGCCTCAATGGCGACATAATGCTATGGAATCCCGTATTGGAAACCGCCTTCGAATTATCTTCTATGGGTATAAGGGTCGACACTGAAGCTATGAAGAGACAGCTCGAGATGTCTGGCCAGCAGAAGCGCAGCGAACTCTATTTCCACCGCCGCCTTCTCGGCGGAGAACTGCCCCTCAGCATCGGCGGAGGTATCGGACAGTCACGTCTCTGTATGTTTATGCTCCGCAAGGGCCACATAGGCGAGATCCAGGCAAGCATCTGGCCCGACGATATGCGCCGCGAATGCCGCAAGCACGGAATGGCGCTGATCTGAGCTGCGTATGGAAACAAAAAACGCCGTCCGGACCGGACGGCGTTTTTTGTTGGCTCAGTTCTGATGATTAGAGCTGGGGACCTGCTGCTACGAGAGCCTTGCCGGCTTCGTTGCCTTCGTACTTCTTGAAGTTCTTGATGAAGCGTTCTGCGAGGTCGCGGGCCTTTGCATCCCACTCGGCACGGTTCTGATAAGTGTCGCGAGGATCGAGGATACCCCAGGCAACGCCGTCGAGCTGAGTCGGAACTTCGAGGTTGAAGTAAGGGATCTTCTTGGTAGGAGCGTTCAGGATAGCGCCGCCGAGGATGGCGTCGATGATACCGCGGGTGTCGCGGATAGAGATACGCTTGCCGGTTCCGTTCCAGCCAGTGTTAACCAGGTAAGCCTTGGCACCGCTCTGCTCCATTCTCTTTACGAGTTCCTCACCGTATTTGGTAGGATGCAGCTCCAGGAATGCCTGGCCGAAGCAAGCCGAGAAGGTCGGAGTGGGCTCGGTGATTCCGCGCTCGGTACCTGCGAGCTTGGCGGTGAAACCTGAGAGGAAGTAGTACTTGGTCTGCTCGGGAGTCAGGATTGATACCGGAGGAAGCACGCCGAATGCGTCGGCTGAAAGGAAGATGACGCTCTTGGCAGCCGGACCTGATGAGATCGGGCGCACGTTCTTAACGATATTCTTGATGTGCTCGATAGGATAGCTTACGCGGGTGTTCTCGGTAACGCTCTTGTCCTTGAAATCGATGGCGCCGTCCTTGTCGACGGTAACGTTCTCGAGGAGGGCGTTGCGTTTGATGGCATTGTAGATATCGGGCTCAGATTCCTTGTCGAGGTTGATGACTTTTGCATAGCAGCCGCCTTCGAAGTTGAAGACTCCGTTGTCGTCCCAGCCGTGCTCGTCGTCACCGATGAGGAGGCGTTTCGGATCGGTTGAAAGGGTGGTCTTGCCGGTGCCTGAAAGGCCGAAGAAGATAGCGGTATTCTCGCCCTTCATATCAGTGTTGGCTGAGCAGTGCATAGCGGCGATACCCTTCAGAGGGAGGTAATAGTTCATCATTGAGAACATACCCTTCTTCATCTCACCACCATACCAGGTGTTGATGATGCACTGTTCGCGGCTGCTTACATTGAATGCAACCACAGTGTCTGAACGAAGGCCAAGCTCCTGGTAGTTCTCGCATTTTGCCTTTGAAGCAACGTATGAGATGAAATCAGGCTCAAAGCTTTCAAGTTCTTCGGCAGTGGGTTTGATGAACATATTCAGGACGAAGTGTGCCTGCCAGGCTACTTCCATGATGAAGCGAACTGCCATGCGGGTGTCTTTGTTCGCTCCGCAGAAAGCGTCGACTACATAGAGGTCTTTGCCTGAGAGTTCATTTACAGCAAGATTCTTGACCTTGCCCCAGACTTCCTCGCTCATAGGGTGGTTGTCGTTCTTGTATTCATCTGAAGTCCACCATACGGTATCCTTTGACTGAGGATCCATAACGATGTATTTGTCTTTGGGAGAACGGCCGGTGTAAACGCCTGTCATAACGTTGACAGCTCCAAGCTCGGTGAGGACACCTTTGTCATAACCAGTGAGAGACGGGTCCATTTCATCGCGGAAGAGCTCCTCGTATGAAGGATTGTAGTGAATTTTGCCGGCGTTTGTAATACCGTACTTTGAAAGATCGATCTGTGCCATAATGATTATTAAATATATTAATTGATTTTTGAATAATGCCTTTTTGGTCAACTGCAAAAGTAATATTTTATTTTTGAAAAGTGGAGCGGAAATATGTAAAAACCAAGCCCGTTTGCTAACTTTGTATAGATATGGAAGCGACTTTGAAGAAATACTGGGGATACGACTCGTTCCGTCCTATGCAGAAAGAGATAATCTCGTCTGCGCTGGCGGGCAGGGACACCCTTGCCATCCTCCCTACCGGTGGAGGAAAGTCGATATGCTTCCAGGTGCCGGCGATGATGAGCGACGGTATTTGCATTGTAGTGAGCCCGCTCATCTCTCTTATGAAGGACCAGGTCGAAAACCTCTGCGCACGCGGCATCAAGGCCCTGGCCGTCTATTCCGGAATGAGCTTCCGCGACATCGACATCGCCCTGGACAATGCCGTCTACGGCGGCTACAAATTTCTCTATGTTTCTCCAGAGAGGCTCCAGACCGAAATCTTCCGTGTAAGGGTGGCAAAGATGAAGGTTTGCTATCTGGCCATCGACGAAGCGCACTGCATCTCGCAATGGGGCTACGATTTCCGTCCCGACTATCTCAGGATAAAGGATCTGCGCTCCATTCTGCCCGACGTGCCGGTCATCGCCCTGACAGCGACGGCGACCCGCTTCGTGGCCGATGACATTATGAAGCAGCTGGGCTTCGCAGAAAGCAACATGATTGTGTCTGGCTTCGAGAGGCCCAACCTAAAATACGTCATCCGGGAGTCCGAGAACAAGCTCGGCCAGCTGCTTAAGCTCTGCAACGGCGTCGAAGGCAGCGGCATAGTATATGTCGCCAAGCGCAAGAGCGCGGAGGACGTCGCCGCTTTCCTTCAGAGCCAGGGAGTCGATGCCGCAGCCTATCACGCCGGCATGAACGGCAAGGTGCGCGCCGACATCCAGCAGGAGTGGAAGTCCGGAGCCAAAAGGATAATAGTAGCCACCAACGCCTTCGGAATGGGCATAGACAAAGGCGACGTGCGCTTCGTCTGTCATTATGAAATGCCCGCTTCCCCTGAAGCTTACTTTCAGGAAGCCGGCAGGGCCGGCCGCGACGGAAAGCTGTCCTATGCTCTTCTGCTCTGGAACGAGAGTGACCTGAGCCGTCTCAGGAAAACAGGGATGGCCGCCTATCCGCCTCTGGACTATATCAAGGATGTCTACCAGAAAGTCTTCACCTACCTGGGCATCCCTTACGAAGAGGGGGCGATGAGCAGCCGCAAGTTCAACCTCGAGGATTTCTGCCGCAAGTTCAAGCTGTTCAGCTCGAGCGCCTACTACGCCATAAAATACATCGAGATGTCGGGCTACTGGTCGCTGACCGAAGAGATTGACATATCGTCGCGCATCAATATGCTGGTGGACCGCGAGAGCCTCTATTCACAGCAACTCGGGCAGGATCTCGACACCTTGCTTAACGTGATAATGAGGATGTATCCCGGACTCTTCGGAGGCTTCATCACCATAGACGAGGAAAAGATCGCGGCCAACGGGCACTATTCCGTCCTGGCAGTAGAGGCCAAGCTGAAGAGGCTCGAGGCCAAGCGCATTCTGAAATACGTGCCGAAGGTCAAGTCACCGATCCTCAACATAGTCAACGAGCGGCTCTACGAGAAGAACCTCCATCTGCCCAAGGATGAATACCAGTCCCGCGTGGAGCGCAACATGGCCCGCATAGAGGCTATGGAGGAATATGTCCGCACCGCCGCGGACGCTCCCGAGAAGTTCCTCATCAAATACTTCGGGCTCGAATAAATCTTTTGATTTCTTTCTCCAGGGAAGCTTCGTTGGGCGTGGCGTCCGGATGGAATATATCCACGGAGACCTTGCCGGCCGGAGCGCTCCAGTTGCCGATGACTTCACCGTCCTGAAGCACGACGGGCCAGAAGATGCCCCTGCTGTTGTGGGCCCTGTGGCTGTGGTCAGGATGGAGTGCCACGTGGCGGCTCTTGTAGCCGATCAGATATTCGTCGTAGGGCGCGAGCAGATGCACGCCGCCGCTGCGGAATCCGCGTGTTCGGCTGTCCTGATGAAGGAAGAGATCCATTCCTTTCCAGCGCTCCCGGATGAGTTCTCCGCCGACGGCATCCATACCCTTGCGGCAATCTCCAATGCCGAGCCCGCTCCACCAGACGAAGTCTTCCAGGGAAGCAGGGCCGTGGCTGCGGAAATACTTGCGGGTCAGCAACACCAGGGCTTCTTCGTGAGGCATCTGCACTGCGCAGGGCAGTTTATCTGCCGTCAGCGCATAACTATTTTTCTGCCGTATGTAATCTCCGCTGCAGAGCAGACCGGAATATTCAGCCAGCCGTATGTGGTATGACAGCCTGTGGTCTTCCATAGTCAGGCCTCTGTCTGCTACTGCGGATGCCAGATCGCCCTTGAGCGCTATGCGGTGTTGGGAAAGGTAATCGTAGAATATCTGATGCACGGCGTCCTGCTCTGTCTTCGGTATGCATACCCCGTTGGATTTCATCCAGCCTTGGAGGCCGCGCATCGCCGAATCACGGCATAGTCCCAGCATCCAGCCCAGGTCCTCTCCCGCCACCAGCTGCCAGGTTGTCCGGAAAAGATGAACGCGTACGATCCGTCCTTCGTTGAAATCCTTTTCAAAGGCTTTTACCGACGGTCTTCTGGTGCGCATCGTCACGGCCCAGGGCAGCATCCTGTAGTCCTGTGCCTGCATAGCCCCCATCCAGTCCACCACGTCGTGCGGCGTTTTGAACTGCGGGCTGATGAGCTGCTGGTTCAGGAGTCTGGCCGAAACCGGATTCATATTTAAAGCTACAGATTCAGCAGGAAGCCGACGCGGAAGTCGTTGCTCTGGAGACGGAAGCCCCAGTGGCCGTCGACAACGTCGCCGTAGCGTTCGCTCTCATAACCGATGAATCCGACTTGCAGGGTGACTGCATATCTGGCCCCGATCGGAATCACAAGGCCGGGACGGATGCCCACGTCAAAGGAACGGATGAGCCCCTCATTGCCGCTGCGGCGTGTGAGGCCCAGACGCATGCCAGCCTCGGCTGAAACGCCGAAACGCTGGTAGATATAGTAATAATAGCGGAGGTGAGGAATGATCCCCACTGAGAAATCAGAATAACCGCTGCCTTCGTAGTAGCCGAAACCGGCCTGGACGCCTGCATAGAGATTGTCGGTCACGCGCCACCCGACCTCGGGATATACCACTATGCTGGTGTGGCCGGAGCCGATGGAAACTCCGAAATCCCCGCCGAGGTATGCCGGAATCTTCCGTTCCTGTGCGAGAGCGGAAAAGCCGACAAGAAGGAATGCCAGAATCAGGAAAAACCTTTTCATAATCGCTATGCCTCGCCGGTGAATCCCAGAGGAGGAACTACGGGAGCAGGCTGGGCGGGAAGCTTGATCTCGCCGTTTTCGCGCTCGTACTTGCCTATGTTTTCCTGGAGAGCCTTGAGAAGCCTCTTGGCGTGCTCGGGAGCCATAATCACGCGGCTGACGACCTTCGGCTTGGGAACTCCGGGCATCATCTGCACGAAATCCATTACGAACTCGCTGTGCGAATGGGTGATGATGGCAAGGTTGGTATAGATGCCCTGGGCTATCTCGGGGCGAAGCTCGATATTGAGTTCTTTCTTGGGAGCGTCCATAGTATTTCGTTATTTGGCGATGGCGACTGAACGCGTCTCGCGGATTACAGTAATATTGACCTGTCCGGGATATACCATCTCTTCCTGGATCTTCTTGGCGATTGATGCAGAAAGTTCTTCGCACTGGGCGTCTGACACCTGCTCCGCACCTACGATCACGCGCAGCTCACGGCCGGCCTGGATTGCGTAGGTCTTGGTGACTCCGGGATGAGAGAGGGCGATGCCTTCCATTTCCTTGAGTCTCTTGATATAGGACTCGATCACTTCGCGGCGGGCACCGGGACGTGCGCCGGAAATGGCGTCACCCACCATAACGATCGGAGCGATGAGAGAAGTCATCTCCACCTCTTCGTGGTGGGCTCCGATGGCGTTGCAGATCTCGGGTTTCTCCTTGAACTTCTCGGCCAGCTTCATTCCCATAAGGGCGTGCGGCAGTTCAGGCTCGTCTTCGCAGACCTTGCCGATATCGTGGAGCAGACCTGCCCTCTTGGCAGCCTTGACGTTCAGGCCGAGCTCGGCGGCCATAGTGGCGCAGAGATTGGCAACCTCACGCGAGTGCTGCAGAAGGTTCTGGCCATAAGAACTGCGGTATTTCATACGGCCGATGAGACGGACGAGCTCGCTGTTCAGTCCGTGGACTCCGAGGTCGATGCAGGTGCGTTTACCTGTTTCGAGAATCTCTTCCTCCAGCTGTTTCTGGACCTTCGCAACGACTTCCTCGATACGTGCGGGATGGATACGGCCGTCGGTCACCAGCTGGTGAAGAGCCAGACGTGCCACCTCGCGGCGGACGGGGTCGAAGGCTGAAATCAGGATGGCCTCGGGTGTGTCGTCTACCACCAGCTCGACGCCGGTCGCGGCTTCGAGGGCTCGGATGTTACGGCCTTCACGGCCGATGATGCGGCCTTTGATTTCGTCGCTTTCAATGTTAAAGACGGTGACTGCATTCTCGATGGCAGTCTCGGGAGCGGTACGCTGGATGGTGTTGATAACGATGCGCTTGGCCTCCTTGCTGGCAGTAAGCCTTGCCTCGTCCATAACCTCGTTGATGTAAGTCTGGGCCTCGGATTTGGCTTCGGCCTTCATAGTCTCGACGAGCTGGGCCTTGGCTTCCTCAGCGGTCATACGGGCCATCTCCTCGAGCTTGACTATGGCCTCGCCGCGGAGCTTGTCGTATTCTTCTGCCTTCTTGCTGACGATTTCCATCTGGACCTTCAGGTTCTCCTTGATGGTCTCGTTCTCTTTCTGCTTGCGGCCGAGCTCACTGCTCTGCTGGTTGAGAGCCATTTCTCGCTGCTTGAGCTTGCTCTCTGCCTGCTGTATCTGCAGGTTCTTTTCGTTTATGAAAGTTTCGTGCTCACTCTTGAGCTGCATGAACTTTTCCTTGGCCTGGAATATCTTGTCTTTCTTGATGGCCTCTCCCTTGGCTTCTGCCTCGCGGATGATCTGGTCACCTCGGTTCTTGAGAATGATCCTGCTTATGAAAATGTACAGGAGGATGCCGATGGCGGCGGCCAGAATGGCGGTTATAATGATTGTAGCGGTCATTTGGCGAATATAATTTTAGTTTAAAAGTACACTCAAATGACAACCGGTCGTATGGCTTTTGAAAAAAAGCCGTTAGTAGTGCTGGATTAAGACCGAAAATCTTAAAAAAATTAAGATTTGAGCTCCGGATTATGCGCCGCAAACTTCCTCCGTCCCGCGATTGGAATCCCCCGAAGGGTAACCTAGGCCTGTTTTTGGCTTCCGAGTTGACTCGTTTAATTAAAAAATGTTGATTTTGGCAAAGTTTGCAAAACTAACGGCTAGAAATGTATTTCTCCAATTTCGTATCCAGATCATGCAGTTGCCGCATCACGTCGCCCATCTCGTCCTTGTTTTCAAATGAGATAAGGCTCAGCGTGGTATCCAACAACACAATGCTCAATATATCCTGCATGTCCTTGTTTTCATATCTCTGAAGATAAGACGTCACCTTGGTCTCGATCTTCTTTGCCGCAGCACGTACCTTGGACTCGTTCTCAGGTGCTACCTGAAACTTGTAGTTCCTCCCGCCTATGATAATATTTATTGTCTGTTTCTCCATCGTCACATATTCAGCATTGCTATGCAATTGTCTATCTCCTGTATTATCTTCTCCACACTCCTCTTCGCACGCGCACGGTCGTTGGCTGAGATGTTGAAAGCATCGACCAGTTGTAAGTTCTTGTTCTTTAGTTTAAGTTGATCTATCTGTGTTTTTAATTCTTCAATGGTTGTATTTCTTGCAAGGAGCTTGTCCTGATAGCTTTCAAGCGTGGCCTCAAGGCGCTGGTTTTCCGCCTTGCAGGCTTCATACATCGAAATCAGAGTCTCTATTTTCGAGTTAAGTCCTTCGATAAGCGCTTGTTCCATAGGATTACCTCCAGTATGTTCTTGGCAAATTTAGTAATTATTATTCTACAAAGCACCAATTATTTCTGATTTCCGGAGTCAGCGTCCCTTCGGCCTCGATCTGCCTGAAGATCAAATCCCGGATATCGTCGTAAATGTCCACGACATAGGCGCTCTCGTCAGAGGTGTCGACACCCGCGCCGTCGGAAAGCAGGCTGCCGCCACCCATCGCCCTGTACGAAGTAAGGGCCACCGTGTACTCGGCATTCAGGTCGAAAGGTTCGCCGTTCTCAAGGGATACGATCTGCACCCTCTCCCCTTTCGGAGCGTTCCTGTGCACCCTGTAGTTGATGCCGGCAGCAGAATCGAAATTGTAGGTAGGGCCTCGGCGGTTGACCCAGTTGTCATAGACAAGTTCCAGATAATCCTTTATCTGCCGTCCGCTCAGTTTGATCTTGTACAGCGAATTCTCGAAGGGATAGACGGCGAACAGGTCGTTGAAGAGCAGGTCTCCGCTCTTGATGACTCCAGTGCGGCCGAGCGGTGCGGCGAATGATATCTGTGCACCGGACACGTCGAGCTGCACCTGGTGAAGCAGGCTGACATAGGGATTGGGGCCGTCGAACACGTCGTTGAGGTCTATGTCGGCGGTCAGGGTGCCGACCTTGCGGTTGGTGAATGCCTTGACCTTCTCGAAATCATCGGCGAACTGAGCATCGTAGGCTGCGTCCCTCGGCTTGCCTGCCATAGGGATAAGGTCGCAGCTGATGAAGCGGTCCACAAGCTTGCCTCGCTGGTAGCTGAGCACGATTTCGCAATGGGCTACGTTCCTGGTCCTGTCGGCGGAATTCATCAGCATAGTCTGCTGGTGGAAGTTGGCAGGCTCTTCGACAGCGGGAGAATGGTCGTGGCCTGCAATGACCAGGTCCACGCCCTGCAGGTTCTCTGCAAGCCATAGCGAGGGGTTCTCGATGTCGTCAGGTTTTCCGGTGCCCGTTCCGGCGTGTATCGAGAGGATCACCACGTCGGGCTTCTCCTTGGCCCTTACCCTGTCGACAAGGTCCTGGGTGAAACCGGCGGCTTCCCTGAACTCGATGCCACTGTACTTATCTTCTGGCAGCCAGCTGCTGATGCGCGGGGTAACCATTCCGATTATGGCCACCTTCAGCCCTCCTCTCTTCAAGACGGTATATTCCTGGAAATAGGGTTTGCCGCTTTTTTCATCTATTGCATTTGCTGCCAGGAACGGCATCTTGTATTCCTTTTTCAGGCGGTCGTACACCGGATGGCCAGGCTCTATGTCGTGATTGCCGACCACCACCGCGTCGAATTTCATATAATCGGTGATTCTGGCGTAAAGGTGCGGCACGTCGGTTTCAATGTAGTTGTAGTAGTAGGCCGCGTTGTCACCCTGGAGGTTGTCGCCGTTGTCGATGAGGATAAGGTCGGGGTTCTCCTTGCGCATCTCCTTGATGTAGGCCGACACGTTGGAGAGTGAAGCCTGGTCGTCGCCTCCGGTGTAGCTTTCGCTGAAATAGCGGCCGTGAACGTCGGAAACGGCATATATGTCAAGGGTGTATTCTCCGTTCTTCTTGCAGGAGCAGGCCATCGTCAGTATGGCCAGCGCTGCTATGAGTATCTTCTTCATCATAGTTCTATCGTGAATTTGTCATTGTCCTTCCAAATGGGGAAACTCTCCCTGTATTCCAAGAGAGGCTCCTTCTCTATTTCAGCCGACACGAAACTGCGGCCTTCAATTACTTCTTCCCTGCCGACGGCCGTTCCGCCAAAGTCCCAGACATTGGAGCTGCCGTCGTACTTGCAGTGCGGATCGCGGCCTGTGCGGTTGCAGAAAGCCGTATAACAAAGATTTTCGATGGCCCTCGAAGCAGCCATTCTAGTCGCATATATACTCCTTGAAGCAGGCCAGGACGCCACGGTGAGCATCAGGTCGTAGCCGTTGCCTACGTTGCGCATCCACACCGGGAAACGGAGGTCGTAGCAAACGGTCAGGGCGATGTTCCACCCGCGGTAGTTCAGCACGGTCTTTCCCTTGCCGCAGCTTATCACCTTGTCTTCGCCTGAATAAGAAAAAGCGTGGCGCTTGTCGTATTGGAAGACCTCTCCCTTCTCAGTGACGAAATAGAAACGGTTGAAGAACCGTTCGCCTTCCTTTACGATGGCGGAGCCGGCTATGGCACAGCCCAGATCCGATGCCTTGGCCTTCATAGCCTCGAGAGTCGACCCGCCGACGGCAGGTTCTGCATAATCCAGGTTGAAGGTGTATGCGGCGTTGAAACACTCGGGAAAGACGAAGATGTCAGGAGCGCCGAGCGCGGCCGCAAAGCTGTCGACGGCTTCGCCGAAGGCCTTCATATTGTACTGAGGGTCTTCCCAGCGGGAATCCAACTGACATAATGCAAGTTTCATCGTTTGATCTCAAGTGTCGCTAAGATACAAAAAAAGACGGCTGCAAGAGCCGTCTTCTTTATGATAGTCAGGAAAAATTATTTCTTTGCGAAAAATTCTTTAACCTTGTCTGTGGGAACGAGATCCTCGTCAAAAGCATAAGCACCGGTGCGCTCTGATTTGACCATACGGATGCACTTAACTACATTTTTCTGGGTTTTGTCACCACGGAAACCTGCAACTGCTTTCTTTGCCATAATTCTTGGTCTTTAAAAATTATTTAATCTCGCGATGGAGGGTTACCTTCCTCAGATAAGGATTGTATTTCTTGCGCTCCAGACGCTCTGTAGTGTTCTTTTTGTTCTTGGTGGTTACGTATCTTGAGATACCCGGAACACCGCTTTCTTTCTGCTCGGTGCATTCCAGAATAACCTGTACCCTGTTACCTTTCTTTGCCATAGCCGTGTGATATTAAACGATGTCGATTAAACCTTTTTCCTGTGAACGTTTAAGGGTTGCAGCGAGACCGTTCTTGTAGATGGTCTTCATACCGTTGCAAGACACCTTAAGAGTGACGAACCTCTTCTCCTCTTCCAACCAGAACTTCTTGGTTTTCAGGTTAGGAGCGAATTCGCGTTTTACACGCCTTCTTGAATGGGAAACGTGGTTTCCTATCATTCTGGACTTTCCTGTAACTTGACAAACTCGTGACATAGTATACTATTTTTATATATTATCTGCTTTTGGGGGCTGCAAATATCAAGAATTATTTTTTAATACGCAAATTATTTTTGCTTTAAAACAATCTTGAACAGACGATTCCACCTGATATTGCCCGGGAAGGACTTGTTCTGATCCGTAGAGAACCATATTACAGAGGGTTTGCCCACGATATGAGTCTCTGGTACGAAGCCCCAGTAACGGGAATCAAGGGAATTGTGACGGTTGTCGCCCATCATGAAATAATAATCATACTTGAATGTGTAGCTGTCTGTCTCCTGGCCGTTGATGTAGAACTTTCCACCCTTCTCTTCAAGGTCGTTGTCCTCATACACGTCGATGATGCGGCGGTAGAGAGCGATGTTGTCCTGGTCGAGGGTGACGGTGGCGCCTTTCTTCGGAATCCAGAGGGGACCGTAATCATCCCTGGTCCAGCCGGTGTGGGTGAAGGGAAAGAGCATCAGCATCTCCTGGCTGCCTGCGGGGTAAGCGGTCTCGAGATTGTCGGAAACTGATACGACGTTCTTGAGGGATTTCACCTTTTCGAGGCCTTCCGCCGTCAGGAAGAGCGAAGGATATCCGGGCATTGCGGTATTGTACCAGGCTTCGCCCGTGTTCACTCCGATCTGCGACAGAACCTTGGGGTTGATGGGAGATCCGTCGGTGACTACAGTGTAGCTGTACTGGATTCCCTTGTAGTCCTTCTGCTTGCTGCCGTTGACATAAACCTCTCCGTCGATGACCGAGAGAGAGTCTCCTGCAACCGCCACGCAGCGTTTCACATAGTGGTCGGTCTTGTCGGAAGGACGGGTGATTATGGGGCCGTAAGTCCTCTCGGTGTAGTCCTTTCCGTTAAAGCGGACGTGCATGTAGTAATCGTCAGCAGGAAGTCTTGAAAGGACGGTGTCGCCGTGAGGGAAGTTGAAGACCACATAGTCGTCGCGCTTGACCTGGGAAAAACCCTTGAGCCTGCGATAATCTCTCTCAAAGCCTTCCACATAGCATTTCTTGAGCGAACCCGGGAAAACGTTATGCATGAAGGGCATTGAAATGGGATGTTCGGGCACCCTCGGTCCGTAGCTCAGCTTGTCCACGAAGAGGAAGTCCCCGGTCATCAGGCTGGATTCCATCGACGATGAAGGGATCTTGAAAGACTGGAAGAAGAAGATGTTGATGAAGGTGACGAAGATCACGGCGAAGATGATGGAGTCGAGCCATTCATTCCAGCTGCTGCGCTTCTCCCCTTCCTTGTAACGTTTCTTCCAGAAATTCCAGTGTACCTTCTTTGTGATGAAGATGTCGAAAATCACCGCGAGGCCGAGAAGCCACCAGTAATTCCCCAACCAGACTACCCATAGAACATAGAGTACGGCCCAAAAACCGAACCGTACCCATTTGTTCTTCAAGTATGATTGTTTTTCAGCCAAGCTTATTCCTTAACTGAATTTACAATTGCTTCGAATGCTTTAGGATCATTCATCGCCAGGTCGGCAAGCACCTTGCGGTTGAGGCCGACGTTCTGGGCGTTGAGCTTACCCATGAACTGAGAGTATGTCAAACCGTGCTGACGTGCAGCAGCGTTGATACGGGTGATCCACAATGCGCGGAAATTGCGTTTTTTGGTTTTGCGGTCGCGGTATGCGTAAGTAAGACCTTTCTCATAGGTGTTCTTCGCAACGGTCCAGACATTCCTTCTTGAAAGGAAATTACCGCGGGTCTCTTTCAGGACTTTTTTACGGCGTGCTCTTGAAGCTACCGAATTTACACTTCTAGGCATAATTTTGCGTTTTTGAATGTCAGCGCCGGGCAATCCCGGTCTTGTCAGCTGTTCACTCGGTTAATAAATTAAATTACTTGACCAGCAGAGTTCTGATTCTCTTGTTGTCGGCAGGGGTAACGATGGCGATGTGGCCGAGGTTCCTTTTCTGCTTGTTGGTCTTCTTGGTGAGAATGTGGCTGTGATAAGCGTGTCTTCTCTTGATTTTACCGGATCCGGTGAGCGTGAAACGCTTCTTTGAACCGGAATTCGTTTTCATTTTAGGCATTTTCGAAAAATTTTATTTGTTATCGTTAATGTTCTTACTTCTTGGAAACCGGACCGATCATCATGATCATCCTCTTTCCTTCAAGTTTAGGCAACTGTTCCACTTTGCCGTAGTCTTCGAGTTCGATCGCAAACCTGAGCAAAAGTTTCTCTCCCTGCTCGGAGAAAAGTATCGAACGTCCCCTGAAGAACACATAAGCCTTGACCTTGCTGCCTTCCTTGAGGAAGTTGATCGCGTGCTTCAGCTTGAACTGGAAGTCGTGCTCGTCGGTCTGGGGTCCGAAACGTATCTCCTTTATCACTACCTTCGATGCGTTTGCCTTCTGCATCTTGGCTTTCTTGCGCTGCTGATACTGGAACTTCTGATAGTCAATAATTTTGCAAACGGGGGGATCGGAGTTGGGCGAAATCTCGACCAAATCCAATTCCTGAGCTTCAGCCATGTCCAGAGCTTCCCTCAACGGGTAGATGCCCTGTTCAACATTGTCTCCCACGACTCGCACCTGGGGTGCGGTGATTTCCTCGTTGATCCTGTTCCTGTCCTCGTTCTTGGGACCGCGCTGGGCGTTGGGGTTCTTTTTCTGAGGTGTGGGCTTGGGCCGCGGTGGCCGATAGTTGGAAGTTGCTATATTGGTATCCTCCTAGTTAAGTTGTTGGTAAATCTCGTCCTTTATCAGTTTCACAAATTCTTCAATCTTCATAGTTCCGACGTTCACGCCACCCTGCTTGCGTACTGAGACTGTACCTGCTTCGGCTTCTTTCTCTCCGACTATGAGCAGATACGGGATCCTCTTCATCTCATTCTCGCGTATCTTCTTGCCAATGGTCTCGTTACGGTCGTCTATTGCGGCGCGAATTTCGTAATTATTAAATAATTCGCAAACTTTTTTTGCAAAATCGTTATACTTCTCACTCAGCGACATAACTACCACTTGCTCAGGAGCCAACCACAACGGAAGCTTGCCTGCGGTATGTTCGAGGAGCACGGCGACGAAACGTTCCATAGAGCCGAACGGGGCACGGTGGATCATCACGGGCCTGCTTCGCTTGTCGTCAGAGTCGATGTATTCGAGTTCGAAACGCTCGGGCAGGTTGTAGTCGACCTGGATGGTACCAAGCTGCCACTTGCGGCCAAGGGCGTCCTTCACCATAAAGTCAAGCTTAGGGCCGTAGAAGGCAGCCTCTCCGGTTTTCACGGTGGTATTCAGGCCTTTCTCGGCAGCAGCCTCGATGATTGCGCTTTCGGCCTTGGCCCAGTTCTCGTCGGTACCTATGTATTTCTCCTTGTCTTCAGGGTCGCGGAGAGAGACCTGAGCCTCGTACTCCTTGAAATCCAAAGTCTTGAAGACATAGAGGATAATGTCGATCACTTTGCAGAACTCTTCCTTGATCTGGTCGGGACGGCAGAAGAGGTGGGCGTCGTCCTGGGTGAAACCGCGCACGCGGGTAAGTCCGTGCAGCTCACCGCTCTGCTCATATCTGTACACGGTTCCGAACTCGGCGAAACGCAGAGGGAGATCCCTGTAAGAACGGGGCTTGCTGCGGTAGATCTCGCAGTGGTGAGGGCAGTTCATAGGTTTGAGCAGGTACTCCTCCCCTTCCTGCGGAGTGGTGATCGGGCGGAACGAATCGGCACCGTAGTGTGCCCAGTGACCTGAGGTCACATAGAGTTCCTTGCTTCCGATATGCGGAGTGATGACCGGCAGATAGCCGTATCTCTTCTGTACTTTCTTGAGGAATTCCTGCAGACGGTCGCGAAGGTCGGCGCCTTTCGGCAGCCAGAGAGGCAGACCCTGTCCCACCCTGTTGGAGAAGGTGAAGAGCTCGAGTTCCTTGCCGAGCTTGCGGTGGTCGCGCTTCTTGGCCTCCTCGAGCAGCACGAGGTATTCGTCGAGCATCGACTTCTTGGGGAAGGTGATGCCGTAGATGCGGGTGAGCATCTTGTTGTGCTCGTCTCCGCGCCAGTATGCTCCGGCGATGGAGGTGAGCTTGATGGCCTTGATGACTGAAGTGTCGCGAAGGTGCGGGCCGCGGCAGAGGTCGGTGAAGGAACCGTTGGTGTAGAAGCTGATGTGACCGTCTTCCAGTCCTTCGATCAGTTCGCATTTGTACTGGTCGCCCTTCTCGGTGAAGGTCTTCATAGCCTCGGCCTTGGGAACGTCCTTGCGGACGAAGTGCTGTCCCTGGCGGGCGAACTCGGTCATCTTGTCCTCGATGGCCTTGAGGTCGGCGTCGGTTATCTGCTTGTCCCCGAGGTCCACGTCATAGTAGAATCCGTTGTCGATCGCGGGACCGATACCGAACTTGATGCCGGGATAAAGAGTTTCCAGGGCCTCAGCCATAAGGTGTGAAGAAGAGTGCCAGAAAACCTTCTTGGCTTCCTCGTCTTCCCATTTGTGCAGCTTGAGGGTAGCGTCCTCGGTGATGGGGCGTTCCAAATCATATACTGCACCGTTAACGCTGGCTGCGAGCACGTCGGCCGCAAGCCTCGGGCTGATCGACATTGCAATGTCATATGCGCTTACACCGCTTTCGTATTCGCGCACACTGCCGTCCGGAAATGTTATCTTTATCATAATCTGCTGGTTGATATTCTTATTCAGGCTGGCAAAGATATACATTTTTTCCTGATTGTTGATAAGTTATTGTTCAGGATGCCACCCTATTTGGTAATTTTGTAGGAGTTAAGATATCCAACCATGCACATCGGCGTAGCCGGAAATATCGGAAGCGGAAAATCCACCCTCACGAGGATGCTCTCGGAGCACTACGGGTGGACTCCGCAGTACGAGGCAGTGACATACAATCCCTACCTTGAGGACTACTACAAGGACATACGCCGCTGGAGTTTCAACCTGGAGATATACTTCCTGGCACAAAGGTTCAAGGACCTCGTCGAGATAGGCAAGTCCGACAAAGTCATCATCCAGGACCGCACCCTGATGGAAGGCGTGCACATCTTCGTCAAGAACAACCTGGCTCTGGGCAACATCTCGCAGCGGGACTACGACACCTATATGGACCTTTTCAACCAGATGATATCGACCGTGAAGCTGCCCGACCTGCTCATCTACCTCCGTTCTTCCGTGGCAAGCCTGGTGGCAAAGATCCAGAAGCGAGGCCGAAACTACGAGCAGGGAATGAGTCTGGAGTATCTCGGAGGCCTCAACGACAGCTATGAGGAGTGGATAGCCTCCTACCCCGGCAAGGTCATCATCATAGATGCCGACAATATGGATTTCGAGAACAACCCGCAGGACTTCCGCGCCATCACCGACCGCATCGACGCCCTCCTTTTCGGTCTGTTCTAGTTTATTTGTATATTTGCAGTCCTAAGATCACAACCTATGGAGCTGTCTATCGTCATCTCTCTTTTCAACGAGAAGGAATCCCTCAGGGAACTTGTGCAATGGATACACGAAGCCCTCGCCGGCAAGGTGTCCGATTATGAAATCATAATGGTCGACGACGGCAGCACCGACGGTTCCTGGGACACTATCCAGGAAATGGCAGTGACCGACAAGACCATCCACGGCATCCGTTTCCGCCGCAACTACGGCAAGTCCGCAGCCCTCTACTGCGGCTTCGAAGCCGCCGAAGGCGACATCGTCGTGACGATGGACGCCGACCTCCAGGACGACCCCACCGAGATTCCCGAGATGATGCGGATGATACGCGAGGACGGCTACGACCTGGTTTCCGGCTGGAAGAAGGTGCGTCACGACAACAAGCTGACCAAGAACCTTCCATCGAAACTCTACAACGCAACGGCCCGCAAGGTCACCGGCATCAAGCTCCACGATATGAACTGCGGCCTGAAGGCCTACCGCAAGGAAGTGGTCAAGAACATCGAGGTCTACGGCGAGATGCACCGTTTCATCCCCTACCTGGCAAAGGAAGCCGGTTTCGGCAAGATCGGAGAGAAGGTCGTACACCACCGCAAGCGCAAATACGGCAAGAGCAAGTTCGGCCTGAACCGCTTCGTCAACGGTTTCCTTGACCTGATGACCATCTGGTTCCTGCAGGTGTTCGGACGCAAGCCGATGCATCTCTTCGGACTGATGGGCACCGTCACCTTCCTCATAGGTATAGTGATCACTCTCTGGCTGATCATCAAGAAACTTGTGCTCCAGAGCCAGGGACGCATCTTCCGTGCGGTCACCGACCAGCCCCTGTTCTACCTCGCCCTGCTGGCGGTAGTGATAGGCACACTGCTGTTCCTCACCGGATTCATCGGCGAACTCATCAGCCGCAACAGCAGCAACCGCAACAGTTACAACATCAAGGAGAGATTCTAAAGGCTATCTTGCCATCAACTGCTTGCAGGCCTCGCAGATGGCTTCACTCATCGTCGGATGAGGGAACACCGTGTGCGACAGTCTGTCGGCTGTGACGCCGCAGTCCATTGCCAGCACGAGGCCGCCAATCATTTCGCTAACATTCGCACCTACGAGATGCACGCCGAGTATGCGGCCGTCATTGGCGTCGCAGATGACCTTCACGAAACCGTCTTTCTCACCGGCGGCGACAGCCTTGCCGTTCGAAGCGAACTGGCAGCGGCCAACCCTGTATTCGATACCCTTTGCCACGGCATCACGCTCCCTGAGTCCGGCTGAAGCCACCTCGGGGCTGATGTATGTGCAGGCGGGCATAGTCTCGTAATTGACCGGCTTGTGCTCGTGGCCGGCAATGCCTTCCACGCAGGCGACGGCCTCGGCGCTGGCAGCGTGTGCGAGAGCAGGAGTGGAAATGACGTCTCCGATGGCATAGATGCCCTCGACATTTGTCATATAGGCGGAGTCGACGACGATCTTGCGGCGGTTCATCTCGACACCCACCTGTTCCAGACCTATGAAATCGGTGTTGGGAACCACGCCGGCGGCCGAAAGTACGACCTCGGCCTCAAGCTGCTCCTCCCCTTTCCTGGTCTTGACCGAGAGGGTGCAGGTTTCGCCCTTTTCGACAGCCTGCACGGCAGACGATGTCATCACCTTGATGCCCATCTTGCGGAGGCTGCGGCTAACCTGGGCTGATATGTCGTCGTCTTCGAGGGGAAGCACCCTGTCGAGGAATTCGATGAGTGTGACCTCAACTCCGAGGCTGCGGTAGAAGAAGGCGAACTCGGTGCCGACGGCGCCCGAACCTATCACTGCCATAGACTTCGGAATGAAGGGCGGCATAAGGGCCTGGCGCGAACACCATATCTTCTCTCCGTCCACGGGAGCGAAAGGAAGGCTGGAAGGCCTCGCCCCGGTAGCGATGATGATGTGTGCCGCCTGCAGCACGGTGGTAGAACCGTCTTCAGCGATCACCTCGACCTGCTTTCCGGGAAGGATGCGGCCGGTGCCCTGAACGAGTTTGACGCCTGCCTTGTTGAAGAGGAATTCAATGCCGCGGCTCATCGTTGCGGCAACCTCACGGCTGCGGGCGAAGATGCGCTCTATGTCGGGTTGGAGATTGTCTGCGGAGAAACCGTAGGCCGCGCCTTCGCGGGAGTGGTTCATCACCTGGGCGCTCTTGAGAAGGGCCTTGGTGGGGATGCAGCCCCAGTTGAGGCATACGCCGCCGAGCGACGCGCTCTCCACTACCGTAACGTCGAAACCAGCTTTCGCAGCTTCCAGCGCTGCCACATAACCGCCCGGGCCTGAGCCGATGACGATCAGATTATTCTCCGGCCTGTTCTTTTCCATGACAATTCTTGTATTTCTTGCCGCTGCCGCAAGGACAGGGGTCGTTGCGGCCCACTTTCTTGGCAACCCTCACCGGAGCGTTGCTCTTGGGCTCCGAACTGCGGGTAAGGAGGTCGGGCCTTCCTGCCTGCATACGGCTCATATCGGTCTTGCGCTCGTGAGCTTCGGTAGCCACCTCGTCAGGCGACTGCATATCGTTCTTGAGGAAGATCTGTTCGCGGAGGAGGAACGTCAGCACGTCCTTGTAGATGCCTTCCAGAGCCTTGATGAAGAGGTCGAAGCTCTCGGTCTTGTAGATGAGCTTCGGGTCCTTCTGCTCGTAGGATGCATTCTGGACTGACTGCTTGAGGTCGTCCATATCGCGCAGGTGGATCTTCCAGTATTCGTCGATAACCCTGAGGGTGACGGTCTTCGAGATGGCTCGGGTCAGTTCCTTTCCCTTGCTCTCGTAAGCCTTGCGCAGGTCGACGAGGACGTTGAGCACCTTGCGGCCGTCGGTCACGGGGATGGCGATGTTCTGGTAGAACATACGCTTCTTCTCGTAGACGTAGTTGATGATCGGCCAGGCCTGGGCCACGATGGTCTCGTTGCGGCGCTTCTGGGTGTCGATGATGGTATTCTTCAGGCGGTCGGATATCTCGCCTTTCTTTGCCTTGTCGTAGAAAGCCTCGTCGAAATCAGGCTCTATGGAGAGCGTTTCCATAAGCACTTCGCAGAAGCCCTGGTAGTCGAGGTCGCCGTTCTTGTCGACGAATATGTCGCAGTAGTCGCTGGCCATGTTCATCACGTCGACGTCGATGCGTTCACCTGTGAGGGCGCTGCGGCGTTTAGAATAGACGACTTCGCGCTGCGAGTTCATAACGTCGTCGTATTCCACGAGGTTCTTTCGGATACCGAAGTTGTTCTCCTCGACTTTCTTCTGTGCCCTTTCGATAGAACTTGACAGCATCGAGTTCTGGAGAGCTTCGCCCTCGGTGAGGCCCATCTTGTCCACGACTCCGGCTATCCTTTCGGAACCGAACAGACGCATCAGGTTGTCCTCGAGAGATACGTAGAATATTGAAGAGCCCGGGTCTCCCTGACGTCCGGAACGGCCTCGCAGCTGACGGTCCACTCGGCGGCTGTCGTGACGCTCTGTGCCGATGATGGCAAGTCCGCCTGCTTCGCGCACTTCGGGATCGATCTTGATATCGGTACCACGGCCGGCCATGTTGGTGGCGATGGTCACGGTGCCGGCCTTGCCTGCCTGTGCGACAACCTCCGCCTCACGGGCGTGCTGCTTGGCGTTCAGCACCTGGTGCTTGATGCCTCTCATCTTGAGCATCCTGCTGAGAAGTTCGGATATCTCGACTGAAGTGGTACCGACGAGCACCGGCCTTCCCTGAGCCACGAGTTCCTGGATCTTCGCTATGACAGCGTTATATTTTTCTTTCTTTGTCTTGTAGATAAGGTCGTCCTCATCCTTGCGGATGACGGGACGGTTTGTGGGAATTACCACCACGTCGAGCTTGTAGATTTCCCAGAACTCGCCTGCTTCCGTCTCTGCGGTACCTGTCATACCGGCAAGCTTGTGATACATACGGAAGTAGTTCTGCAGGGTGATGGTCGCAAAGGTCTGGGTAGCGGCTTCGACCTTCACCATCTCCTTGGCCTCGACAGCCTGGTGGAGACCGTCGCTCCAGCGGCGTCCCTCCATAATACGGCCGGTCTGCTCGTCGACGATCTTGACCTTGCCGTCGATGATGACGTAGTCCACGTCACGGTCGAACATAGCGTAGGCCTTCAGCAGCTGGTCCACTGTGTGCATACGCTCGGCCTTGAGCGAATAGTTGGCGTAGAGCTCGTCCTTCTTCACCCTCTTGGCCTCGGCGTCGAGAGAAGCGTCGTGCTCGATCTTAGACACTTCTTCTGCAAGCTGGGGCATAAGGAAGAACTCGGCGTCGCCGACAGCCTTGGCAAGTTCCTCGTTACCGTTATCGGTCAGCTCCACGGTGCGGTTCTGCTCGTCAACGACGAAGTAGAGGTCGTTAGTGATGACGCGCTGCTCGATGTCCTTGTCGGTGAAGGCCGCCCTGATCACTTTAGACTCGGCTTCCTGGAGGATGGTCTTGATGCCGGGCTCGCTGAGGTATTTGATGAGGGGCTGGTATTTGGGCAGGCCCTTGAATGCCTTGAGAAGCATTATTTCTCCTTCATCCTTGATCTTGCCTGCTGAGATGAGCTTGCGGGCTTCGTTCAGGAACCTGTTGACAACCTCGCGCTGGGCTTTGTATAGCCTCTCGACGTATGGTTTGTATTCTATATAGGCCTCGTCGCCGCTGCGCTGAACGGGACCCGATATGATCAAAGGGGTACGGGCGTCGTCGATAAGCACTGAGTCGACCTCATCGACGATGGCGTAGTGATGCTTGCGCTGCACCAGGTCGTTGGGGTTGATGGCCATATTGTCCCTCAGGTAGTCGAAACCGAACTCGTTGTTCGTACCGAAGGTGACGTCGCAACGGTATGCGCGCTTGCGTGCCTCTGTGTTGGGTTCGTGCATGTCGATGCAGTCTACGCTCAGTCCGTGGAACTCATAGAGCGGGCCCATCCATTCGCAGTCACGTTTTGCCAGGTAGTCGTTGACGGTCACTACGTGGACGCCCTTCTTGCCCATAGCGTTCAGGAACACGGGAAGGGTGGCCACGAGGGTCTTTCCTTCACCGGTAGCCATCTCGGCAATCTTGCCCTGATGCAGGACGATACCGCCGATGAGCTGCACGTCATAGTGGACCATATCCCACTTGATCATGTTGCCTCCGGCCATCCAGCTGTTCTTCCAGACTGCATAGTCACCTTCGACCTTCACGAAATCCTTGGTCGTGCTCAGGTCGCGGTCGAAATCGGTTGCACGGACCCTTATGGTCTCGTTTTCCTTGAAACGGCGGGCGGTCGACTTGACGATGGCGAACGCCTTGGGGAGGGCGTCGTCGAGAGCCTTCTCGATTTCGACGTCTATCTTCTTTACAAGCTCGTCAAGCCTGGTGGCAAGTTCTTCCTTGGTGCGCACGTCTATCTCCACGTCCTCGAGCTGCTCCCTGATCCGGGCGGCCTCCTCTTCTTCACTTGCAGTGCGTGAGGCTATCTGCGCCTTCAGCGCCGCGCTCTCAGCCCTGAGATCGTCGTCGGACAGTGCGTCTATCCTTTTATATTCTTCGAGGATCTGGTTCAGAATGGGGGTAATGGCCTTGACATCCCTTTCTGCCTTCGATCCGAAAAGTTTCTTGAGTATGTTCATAGGTAATAATGATAATGTCAAACGTGCAAATGTAATGGATTTTTACAAGCCAAAGAAATAAAGTGCATATCCCGCGACGGCGGCGACGATGCAGTTGATCAGTTTGGCGTTTATGAAGCCCTTCCGGTTTTCGGCGAGCAGCGGCAGGGCACAGTGTCCGTCCTGGCTGATGCTGCTGGCAAGCAGCACGGAGAAGGGAATCAGTCCGCTGGCAAACATAGTCACGAATATCAGGTGAGGCCCGGAATCGGGTATGATGCCGATCAGCACGGCCATCAGGATGACCAGCGCAAGGTTCTCTTGCATCCACGCCTCGAGGTCGACATACTCCATTCCGATATGGATGAGCAGCAGGGCCCCGAATGTCCAGCAGAAGACGGACAGGGCGTGTTCCTTTATCACGTGGTGCCAGAGATGCTCCCTGAAGAAATGCCGGTCGAGGATGTGGTGATGGCTGTGGCCTGTCTCCTCGAGGTCGTCTTCGTGCAGGCCATAGGACTGTTTGCAGACAGCCTTCTCTTTTGCGGCCGGCCTGAGGTCGACCAGCAGGCCCACGGCCACGGCGATGACGAAAAGGATGGCGAAGAGCAGCAGTGCCTTGCCGGGGAACATAGCCAGCATCACGAAAGCCTCGTCGCCGCTGGAAGCGATCATCATAGCTACCAGCGCTCCGAAGGTGATCATACCGTGGGAATACAGCGACACTGTGGCGAAGCCTCCGACGCAGCCGGGTATCATACCCATCGCAGCGCCGAAAAGCACTCTTGTGAAACGGTTTGAATTGAGGCGCGAGAAGAAATGACCGTGGGACGCTACGTTTACGATCTCTATCAACGACATCATCGCTATCACCAGAAGGGTGATGAGGATGCTGTCCCGCAGCACTTCTGCAAGGATGTGGATCATATCTTGCCCTGGTACTTTTCGATCAGTTCCTCAGCAGCCGAGAAAGACTCCAGCTGGCCGTCGAGGACTGCCCTTTCATAGTCGGGAAGCAGGCCCTCCACGCGGGGATTTTCGTAGAACATATTCTTGAGAGTCTCGTTGATGCTCTCGTACATCCAGTAACGTGCCTGCTCGCGGCGGTGACGGTCGTAATAGCCGTTGTCCCATACGAGCTTGAAGTATTCCTCGATCTTGGCAAGTATCTCGTCGAGGCCGGTTCCGTCGACGGCCGAGGAAGTGACTGCCGTGGGCACCCATCCTGACTCGGTCGGAGGGAACAGATGCAGGGCGTTGGCGTAAAGCGCCTTCGCCAGGTTGGCCTTGTCGATGTTGCTGCCATCCGCCTTGGTGATGGCTATCAGGTCGGACATTTCCATAATGCCTCGCTTGATGCCCTGCAGGTCGTCTCCCGCTCCGGAAAGCATCAGCAGCAGGAAGAAGTCGCTCATCGAATGGACTGCCGTCTCGCTCTGCCCTACTCCTACGGTCTCGATGAATATCACGTCATATCCGGCGGCCTCGCAGAGCAGTATGGTTTCGCGTGTCTTGCGGGCCACGCCGCCCAGGGAGCCTTCGCTCGGGCTGGGACGGATGAAGGCGTGCGGATCGTGCACCAGAGTCTCCATCCTGGTCTTGTCGCCCAGGATCGAGCCCTTCGTCTTCTCGCTGGAAGGGTCGATGGCAAGCACGGCAAGCTTGTGGCCGCGGCTCGTGATATGCGAACCGAAAGCTTCGATGAACGTGCTCTTGCCCACGCCGGGAACGCCGGTGATGCCGATGCGCATCGTCCTCTTGCCCGACGATATCTTCTGGCAGCGCTGTATAATCTGTGTCGCTACGGCCCTGTGCGATGCAAGAGTGCTCTCCACGAGGGTTATCGCCTGGCTGAGGAGAACACGGTCTCCGGCGACGATGCCGTCCATATATTCATCCACCGACTTGATGGCCGGCTTCTTGTTGATCTTTAGATATGGGTTGATGATGGGCGGCTGCTTGACTCCGTCGTTCACGTTGAGTGCGGAATCGTGATTCTCATAATCCCCGAAGAAATCTCCTTGCTTGTTCAGGTCCATAACGGGTTATTTGACGATATTGGCGGTAACGAAGAAATTCACCTGCGGCTTGCTGGCGGAGTTGGTGATGAGTGTCAGCACGTTGATGACCTCTCCGTCTTCTCCCTTAGTCGCGTCGAAGGAGAAATCGATGGTTGCGGTGCCGCCGGGCTTCACGGTGACGGGCATCTTGGTAAGCACCTTGGTGTTGACTCCGTCGACATCGATCTTGTGGATGACAAGGTCGCTCTTGCCGGAGTTGCCCAGCTTGAAGTTCTTGCGGAGCACCTCTCCTTTCTTGACTTCCCGCAGTTCGTTATATGTGCTTTCGAGACGGGGCGCAGGTGCGTTGTTGATCTGACGGACCGTCATGTTGTCGAAATCGTCGTTGATGGTGGTGTTGAGGGTGACCGCACCGTTCTGGCGTGTGCCGTCGGTCACGAAACTCACGTTGTATGCTGTCTTGCCCCAGTTCTTGGGACCGTTGCCGGTGTTGATGACATATTTTACCTTGGCCGCGGTGCGGGCGGGTATGGGGTTGGGAGAGATGGTGACGCTGACCGCCTCGTCGGAAACGGTCGTCACCTTCACGGGCTTGTTGGTCATATTGGCGATCTCCCCTTCCTCGGTCTTGCGCTTGCCCTGGGCGATGTAGCCCATATCGACGGTCTTGGAACGCACTGCCACCGGACCCATCGTCACTTTATACAGCTCTTCGAGCGATTTCTTCTTTTCGTGGACCTGTCCCTTTATCTTCAGCACGATGGGCCTGTTCACGCCTGAGACGTAGACGGTGATCGTCTTGTTGAAGGGATACGGCCCCTGGTCGTTGGCGTAGGTCACGTCGATGGTGGTTGACTTTCCGGGTTCTATGGGCTTGTGGTCGTAATCCGGGACGGTGCAGCCACAGCTCGAAACGACATTGTGGATGACAATCGGGCTGCCGCTGATGTTCGTCATCACGAACTTGCAGGAAACCGGACCATCTGACAGCAGCACGTCGCCGAAGTCGTGGGTCTTGCTGTCGAAGCTGACCACCTTATCTTCAGGCTGGGTTTTTCCTGACTGGGCGAAAACGGCTACGGTCCCGCACAGGAATGCTGCAAGAAGCAATATCGCAAACTTTTTCATAGTTCCTTTATTTTTTACAAAGATACGTCTAAATCAAAAATTATGCTATATTTGTGCTGCATTAACACTTAATTCAAAAAAAACGATGGCTTACAAGATTTCAGAAGACTGTGCAGCTTGCGGCACTTGCATCGACGAGTGCGCAGTAGGTGCAATTTCAGAAGGCGACATCTATATGATCGACCCTGATCTGTGCGTAGAATGCGGTTCTTGCGCAGCAGTTTGTCCTATGGGTGCTATTTCAAAGGAAGACTAAAATAATACCCATCATACCCACAAAAAGACCGGCCTCCCAGCCGGTCTTTTTTTATTACTTGAATCTTTCCCGCAAGATTTCCGGGAGGTCCTGTTCGAGGAGATATTCATACCAGAAGCGGTAGTCCTGCAAATTGCTCTGGGTACTCTGGTAACCGCGGTAGCCGTGCATACCCTGGGGATATATCATAAGCTCGAAGTCCTTGCCGAGCTCCTGCAGCTTGTCGATGATCTGCAGGCCGTTCTGGAAGTGCACGTTGTCGTCGCCGGTGCCGTGGGTATACCTCAGCATATTGGTCTTGTCGCCCTTGTACTTCTCCAGCCTGTCGAACACCGCTGCAGCAGCGTATCCCTCAGGATTATCCTGAGGCGTGTCCATATACCTCTCAGTATAATGCGTGTCGTAGAGCCTCCAGTCAGCCACGGCGCCACCCGCGATGGCATACTGGAAATAATCGTTGCCGGCTGTGACGCAGAGCACCGACATCGTGCCGCCGTAAGAGAATCCCTCGATGCCGACCTTCTTCTCATTCACGTAGGGATACTGGCGGAACCAGCTGATGCCGTCGATGAAATCCTGAAGCTCCAGCACGCTCAGCTTGCGGTAAACCTGGTTCATTCCGGCCTTGCCGAGGTGTCCGGACGAACGGGTGTCGAGCACGATCTGGATCACGCCGTGGTTGGCCCACCACTGGTTGTTGAAAGTGACGCCCTTCCAGCTGTCGAGCACCTGGGGACTGTCGGGGCCGCCGTAGATATTTACCTTCACCGGATATTTCACGGCGCCGGAACGGTCCATCCCAATCGGCCAGATGACAGTGGCAGGAAGCCTGACGCCGTCGCGGGTGGTGATGTAGACAAGTTCCGGGACTGCAATCTCATACCTGTCGAAATCCGGACCCTTCGAGTCGAAGAGCACATCCATCTTCATCCTGCGCAGGTTGCCGTTGCGCGGAATGTTGAACACCACCTCCTGAGTCGGAGTGGACAGGTTGGACATGCTTGCGTAGATTTTCGTGCCGTCTCGCTCCTCCTCTACACGCACCGAGGCGAAGTTGTAGGGACCGCTGCTGATCTTCTCCAGGGTGTTGTCCTTCAGGGTCACGCGGTAAATGTCGTTACGCACGGTAGATTCCCGTTTAGCAGTATAGTAGAGATAGTCCTTGGTGACCTTGAGCAGGCGCACGCCCCAGTTGGGGCCGCCGTCAGTGATCTGGCGGAAAGTCTTCCCGTCGAAGCTCAGGAAATAAATCTGCTGCCACATATACATGTCGCGGATTATGTACATTCCCTTGTCGGTAAACAGCATCTGGTCCATCCAGTCGATCCAGGTACCCTGACGCTCTTCGTATATCCTGTATTTGTTGCCGTAAGTGGGATCGACGGCGTAGAGGACCAGATTGTCCTGGCTGCGGTCCATCCACGAAATCATAAAGCGGGTGCCGTCACCGTTCCAGAACGGGATGCCGAAGTACTGGTCGAGGCTGCTGTCGAAGTCTGCCCAGACTGTCTCTCCGCCCCGCACGCTCACGAAGCCGATCTTCACCTCCGGGTTAGGGTCGCCGGCCTTGGGATAGCGGGTCTCGTTGAGGCTGCCGTGCTGGCCCGTCGAATTGTAGATCGGAAACATCGGAACCTTGGAATTGTCGAAACGGTAGTATGCCAGCACCTGGCTGTCGGGTGACCACCAGAATGCCTTGTATCTCGAGGCGCGGCCGAAGATCTCCTCATAATATACCCAGGAGGCATAGCCGTTGAGTATGACGTCGGAGCCGTCGAAGGTGTGGCGCACGATCTCGCGTGTGCTGACGTTGATGGAATACAGGTCGTTGTCGAGGGTATAGGCTATCCTCGTGCGGTCCGGCGAGTAGGTCGGATTGACCCATCCCTTCACAAGCTCGGGCATTTCCGGAGCCGGGACGAGGCCTGTCACAACCTGGGCCGTCACCGGCCTGGTGTTCAGGATGCCGGCAGGTATGCGTGAAGTGAGCTGTTCGTCGGTAAGGCGGATTTTCTGCTGGGCCTGGGCCTGCTGGGCGAGCGACAGGACAGCGATGGTGATCAGTGCGGTTATGGTTCTTCTCATTGTTTGATGAAATTATTCTTGAAATTGACAAGGTATACCTTTTCGGTAGCTCTCGTTATTGCGGTGTAAAGCCACTTGAGGTCTTCCAGCTCGATGTCATCCCTCCAGAAGGGGTTGTCAATGAATACGCATTTCCACTGTCCGCCCTGCGACTTGTGGCAGGTCACGGCAGAAGCGTACTTGATTTGCAGCGCATTGAAGTACGGATCCTCTCGTACTGCCTCGAAACGCTTCTTCTTGGTCTTCAGTTCAGCGTAGTCCGCAAGCACTCCTTCGAACAGTTCGTTCTGCTGCTCGGCAGTCAGGGCGGCGCTTTCGCTCGACAGCGTGTCGAGGATGATCTTGGCTGTGATCTCAAGGTCATTATAGTCCGTGAAGCAGAGCACAGCCTCGGCGAAGTGCAGGCCGTAACGCTCTTCGTGCTTCGATATCCTCATCAGCTGGGCCACGTCCCCGTTAGCGATGAAGAAGGTCGGGTCACCGACATCCTCGAGGAACTGGTAGCAGTTCTTGACCACCATCAGCTTGTCCCCTTTGTTCAACTGCTCTTCACGGTACAGAACTGCTGAACGTATGCCGGCATTGTAGCGGTTCGCCCTCTTGTTGGAACGGCAGAGCACCACCACCTCATCCAGGCCGTAATGGTCGATGGAGTCCGACAGCTTTTCTATGAGGTCGCCGCCGTTGATGCTTTCAATGTCATCGAATCCGCCAAGTTCCATCGCCACGGCACCTCCCATCCCCTGCTCTATGCGCTGGCGCACGAGGGTGGCGTTGTGCAGAATGCCGGATTCACTAGTCTGCCGCACGACCTGCGACAGGGATGCTTCCATCACGTTGCCGTAGCAGCTCTGCAGGAAATCGATGTCAAGGGCAGGACTCTCTTCCATCCCGATCGGCGGAAGCTGTCCCCTGTCCCCCACGAAAACCACGTTGTTGCCGCGGCCGGAACGCACATAGCTCACGAAGTCTTCGAGCAGGTCGCCCGAGCCGAATATGGAGCCCGCACCGTTGTCGATCGTTATGAGGGAGGCCTCGTCCACTATGTAGAAAGTGTCGCTAGCCTTGTTTATGTCGAGGGTGAACTTTCCGCCGGCGGCCAGCGACTGCTGACGGTAGATATGCTTGTGCATCGTGAATGCCTTCTCGCCCGTGAAGCCTGAAAGGACCTTGGCCGAACGGCCGGTGGGAGCCAGCAGCACGAACTTGTATTCCAGCGACTTGAGCGCCTTGACGAAGGCCGCCACCAGAGATGTTTTGCCCGTGCCGGCATAGCCGGCCAGGACCATTATGTCACAGTCGTCCCTGAGGGTTACGAACTCAGCCAGGGCCGCGGCTGCGCGGCTTTGATCCCCGGTAGGTTCGAATGGGAGGCTGCGTTCAATCAGCTGCCGGAAAAACTGCTCTACCCCCATTATGCGCCTTTTCTGAAGAGGAGGAATACTGAGAGTACGGAATAGAGTCCGAGACGTCCGATGATCATCTCGGCGGTCATCACCAGCTTGCCGAACACCGAAATGGCGGCATAGTTCTCCAGTGAGCCAAAATGGCCGAAGGCCGGGCCTATGTTGCCTATCATCGCCACCGAAGCGGAAATGGAATCAGTCATATCCATTCCTATCGCAGCATAAATCACTGCACAGATGAAGGCGATGAAGATATAGAGGACGGCGAAGTGCGCCACTGAAGTGATGAGTTCCTTGTCGACTATGTCGTTGTCGCCGTATTTCACCTGAAGGACGGCGTTGGGATGCAAGGTGCGCTGGAGCTGGATGTAGGTTGCCTTGAAAAGAATCCACACCCTGTCGACCTTCATACCTGCGGAAGTCGAACCGGAGCAGCCGCACTGTATTGACAGGTACATCAGGATAAGCACGCAGAACAACGGCCAGACGGATGTGTCACACACGGCGAAACCCGTGGATGAAACCAGTGAGGCCACATTGAAGAAACCGTCCAGGAATGCATCCCCTGCATTGGTATATGTATGAGTGAGCAGAAGGTCCAGCGAAATTGCAACTCCGCTTATGATGATCGACATAAGGTAGAACTTCGTCACGGGATGCTTGAAAAGAGTCAGGTCCCTGCGGGCAATGGAAACGTAGATCATACCGAAGTGCATCGACGACAGCGTCATGAACACTATCGCAATGATCTCTATCCAACGGCTTTCGAATGCGCCTATCGAAGCGTTCTTCGTACTGAAGCCGCCGGTGGCCACCGTACTCATCGCGTGGTTGACGGCGTCGAAGAGGTTCATTCCCGCCACCATATATAGTATCATCACAATGAGGGTCAGGCCTATGTACACCGTAAGCACCACTTTCTTCAACTCGTCGGTCTTGTAGTTGTAGCCGGGCCTCGTTACGTCAGACACCTCCATACGGCTCATCTTAAGACGGACGGAGCCGATGGAAGGCAGGATCATAACCATGAACAGCACGACTCCCAAACCACCGATATAGTGGGTGGATGACCGCCAGAAGAGCAGACCCTTCGGCAGGGATTCTATGTCAGAAAGGATCGTAGCACCAGAAGTGGTGATGCCCGACACGCTCTCGAACCAGGCGTTCGAAAGGGTGAATTCTCCGCCCCACAGGGCGAAAGGCATCATTCCGAAAAGACAGGCCAGCACCCAGGAGAGGAGGATGATCACCACTCCTTCACGGGTGTTGATCTCAGCTTGCTTGCGGGATACGAACACAATCGGGAAGATACCGCAGCAGAAAGTCAGTATACCGCTCAGCAGCAGCGGGTAGAAAGATGAATCCAGATGATTGATGGCCGCCACTATCGCAGATGCAAACATGAACGCCGCCTCGAAAAGCAGCGCCACGCCCACATTCCTGGATATGGCCCTGACATTCATCTTTATTTTCTTTTCAGAATCTTATGCTCATCGATGAGGTCGGTCAACGCGTCGTTAAGGTCGGAAATCTCGTCGTCGTTGTCGAATTCGATGTTGTAGTCCTTGCCGAAGCGGACGAAATCCTTGACTCCCTTGCCCATCTTCGTCAAAGGATTGATCACATAGAAGTTGAGGTAGGCATTGAAAAGCAGGATGACGATCAGTCCGACTATCAGCGCCGCCACGGCCGGCATCATGCTGCGGAAGAACGTGCTTTCCATCATCTCTGAATTGGCCTGCAGCGCGGCGTTGCTCATCGAGTTGAGGTTGACGATGTAGTTGCGCAGATAGGAATAATACTGCTGGACCCTTCCGAAATACCATTCCTGGCGGGCAGCGACGCCCTGTTCCCAGATCTCAGGAGCTTCCATCACGACCTGCATATACGTGGCATATGCATAGCGCACGGAATCGGCATAACGGTTCTCCTGTTCGGTGGTGAAATTGTCGGGAAGCTTATCAAGCGTGGAGACGAAGGACTCGTGGATCGCGTTGCTGAAGTTCTCCGGCGGAGTCTCCTCCCCTAAAATTGCCAGCAGTTCCATATTGTATAGTTCGCTGGATTCGATGAGGGAACGCTCGGCGTTTATGCTCAAGATGTTGTCATTTATGACTCCGGAGCTCGCACGGTTGATTCTCACGAACTCGAAGATCGCGATGACGCTCGAGAAGAACAGTATGGTCCCCAGGATGGCAAATCCCGTACGGACTTTTCTCTTGATGGTTCTTCTGGATTTCTTGCGTCTCATAGCCGGTTGTATGTAACCGCAAATGTAATAATTATTCCTCAATAGTCGCTTTCAGGCACGATACCATTTCGGATGCGGCACGCTCGGCCGCACCGCCTTCTCCGAGCTGCCTTCTCAGGCTGGCATAATCTTCCAGCATCGCCGAGCGGCAGTCCTCGTCATTCACCAGCTTTTCAAGCACGGCGAGTATCCTGGCGGCATTGCAGTCTTGCTGGATGAGTTCTTCGAACACCGGCTTGTCGAGTATGATGTTAGCCAGGGAAATGTACTTCGTCTTCAGCATCAGCCTGGCCAGTCGGTAAGACAGCGGATCCATTGCATACACCACCACCTGCGGAACGGACAGAAGGGCGGCTTCGAGGCTTGCGGTGCCCGAGTCGATGACTGCCGCGGCGGCATTTTTCAGGACTGAATATGTATCGCCCCTGACCAGCTCCATCGAAGACCCGGAAAGGTATTCTTCGTAGACGGCATCGTCCAGGGAGTCAGCGGCGGCGACTACAAGCCGGTAATCCTTCAGCGGGCTGGAGGCCATCTTTTTCTCCAGTTCCAGGAATACAGGCATAGTGCGGCTGACTTCCATCCTGCGGCTGCCGGGAAGCAGGGCGATATAGGGAGAGGCCGTTTCATCAACAGCTGTGTCGCGTCCTGTGATGTCGACGAGCGGATTGCCCACGTAGCTGGCATCTATGCCGTGCCGGCTGAAGTAATCTTTCTCAAAAGGGAATATCACGAACAGCCTGTTCACCCAGCGGCGGAGCTTGCGCACGCGGCCTTCCCTGGTAGCCCAGACTTTTGGTGCAATGTACCAGAAGACCTTTATTCCGATACGTGACGCAAAACGGGCGATGCGCAGGTTGAAGCCCGGATAGTCTATCAGGATGACCGCATCGGGAGCCCACGCAGCGATGTCGGTCTTGCAGACTGAGAGCCTGTGCAGGAATCTGCCGGCCTTGCCGAGCACTTCCTTCACTCCCATAACGGCCCCTTCGCGGTAGTCACCCGCAAGCGTACCTCCCTCGGCAGCCATCTTTTCTCCGCCCCAGTAGCGGAAGACGGCCTGCGGGTCGCAGCTTCGCAGGGCACGCATCAGCCCGGCACCGTGCAAATCGCCGGAGGCCTCGCCTGCTATGATGTAATACTTCACGGAACTATAGCTTCCAGAGATGCGACAGCCTGTCTTTCTCGTTGTAATTGGTGGTATCGATCTTATGGGGCACGATAGTGATATACCCGTCGGCGAGCAGTACGTGGTCCGCCTCCCCTGCAGTCGTCTTCATCTCGTAGTCCACGAACTGGCCTACCATCCAGTAGAACTCACGGCCGCGGCCGTCCCAGCTCCTCTGGAACTCTTTCTCCCAGCGGCCGTTGCCCTGATGGGCGAAGCGGATTCCTTTGATCTGGTCTGCAGGAAGGTCGGGAAAATTCACGTTGAGGTAGGTCTGGTGCACCGGGGGTATTTCGAACATCTGTTCGAGTATCTTCGGGAGAAAGTGGAGCACTCCCGAGAAATCTGCGTCCTCGGCGTGGGTGTCTATCGAGAGCCCTATCGACGGTATGTCGTACAGGCTGCCTTCCTTGTTGGCGCCGAGTGTGCCGGAATACAGGGCTGCGGCAGAGGCGTTCGAGCCGTGGTTGATGCCTGATACGAACAGGTCGGGCCGGATGCCCCTCTCTATGCACATATTCGCCATCATCTTGGCGCAGTCTGCAGGTGTGCCGTTCATATAGTAGCACGACAGGCTTCCCTTACCCTCTTCAGCCTCGAAATACGCATAGCGTGTCACATACAGGGGATCTTCCATGCTCAGGGCCATCGATCTTGCGGACTGGGGGTCCTTCGGAGCCACAAGCAGGACGTTGCCGTACTTCCTCAGAAATTCAGCTATGGTTGTCAGGCCTTTGGCCGTATAGGAGTCGTCGTTTGTCAATAATATCTCTCTAGTCATTCTGTTGAAAACTTGCAGTGGCAAAGTTACTTAATATAATAATTATTTTTTACATTTGCACGGTTTTCGGAAAAAGTTTTCAGAAACCACTGATTCACAGAGAAAGTCCAATATTTTATACAAACAAAAATTAACAATCAAATGAAAAAGATTAAAGTTGGTATCAACGGATTCGGCCGTATCGGACGTTTTGTTTTCCGTGCTGCACAAGAAAGAAATGACATCGAGATCGTAGGAATCAACGACCTCTGCCCTGTAGACTATCTTGCATATATGCTCAAATATGACACTATGCACGGTCAGTTCGAAGGCTCTATCGATGTTGACGTAGAAAACAGCAAACTCATCGTCAATGGCCAGGCAATCCGCGTTACTGCTTGCAAGGACCCCAACGAACTCGCTTGGGATCAGGTAGGTGCTGAGTATGTTGTCGAGTCTACCGGTCTCTTCCTCACCGAGGAGAAAGCTCAGGCCCACATCAACGCAGGTGCCAAATATGTTGTTATGTCAGCTCCTGCAAAGGACAGCACTCCGATGTTCGTATGCGGCGTTAACGAGAAGACCTATGTAAAGGGCACCAAGTTCGTTTCCAACGCATCTTGCACCACCAACTGCCTTGCTCCGATCGCCAAGGTTCTCAATGACAAGTTCGGTATCAAGGAAGGTCTTATGACCACCGTTCACTCTACCACCGCTACTCAGAAGACCGTTGACGGTCCGTCACTGAAAGACTGGCGTGGTGGCCGTGCCGCTTCTGGCAACATCATCCCTTCTTCAACTGGTGCTGCAAAGGCTGTAGGTAAAGTTATCCCTGAACTCAACGGCAAGCTTACCGGTATCTCAATGCGCGTTCCGACCCTCGACGTTTCTGTTGTGGACCTGGTTGCCAACCTTGAGAAACCCGCTACCAAGGAAGATATCTGCAAGGCTATGAAAGAGGCTTCAGAAGGCGAACTCAAAGGTATTCTCGGTTACACTGAGGACGCTGTCGTTTCTTCAGATTTCCTCGGCTGCAAGCTGACTTCTATCTTCGATGCCAACGCCGGTGTTTACCTGACTGACAAGTTCGTCAAGGTTATCTCTTGGTACGACAATGAGATCGGTTATTCTAACAAGGTCCTCGACCTCATCGCCCACATGGCAAAGGTTAACGGCTAATCTTTTTTAGCGACATAAATAGAAAACGGCCCGGCAACCCCGAGCCGTTTTTTTTCATTTACGCCAGCCCTCCTTAGGGCTCAGGGCCTGCTGCTAGGAGACTAGAATAATAGTCTCTTGCGCAGCAGCCCTGTCGCCACTGGCGGAGGGCCTGTTCAGTTATGAAACGCAAGTCGGCAGAATGCCGCAAGGCAACATTGTGCCCCGCTTTGCGAGGCCGGCCTTTTTGCCGAGCAAAGAAGGGGGTCAGGAGGGGCGCGGGCGTAAGCCCGTCGGTTGCCCTAGGCATTGCTGCCGACTTGCTCTTGCCAGATTATACTTGAAACGAAAGGAGAACTACCTGGCGCCGAAGATAGCGGTGCCGATGCGCACCATTGTGGAGCCGCATTCGATTGCGGTTTCGTAGTCGCCGGTCATTCCCATAGAGATTTCCGGCTTCTCTATGCCGGCAACTGCAGCCACTTCTGCCGCAATCGCAGCCGCATTCGAGAATTCCCTGCGGACCTGGTCCATATCGTCAGTGAACGTAGCCATAGCCATCACGCCGCGAAGACGCACGTTCGGATAGTCCGACATCCTCGCAGCCAGATCCACGGCCTCATCTCCCGAAAGTCCGTGCTTGGTTTCCTCCGAAGCCACGAACACCTCGAGCAGGATGTCCTGGACCTTGCCGGTCTTCGCCGCCTGGTCATTGACGGCCTTGAGCAGATGCTCGCTGTCTATGGACTGGATGAGCGCGGCGTAGGGAACCACGTTCTTTACCTTGTTGGTCTGGAGATGTCCGATGAAATGCCACTCGATGTCGTCGGGGAGCTGACGCGCCTTCTCCTGGAACTCCAGGGGCCTGTTCTCGCCGAACACCCTCTGTCCAGCCTCATAAGCTTCCATAATGGCCTCGACAGGCTTGAATTTGGAAACCGCCACCAGCTTTACGCCGGCGGGAAGACTGTTCCTGAAAAAAGCTATTTGTTCTCCGACTACGCCCATTACTTGCGCTGAGACTTCTGCTGTTGCTGCTGGATCCTGTAAGCCTCCTCCAGACGCTGCTGGAACTTGGACTTCTTGGGAGCATCCTTGGAATCAGCCTTCTGCTTCAGCTGCGCGTAGAGTTTGTCCTCGTTGATGAACCACTTGCGGATGGCAAAGTTCTGTCCGATGGTGAACAGGTTTGACAGCAGGTAGTAGTAGCTCAGACCTGAAGAGAAGTTGTTACAGAGGCAAACCATGAAGATGGGCATGAACCATACTGACATGAACTTCATGCCGGGCATCTGCTGGGATGAGGCAGCGCTGTTGGACTCGAAGGTCATCTTCGAATAAGCCCACATGGATATACCCATCAGAAGCGCGAAGAGCGAGATGTGGTTGCCGTAGAGAGGAACCCTGAATCCGAAATCGAGAATCGAATCGTAGCAGCTCAGGTCCTCCGCCCAGAGGAACGGCTGCTGACGGAGCTCGAAGGAAGCCGGGAAGAAACGGAACATCGCGTACAGCAGAGGGAACTGGAAGAGCAGAGGCAGACAGCCGCCGAAGGTGCTGACACCCGCCCTCTTGTACAGATCCATCGTAGCCTGCTGGCGCTTCATCGCCTCGGACTCCTTGGAATAGCGCTCGTTGATCTTGTCAACCTCCGGCTTGAGCACCCTCATCTTTGCTGAAGAAGCATAGGACTTGTAGGTGAAAGGCGAAATCACAAGCTTCAGCATAATGGTCAGGATCAGGATGATCAGGCCGTAGCTTGCAATGGACTTGTGCAGCCAGTTGAAAACCGGAATGATGATGTATTTGTTGATTGAACCGACGAGCCAGCCTCCGAGAGGAATCAGCTTGTCGAACTTCAAATCGTAGCTCTTGAGTACAGGATAGTGGTTGGGAACGAAGTAGAACTGGAAGTTCTTGCTGAAGTCAGCGCTCTTGTCGCCGTATTCCACATTGAGCACAGCCGCATCGTGCATCAGATACCTGTCGGGGTTGTTCTCCGCGTAGGTGTGACCTCCGATATCGCCTGAGCTGAAGTTTTCCTCAGCGACGAGTATAGATGAGAAGAACTGCTGCTTGAAGGCCACCCACTGCGCCTGGCCGGCCAGGGATTCGCTTCCGCCGTCCTTGCGCATCGTGATTTCCTTTATGTTGTCGTTGTCAGCATAACGGAAAGCGACGCTGGAATAGTTCTTCTCGTTGTCGTAGCCTTTCTCGAGACGAGGCACGTCCCACGCCCAGGAAATCGTGAAGGAATATGCGCTGCGGGGGATGTACTCGTCCATTCCCACGAAGTGCAGGTCCATATCTACGAAATAATCGTCGGACGAAAGAGTATAGAGATTCTCGATGTATGAGTTCTCGTCGAAATACAGACGCATCGCAACGCTGTGGTCGGTAGTGCTGGCCACACGGTAGTTGAAGTCCATCGTATTGATGTACTGACCGGCATCGAGCTCGATGTCGAACGTGCTGTTGCGGCGGGTGTCGACAAGGTAGAGGGCGGTGCTGTCGTACTTGTAGAAGTCCTTCACAAGCACTTCGGCAACCTGTGCGCCCTTGGTGGAGATTCCCACCTTGATCTTGTCGTTTTCGAGATATACTATGCCGGCTTCCAGAGAATCGGCAGCGGCCGCGTTGAGAAACTCGCTTTTATAGTATGAGGTCTGGGCTGTTGCGCTGTCAGAAGCGACGGCGAACTGCCCCTCGCTGAGAATCCTTGCCAGTTCCACTGAATCGGCTTCGGGGTATGCCTCGGCAGCAGCCCTGAGCGCCTCCACCCTTTCGATGGAGTCACGCACCCTGCTTTCTTCAAGCTGGGCTGCCTGCTGCTTGTTGAACTGCCTTGTGTTGTACCAGCTGAATGCAAAAAGGATCAGACCGATGAGGGCGAATCCGATAATGCTTTTCCTATCCATTCTCCTGCCCGTTCTCCTTTTCGTCCAGTGATTTTATCTTCTGTTCAAGTTCTGCAAGTTCTTGTTTGGCCACTTCAATCTTGCTTGAGAGCTCTGCGAGGAGAGACTCGGCGTTCTTGCTCTTGGCGAAGAAGCCCATATTGTTCTCCCAGGTAGCTATGTCCTGCTCCATCTTGAGGAACTTCTGGATGAGACGGTCCTTCTCGGTAGGAGTCTTGGCATATGGCTTGGCGTGCTGCTCGCCATAGCGCTTGCGGTAGCGTGAAACCCTGTCTGAAGAATCGGCCACTGAACCGAACTTGTCGCTTATGGCTTTGTTGTATGCGCTCTGCACGTTTGCCTTCACCTTCAGGGGAACGAAACCGATCTCGTTCCAACGGGCCTGGAAGCCTGCAAGTGCCTCCTTGTCAGCTTCGGTGTCGGTAAGTTCGTATGCATTGATTTCATCGATAAGGGCGTTCTTGGCGGCGAGATTGTCGTCGAACTGGCTGTCCTGGTCAGAGAAATGCTTGTCGCGGTTCTCGAAGAAAGCGTCGCAGGCTGCGCGGAACCTCTTCCAGATCTGTTCTGATTTCTTGCGTGAAACAGGGCCGATCTCCTTCCACTGCTTCTGCAGGTTGATCAGAAGGTCTGAGGTCTTCTTCCATTCGGTGCTGCCAGCTACGGCCTCTGCCTGCTCGCAGAGAGCGATCTTCTTCTCCATATTCTCCTGCATCTGATCCTTGAAGCCGTTGTAGAACTCCCTCTTCGATGCGAAGAACTTGTCGCAGGCGGCGCGGAAGCGCTCGTAGATCTTCTGGTTGTCCTTCTTCGAAGCGAAACCGATGGTGCGCCACTCTTTCTGGATGTTCTCTATCTCCTTGGAAAGTGCGTTCCAGGTGTTGGAATCCTTCACTTCGCGTGAAGCAATCTCCTCGACTTTCTCGCAGAGAGCAGTCTTGGCCTCGAGATTCTGCTGCTGGTTGCCTTTCTGTGACTCGAAATATGCCTGATGCTTCTTGTTGACTACTGAAGTAGCGGCTTTGAACCTCTCCCAGATCGACTCGCGGTGAGCTTTGTCGACGGGACCGTATTCTTTCCACTCCTCGTGGAGTTTCTGAATCTCGCGGAACGCTGCTACAGCATTGTCGCTCTCGGCAAGAGCCTCTGCCCTTTCGCAGAGTTTCTCCTTGGCTTCCAGGTTCTTCTTGAAATCGAGGTCGCGGAGCTCGCGGTTGATCTTCACGTAATCGTAGAAAGCCTCTACGTAATGGCTGTATGTCTCATAGAGATCCTTTGCCTTTGTGGGAGGAACTGCACCTGCCGCACGCCACCTGTTCTGCAATTCCCTGAATGCGGGATATGCAGTGCCGAGGTCGCCGGGATTGTCTACGAGAACCTTGAGCTCATCGATGATCTTGCTCTTGACTTCGTAGTTCTCTTCCTTCTTCTGGTTGAGTTCCTGAACATATTTGCCCCTGACGGTCTTGTACTGACCGTAAAGATCCTTGAAACCTCTCTCAATCTCAGCAAAGGGATTGACTGACACCTCTTCGCCTTCCTTCACGGCTTCTGCCTCGGACGCTGCTTCAGCAACTGCTTCAGCTGCAGACTCGGCTGCTTCTTCGGCCTGCTGTGCGACTGCTGTCTCGACAGGCTGGAAACCAGCGGCAATCTTCTCTTTCTTGAGGGTCTTGTAGAACGCAGCCTTGATGCCTTCGGCATATTTGTAGAGTTGCTGCACGTCACCTTTGTCCAGCAGTTCCTGGAAAAGGTCGACAAGTTCCTTCAGTCCTTTGTTCGAATAGTCAATAACTTCTTCGACGGGAGCAGTCTCTGCTTCCGGATTCATAACGACGGGTTGCTCCACGTTGTTTTCAACTTCTGAAGCAATCGGTTTCATATCTTCACTCATGGGGTACAAATAATAATTAAGCTTGCAAATATAACACTTTTAAAATATTTTTGCGCATATGAGGATTGATATTCTATCTGCCGTTCCGGAATTGCTCGAGAGCCCGCTGAATTACTCCATAATCAAGCGCGCCAAAGATAAGAATCTTGTGGACATACACATCCACAACATCCGAGACTACGGCCTTGGCAGCTACCGTCAGATCGACGACTACGCATACGGCGGAGACGCCGGTATGGTGATGATGGTCGAACCCATATTCAACATCATCGAAAAGCTCAGGAAGGAGCGTGACTACGACGAAGTGATTTATACCTCGCCCGACGGCAAGATTCTGGACCAGGCCTGTGCCAACCACCTGAGCTGCCTGCAGAACATCATCATCCTGTGCGGTCACTACAAGGGCATCGACCAGCGCATCCGCGACCATCTCATCACCCTAGAGATCTCTGCAGGAGACTATGTCCTCAGCGGAGGCGAGCTTCCTGCCGCCATAATCACCGATGCTGTGGTACGCCTGATTCCGGGTGCCCTGGGCGATGAGACCTCTGCCCTGAGCGATTCATTCCAGGACGAACTGCTCTCCCCTCCCATCTATACCAGGCCAGCCGACTTCAACGGGTGGAAGGTTCCCGAGGTCCTGCTCAGCGGCAATCCCAAGCTCATCAAGGCCTGGCAGGACGAACAGGCGCTCGAGAGAACCAAGAGGCTCCGCCCCAACCTTTTGTCCAAAAATTGATTTTTTTGGCCAGCTTTTTGTATTTTTGTACAGACAATAAATCTATTATCCCTTTTTGTAATGAAAAAAGTAATTCTGGCATTAGTGCTTGCTGCTTGCGTCGCAGGATTGAGCAGTTGTTCGAAACAATGTTATTGCAAGGCTTCATTGGACGGGAAAGAGGTTAAAGGCAACACATATTTCCTTGAAGACGGCAAGAAGTGCAGCGACTACAACTATAAAGGCATCTGGGGAAGCGTACCCGTCGATTACAGCTGCGCCGACACAATGTAATTTTTTTGTATTTTTGAAATAACAAACCAATTAAACACTCTTGATAATGAAAAAAGTTCTTTTTGCATTATTAGTTTTTGCTTGCGTTGCAGGCCTGAGCAGCTGCTCAAAGAAATGCTATTGCAAGGCAATGGTCAACGGTAAAGAGCAAGTTGGCAGCACCGTCAATCTCGATCAGGGCAAGAGGTGCAGCGATTACAACTACAAGGCCAATCTCCTTGGTGAAACTGTTGAATACAAATGCACAATGAGTCTCTAAGACTGTTCTTCCGAGAGCTTCTCGGATTGATTTTCATATTATCGGCGGTCGCCAAACTGGCGGGCGCCGATAATTTTGAACTGTATGTCTTCAGCCTCGGGGTATTCTCCCTTGGGGCTTCATTCATAATTGCCAGACTTGTCATTGCCCTGGAGCTCTTCCTGGGCGTCTGGCTGATGGTCAACACTCACCCGAAGGCTTCCATCAAGCTTGCCGCTGCGCTGCTTGCAGCCTTCTCGGTGTTCCTGGTGATTCTGATCATCAAGGGCCGCAAGGACAACTGCCATTGCTTCGGCGATTTCATCGATTTCACCCCTGTACAGTCGCTGGTCAAGAATGCCGTTCTGCTGGTCGTTGCCGTTCTGTCACTGAGAGTCAAGCCCTTCGTCATTCCCCGCAGGAATCTCATTGCCGCGCTTGCCGCAGTGGCTTCCCTGGCTGCGGTGTTCATCATCTCTCCTCCTGACAATCTTATGTACAAGAGTTATGCGATCGACGGGTTCAATCAGGAGATTTTCGACAAGGCAGTGGCTGACGGCCTGATCGACGAGTCCCTTACCGAAGGCGAAGACCTGACCTGTTTCTTCAGCTTCAACTGCGAGTTCTGCCATATGACAGCAAAGAAGCTGAGCATAATGCTTGAACGCGGGGCATTCGAAGGGGCTGCCGTCAATGTGCTGGTAGGCGGAAAATACGATGACTTCGAAGCTGACGCAGCTGCTTTCTTCGCCGATTCAAAGATGCATTACGACAGCATCGACTCTCTCCCCGCAAACACATTCCTGCACATCACTAACGGTCACTATCCCGTAGTAATCCACACTCAAGACGGAAAACTCCTAGAGCAGTGGAGCTATAGAGATCTCCATTGACGCGACGGCCCTCCTTGGGGCTCAGGGCCTGCGGCTAGGAGACTAGAATAATAGTCTCTTGCGCCGCAGCCCTGTCGCCACTATGCGGAGGGCCTGTTCTTATATGTTGACGATTTATGTTGACGATTGCGCATATACAAAAGCCCTCCCGGCGAAGGGAAATTGCGTAGCGAATATTATTCTATTCGCCAAGCAATTTGCCCGAAAGCCTTAGGGAGGGCCTTAGTAGCAGTAAATGACTGCCGATTACTTTACAGAGAACTGATACTTCGCAAAATGCGTGTACTTCTCGCCGGGACGGAGCACGATGCTCGGGAAATTGTCGTGGTGAGGAGCATCCGGGAAGAACTGAGTCTCGAGAGCGACGCCGCTGAACTTGTGGAACACGCCGCCACGCTTGCCGACCTCATATCCGTTCATATTGCCGCCTGAATAATACTGCAGGCCGGGTCGGTCGGTATAGAGAGTCAGGCAGATGCCAGTCTCAGGCTCATAGAGAGTAGCGCAGGGTTTAGATGAATCGCCCTTGGTATTAAGCACGAAATTCAGGTCATAACCTGCATCGGTCTTCGAATCGACCCTTGCAGCAGTCCTGAAATCATAGATGGTTCCCTCAACGGGAGCGATCTCGCCGGTGGGATTGGTGTTCTCGTCGACAGGTGTGTAGTAGTCGGCATCCATCCAGTAGATGTGGCTGTTGCTGCTCTTCTCGGTAGTTCCGTGAAGATTGAAGAACGGATGGAAGGTGGGATTGCAGAGAGTAGGCGCATCGGTTGATGCCTCGTATTCGAGAACCAGCGCATTGTCATCGGTAAGAGAGAATGTCACGCTGATATTGAAATTGCCGGGATAACCCTCCTCCCCGTCCGGAGAGAAATAACTCATCTTCACCTTGCTGTCAGATATCTGCTCGGCATCCCACACGTGCTTGTACATCGCATTGGGACCTCCGTGGATATGGTTGACGCCGCTGTTGATCGGCAGCTCGTAGTCGACTCCGTCGAGAGTGAACTTGCCATAAGCGATACGGTTAACCACGCGGCCTACGATAGATGCAGATGAAACGCTGGCGGTATTGAGATAGCTCTGGATATTGTCGTGGCCGACGATTACGTCCACAGGATTGTTGTCCTTGTCCGGTACGATGATGGAAGCCGTCCTGGCTCCGTAGTTGGTGACTTGTACGACCATTCCGTTTTTGTTGGTAAGGGTGTAGAGAGCTACCGGCTTGCCTTCGTATTCGGTGACGAAAGCGGCAGGATCGAGCATCAGAGGCTCTGCGGAGAACTTCTGTCCGCTGCAGCCGCAAAGAACGAGTGCTGCCATAATAATAATGCTTGCAATATGATTTTTCATGCTATCGAAGTTTTATTTGACATTGAATTTTGCCTTGTAGGCCTTGAGGGTGTTGCGCATCAGAGAAACGATGGTCATCGGGCCCACGCCGCCGGGAACTGGAGTGATATACGAGCACTTGGGAGCGACTTCGTCGAAATTGACGTCGCCCATAATTCGGTAGCCTTTCTCGGTCTCCGCTGGAACGCGGGTTATGCCCACATCGACTACGACGACGCCATCCTTGACCATATCGCCCTTGAGGAAACCCGGCACGCCGAGGGCGGCGATGATGATGTCCGCAGACCTGGTATACTGTTCGATGTTCTGGGTGCGGCTGTGGCAGATAGTGACGGTGCAGTCACCCGGTTTGGCCTTGGCCGAGAGCAGATTGGCAATCGGACGGCCCACTATGTTGCTGCGGCCGAGCACGACGCAGTGCTTGCCCCTGGTCTCGATGCCGTATTCCTCAAGCAGGGTTATGATGCCGTAGGGAGTGGCGCTTACGAATGTGTCGAGTCCTAGGCAGAGACGGCCGACGTTCTCGGGGTGGAATCCGTCGACATCCTTGGCCGGGCTGACGGCCATAATGATCTTCTGTTCGTCGATATGCTTGGGAAGAGGAAGCTGGATGATGAAGCCGTCGACGCTGTCGTCGTCGTTCAGTCTTTTGACCTCGGCAAGCAGTTCTTCCTCGGTGGTGCTGGCGGGAAGACGAAGCACGGTGCTGTCGAATCCGACCTTTTTGCAGGAGCGTTCCTTGTTGGCTACATATGTCTGGCTCGCACCGTCATCTCCCACGAGGATCGCGGTCAGATGAGGCCTGCGCCAGCCCTTGTCAAGGAAATAATCAACTTCGGCTGCAATCTGAGCCTGAAGGTTTGCCGATGTGGCTCTTCCGTCAAGTAGTTTCATAATTATCTGCGTTTTTTCTTCATCAGTTTGGCGGCCGGGGCTCCGGCTACTGTCTTCATCATCTTGCGGGTCTGCTCGAACTGCTTGAGAAGCCTGTTGACTTCCTCGATGGAAGTTCCGCTGCCGGCCGCGATCCTCTTGCGGCGGCTGCCGTTGATGATGGTCGGATTGTCCCTTTCCTGGACGGTCATAGACTGGATGATGGCCTCGATGCTCTTGAACGACGAGTTGTCGATGTCCACGTCCTTGAGCATCTTGCCCATACCGGGAATCATTGAAGCCAGATCCTTGATGTTGCCCATCTTCTTGATCTGCTGTATCTGCTGGTAGAAGTCGGTGATGGTGAACTGGTCGTGGGCAAGTTTCTTGTGGAGCTTGCGGGCCTCTTCTTCGTCGAACTGCTCCTGAGCCTTCTCCACGAACGAAACGACGTCTCCCATTCCGAGAATACGGTCGGCGATACGTGCAGGATAGAAAATGTCCAGGGCTTCGAGTTTCTCGCCGGAGCTTATGAACTTGATGGGCTTGCCGACGACTGCCTTGATGCTGAGGGCGGCACCGCCACGGGTGTCACCGTCCATCTTGGTGAGTACTACGCCGTCGAAGTCGAGGCGGTCGTTGAAAGCCTTGGCTGTCTCGACAGCGTCCTGACCTGTCATCGCATCGACTACGAACAATGTTTCGGTGGGATTCACGGCCTTCTTTATGGCTGCGATCTCATCCATCATCTGCTCGTCGACTGCCAGACGTCCTGCGGTATCTATGATCACCAGTGAATAGCCTTCCTTGCGTGCATAGTCGATTGCACGACGTGCAATGGCCACAGGATCCTTGACTCCGTCTTCAGTGTAGACGGGGACTTCTATCTGCTCTGCAAGAACCTTCAACTGGTCGATGGCTGCAGGACGGTATACGTCGCCTGCCACCAGAAGCACTCTCTGGCTTCTCTTGCTCTTGCAGTTGAGGGCCAGTTTGCCGCAGAACGTGGTTTTACCTGAACCCTGAAGACCGCTGACCAGCACGATGCCGGGATGGCCCTTTATATTGATGTCGCTGTGCTCGCTGCCCATCAGTTCGGCCAGCTCGTCGTGGACTATCTTGACGATCATCTGCTCCGGACGGACAGCCTTGAGAACGTCCTGGCCGAGAGCCTTCTGCTTCACGTCGTCGCAGAAACTTTTTGCTATCTTGTAGCTGACATCGGCGTCGAGAAGTGCCTTGCGCACATCCTTCATCGTTTCGGAAATGTTTATTTCCGTGATTTTCCCCTGTCCCTTGATAAGTTTGAAGGACTTCTCGAGTCTGTCAGTTAGATTTTCAAACATAAGCGTATTATCTTTTTTACTTTATATCATCCGAATATACAGCGGGAGCAAGGTCCCTCTGCAGATATCTCATATTCATTACCTGTCCATATGCGCCGGCGCTGTGGATTGCGAAGAAATCGCCCCTGTGGGGAGCGCCGCCCAGAAGTCCTTTGGCGAAGGTGTCGCTCGACTCGCACACACATCCTACGACGTCATATTTCTCAAGAGGCTCCCTGCAAGACAGGTTTTCAACCTTGTGGCTTGCCTGATATAGAGCCGGACGGATGAGGGTGTGCATTCCGCAGTCCAGTATGGCGAACTTCTTCTTCAGGCCTTCCTTGACATAGACCACCCTGCTGATGATGTGGGCGCAGTTCGCGACCATCGCCCTGCCCGGCTCAATATGGATCGTCTGTCCGGGCTTGAGGGAAATGTTCTGCGAAATGGTGCGGCAGAGGCCCTCGATATCCGGCATCCAGTTGTCCAGAGGCTTTTCGTAATCTACGCCAAGACCTCCTCCCAGATTGAGCAGCTTGACATCGAAGCCCCTCTGGGTGAAGAGTTTCTCGAACTCGGAAGCCTTCTTGCAAAGCTCCGCATAAACGTTCATATCGGTAATCTGCGAACCTGCGTGCATATGGATGCCTGTGAACTGCAGGTTACGGCAGCGTGCCAGGGTCGCAAAAAGTTCATCGAAAGCCCAAGAACTGATGCCGAACTTGTCCTCTTCGGTACCTGTGGTGATATACTTGTGGGTCTTTGCATCGACGTCTGGATTTACCCTGACTGCAATTGCGGCTTTCACACCCATCCCACCTGCTATGGCGTCTATCACTTCCAGTTCCTGAATGCTTTCGCAGTTGAAGAGTTCGACGCCCGCCTTGAGGGCAGTGATTATTTCCTTGTCGGTCTTGGCGACTCCGTCGAAGAAAATGCCGTCAGCGGCGAAACCATTGGCAAGGGCGAGAGTTATCTCGTTGCCGGTGGCGCATTCGGCCTTGATGCCGGCGCCGCTTATGGTTTTCAATATCCTGTCGTTGGAGTTTGCCTTGACGGCGTAGTGGGCTGTTACCCCGTATTTGTCAAGCGTGGAAACGAATTTTTCAACAGTAGCGCGGAGAATGTCCATGTCATAATAGAAAAACGGAGTCTCCATCCTGTTGAATGACTGAAGTGCGCTCTGGGTAATCATTTTTATGGCAATTTGACGGCAAAAATAGTCATTTTACATCTATTAAAAGAGAAAAAAGAATCGTAACTTTATGGAACTATATCGAAAAACAGCATTATGGAAGAAAAAGATCTGCTTCAACTCGAACGTCTCGGCATTTCGCAGGAGAAATTGAACTCGCAACTCGATGCCTTCAAGACAGGCTTTCCTTATCTGGATGTCATAAACGCAGCAACCGAAGAAAAAGGGATAACGGTGCTTGACGACGACGCTAAGGCCGCAGCCCTCAGGACTCTGGAGGAGTCGGGCGCAAAGGTCACGAAGTTCGTGCCGGCCAGCGGTGCCGCATCGAGGATGTTCAAGGATCTGTTCAACGGCCTGGACACTCTTGAAAAAGGCGGAGAACTGCCTGAGGACTCCCCTGCCGAACGTTTCTGCAAGCATATCAAAGAATTCGCATTCTATGACGACGCCAGGTTCTCAGGCAAGGACGACAAAGGCATTCTCGCCGAGACTCTCAATGAAGACGGACTGGGCTACGGAAGCAAGTCAAAGGGACAGGTCGCTTTCCACAGGTATGCCGACTACAGCCGTACGGCTTTCGAAGAGCACCTTGTCGAGGGTGCGCTGTACGCCAAGGATGCAGAAGGCAAGGTAAATCTCATCTATTCCGTCTCACCAGAACATCTTGACGCATACAAGGCAATGTTCGAAGCAGTTCGTCCCAGGTACGAGGCTCTCTTCGGCGTAAGGTACGACGTGAAGTTCACCCTCCAGTCGAAGTCCACCGACACCGTTGCGGTCAATGAGGACAACACTCCCTTCCGCAAGGCCGACGGCAGCCTGTTGTTCCGTCCGGGAGGCCACGGCGCCCTGATAGAGAACGTCAACGACATCACCTCCGACGTTATAGTCATCAAGAACATCGACAACGTGATCCATCAGTCTGGAATCGAGCAGACAGTGCTGTGGAAGAAACTTCTGGCAGGCCGTCTTCTGCAACTCCGCAGCCGCATCTTCGACTATCTGCGCCGCATCGACGAAGGCTGCGACGACAGCGAGTTCATCTGGGAGATGGTGGATTTCCTGGACAAGGAGTTCTGCGTCACTTTCCCCGAAAAGGATTTCGACTCATCGAAGCGCAGGATGCTGGCACGCATTCACGCGAAGCTGAACAGGCCCATCAGGGTGTGCGGAATGGTGCGCAACCTCGGCGAGCCGGGCGGCGGTCCTTTCATAGTCCGCGACCGCGACGGAGCCACTTCGCTGCAGATTCTCGAGAGCGTTCAGCTCAACCCGAACGATCCCGCCACCGCCGGCCTGTTTGCAGCAGGAACACACTTCAATCCGGTAGATCTCGTATGCAGCCCTATGAACTACAAGGGCGGCAAGTTTGACCTCACCCGTTTTGTGGATCCGCAGGCTGGATTCATATCATCTAAGAGTTATGAGGGACGCCCTCTGAAGGCCTTGGAGCTTCCGGGACTGTGGAACGGCGCGATGTCAGACTGGAACACCCAGTTCGTGGACGTTCCGCTGATTACTTTCAATCCTGTCAAGACCGTCCTCGACCTTCTCCGCAAGGAACATCACGGCTAGCGGTTCTCAGCGGCACAAAGAAAGCCGGCTCTCGACGAGGGCCGGCTTTCTTGTGTCGGACTGTGCGTCCTAGATGAAGATGTACTTGAGGATGAAGAGTGCCGCAAGAACCCACATTGTGGGAGAAATCTTCTTGAACTTGCCTGCGCAGGCATTGAGGACAACGTAAGAGATGACGCCGATCAGGATACCGTCAGAGATTGAGTAGGCAACCGGCATAAGCAGCACGCAGATGAATGCGGGGATGCTTTCCGAGAAGTCTTCCCAGTCTATCTTGACGATAGGAGTCATCATCATCACGCCCACGATGACCAGTGCTGGAGCTGTAGCTGCGCTGGGGATGGCGAGGAACAACGGTGACAGGAAGAGTGCGAGGGCGAAGCAGATGGCTACAGTGAAGGCAGTAAGACCTGTGCGGCCGCCTGCGCCTACGCCTGATGCGCTCTCCACATAAGTGGTGGTGGTAGAAGTTCCGAAGCAGGCACCTGCAACAGTGGCGATGGAGTCTGCCATGAACATCTTGTCGATGCCTTCTACATTGCCTTTCTCGTCGACCATTCCGGCCTTCTGGGATACGCCGATGAGGGTACCCATCGTGTCGAACATATCGATGAAGAGGAAAGTGAAGACGACGGCCAGCATATCAAGGCTGAAGATGCTACCCCACTCGAACTTGCAGAAGATGGGGGCGATGCTGTCGGGAGCAGAAACCACACCGTTGAATGAGGTGATGGCCGCACCTGTTGCAGGATCCTTGATGATGAGGCCGATGACCGTGGTTACGAGGATACCGAGAAGGATTGCACCTTTGACCTTGAGGATTACAAGAGCGCCGGTGATGACGATGCCGATAACTGCAAGAAGTGCAGTGCCGTGAGTGATGTCGCCAAGAGCAACCAGGGTGGAATCGTTGTTGGCGATGATGCCTGCGTTCTGAAGGCCGATGAAGGCGATGAACAGGCCGATACCGGCTCCGATTGCGTGCTTGAGACTCAGAGGAATGGCATTAAGTATCCAGGAGCGAACCTTGGTGAGGGTCAGGATGATGAAAAGGATACCTTCGATGAACACTGCGGTGAGTGCGAATTGCCAGCTGTGCCCCATTCCGAGGCAGACAGTGAATACGAAGAAGGCGTTCAGGCCCATGCCGGGGGCAAGGGCGAAGGGCTTCTTCGCATAGAGCGCCATCACCAGCGTACCTACGAGGGCTGCCAGTGCGGTGGCGGTGAACACCGAGCCGCGCGGCATGTCGAGGGCGCCGAAGATGTTGGGATTGACGGCGAGGATATAAGCCATCGTCAGGAAGGTGGTTATACCCGCCACAATCTCCGTGCGGACCGTATGCTTTGACGCATCAAATCCGAAAGCTTTGCTTAACAAACTCATAGTAGATATCGTTTAGATCAGAAAACCCACTTGGTACCGATGCAAGGCATTACATTGAAACCTTGCATACCGGCAAAATTGTAGCTGAGCTCAACCTCGCCGCCGATGTTGAAATGGTCGAATACCTGGAACCAGAGCTGAGGCTCGGAGAGGATGACAAGGTTGCTGCCCTCGCACCAGAAATCTGCGAAACCAGAGAAACGAAGGCCCTTGAGTCCGAAGAGATCCTGGAGACCCCATACTGCAGTGAACTGAAGAGGAACTTTTGACGCCAGGTTCACGAAATGTTTGTAGAGCACCTTCAGGTTGAGGGTGTTATTGAAATCGGCTGAATGCAGGAAATAATCGAATCCGAACAGGAAAGCGCTGTTTACGGGGAAAGCCAGGCCTTCGGCATAGGCAGGAGTGTTGGTCGCCATACCGAAACCGCCGTTGTACTCTACCTGAAGAGAAAGGGGTGCCAGAGCGCTCTCAGACCAGAAGTTCAGGCAGCGTGCGATCTCGAAATAGGTGTTGCTGGGAGAGATGATCTTGTTCCCGTCCTTGTTGTTGTAATCGTAATCGATGAAAAAGAAAGTGTTGCCCCAGTTGTCCTGGTGGAAACCCTCGAGTGTAGTTGTGAAGTGTCCCCTTCCGAGATCATAGAAGGTCTGGAAGTTTGTCTGCGCGTTGGCCATCAAGCTCATCGCAAAAATCGCAAATAGCGTAATGAAGATTTTTTTCATAATTATGATTATTAGGTCGAATATTATTTCTCTGACAGTTGAAGCAGGCTCGTCACCTCGACGTCTGAGGGTATTGGGCTGCTGCGGGGAATGTCGACTATGTCGATGATGAAATTGGCATAGACTGCCTTGGGATTGAACTGCTTTACAAGGCGTACGGCGGCGGAAGCGGTGCCGCCGGTGGCAAGGATGTCGTCGTGGACGAGGACCACGTCGTCAGGAGTGAGGGCGTCGGTGTGCATCTCGATGGTGTCGATGCCGTATTCTTTTGAATAAAGTTCGCGGACTGTCTCTGCGGGCAGCTTGCCGGACTTGCGCACGGGAACGAAGCCGATGCCGAGTTTTGCAGCTACGGCAGCTGCCACTACGAAGCCTCGGGATTCGATGCCGGCAACCTTCGTGATGCCTTTGCCGCGGTAGATATCGCAGGTGGCGTCCACTATCTCATTGAAACACTCAGTGTCCTTGAACAGTGTCGTAACGTCGAAAAACGTTATTCCCTTGACGGGATAATCAGGCACCGTACGGAGATTTTCAACCAGTTTTTCCTTATTCATACTATAAAGATAGTCCTAAACGAGGAGTCCTCCCTCCTACCCCCTTTACGTTTTATTCACAACTTTTGAACATAAAACGAAAATACCCCGGAGGCGTGGGCCTTCGGGGTATTTCGAAATAATAGTATGTATCAGGGACTATCCGAGGAAGCCGAGGAGCATACCGGCTGCAACTGCAGAACCGATCACACCGGCTACGTTCGGACCCATAGCGTGCATCAGCAGGTAGTTCTTGTCGTCATACTCCCTGCCGACGTTGTTCGATACACGGGCCGCATCAGGCACAGCGGATACACCCGCATTACCGATGAGCGGGTTGATCTTGTTACCCTCCTTGAGGAAGAGGTTGAAGAACTTCACGAACATCACGCCGGCGAATGTGGCGATCACGAATGAAAGCGCGCCAAGGCCGAAGATCAGGACTGACTTCAGCTGGAGGAACTGGTCGGCCTGGGTAGAAGCACCCACGGTAACACCGATGAGGATAGTCACGATGTCGACCAGCGGACCGCTTGCGGTGTTGGCAAGACGACGGGTCACGCCACTTTCCTTGAGGAGGTTACCGAAGAACAGCATACCGAGCAGCGGAAGGCCTGAAGGCACGATGAAGGCAGTCAGGAGGAAACCTATGATCGGGAAAATCTTCTTCTCGGTCGGAGAGACGGCTCTCGGAGGTCTCATTCGGATAAGACGCTCTTTCTTGGTGGTGAGAAGGCGCATGATAGGCGGCTGGATAACCGGAACCAGGGCCATATAAGAATATGCGGATACGGCGATTGCACCCATCAGGTCAGGAGCAAGACGTCCTGAGATGAAGATGGCGGTCGGACCGTCAGCTCCACCGATGATACCGATGGCACCTGCCTCGCTGGGGCTGAAGCCGAGCAGCAGTGCAAGAGCATACGCACCGAAGATACCGAACTGTGCCGCAGCACCGATCAAAAGCAGTTTGGGGTTGGATATCAGCGCGCTGAAGTCTGTCATCGCGCCGATACCGAGGAAGATCAGCGGAGGATAGAAACCTCTCTGCACTCCTTGATACAGGATATTGAATACCGAGCCCTCCTCGTAGACTCCTACGTTCAAACCGGCGAACAATGGAATGTTACCGATAAGAATACCAAATCCGATAGGGATAAGCAGCATCGGTTCCCAGTCAAACCTGATAGCCAGGAATATGAAAAGGATACCGACTGCTATCATTATCAGATATTGCAGATTGCAGTTGGCAAAACCTGTGTATTGCCAGAACTGGATCAGATTATTGATAATATTTTCCATTGACTTTTATCTATCCAATAACGAAAAGTGGAGCACCTTCAAGGACTGAATCGCCTTTCTGTGCAATGATTTTGACAATTTTACCGCTGGCGGTAGCCTCGATGCTGTTTTCCATCTTCATAGCCTCGAGAATCATGACGGTGTCACCCTTGTTGACGCTGTCGCCTACATTCTTGTTGATGCTGAGCACTACGCCCGGCAGAGGTGAATTGACCATAGTCTCGCCGGCAGCTGCTGCGGGAGCAGACACTTTCTGGGCGGGAGCGACGGGAGCTGCGGGAGCAGCCTTTGCCTTGTTGACAACCTTGACGATCTTGCGGGGTTTAGCCTCAGACCTCTCGAATTCCACTGAATAAGGGGTACCATTGACCTCGACCTTTGCTGAAGTCTCTTCTACCTCGTCGATAACGACATTGTAATCGTTGCCGTTTATTTTGATTTTATATTCTTTCATAACGTTTATTTTCTATTGATTTGAGGAAGTTGACGGAGAGAGTAAATCTTGCTGCTCCACGGTGAATATGTCCTGTCTGTATGATTGAGAGTCACGACGAAGCTTTCCTCATCGTGAGTGTCATTCTCTTCCCTGAAGAGATGCAGGGCCATTGCTATAGCAGCATATGTCTCGCCGGTCTCAGCTTCTTCTGCGGCAGCGACGGCAGCCTTGACTGCTTCGGGTGCGTTGGATGCTGCGGTTTTCTTCTTGCTGCGTCTGATGGAAGCGTTACCGATCTGTTTGAATATCAGATAGAGGATAACCAGGGCTGAGAACACCACTGACATGGCAGTGAGGGCCATGATCCATCCGTAAGGGTCGATGCGGGCCATCTTCTGGCTCTTGGTCTCCTCTGTATGGGTCACGTTGGCAGCCCTCGGAGTTGTGCTCTGGGCGATGTTCCATTCGCCGTTACCGTCGGTTTTCCTGGCGAAAGACTGGTTCTCGCCAAGATTGGCGGGAATCGTAACGCGGTCGATGATAGTCTTGCCGTCACCGCCGACAAAGAGGATCTCTTCGCCGGGTGCAATGTTGAAGTTGGTATACAGAGTTCCTTTATGCGGGTTGTCATCAGTCCAGATAACCACGAACTGGCGCGGTTTGATCTTGGTGATGAGGTCGCCCTTGGGGAACATGTATTTCTTGAGGTTGTTCGGATCGTTGGTCAGATAGCAGCCCGAGATGTCAACAGTTCCGTAGGAAGAGTTGAACAGCTCGACCCACTGGCCGTGCTCTCCGAAATCGTCCATCAGGTCGCCTGTGTTTGTCACCATGAACTCATTGATGCGCATGGCAGTCTGTTGCTGTGCCGCAGCGCCGAATGAGACAAGAAGCAGACTCAAGACGACAAGTGATTTGATATGTTTCATATTGAATTGCTTCTTGATTATTACAAAGGAAGGTTGTCGTGTTTCTTGGCGGGGTTGGTGAGCTTCTTGGTAGAGAGCATCTCGAACGCGCGGATTACGCGGAAACGAGTGTTGCGAGGCTCGATCACGTCATCGATATAGCCATAAGAGGCAGCCTTGTAAGGATTGCAGAAGAGGTCGTCGTACTCTTTCTTCTTGGCTTCCTTGAGTTCAGCAGCTTCCTCGGGGCTTGCGCAAGCCTTGAGTTCCTTGGCATAGAGGACTGCAACTGCACCGTCTGAACCCATCACTGCGATGTTGGCTGTAGGCCAAGCGTAGTTGATGTCGCCGCGGAGCTGCTTGCAGCTCATCACGATGTGGCTTCCGCCGTATGACTTGCGGAGGGTTACGGTTACTTTCGGAATGGTGGCCTCACCGTAAGCGTAGAGCAGCTTGGCACCGTGAAGGATCACGCCGTTGTACTCCTGCTGTGTGCCGGGAAGGAAGCCGGGCACGTCGACGAGGGTGAGGATAGGAATGTTGAAAGCGTCGCAGAAACGTACGAAACGTGCACCCTTGCGGCTTGAGTTGCAGTCAAGCACACCGGCGAGCACCTTGGGCTGGTTGGCAACCACACCTACGGTAGAGCCGCCCATACGGGCGAAACCTACGATAAGGTTCTTTGCATAATCAGCGTGGATCTCGAAGAACTTGCCGTCGTCGACGATGCTGCCGATAACTTCGTACATATCGTAGGGAGCGTTCGGGCTGTCGGGGATGATCTCGTTGAGAGAGTCCTCGGTACGGTCGATGGGATCCTCGGTGGGAACATACGGAGGTTCCTCCATATTGTTCTGGGGAATATAGCTGAGGAGTTCGCGGATAGTGCTGATCACTTCCTCCTCGTTGTCGCATGCGAAATGAGCCACACCACTCTTGCTGGCGTGAACGCTGGCACCGCCGAGTTGCTCCTGGGTAACCTTTTCGCCAAGCACCTGCTCAACTACTGCAGGACCGGTGAGGAACATATAGCTGGTGTTCTTGCACATTATGGTGAAGTCGGTCAGGGCCGGTGAATAAACTGCACCGCCGGCGCAGGGACCGAGGATGGCGCTGATCTGGGGAACGACGCCTGATGCAAGGATGTTGCGTTCGAAGATCTCAGAGTAGCCTGCGAGGGCGTTGACGCCTTCCTGGATACGGGCTCCGCCTGAGTCGTTGAGACCGATGACCGGTGCACCCACCTTCATTGCCTGGTCCATGACCTTGCAGATCTTGAGGGCGAGGGTCTCTGAAAGGGAACCTGCGTTAACAGTGAAATCCTGTGCGAAGACATATACCAGACGGCCGTTGACGGTACCGTAACCAGTTACGACGCCGTCGCCGAGGTATTGTTTCTTTTCCATTCCGAAGTTCGTGCAACGGTGCTGCATGAACATGTCGAATTCTTCGAAGCTGCCTTCATCGAGGAGCATTGCGATCCTTTCACGAGCGGTATACTTACCTTTTTCGTGCTGTGCATCGATACGGGCCTGTCCGCCGCCGAGGCGAGCTTTCTCTCTGAGAGAAATGAGGCCTTTTACTTTTTCGAGTTGTTGACTCATATCTGTTAGTTTGTTATTTTGATGAATGATTATTTCTCTTTCGGGTTCTCACAGATTTCTGTCAGGACGCTCTGGGTAGACTTCGGGTGGAGGAAAGCGATGTTGAGGCCTTCTGCACCGGGACGCGGAGCCTTGTCGATGAGGACTACGCCCTTGCTCTCAGCGTCTGCGAGGCAAGCTGCCACGTCTTTGGTCTTGAACGCGATGTGATGGATACCTCCGCGGCCGTTGTTCTTCTCGATGAATTTGGCGATGGTGCTTTCGGGGCTTGTGGGTTCAAGCAGTTCGAGCTTTACTTCACCGATCTTGAAAAATGCGGTTTTAACTTTCTGGTCAGCCACTTCTTCGATTGCGTAGCATTTCAGACCGAGAACATTTTCATAGTAGGGAATTGCCTGTTCCAATGAAGGGGTAGCGATTCCAAGGTGTTCTATTTGAGAGATTTCCATAACGTTGTTTTATTTAATTTGACATTTTTGCTCTAATCCTGCAAAAATAATCAATAATCACAACTTTAAAAATAAAAAAGGCATCTGCCTGAATTTTCTGACAGATGCCTTTTTTATGGTCGCCGAAACGGGATTCCGCTATGCGATTTCCATATTGTGATATACGTTCTGGACGTCTTCGTCTTCCTCGATCATATCGATGAGCTTCTCGACTGAAGCCTGATCTTCGGGAGAAAGTTTCTTGAGCTCCACATTCGGGAAACGCTCGAAGGTGGCAGACATGATCTCGTAGTTGTTGGACTCGAGATACTGCTGGATCTTGTTCATGGCGGTGAACTCGCCGTAGATCATTATTACCTTGGGATCGTCGTCCTCGTCAGGGTCGCCTCCCTCGCGGAAAACTTCCTCTGCACCGTAGTCGATAAGTTCGAGTTCAAGCTCGTCGAGGTCGATGTCGTCACGGTCCTTGATCTTGAAGACGCACTTGCGGTCGAACATGAACTCGACGCTGCCTGAAGTACCGAGAGATCCGCCGAACTTGTTGAAGTAGCTGCGGACGTTGGCAACGGTACGGTTGGTGTTGTCGGTTGCAGTCTCGACCAGGATGGCGATGCCGTGAGGGCCGAAGCCTTCATACAGCATTTCCTTGTAATCGCTCTGATCCTTGTCGGTGGCCTTCTTGATGGCACGTTCGATATTTTCCTTCGGCATGTTCTCCGAGCGGGCTGTCTGAAGCAGTGCGCGCAGACGGGGGTTACCTGTCACATCCGGACCGCCCTGCTTGACGGCGATGGTGATTTCCTTGCCGATCTTGGTAAACGTCTTGGCCATATGGCCCCAACGTTTGAATTTTCTCTCCTTGCGGAATTCAAAAGCTCTTCCCATAGCTGCTACTGATTGATGCGGGCAATATATTTGTCAATATCGTAAGCCTCGAGGCTCTGGGGATACATATCCTTGATTTCCTTATAGTACTCGAGGGCCTTGGCGTTGTTGCCGAGTTCTTCAAGGACAAGACCGGCCTTGAGCAGATATGCTGCTGCAAACATGTTGTCGGCTTTCTTGATGGCCTTTTCATATGAAGCGAGAGCTGCATTGAGGTCGCCTGTGCCGACATAAGCGTCACCGAGGCAGCTGAGTGCCCTGGCTGCGAGGAGATCGTCTTTGCCTTTGTATTTCTTGAGATATTTGATGGCTTCGTCATAGTTCTTGAGCTGAAGCTCGCTGACACCTGCATACATATAGACTGCCTGACCGGCCTTTGCACCGTACTGTGCAATGATGTCGCGGAATCCGAGTGAGGATCCGTCACCTTCGAGGGCAGTCTGGTATTCTCCCTGTGCGAAATAGTTCTCAGCTGCGAAGCTGTCATCGATTGCGGCGGTCTTGGCGGGTTTGATCACCCAGTTGTTCACTGCGAGGCAAATTGCCACTATTGCGAGGATGCAGATTGCAATCCATCCCAACAGTTTGCCGTTCTTTTTCAAAAATTCTTCAGTACCGCTGACTGCCTGTCCTACTGTCTGTTGATTCTCTGTAGGTTTCTGATTCTTGTTAGCCATTATTGTGTTGAAATTGATTAATCCGTTATTTTGGGAATCGCAAAATTACAATAAAAATACAAAACGCAAAGTTTTATTTCGTCGAGTTTATTCATTAACTTGCAACGAATATGTATTTAACCAAACCAGCCATATGAGACATTTTTCCACATTGCTTATCTCCCTGCTGCTATGTACAGGTTTTGTATCCTGCAGGCAGCAGTCTCAAGTGAAACCGGCGTACCCCTTCAACGACCCGTCCCTGTCCAAGGAAGCCCGTGTCAATGACCTCCTCAGCAGGCTCACAACGGAAGAAAAGGTCACCATGATGATGAACAACTCGGCCGCCATCGAGCGACTCGGAATCCCCGCCTACAACTGGTGGAACGAGGCCCTGCACGGCGTGGCCCGAGCCGGAGAGGCAACTGTCTTTCCCCAGGTGATCGGAATCGCCGCCACCTTCGACGAAGACCTTAATCTCGCGACATACACCATAGCTTCTGACGAAGCACGCGCTAAATACAACGACGCCATTGCGAACGGCACCTACAGGCAGTATTACGGCCTGACATTCTGGACCCCCAACATCAATATTTACCGTGACCCCCGCTGGGGCCGTGGAATGGAGACTTACGGCGAAGACCCCTACCTGACTTCAAGGATGGGCCTGGCTGCCGTGAAGGGACTCCAGGGCAATGACAAGAACTTCTTCAAGGCTCACGCCTGCGCCAAGCACTATGCAGTCCACAGCGGTCCCGAGCCCCTGCGTCACTCTTTCGACGTATCGGTCTCTCCCACCGACCTCTGGGAAACCTATCTTCCCGCATTCAAGGCCCTCGTGACAGAAGGCAACGTGCAGGAGGTGATGTGCGCGTACAACCGTTACGAAGGCAACCCCTGCTGCGGCAGCAGCAAGCTGCTGATCGACATCCTCCGCAACCGCTGGAAATATGAAGGCGTAGTCGTGTCTGACTGCGGCGCGATCGACGACTTCTACCGCGAGGGACGTCACGGCACCCATCCTGACGCTCTCACAGCTTCGAAGGACGCCATCCTCAACGGCACAGACCTCGAGTGCGGCAGCTCTTTCAGGGCTATGATCGAAGGTGTCCAGAAGGGCGTCATCACAGATGCCGACCTTGACCCGCACGTTGGCCGCCTCATTGCCGACCGCATCGAACTGGGAATGCTCGACCCCGAGGACCTCACACCCTGGAAGGACTATGACATTGACGACATCTGCACTCCCGAGCACATCGCACATTCGCTCAAGGTTGCAAGGGAAAGCATGGTGCTGCTCAAGAACAACGGCAACACCCTTCCGCTCAGCAAGGACATAAAGAAGATCGCCGTGGTCGGCGTCAATGCCGTCGACTCTGCGATGCTTCTCGGCAACTATAACGGAACTCCGCGCAGCGTCGTCACCATCCTCGACGGCATAGAGGCCAAGTTCCCCAAGGCTGAAGTGACCTATGTCGAAGGCTGCAAGTTGGTGGACGGGTTCATGGAGCGAGTCCGCAACTCGGCTGACACCCGTCAGAGAAGGCCGGAATTCTACGAGGGCGTCGTGGACGGAACCCAGAGAGTTCAGCAGCCGGCCACCCCTCCCGGCCCCTGGAAGGCACCTGAGAACTACGATGACGTAGTGGCACGGGTCAAGGATGCTGAAGTCATCATCTATGTAGGCGGTCTGAACCCGAACCTCGAAGGCGAGGAAATGCGCGGCGTCTCTTATGAAGGCTTTGCCGGCGGCGACCGCACCACCATAGAACTTCCGGCCGTACAGAGCAAGCTCCTGGCGGCTCTCAAATCTACAGGCAAGCCTGTCGTTTTCGTACTCTGCGCCGGCAGCACCATCGGTCTGCAGAAAGACGAGCCCAACTACGATGCGCTTCTCGTAGCCTGGTATCCGGGCGAGCAGGGCGGCAATGCCGTAGCTGACGTGCTGGCTGGTGATTACAACCCGGCAGGCCGTCTTCCTCTCACATTCTACAAGTCAACCGACCAGCTTGGCGATTTCAGCGACTACAATATGGCAGGCAAGACATACCGTTATTTCAAAGACGAGCCCCTCTACCCCTTCGGCTACGGCATCGGCTATACCTCTTTCTCATACGGAAAGGGCAAACTTTCCAAGTCCAGCATCCGTAAAGGCGCCTCTGTCAAGGTTTCGTTCGATGTCACCAACAACGGAGGCAAGGACGGAGAGGAGGTTGCCCAGGTATATGTACGCCGCCTCGGCGATCCCGCAGCACCGCTCAAGTCGCTTCGCGGATTCAAGCGCACCCCCATCAAGGCCGGAGCTTCGCAGAAATTCGAGTTCACCCTCGGCCCCGACGCATTCTCGTTCTATGACGCAAGCGTAGACGACCTTGCAGTCAAGGCCGGCGAATATGAGATACTCTTCGGAGGCTCTTCAGACGACAAGGCTCTGCAGAAACTCACCCTCACCGTGAAATAATCAGAAATATGAGAGTGCGACATCATCATCACGATGCCGCCCAATTCTCCTCACGTCGAGGCTGTGGTATGCGGTGCGAACGGCATTCTGGAAGGCATCCGTCCCGGCTCCATCTACATTGACATGAGTTCGATCTCTCCCGTGCTCGACAAGAAACTCTATGACATAATGGCTGAGAAGGGCGTCGAGATGCTTGACGCTCCTGTCAGCGGCGGTGAGCCCAAGGTAAAAGTCAGCGTGGCCAAGGACGGCACCGTCAATGACGACCACTGCGGAGTTATCCAGTATTGGGAGAAGCTCGCAAACGTTAAAGTAGAACGCAGGAAATAAGCTCCGAACCTTATACGAACGGCCCTCCTTGGGGCTCAGGGGCTGCTGCTAGGAGACTAGCATAATAGTCTCTTGCGCAGCACCCCTGTCGCCACGATGCGGAGGGCCTTCTGTTTGCGCTCCTGGATTCAGTTCAGCATTAGGGTCATAGTCGCATCCATCTCGTGGAAGATCATTTCAGCGAGGAATGCGATTGTGATTTTATGGGCGGACTCGTCGGGTTCTTCGGACTGGAGGACCTTGCCTGCAGAGATTGTAAAATAGGCGTTGTTGGCAGGGATGACGTCGTCGTCAGTGACGCGGAGTTTCAGTTCGGCTTCCGGATGCAGGCTTGCATAGAGCTGCAAGGCCTGGAAAGCATCGATGATTCTGATCATTCCAGTGACGGGGGCCGGTGTCTGTCCGCCGCTGCGACGCAGTTCTTCCTGCGCGACTGAGAACCATTCCCTTCCGGCCAGCAATGAGCATCGCTGCTTCCGCAGGTATGCCTCCCACTCTTCCCAACTCATCGCAGAGGCTTCTGCCGGAGGTGTCACGCATTCGATGCAGCTGGCATATCCAAGCCTGCCGTACCAATCCCGCAGCCACGGCTCGGCCGGAATCAGCACGGCGAAAGCCACCTTGCGGTTATAGAGGTTGTAATGGGCCTGGTGCATCAGTTCCGCACCCATATTCTGACCTCGATACTCGTCTTTGACGGCCACTCCGCTGATATATGACACCGGCAGGTCGCGACCCGTGCAAATCATTGTGAAAGGTATGGTCTGGAGAGCAGCTATTACCTTTCCTCCGCTTTTGATGCAGACGTTGTCTTCGCTGCGGTATATTTTCGAGAAATAAGTCTCTACATATTCTTCGGGATCGTGGAATGTGTCTCTCCAGAGCTGCGCGCATTCAAGCCTTATTGCTTCGCTGTCCTCGCTCTGCCTGAGGTGGGACTTCTCCCTCACCAGCAGTTTTTCCTGCAGTATGTCGGGGCGGTAGCTGAGTTTTGCCTTGCGGAGCCCCTCCTCACCCATATCCTCCTCGCGGTTGATGTACTTGAACTGCTTCGGAAGATGTCTCACAAACTCGCAGTTGATGATGGTATATGCCCCTTCGTAAGCCACATTTGCCTTCTCCACGCAGACATCGAAAGTGTCGTGGTTGATCGGGCAGCCGTAGGTGAATGCCACCAGTTCGCCGTCCACCCAGATGGTGCCGCCGGACATCCCAAGCCGATCCCAGCGGTGGAACACGCGGGTCATAGCCCTCAGTTCCATATTCTGGCTGTCGGCCTGCTCGTCGTCATCCTGACCGGCCTTCCACTTACGTTCAAGCCGAAGGCAGTCTGGGATCATTTCCTTCGTCAGCGGCTTGTACTCATACTGAGGATACAGGCTCAGGAACTTGTTGATGTGGTTGCGCTTGCTCTGCAGCTTCTTGCCGCTGAGATTCTCCAGTTTCTCCCGGAAATAGACGTAGTCCGAGTAGTCGCGGTTCTGGTCGACATCGAACACACCTGGCATAGCCGCCTCAAGCGCTTCTGCCATCTGCGCGGTGACGCCGCTCATCAGGAAAGGCTGTCCCAGCGATGCGGAGTCTTCCATCAGAGCCTTGATCACCTCTATGTCGATGACCGGAACGATATAGGCCAGGTCGCCGAAGAAATGCAGACGGAACACCAGTTTTCCCTCGACTTCGGCCATCTGGGTGTTAAACAGGAACTGCCAGCCTATAAGATTGGCCACGGACAGGTCGCATCCCCGTCTGTCGCCTTCCCAGGCATAGTTGCGGATCCGGTCTATATCATCTTCTGTAAGTGGTCGGAAATGGATCATATTGTCGCTTGGTCCGGCAATTTAGAAATAAAAAATGATTATTTTTGACGATACGTATTTTAACGCGACTATGAAAAGGATTTTTATCATAATGGCGGCTGCGCTGTGCCTGTGCGCTTGCGCCAGACAGGTGCCCGGTCAGGTAAAGGTGACCGGCGGCACGATCCAGGGTGTCGTCCTGGACGATATGACAATTTATAAGGGTATTCCTTTCGCTGCGCCACCTGTGGGTGACCTTCGATGGAAAGCCCCCCAGCCCGTAGTTGCCTGGGACGGAGTGCTCGAATGCAAGGAGTTCGGTCCGGACCCTATGCAGGGCAACGGAAGCAACTGCAGCGAAGACTGTCTCTACCTGAATGTCTGGACACCTGCCAGGAGCCCCAAGGATAAACTTCCGGTGATGGTGTGGATCTACGGCGGCGGTTTCGCAGGAGGAGCCACATCGCTTTATGACGGTGCAGCACTTGCGCGCAAGGGCGTCATCCTGGTGAGCGTGGCTTACCGCGTTGGCAAGCTCGGCTTCCTGTCGCTGCCCGAGCTCAGTGCCGAGGACCCTCACGGCGTGAGCGGCAACTACGGCATCCTTGACCAGATCGCCGGCCTGCAGTGGGTACACGACAATATCGCAAAGTTCGGCGGCGACCCCGCGAAGGTCACCATATTCGGTGAATCTGCCGGCGGCATCTCCGTCAGCATGCTCTGCGCCTCTCCCCTTGCAAAGGGTTTGTTCCGCGGCGCCATTTCCCAGAGCGGAGGATCGTTCGGTCCGACCAATCCCCAGTCATATCCTGGAGAGAATATGCAGACCCTCGCTGTCGCTCAGCAGGAGAACGTGGCTTGGGCAAAAGGCGCCTTCGGCGACAATTACACTCTTGAGAAGCTGCGTGCAGCAGACGCCAAGGCTGTGATGGGCGGTTTCGGTGGTTCGGGCGGATGGCCGGTTACTGACGGCTATGTAATCCCCGACGACCAGTTCAAACTGTATGAAGCCGGCAAATACAATGACGTGGACGTACTCATCGGCTACAACTCTGACGAGGGTATGAGCTTCGGCTTCGCATTCGGCGGCGGCACCCACGAGGAGTCTGTCCGCGCCCGCTACGAAGACTATGCGGACGCACTTCTGGCCGCATATCCCGTCGAGCCTGACGGCAAGGTGGGCAAGACCGCCCGTGACCTTACGCGCGACGCCGCCTTCGGATGGCAGACCTGGAGCTGGGCAAGGCTGCAGGAACGCACCGGCAAAGGCCGGGTATGGCTGTACTACTTCGACCAGCATCCCGACTACCCCGCTGATTCACCCCGCTATGGACAGGGGTCTCCCCACGGACAGGATGTCAACTATGTCTTCGGAAATCCCCAGGAAACCCTGCCCACCGACAAAGCCCTATCCGGCTGGATGATGGACTACTGGACGAACTTCGCAAAGACGGGCGACCCCAACGGTGAAGGCCTGCCGGCCTGGCCGCGCTTCCGCAACGACGATCCGAAGACGATGGTGCTCACCGGCAGCGGCTGCCACGAAGCTCCCGTTCCTTCGGAGGCTGCGATGAAAGTGCTGGACGAATACTTCGCCTGGAGACGCAGTCAGGAATAGCCACGGCCTTTTTGCTAAATCGCTATCTTTGCATATATGTACCTAAAGCGGATCAGCCTCACTAATTTCAAGAACATCCCGGAAGCTCAGATCGAGTTTTCGAGCGGGCTGAACTGCATCAACGGCAACAACGGGCAGGGCAAGACGAATCTGCTTGACGCCATCTACTACCTGTCGATGACAAAGAGCTATTTCGACGTCCTGGACCGCTTCACCTTCCGTCACGGAGAGCAGACCGCGTCTGTGCAGGGCACATACCTGAGCGATGACGGCACCGAGGAGACCATCACCGTGCTGCTCAGCAAGCAGGCGCCCAAGCAAGTGCGCCGCGGCAAGAAGCAGTACGCGAGATTCTCCGACCACATCGGCCTGATTCCCATCGTGATGTCTTCTCCGACCGACACCGCGCTCGTGAACGACGCAAGCGGGGAACGCCGCCGCTTCGTCAATATGTTCCTTTCCCAGACCGACAAGGAATATCTGCGCAACCTGCAGGACTACAACCAGCTGCTGATGCAGCGCAACAAGCTGCTGAAGCAGGAGATCGTGCCCGCCGACCTGCTGGACGTTTTCTCGGCAAGGCTTTCCGAATATGCTGACTACATCTACCGCAGAAGGTCGGAACTCTGCGAAAGGCTGACCCCGCTGGTGGACGAATACCACCATCTGCTGTCAGGCGACAGGGAGAAGGTTTCACTGCAGTATGTCTCAGACCTGCAGAACGGTTCCCTGGAAGACATACTCCGCAAGGAGGCCGAAAGGGAAAGGATACTGAAATACACCACTGCCGGCGTGCATCACGACGACATACTGCTTCAGCTCGACGGCTACCCGCTGCGCAAGTGCGGCTCGCAGGGCCAGCAGAAGAGTTTCCTGATCGCCCTCAAACTGGCTCAGTTCTCCATAATGAGAGAAAGCTACCCCTTCCCTCCCATCCTGCTTCTGGACGACGTGTTCGACAAGCTGGATTCCGAAAGGGTATCAAATTTGCTGTCAATCGTCTCCGGCGAAGACTTCGGACAGATATTCATTACCGACAGCAACAAGGTCCGGCTCGGGAATATAGTAAAAGAGCTCAGCGCTGAATGCGCAATGTTCGATGTAGCAGACGGCATATATACGAGGATAATGCAATGATCCGACAGAAATCCATACGGCTCGGAGACATCCTGGATGCCTGCATCCCTGAGAACAGCACGCTCGGAAAAGGCCTGCTGGGAGCAAGGATAAAGGATGCCTACAGCCAGACGGTGGGGAGTTCCGCCGCAGCCGCGACGATGAACGTGACATATAAGGACGGAACCTTGAGATGCAAGATATCTTCATCGGTCTACCGTATGCATCTTGCAGCGAACAAGGACGAGATAATGAAATCCATAAATGCCCTGCTGGGCAAAGAACAAGTCAAATCAATAATATTCACATAATATGAAAGCCATCATCGACAAAGCAATCCCCTACATCCAGGGCGTCTTGGAACCATTCTTCGACGTTGAATACCTGCCTGGCAAAGACATAGACCGTGCAAAGGCGGCAGATGCAGACGTGCTGCTGATCCGCACACGCACCCACTGCAACGAAGCGCTGCTGTCCGGGTCAAAAGTCAAACTGGTGGCGACCGCCACCATCGGATGCGACCACATCGACATGCCGTGGTGCCAGAAAGCAGGCATCAAGGTGGTGAACGCACCGGGTTGCAACAGCTCCGCAGTTATGGAATATTTCTTCACCGCCATCTACAAGCTTGCCGAGATGAAGGGTATCGACCTGCTCGGCCAGACCATCGGTGTAGTAGGCGTAGGACACGTGGGAAGCAAGGTTGCCGACATGGCCGAGGAACTCGGATTCAGGGTACTGCGCAACGACCCGCCGAGGATGGCTGCTGAAGGTCCCAAAGGGTTCGTGGACCTCGACACCCTGCTGAAGAATTCCGACATCGTCACCATACATATACCGCTCGAGAACAACCTGGACTTCGCCGGTGACCACTTCTTCGACAGCATGAAGAACGGTGCCATCTTCGTAAACGCTTCCAGAGGCGAAGTTATCGTGGAGGAAGCTTTCCTGAGAAACAGGCCCCGTTTCGCCGGAGTTGTGATGGACGTGTGGAGGCACGAGCCCGACATCACTCCAGCAATGCTGGAAGCCGCGGACATTGCCACGCCGCACATCGCAGGTTATTCAATGCAGGGCAAGATCAACGGAACCACGGCAGTGGTACGCGCCACCGGTGAATTCTTCGACATCCCCGAACTCAAGGAATTCAGCCTGCCTTCGGCCGAGAAGCCGTTCTCACTGACGAGATACGACATTATGGCCGACGACGCGGCACTGCGTTCGGCACCCGAAAGCTTCGAGTCGCTCAGGAGCAACTACAATTACAGATAGGAAGCAAGTTCGCGGCGCAGGGCGTCTGCCGATTCGAACAGAATAGTCTTGAAACCAAGTTTCGAGGCGGCTGTGACATTGTCCGGATTGTCGTCCACGAACAGGCATTCTTCAGCCTTGAGGTCATAGCGTTCGAGCAGGATATTATATATCCTCTCGTCGGGTTTCACTACTTTTTCTTCTCCGGAGATGACCATTCCGTCAAGAAGGTTGAAGACTGGATAGGATGACTGTACATAAGTACGGAACTTCTTGTCATTCCAGTTGCTCAGGCCGTAAACGGCGTGGCCTGTTTCCTTGAGTTCGCTGACAAGTGCGTACATTCCGGGAATCGCATCGCGCATCATACGCCACCACCCGGTGTCATAAAGTTCTATTTCGGCAGCCCACTGGGGATACTTACGCTGGAGCAGCACGACTTCCCTGCGGAATGAAGCGCCGGCATCCATCCTGGCATTCCATTCCGAAGTGCAGATGTTGTCTAAGAACCAGTCAGCCTTGCGCTTGCTGCCGAACACATCATCATAGAGATAATGAGGGTTCCAGTCTACAAGGACACCGCCGAAATCCAGGACTATGTTTTTGACCATTTTTTACTATTTCTCAAGGCATGTCACATGCCCCAAAAATCGCCGCAAAATTATCTTAAAACAATTGATATCTGCAATTTTTTTAATTAGTTTTGCAAGGTATCATCCAAAATTTCGATAAAATGCAGAATAAGTTGCAAGAATTGACCGATAAGCTTTATAACGAAGGTTTGTCCAAGGGTAAGCAGGAGGCCGAGCAGCTTCTGGCTGACGCTCAGGCCAAAGCGGCAAAAATAGTAGAGGCCGCCCAGGCCGAAGCCGAACAGATCGTAGGCAAGGCCCGCAAAGACGCTGAAGACCTGAAATCCAAGGTTTCATCCGATGTAAAGATGGCATCGACACAGTCCATCTCCGCCCTCAAGCAGCAGATTGAAAAGACTCTTATGGCCAAGGTGGTCGGCGGGGAAGTCAAGAGTGCCCTGCAGGACGCAACCTTCGTCAAGCCGCTCATCGAAACCGTCATCAAATCGTTCAATGCCGCCGACATCGCTCCTGCCGGTCTTGACGTAATACTTCCCGAAAGCATGAAAGAGAGTCTCGGCAAGGCCCTTCAGGCCGGCCTGGCCAGGGAGCTCAAGTCAGGAGTCGACGTAAGTTATGCAAAGAACATCTCAGGAGGGTTCAAGATCGCTCCCAAAGACGACGGATATTTCATCAGTTTCGCCGACGGCGACTTCGAGAAGATGTTCAGCGAATACCTCCGCCCCGCTGCGAAGAAGATCCTGTTCTCAGAATAAGCGCCGATGAACAATTATCCCTATATAATTGCCAGCCTGCCGGACTATGCCCTGGATTTCGAAAAGAAAGACTGCGACTACCGTTCGGTGAGGGATGACATTTATGAACTGTGCGAGCCTCTGGACCGCAGGATGATAGAATGGATGGAGCTGGGCTTCGACGACACCAACCTCACACCCCATTTCTATCGCACCTGCCGCAAATGCAAGAACGACTTCATCCGGGAATACTTCGATTTCGACCATAAGGTCCGCACTGAAAAAGTCGCCTTCCTCAAGAAGGAGGAGACCGGAGAATACTTCGACGAGAAAGCCGCGCTGCTCAAGGTATTCGCAAACAAGAATATCCTGGAGAGGGAGCGGGAACTGGATATGCTGATGTGGAACAAGATTTCCGACATAGTCGTATTCGACGTGCTCGATTTCAACATCATCCTCGCATTCCTGGCCAAGGCAAACATCATAGCCCGCTGGAACAAGCTTGACCGCGCTTCAGGCGAGAAGCTGTTCCGTCAGTTCGTCCAGGAAGTCAACGACACGTACAACACATCGAAAAACAAAAACAATATATGAAAAAAACAACAGGTATAGTTACCGGCATCATCTCGAACCTCGTCACCGTAGAGTATGACGGGCATGTAGCGGAGAACGAAATCTGCTACATCGATCTCGGTGGTGTCAAGCTGATGGCTGAAGTCATCAAGGTAACCGGCAAGAACGCCTTCGTGCAAGTCTTCGAAAGCACCCGCGGCCTTCGTCAGGGCAACAGCGTGGAGTTCGAAGGCCACATGTTGGAAGCCACCCTCGGTCCAGGCCTGCTCTCAAGCAGCTACGACGGCTTGCAGAATAACCTGGAGACCATGGAAGACGTCTTCCTCAAGAGAGGAGAATACACTTCTCCCCTCGACCACTCCAAGATATGGGAGTTCACCCCTATAGCTCAGGCCGGCGACAAAGTGTATGCCGCCGACTGGCTCGGAGAGGTAAAGGAAGGATGGCTGCCTCATAAAATCATGGTTCCTTTCTCTTTCAAGGGAGAATTTACGGTCAAGAGCGTGGCTCCTGCGGGAGAATATAAGATTGACGACACCATTGCCGTCCTCATCAACGGAGATGGCGAGGAAGTGAAAGTCACTATGGTCCAGAAATGGCCTGTCAAGGTGGCTATTGGCGGATATGTCGAGAAACCCCGTCCCTACCGCATCATGGAGACAGGCGTGCGCACCATCGACACCCTCAACCCCATAGCTGAAGGCGGAACAGGCTTCATCCCCGGCCCCTTCGGCTGCGGCAAGACCGTGCTCCAGCACGCAATCGCCAAGCAGGGAGACGCGGAGGTTATCGTCATGGCCGCCTGCGGTGAGCGTGCCAACGAGGTTGTGGAAATCTTCAAGGAATTCCCCGAACTGGTTGACCCGCACACAGGACGAATGCTGATGGAGCGTACCGCCATCATCTGCAACACTTCTAACATGCCCGTCGCCGCACGTGAGGCATCCGTCTACACTGCGATGACCATCTGCGAATACTACCGCGCAATGGGAATGAAGGTTCTGCTGCTGGCCGACTCTACTTCCCGCTGGGCCCAGGCCCTCAGGGAGATGTCCAACCGTATGGAGGAACTCCCAGGTGCCGACGCATTCCCTGTCGACCTGTCTGCCATCATCTCAAACTTCTACGCCCGCGCCGGCATCGTTAACCTGCGCAACGGCAAGACCGGTTCGGTCACCTTCATCGGAACCGTATCCCCTGCCGGCGGTAACCTCAAGGAGCCTGTGACCGAATCCACCAAGAAGGCAGCAAGGTGCTTCTACGCACTCGCCCAGGCCCGTGCCGACAGCAAGCGCTACCCTGCCGTAGACCCGCTGGATTCATACTCCAAATATCTTGAATACCCCGAGATCGTGGACTACCTCAACGAGAGGGTCGACCCTCATTGGGTCGAGAACGTCTTCAAGGCCAAGAACATTGTCCGCCGCGGAAAAGAGATGTCCGAACAGATCAACATCCTTGGTGACGACGGCGTGCCCATCAGTTATCACGAGGCGTTCTGGAAATCAGAACTCATCGACTTCGTGATCCTCCAGCAGGATGCATTCGACAAGATTGACTGCGTAACCCCCATGGACCGTCAGGAGTTTATGCTCAAGGAAGTGCTGAACATCTGCGACATGGAGTTCAATTTCGACAATTTCGAGGACTGCCGCAACTTCTACAAGGAGCTCATCAATGCATTCAAGCAGATGAACTATTCCGAATACAAGAGCGATCAGTTCTACAAATATTTTGAACAGGTTAAAAACATCATAGGCAATGGCAACAACTAACCCATACAGGAGAATTTACACGCAGCTTGAAGCTATCACGAAAGCTACGGTTACCCTCAAGGCCAGCGGTGTCAGCAACGACGAGCTAGCTACAGTTGCCGGCCGTGCAGCCCAGGTCGTAAAGATCAAGGGCGACCTCATAACCCTTCAGGTATTCGCAGGTACGGAAGGCATTCCTACCAACGCGGAAGTAGTATTCCAGGGTGAACCCCCGACACTGAATGTCAGCGACGAACTTGCAGGACGTTTCTTCAACGCATATGGCGAGCCCATCGACGACGGCCCCGCCGTTGAGGGAGAACGCCGTCAGATCGGCGGTCCGTCAGTGAACCCCTACAAGAGGGAGCAGCCCAGCCAGTTGATTCCGACAGGTATTGCAGGCATCGACCTCAACAACACGCTTGTGTCAGGACAGAAGATTCCGTTCTTCGCCGACCCTGACCAGCCATACAACCAGGTTATGGCACAGGTGGCCCTCCGCGCCGACGTCGACAAGATCATCCTCGGCGGAATGGGCCTCAGCAACGACGACTACCTCTATTTCCGTCAGGCATTCGAGAATGCAGGAGCCCTCAACAGGATCGTCTGCTTCGTCAACACGACCGACGAACCCCCGGTAGAGCGTCTGCTGGTTCCCGACATGGCACTTACGGCAGCCGAGTATTTCGCTGTCGACAAGAATGAGAAAGTGCTCGTGCTCCTCACCGACATGACCCTTTACGCCGACGCCCTCAGTATCGTGTCGAACCGTATGGACCAGATTCCTTCGAAGGACTCTATGCCCGGCTCTCTGTACTCAGACCTTGCAAAGATCTACGAGAAGGCTGTGCAACTGCCCAGCGGCGGTTCAATCACCATCATTGCGGTTACGACCCTGAATGACGGAGACATCACCCACGCCATCCCTGACAACACCGGTTATATCACCGAGGGCCAGCTGTTCCTGCGCACGGACACTGACACCGGAAAGGTCATCGTCGACCCGTTCCGCAGCCTGTCACGTCTGAAACAGCTTGTGATCAACAAGCAGACCCGCGAGGACCACAGCCAGGTGATGAACACCGCAGTACGTCTTTATGCAGACGCATCCAACGCGAAGACTAAACTCGAGAACGGTTTTGACCTGAGCGACTACGACCTGCGCTGCCTGGACTATGCCAAGGAGTATTCCAACAGGCTCCTGGCCATCGACGTCAACATCTCAATCACAGAGATGCTCGACACCGGATGGGAACTGTTCTCGAAATATTTCACCAAGGCCGAAACCGGTCTTCGTGACTCACTCATAGAGAAATACTGGAAAGATAATAAGTAGCATCAATGGCCATAAAATTCCAATTCAACAAGACTTCGATGAACGAGCTCAACAAGCAGTTGAAGGTTCGTCTGCGGGCCTTGCCTACCCTCAAGAACAAGGAATCTGCCCTGAGGGTTATGGCAAAGCTGGCGAAGGACCGTTCGCAGCAACTTCAGGAAGAATTGGAAGAGGCTTTGCAAAGCTATAGTTATATGTCCGGGTTGTGGAACGAATTCGAACCCAACCTGATCAGCGTCGACGACGTCATCCTTGAAACCGTGAAAGTTGCCGGAATCAAGACTCCGGAGCTCAAAGAGGTCATTTACAGTGTCAAGCCTTTCAACACTTTCTCAAAGCCGATGTGGTATACGGAGGGTGTGGAAATACTCAAGAGGCTTGCACAGCTGGGCATCGAGAGCGAGGTCTGCATCGAAAAGGCTCGCATCCTCGATTTCCAGCGCAAGAAAACGACCCAGAAGGTGAACCTGTACGAAAAGGTTCAGATTCCCGGATACAAGGAAGCCATCAGAAAGATCAAGAGATATATGGAGGATGAGGAAAACCTTTCCAAGGCTTCCCAGAAGATCGTCAAGAGCCGTCACCAGATAGAAGAAGAGGAGGAGAAAGAACAATGATCACACAAATGACAAAATACTCCATCATCCTCATGAGCGGGGAGGTGGACAGTTTCCTCTCCGACCTTCAGAATCTGGGACTGGTGGACGTCACACGCAAGCAGAAACCCTTTGACAAGGATTCTGGAGACAAGTTCGTCCAAATACAGCAGTATAACAAGATTTGCAAGGCCCTGAAGGGTTACGCGGATCCGGAAGGAAATGTTCCGGCCGCATCCCTGGCTTCCGCAGCCGAAGTACTTCGAAGTGCTGAAAGCAAGCTCGAAGAGATAAAGGAGCTGGAGGTATCCCTCAAGGACTGCCGCACCCTGGCGAAGCGTGCAGCAGTGTGGGGTGAATTCAACAGCGCAGACATCGACCGTCTGGACAAGCTCGGGTTCATTCCCCGCTTCTATCATCTCAAGAACAAGAAATTTGACGAAAGCCTGCTCGCCGAATATCCCTGCGAGGTTATCGCGAGCGACGACGATTCCGTATATCTGATAGCCCTCCAGACAAAGGGTGAAACATTTGATTTCCCCTATTCGGAATGCGATTTTCCGGCAAAGTCTGCCAAAGCCTACGAGGATGAGGCCAAAGGGCTTGAGAAGAACATAGAAGAGGCAAGACAGGAGTTGGCTGCTCTTGCTGCCTGCACTCCTATGCTGGAAGACGAACAGCAGAAGCTCGCCGAACAACTCGACCTTTATTTTGCATCCAATTCCACCAGGAAGGAAGCCGAAGACGTCCTGTCAATAATCGAGGGATTCGCTCCTACTGATGCTGACGAGACCGTGAAGGCTTTTCTGGACGAGGCGCCGGTAGTATATCTTTCCGGCAGGGCGAAGGTCGAAGACAACCCTCCCATCAAACTTCGCAACAACAAGTTCGCGAAGATGTTCGAGGTGCTCACCGGAATGTACGGAATGCCTGACTACAACGAGTTCGACCCCACCCCTATCCTCGGTCCGTTCTTCATGCTATTCTTCGCGATGTGCATGGGCGATGCTGGATATGGCATCCTGCTGATACTCATCGGCATCCTGCTCGGACGCTCGAAGATGGGCATGGCCAAGCTCGGTCCGCTGGTCACCACCCTGGGCGTTGCCACGCTGATCATAGGTTTCTTCCTCGGCACGTTCTTCGGCATCAGCCTCTACGATGCCGCCTGGTTCCCGGAGCCACTGAAGAAATTCATATTCCACGGCAAGATAATGGGCTACGACACGCAGATGGTGCTCGCACTGGGCATCGGTGTGTTCCACATAATCCTGGCAATGATCATCAAGGGAATAGTCTATACCCAGGCCTACGGCTTCAGACAGGCCGTCAGCACCTGGGGATGGGTACTCCTGATCATCGGAGGAATAGTCATCGCCGCCCTGTCGCTTCTCAAGGTGATGCCTTCTGAAGTCACCAAGTGGGCGGTAATCGTCGTAGGCGTCATTTCCGCGCTCGGAATATTCATCTTCAACACGCCCGGCAGGAATCCCCTCCTCAATGTGGGAGCGGGCCTGTGGGACACCTACAACAAGGTTACCGGAATACTCGGCGACGTGCTCAGCTACATCCGTCTCTATGCCCTCGGCCTCGCCGGCGGCATGCTCGGAGGTGCGTTCAACGACCTTGGAATGATGGCGTTCAACGGAATGCCCATTCCCGGAGTCAATTACCTCGTACTGATCCTGATCCTCGTGATAGGCCACGCACTGAACCTGGCGATGTCCTGTCTGGGAGCATTCGTACACCCCTTGCGTCTGACTTTCGTGGAATACTTCAAGAATTCCGGCTACGAGGGCAAGGGAAAATTATACAAACCATTGGCAGTAAAAAAACAATAACATATTAAATCATTAAATCATGCTTCAATTAATACTTGGTTATCTTGGATTCGGACTGATGCTTGCATTGGCCGGAATCGGAAGTAGTATCGGAACTACTATTGCAGGAAACGCAGCTGAAGGAGCGTTAAAGAAAAATCCTGATAAATCGTCTCAATACATGGTGCTTTCAGCCATGCCCGCCACACAGGGTCTGTACGGCTTCGTAGCCTTCCTGATGTGGATCAGCAAGGACTTCGCCGCCGACGGCTTCAAGCTGTTTGCAGTAGGTCTCGGCGTGGGTGTCGTCTGCCTGTTCTCTGCCATCCGTCAGGGCAAGCTTTGCGCCAATGGTATCATCGGCATTTCTCAGGGACACGACGTTATGACCAACACGATGATCTACGCCGCCCTTCCTGAGTTCTATGCCATCCTTGCGCTGGTAGCAGCTCTTATGATTTAAGGCTGAATGCCGAAGATATATATCATAGGAGGATGTAACGGAGCAGGGAAAACCACTGCCTCGTATACCATTCTCCCTGATATGTTCAACTGCCACGATTTTGTCAATTCCGACGAAATCGCGATGAGGCTCTCTCCCGACAACCCGGAGTCTGCAGCCATCAGGGCGAGCAGGATCATGCTTGAGCGGATGCACGAGCTGATAGAGCAAGGCGCTGATTTCGGAATAGAGACGACGCTGGCAACCAGGACGCTGATAAAAATCATAAAGGAAGCCCAGATGAGCGGTTATGTTGTGACCCTCATCTTCTTCTGGCTGAATGTTCCTGAGCTTGCCCTGCAAAGGGTCAAACTCAGGGTCGCGTCCGGTGGCCACAACGTTCCGGAAAGGACAATCCTGAGAAGGTACCATATGGGAATAACAAACCTGTTCGAGTTGTACATCCCCGCTGTGGATTACTGGATGATCGTGGATAATTCCAACACGCCGAGTGCAATGATTGCCGAAGGCGGTAAAGACGTAAGTACTAAACTTCACAACAAAACCATTTACAATCTGCTTATCAACTATGAGCGAACAAGAAACGAGACAGCTTAGAGAGAACCTTCTCAAAGGGCTGGATATCACGTTCGACAAACTGGTCGAGCAGAAAAAGCGGAAAAACGAACCTCTCGCTTTCTCGAACAAAGGAAACGTGGTACAGGTAGATGCGAGTAAACTGGAAAACAAGTAAAACTCTGCCAACCGGAAAGGACTGACCCAAGAGTCAGCCCTTTTCAGTATCGATAGGATGGACTTTTTCAATGTAGATATAGAAATGCTGCAAAGACTCATCGCCATCGCGATGAGCCACGGCGGCGACTATGCCGACATCTTCTTCGAATACAGCTCCCTGGACGAAATGCAGTTCAAGGACCGCAAAGTCAGCTCGGTGGGACAACACGTTGACTATGGTGTCGGCATCCGTGTCCTCAAGGGAGAGCAGACAGGATACGCATACTCTGAGAGCACACAGTGGGACAAGATGGTGAAAGCGGCTCAGACGGCAGCCTCCATCGCCGACGGTATGGTTCAGGCTCCCTGTCCGGTCGGTGTCACAGAAGTAAGTCACGGCAGCTACTATCCTTCGCAGGACAGTTGGAAAGACTGCGAAACCTCCAGCAGGATAGACTTTCTTCAACGGATGAACGATTCCATATACGGACTTGACGGCCGTATTACAAATGTAATGGAGTCGCTTACCAGTTCTTTCGAAAGGATCCTGTTCTTCAATTCACTCGGCGAACTGGCCGAAGACTGCGGTCCGATGTCATCGCTTGGTGTCAGCGTAGTCGCCAAAGAAGGCAGCCGCAGGGAGACCGCCTCATTTTCCAGGAGTTTCCGTATGGGCAGCGAATTCCTGACCGACAGTCTTATGGCAGAGACGGCCAGGGAAGTGGTAGGTCGCTGTTCTATGCTGTTCACGGCAGGCACTGTCAAAGGCGGCACGATGCCGGTGGTTATGGGTGCCGGAGGCTCGGGCATACTGCTGCACGAAGCGATAGGCCACGCATTCGAGGCGGATTTCATCCGCAAGGGCACATCCATCTTCACCGACAGCCTCGGCAAGAAGATCTGCAACGAAAAGATTTCGGTGGTGGATGACGGCACCATCCCTTTCAACCGCGGGAGCATCAACATAGACGACGAAGGCGTGCCGTCACAGAAGACCTATATGGTGAAAGACGGCATCCTCACTTCATTCCTCCACGACCGCGTCAGTGCCAGGCATTACGGCGTGGCCCCGACCGGCAACGGCCGCCGCGAATCGTTCCGCTTCAACCCCATTCCGAGGATGCGTGCCACCTATATGGAGAACGGCGATTCCACGAAAGAAGACATCATCGCATCCGTTAAAAACGGGGTATTTCTCGACACCTTCTCCAACGGGCAGGTACAGATAGGAGCCGGAGACTTCACTTTCTACGTAAAGAGCGGCTGGCTCATCGAAAACGGCAGGCTCACCCAGCCACTGAAAGACATCAATGTGATAGGCAACGGTCCCCAGGCCCTGGCGGACATAGTAGCCGTGGCATCGGACTGCATCATCGACAACGGCAAGTGGACCTGCGGCAAGGAGCAGTACTGCCCGGTAAGCTGCGGAATGCCCACCGTCCTTGTCAGCAAACTGTCCGTCGGAGGCATATAATCTTGGCTTTACGCTGCAGGCGGCAGTTGCCTCTGAGAGGCCTGTCCACCCACGGACTGGAGTAGTGGGAGGGGCCCGTTGGATGCGAGTTATCGCGCAGCGATGACGAAGGAGACAATGGGAGGGCCGGAGCGAGCGTAAGCGAGCGGAGTCCTCGAAGAGGCAAGCTGCTGCGGAAGCGTAAAAGCCCAAGGAGGGCCGGTCTTTATTTAATGCGAGTAAGCGGTTCAGGATAGAGCAGATACTTCTTTGCCTTGCGGAGCCAGCGCTGTTCCTGCTGCTTGATCTGCTCCTTGAGGTCTTCCCAGCTGCATTCGTCATTGAAATAAGCGCCGATCAGCGGCTCGCCGAAAATATCCTCAGCATCATCGTTCAACGCGAACTCAACGCAACTGTCTTTCACAAGCTTGATGAGACGCACTGCGTGAAGTACGCTGTTGTATGGCTCAGTGGGATTGGCCAGCAACTGATAGCCGAAGCACTGTTCTCCGGCATACAGGCCATAGCGTGGAGTGAATGACGCCCTTCGCATAAACACTCCCTTGTTGTAGGCCGCCTCCACAGAATCGAAATCCTTCAGGAACGGAGCCCCGAACAATTCATATGGCCTGCTGGTGCCGACACCGCAACTGACATTGGTGGCGTTCCAAAGATACTGGCCTGCACGGAAGTATGCCGTGAAATAACCCGAGAAGTCATCAGAGGCAGGAATGCTCCAGGCCAGCAATTCCCTTCCGGCCATCGTAGCGTCGGCCGAGATCACGTGAAGGGGGAATTTGCAGCCCAGGTCCGTGAAGAACATATTGGCCATTTCGGCTATCGTCATTCCGTGCTTGTGGCACATTCCGTATTTGAAACTGCCTTCGACAGACCTGCCGCAGGGATTCGGGTGGTCCATAATGTAGACAGGCACATCGCATCCGGTCTCCTTGCACTGACGGAAGAAGTTGAACAGCTTTCCGTAGAAAGGATCGAAGCAGTCGCCGGTCCCCTGCCTTTCTATAATCAGCGCATCCGCATTCTCCGCGGCAAGAGTGTCGGTATCGAGGCTGTCCTCCGAGATCAGCACGACATCCCTTCCCCTGCCTGCGAGAATTTCCCACAGGTAGCTTTCTATCTCGGGATACCAGGCCGTAGGGCTCTCAAGCACAGCCAGCCTGCCGTGCGCCAGCGCCCGGTCCTGCTGTTCAAAAAGCGATGATGTACGGAAAGAGAACATACTGTCAGCAATTATCGGCTATTTCAATGACTTCGTCGGCAAGGGCCTCCGCCTGCCTGCGGGCAGGAGCCTCGGCATAGATGCGTATTATCGGCTCGGTGTTGGACTTGCGGAGAATAACCCACTTGCGCTCCTTCTCGAAATCGACTCTCACTCCGTCCATCGTGTTGATTTTCTCGTCGGCATATTTCACCTTCAACGCATCGAATATCCTGTCGGCCTGAGAAGGGTCGGTGAGTGATATCTTCTTCTTGGCGATGAAGTAGTCCGGATATGTCTTGCGCAGGTTCGAGGCGCTGATGCCTTTCTGAGCCAGGTTGCTGAGGAAAAGGGCCGTTCCGACAAGAGCGTCGCGGCCATAGTGCAGTTCGGGGAATATGACGCCTCCATTGCCCTCACCTCCTATGACAGCCCCGACCTCGCGCATCTTCGTAGTGACGTTCACCTCTCCCACAGCGGCAGTGAAATACCGGCAGCCGTGAGATTCCGTGACATCCCTGAGAGCTCTTGAAGATGATATGTTGGAACAGGTCGGGCCCTTCTTGTGGCTCAGAACATAGTCGGCGACGCACACGAGGGTATATTCCTCCCCGAAAGGCTCACCGTCCTCGCATATGAAGGCAAGACGGTCCACGTCCGGATCGACGGAGATGCCGAGGTTGGCGTGCTCGCAGCACACAGTCTGGCTAAGTCCGGTGAGATTGGCCGGCAGCGGCTCGGGATTGTGGGCGAAGCGGCCGTCAGGCTCTCCGTTGATGGTAATGCACTCCACTCCCAGTTTTTCCAGCAGCCGGGGCATCACCAGCGCACCGACAGAATTGATGGGATCCAGCACAACCTTGAAGTGAGCATTGCGGATGGCTTCCCTGTCCACCAGGGGGTTGGAGATCACCTGCTCTATGTGTATGTCGGTATAATCCTTCTGGGTAACGGTGCCGAGCGAGCGCACCTCAGCGAAATCGAAATCCTCATTGGCGGCGGTTTCGAGAACTTCAGCCCCTCTTGCTGCCGAAAGGAATTCACCGTCGCTGTTCAAGAGCTTGAGCGCGTTCCACTGCTCGGGGTTATGGCTGGCCGTGATTATGATGCCGCCGTCAGCCTTCTCCCCCATCACTGCCAGTTCCGTCGTAGGCGTGGTCGCCAGACCGATGTTCACTACGTCGGCACCGCAGCCCACCAGCGTTCCGCACACCAGTTTCTCCACCATGCTGCCGGAGATGCGTGCATCGCGGCCGACTACGACTTTAGCCTTTTTGCCCTGTCCGGGAAGGCATTTGACATAGGCCGCCGTGAATTTCACGATGTCGAGCGGAGTAAGGGCATCGCCACAGGCACCGCCTATGGTGCCCCGGATGCCCGATATGGATTTGATTAGAGTCATCTTGTCAAGTTATCTGAATCGCTAAGGTACAAAATGATAAGAAATGATTTGCAAGATTTGAGAATGTTTGTATCTTTGCGTCCCCAAAAGAATTTTAATATTTAAAACATAAGTCATGAAAAAAGGAATTCATCCCGAAAGTTACCGTCTTGTTGCTTTCAAGGACATGTCGAATGATCACGTGTTCCTTACTCGCTCATGCGCCAATACCAAAGAGACCATCGAGATCGACGGTGTCGAGTATCCGGTGGTAAAGGTCGAGATCTCTAACACTTCTCACCCGTTCTATACTGGTAAGATGAAACTTGTCGACACTGCTGGTCGCGTAGATAAATTCTACAACCGCTACGGCAAGAGGAATCAGAAATAACAAGACTACTCAAACCTACGATAGAAGAGGCCGACGATTCGTCGGTCTTTTTTTTTACGTAAGAGACAGTCCTTCGAAAGAAACTGAAGGGAGCTGCATCGAGAACAGCGTAAGCGGATCGTCTCCTACGGCAGCAAGACGGTTCCACAGGTCCAGATAGTTGCCGGTGACATTCATCTCGTGAATAGGGAACTGCTTCCGCCCGTTCTCGAACCAGAAGCCCTCGATGCCATATGAGAAATCGCCCGTAATAGGATTGTGGTTGCCGCCGTTGAAGCCGGTGATCAGCACCCCCTTGCCAAGCGAAGCCATCTGAGAAGCCATATCGCCAGCATCAGGCACCATCTCGACAATGGAAACGGCATCTATTGTCGGCTCCATCTTAAGCTTGTCAGCATAATAGCTGGTCAGGAAATAGCGGCCTATCACCCCCTCGTCGATCACATTGCACTTTTTGGTAGCAAGCCCCTCCCCGTCATAGAACCTGGCACCGAACGTAGATGGCTTGTGAGGATTGTCAACTATGGTAAGCCTCTCCGGAAACAGTTTCTTGCCCAGCGAATCCAGAAGGAAAGAATTGTTCTGCTGGAGAGACGCCCCGCTGAGAGCCGAAAGCAGCGGCGACACGAATTTGGCTACCGAGCCGTTCTCCACCACCACATCATATTTCCCGGCACTGATGCGTCTGGCGCCGAGCCTTTCCATTCCACGGTCATACGCAGTCTTCGCGCAACGCCTCCAGTCAAGCCTGGAATAAAACACATTCGCATCGGGCCACCAGCTCTGAGGCCGGCTGCCGTCCTTGTCAAGGAATGAACAGCCTGCAGACAAGGTGAAGAAAGATGCATCCCTGGTCTGGAAGAACCCCGCAGTATCGGCAAGCACTTCGCACTCCACGGAGCACCCGAACTCAGTCTCGCAGGACTGCAGCGGACCTCCGTCGATGTGGCTGCACAAGTCCCCGGCAATCTGCATCGCCAGAGCCTTGCCCTGCTCTGCGGTGACGCTTCCTGCAGCAGGATCCAGAAGTTTGAGATCACCACCGCCCTTGTAGCACAGATGCTGGGGAGCAAGATGACGGCACTCGTCTTTCTCGAGCAGCTTCGTCAGCTGGACGGCATTTCTTATGAACTTCCGCAGACTGTCATCGTCAAGCATATTGGTGGAGAAAGTGCCGTAGCGGCCCTCCACGAACAATTGCAGGAACACCGAGCAGTCGCTGGCATTGTGGATTTTGTCGACCTCGCTGTTGTATAGCGACACGGCGGTCTGGTCGCTCACATTGTAGATTACCCTGGCGTCGCTGGCACCAGCCTCGCGGCAAAAGTCCAGAACCTTCTGTACCTGATTTGTCTGCATAGTTACAAAGTTATATATTTGCCGGACATAATTCCAGACAAACAATAACGATACGATAATGAAAATTGAAGACAACAAAGTGGTTCATCTCACCTATCAGCTGAAGGTGGACGGAGAGATAGCAGACAGCGCAACTGCCGAAAAACCCTTGCAGTTCATCCAGGGAATGGGTTATCTGCTTCCCAAGTTCGAAGAGAACATAGCAGGCAAGCAGGTTGGAGACGAATTTGAATTCATGCTCACCGCAGAGCAGGGCTACGGCCTTGTGAACCCGGCAGCCATCATCGACCTTCCCAAGAGCGCCTTCGAAGTAGACGGCGTATTCCAGGAAGCATACGTCCAGCCCGGCCGTTCCATCCCTATGATGAGCGCACAGGGCGTCATCCACGGCACCGTCATCTCTGTCGGAGCCGACACCGTAAAGATGGACTTCAACCACCCTATGGCTGGCAAGGACCTCCATTTCACAGGAAAGGTTGAACTCGTACGCGACGCGACTGAAGAAGAACTCAAGAACGGACTGTTCGGAGAGCGCAACAAATCCTGCTCAGGCAGCTGCAGTTCCTGCGGCGGCGACTGCGGTGAAGGAGATTGCTCTAAAGAAGGCTGCGACTGCAAATAGCATTTGCGACAGCAATACCGTCGAGGGCGCTGGACACTATGCCACCTGCATAGCCGGCGCCCTCGCCGCATGGATAGAGGCCGTCGAGCGTTATGTGGCAAAGAGTGTTTTCGTCGCGGGGAATGCGTACCGGAGAAGACGTGCGCGACTCAACGCCGAGCACCAGAGCCTCCTGGGTATAGAATCCGTGCATCTTGCGGTCGAAGAGCGGAAAGGCCTTGCGAAGCCTTGACGTCACGAAATCCGGCAGCAGTTCAGTCAATGCCGCCGAATCCGTTCCGGGAGCATAAGAACACGCAGGGAGCGACGCCGAAAGCCTGCCCCTGCAGAAATCCGTCATCCTCTGGGCAGGAGCGCGGAAACTTGAGGAATTGTCATACATCCTCTGCTCAACCGATTTCTGGAACTCCAGCAAAGCCAGCGGGCCATATTTCTCAAAACCGGCCACATCCTGGGGCTCCACCGAACATACGATTCCGGCGTTGGCTTTCTTGCCCGATCGGGTAGAGGGCGACATTCCGTTGAGCACCACGGCATTGCTTTCGGTAGTGGAGGGTACGAGGACTCCCCCGGGACACATACAGAACGAGAACACGCCCCGTCCTTCAACCTGTTCCACCAGGGCATATTCAGCGTGAGGATAGCCGGGCTGCCAGCGTTTGTGGTACTGTATCTCGTCGATAAGGTGCTGGGGATGCTCGACCCTGACGCCTAGGGCAAATCCCTTGGCCTGCAGAGCCCAGCCCTTCGCCTCGAACAGTTCATATATATCCCTGGCCGAATGGCCGGTGGCAAGGATCACTGCAGATGCCGTGTAGCTGCACCCGTCGGCGCAAAGCACTTTCCATTTGCCGTCTTTCGACGAGGGCGGCGTCAAATCCACCACCTTCGAACCGAAATGATATTCACCGCCGTGGGAGGTTATGCAGTTGCGTATGCTTTCCATCACCCTCGGCAACACGTCGCTGCCGATATGCGGGTGCGCGTCCGTCAAAATGGATTCCTGGGCACCGAATGCCACCAGCTGGCGAAGGACCTCCTGTATGTCTCCCCTCTTTGATGAACGGGTATAGAGCTTGCCGTCGGAGAACGTACCGGCGCCGCCTTCCCCGAAGCTGTAATTAGAGTCGGCGTTAACCACGCCCTCCCGCACGATCGCAGAGATGTCGACCTTGCGGCCGTGGACATCCTTTCCCCTTTCCAGGATTACCGGTTTGAGGCCTTTTTCAAGGAGTTTCAGAGAAGCGAAGGTGCCGGCAGGCCCTCCTCCTATCACTATCACTTCGGGAGCCGAGCGGACATCCTTATAGTCGAAGACATACTCTTTGGGAGCATCGTCGCCCGCAAGGAAAGCACGCAGCCTGTAACGGTATACAGGACGGCTTCTGGCATCGAGGGAACGGCGCAGCACGACGCACTGCCTCACCTTTGAAGCAGGAACTCCGCAGGCAACGGATGCAGCCTTGAGAAGATCTTCTTCCGAGGGAGTGTGCAGAATGTCGAACGTCTGCTCGAACTCTTTCATATCATTTCATATTGAGATCGGCCGCACGCGATACGGGAGCCACGTCCAGAGGAGTGAACAGTCCTTTTTCGTACTTGAAATGGCCGACGACGGCTATCATTGCGGCATTGTCGGTAGTGAAGCGCAGTTCGGGCAGGAAGGTGGTCCACCCTCTGCGGCGGCCTTCCTCCTCGATGCGGTTTCTCAAGCCGCTGTTGGCAGAAACTCCCCCTCCAATGACTATCTGGCGGATCGAAGTCTGTTTGACTGCCAGCAGGAGCTTTTTCATCAGGATGTCGATCAAGTCTTTCTGGAAGCTGGCGCAGAGGTCAGCCTTGTTCTTCTCCACAAAATCAGGATCCTTGGCGACTTCGTCCCTCAGGAAATACAGAAGCGATGTCTTGATTCCGCTGAAGCTGTAATCCAGGCCAGGCACGTTAGGCTTGGCAAAGCGGAAACGGGCGGCATCTCCTTCCTTTGCGAGGCGGTCTATCACTGGACCTCCGGGATACCCCAGCCCGAGCAGCTTCGCACACTTGTCGAAAGCCTCTCCCACTGCATCGTCGATCGTGCGGCCAAGCACTTCGAAATCCAGATAGTCATTCACCTTCACTATCTGGGTATGGCCACCGGAGACCAGAAGAGCCAGGAAGGGGAACTTCGGCTCACGGTGAGGCTTGCCTTCTTCCATCACGAAATGCGAAAGGATATGTCCCTGAAGATGGTTGACTTCTATAAGAGGCTTGCCGGACGAAAGTGCCAGCCCCTTGGCAAAGGACACTCCGACAAGAAGGGATCCCAGCAGACCGGGGCCTCTCGTAAAAGCGATTGCATCCACCTCATCCATAGCCACGCCGGCCTGTTTGAGAGCCTGGTCAACCACAGGAACGATGTTCTGCTGATGGGCTCTTGAGGCGAGTTCCGGAACCACTCCGCCATACTGCTCGTGGACCTTCTGGGAAGCCATCACGTTCGACAGCAGACAGCGGTCGGCGAGAACGGCGGCAGAAGTGTCGTCGCAAGATGACTCGATTCCGAGTATTATTGTCCTTTTTCCCATCAGATTAGCCTCCAGACGTGCAAAGGTATCAAATTAAAAGTGTATCTTTGTTAGATTGATGAAAGTTTTGCGCAAAATATTGCTTGGTCTTCTCTGCCTGCTGGTGCTGATGCCGGTAGTGGCTGTGGTGGCTTTGCAGCTGCCCGGAGTGCAGAACCGTATCTGCAAGGCAGTCTCAAAAAGCGTTTCATCAAACATCAACGGCAGCATCGATTTCGGCGAGGTATACTACCAGCTCTTCGACCGTGTCATCCTCAAGGACGTAGTTCTGAAAGACGACGCGCAGGACACAGTGGCTTATCTGGGCAAGCTGTCGCTCAACGTCAAGCTCCTCAAGGCCATTACCGGCCACGTAACCGTCAACAAACTCGAGCTGAGTGATGCCCTGCTGAACTTTGAAGTGGACGAGGAAGGCACCCTCAACCTGGCTAAGATATTTCCTCCCAAGGAACAGGAACGGGACACGTCAGCGAAAGGCATTCTCGCATATTTCGACAATGTGCTGGTGGATGTGCGCAACATCAAGCTCAACAATACCGAGGTCAACCTTGTAAGGCACACGCCCGACAAGCCTGGAATCAAGAAACTGGAGCTGGGTGAACGCACCATCGACTGGAAAGACCTCCACGTCAAAAACCTCAACGTCGACATCTCCGACATAAAATACAACCTGCGCAACCGAAGCGTCTCGGCCAACGTGAACGGCATAACCCTCGACGAAAGCCGCGGCCTCAGGATCGAGGACCTGAAGTTCAAGGCTGCGCTGGACGCCGCCGGCATCCATCTGGAGAAATTCAGATATCTGGACAACTTCTCGGACATAAAGATGGATTATGCCAATGCCCTGTTCGAAGACTTCAGCGATTTCTCCGATTTCCTTCACAAGGTTTCGCTGGACTGCAGCCTGGATGACGCAAAAGTCAGCCTTGCTTCGCTTGGCCTGTACCTGCCCGCCCTCGACTATCTGACACTGACATTGAAGGCAAACGGCAAGGTCAAGGGACCGGTTGCAAACATGAAGATCTCTTCATTCAAGGTTGACGGCCCGGGCACCTCGCACGTCGAACTTTCCGGCCAGCTGAACGGACTGCCGCTGTCCGACCAGACGATTGTGTCTGCCAACATCTCCCAATGCCATTTCACGACCACAGACCTTGAACGGATCATCGCAAGCGTGGCGCAGCAACCCCTGAAGAAAGGCACCATCAGCAAATTCGCCCCGGGCACCACTTTCAACTTTACAGGATTCATGGACGGTTTCTTCACAGACTTCGTAGCCTATGGAGGACTGACGTCAGATATCGGCCGTGTAGACGTCGACCTGCTCTGCCAGAGCACTCCGAATGTGGGATTCTCGATGGACGGTTTCATGGATGCCAGCAACTTCGACCTCGGCAGGTTCCTCCAGAACGACAAGATGGGAGAACTCTCCTGCAGCGCCGACCTGAGCGGATTCGCATCTCCCGCCAAGGAGAAATCCTATTTCAACCTGGACTCCATCTATGTATCGAAGTTCAACTTCAACGAATACGACTACAAGGGTATCACCGCATCCGGCAAACTTGATTCTGAAGGTTTGCAGATCCTGGCCAAGGATGACGATCCCAACCTGGACTTCGACCTGAGGGCCGACATTTCCAACGCCCGCGACGGACAGAGGACTTACGACGTGGATATGGACCTCCGCAAAGCCAACCTCGTCGCGCTGAACCTGGACAAGCAGGAAGTCTCCATAGTCGGGATGAAGCTCAAGGGTTCGGTGCTCCAGACAGGCAAGGACACATTCGAGGGTGACATCTTCATCAACGACCTGGACTGCACGAATGCCACCGGTCTGCACGACCTGGGCGACATTCAGGTAAACGCCAGCCTGCTTCCAAACAACCAGAGGCTTACGTTCAACTCTTCTTTCCTCAACGGCAGGCTGACCGGAACGACCTCTGTTTCGGAAATGGTCAAAGACGCCAAATACGCCCTGCTCAACAACAAGCTCGAAAATCTGCTCAAGGGAGAGCAGAAAGGCCTCAACTATTCGGGAGGAAGCTATGACCTCGACCTCAGGGTTGCAGACATACGTTCTCTGCTGGCCTACATAATGCCTGACCTGCATATCGAAAACGGCACGCGGGTGTCTTTCCAGACCGACAGCACCGGAGGATCATCATTGTCCGTCAAGTCAGACCTGCTGTCTTTCAAGGAAATATATGCACGCAACCTGGTTCTGGGATATGACAGTGCGGACACCAATGCATTTGCAACCATTGACGCCGACCTTATCCGCATCGGTTCCCTGGTGTCTTTCAACAACCATCTGGGAGCCGACATCGAAGACAACAAGGTGAAGCTCGACCTGACCTACGACAACAGCAGCGAAGGAAAGTCGGGCAAAGGCAACCTGAAGGCCACGGTAGCGTTCCCGGATTCCGCTGCGGCATACAACGTCCTGGTAGCACTTGACAATTCTTCATTCACCGTCGACGGAAAGGAGTGGAAAGTAGACCCCGCCTCCATCCTCATAGACAAGAAGCGCATCAATATCCGGGAATTCACTCTCGAAAGTCCCGGCCAGTATATGAAGGTCAACGGCATCATATCCGACAATCCGGAGGAAGAATGCAACATAGACCTCAACAACTTCGACCTGTCACTGGCCAACGCTTTCCTCAACGACCCCATTTCCCTTGACGGCCGCCTGACCGGAAACGCGAAGGCACGTGCGCTGCTGGGAGACTACGAGATGTCCGCCGACCTGGCTGCAGACTCAGTATATCTGTCCGGCAATCTGGTCGGAGACCTGGCGATAAATGCGAACTGGGAAGAACAGGCCGACAAGATCGATTTTTCACTGGTCAACACCTTGCGGGACAGAAAAGTGATAGACCTGGCAGGAGGCCTCAATCCGAAGGACAAGACCCTGTCGGCCAAAGCCGAGATCGACAGTCTCGAAGCCGTGATTCTCACGCCTTTCATCTCATCCATAATGTCCGACCTCACCGGCAGCGTCTCGATGACGGTCAATGCGAACGGTCCCTTGGACAAGCTCGACATCACATCTGACAACGGCCACCTCAACGAGTTCGCAGGAAAGCTCAACTACACCCAGGTACGCTACGGCATCACCGGAGACTTCGATCTCACTCCCCAGGGCGTGACGATCAACTCGGCCCGCGTCACCGATGGTGCAAACGGTACCGGCACCATCAGCGGAGGCGTGACTTACGACCATTTCAAGGACATCAGGCTGAACGTAAGGATGAGGGTTCGGGACATGGCGGCTTTGAACACCACCCTGTCTGACAATCCCACTTTCTACGGAAAGGCGACCGCAAGCGAAGGAACCATTTCGCTGACCGGTCCTGCGAACGACATAATGCTCATAGTAAACGCGACCACCGGCCCGTCATCCCTGCGCATTCCGCTCGGATCGGTTACTGCTGCCGGCCAGTCCATCCTCACCTTCATCAACAATGACACCAAGCCTGAGCTCAGCACATATGATTCCCTGCTGCTAGTCCACTCGTCGCTGAAGAAGGGCAAGGAGAAGACACAGAGCAATTTTGGAGTTAACCTGAGGCTCAAGGCCACCAATGACGCCGACATCAACCTCGACATAGACCGCACCTACGGGAACACCCTCAAGGCCAAGGGTGCCGGCGACATCAACATAAGCGTGCTCAACAACCAGTTCGACATAAGGGGCAACTACGGCATCGACGAAGGCAGCTTCAACTACAAACTGCTGGGGCTGACCAACAAGGCTTTCTCCATCAACAAGGGAAGCAACGTCAACTTCACTGGTGACGTGATGAACACGGACCTCGACATCACTGCCCAGTATGACACTAAAGCCTCAATTTCTCCCCTGCTCGCCGACTCCATCTCGACATCTGCCCGCAAGAACGTCAAATGCCTGCTCGACGTGACCGGCAAACTGTCGAACCCCCAGCTCGGATTCGACGTGGTAGTGCAGGATATAGAACCCGCCATCCAGGCTCAGATCCAGCCGGCCCTGATGACTGAGGAAAAGAGGATGAAACAGTTCGCATCAGTGCTCCTGACCGGCAACTTCCTGCCCGACGACCAGTCCGGCATCTACAACGCTGCGACAGGCGTCAACTATCTCAACATCGGAGAGTTGATGGCCAACCAGCTCAACGACATCCTGGAGGAGCTGAACATCCCCATCGACCTCGGGCTCAACTATCAGAACAATGACAGCGGCCGCGATGTAGTCGACGTCGCCATCAGCACACAGCTGTTCAACAACCGCGTCACCATCAACGGCAACATAGGCAACCGCCAGTATATAACTGCGGGCAAGAGCGACGTGATGGGAGACATAGACATCGCCATAAAACTCGGCAAGAAAGGGCGCACGAAACTCACGCTGTTCTCACATTCCGCAGACGACTTCAGCAGCTATCTCGACCAGACTCAGCGCAATGGTGCCGGTATTTCGTTCAGCAAGGAGTTCGACACTCTCAGAGAATTGTTCCAAGGTAATCCCGAAAGGCCGCCACGTCGTGAACCCGGAGATAGGCAGCGCCCTGAAGGACGGCCTGTCCCTGGAGAACGAGGGTCGCGTCAAGACAGGAATCAGGAGTAAGCCCAAGCGGCTCCCATACCATCCTCTTTCTGGAGATCCCGACAAGCACGGGCCTTCCCAGTTCCAGGAACTCGGAGAGCCGGGCGAGCATTTCCAGGTTCTGCCCTACAGTCTTGGCGAAACCGAAACCGGGATCGAGTATCCACTCTCTGACTCCGGCATCTTCCGCCCTGCGGCCGAAATCCCTGAAATAATCCTTGACATCCTCCACGACATCTGAGTAATCGCACAACGAGTCCATAGTCTGCCCGTCTCCCCTGCTGTGCATTGCGATATACGGCAGGTCGAGGGCGGCGACTGTTTCCAGCATTGCACTGTCGGCCGTCCCGGCTGTTATGTCATTGACGATGAAGGGGCCGATGACGTCATATGTGCGCCTGACGATTTCAGAAGAGAAAGTATCGACCGAGAACCTGCGGTCCGGAAAGTCTGCTGCGATTTCCTTCAGGAAAGGCAGCAGTCGCCTCCATTCTTCGGCTTCTCCGGGATAAACGCTGCCCGGCCTGGAACTGCACGCTCCGACATCGATGACATCCGCGCCCTCCTCAAACATAGAAGCGGCTTTTGCGCGAAACAAGTCAGCGTTTTCAACCCTGCTGTGTCGATAAAATGAATCGTCATTCAGGTTTATGATTCCTATTATGTTAGTATCTTTGTACACAATGCAAATATATACAATAATATGCTCATAGTGCTCGAAGGGCTGGACGGCGCGGGCAAATCCACCCAGGTAAAGATGCTCGACTCATATCTGCAGGCAGCAGGCAGAAAGACCAGGTTCCTGCATTTTCCAAGATATGACGCCCCAATTTACGGCGACTTGATTGCAAGATTCCTCAGAGGGGATTTCGGAGACAACGACACGGTGCATCCGCAGCTGGTTGCACTGATGTATTCCCTCGACCGCATCGACGCCGCCCCGATTATCAGGAAATGGCTAGACGAAGGCTGCTGTGTGATCCTGGACAGGTACGTCTATTCCAACATCGCCTTCCAGTGCGCCAAACTTCCCGCCGGAGAGCAGTCAGACCAGCTGCGCGAGTGGATTTTCAATTATGAATATGAGGTTTCCGGGATTCCCAGGCCTGATTTCAACATTTTCCTCGACGTTCCCATAGTCTTTGTCGACCGACAGCTCAAACGCAACCGCAGCGGCAGCGACCGTGACTACCTCGACGGCAAGAGAGACATCCACGAGGCCAGCATAGAGTTCCAGAAAAAAGTCAGGAGCATCTACCTCAGGCAGTGCGAACTCGACAGCGACTTCATCCGCATCGACTGTGCGGCCGCCAACGGCGACATGCTGCCGGCCACAGCCATTTTCGACAATCTTAAACAAATTATTTCCCAAAGACTCAAATGAGATTCCTCAGGGCCATCTGCAGGCTGATCTTCGGCCTCACTTTCATCTTTTCGGGTTTTGTCAAACTCCTGTCCCCCGTCGGGACCTCACTCATAATGCAGGAATATTTCTCGGCCCTGCATCTTGGATTCCTTTCGGGAACAGCCCTTTATGCGGGCATGCTGCTGGCGATATGCGAATTCGTCACGGGAATGTGCGTGCTGCTGTCGGTGAGGATAAGGGTATTCTCCGGCATAGGCTTCTTTATGTGCTGCTTCTTCACCCTGCTGACACTGTACCTGGCACTGTTCAACCCCATCAGCGACTGCGGATGCTTCGGAGAAGCCGTGCATCTCACCAACTGGCAGACCTTCTTCAAGAATCTGATTCTGTTGCCCTGCATTGCCCTGCTGTTTTTCCAGAGGAAGAAAACCCCGCTGATCGCAAACCGCGTCATCGAATGGATATTTGCCGGCTTCTTCTTCCTGGTGGCCCTCGCCCTGTGGCTTCACTCCTATCTGGCGGTTCCGATGTATGAGTTCACTCCGTACAAGACCGGAGCCTACGTGTCCACTGAGGATGACGAGGCTGCTTTCGAAACGACCTTCATATACGAAAAAGACGGAAAGCAGGAGAGCTTTACCCTCGAGAACCTTCCCGATTCGACCTGGACCTATGTGGAGACCGTCACTGAGATGACCGGCACCGCGGCCCAGTATGCCGACTTCAGCATTCAGGATACCGAAGGGAACGACGTCGCGCCGTTGATACTTGAGAGCGAAGATGTCATCCTCGTATCCATCTACGACCCTGCCAGGTTGAAGGAAAAGGACTGGCAACGGATCGAGGCATTCGCCGAGAAAGCGCTTGCAGCCGGAGCCGACCTCTTCTTCGCTTCATCGACGGGCGGCGAAGGCATTCCGGCAGGCTTCCCCTTCGAAGTCGGATATGCCGACCGCAAGCTTCTGCTGACGATCAACCGTGCCAACGGAGGAGCCACGCTGTTCAGCGACAGCTACATAGTCCAGAAATGGACGCCCGCAACCATGGGAGACTCTCAGCTTGAGGAACTGCTGGCCCAGGACGGTGAGACGCTGGTGGTACGCAATGCAATCCACGGCAACGTACGCCTGTCGGGACTGATGCTCGGAATCCTGCTGGTACTGGTCCTGATTTACTATATCTGCAAGATTTCTTACAAAAACTCCACTCTCAACAAGGGAAAGAAGAAAAAAGATGAAAACTAAAATACTGCTCACTATGGCAACAGCCTGCATCCTCGCATCTTGTTCACCGAAGGAAACTCCGTCGGACTTCCGATACAGCCTCGACGAATTCGCCGACCTGGAAGTCATAAGATACCAGATACCCGACTGGGAAAACCTGAGTTTCGGACAGAAACAGTATATCTACTATCTGAGCGAGGCCGCAAAGTACGGCCGTGACATCATCTGGGAGCAAAACTATCAGTACAACCTGCCCATCCGCAAGGCTCTGGAAAAGATAATCAGGACCTACGACGGAGACAAGCAGGCCCGGGAATGGCAGGACTTCATGGTATATGCCAAAAGGGTGTTCTTCAGCAACGGAATACATCACCATTACGGCGAACACAAGTTTTTCCCCGACTGCCCGAGGGAGTTCATGGAGTCACTTTTCGCCGCAGCCGGCTGCGACAAGTCTCTTGTTGAAATCATATACAATCCCCAGATCGCTCCTTTCAGGAGATATCAGGGCGAAGGTGTCGACCTCATCAAGGCGTCGGCCAACCACCTGTACGAGGGCGTAAGCCAGAAGGAGGCGGAGGATTTTTACAACGCGATGGAAGACCCGAACGACCCGGAACCCATCTCCTACGGCCTGAACAGCCGGCTTGTGAAACGCCCCGACGGCACGCTTGAAGAATTGAAATACACCACTTCCGGGCTCTACGGCAAGGCCCTGACCAAGATCGTGGAGAACCTCGAGGCCGCAGCCGCCGTTGCGGAGAACGACGCCCAGAAAAAATACATAGCCGAACTGGTGGACTACTACCGCACGGGAGACCTCGGCACCTGGGACAAATACAACATCAGCTGGGTGAAGGACACCCTTTCCGCAGTCGATTTCATCAACGGCTTCATCGAAGTGTACGGAGACCCCCTGGGGTTTAAGGGCAACTTTGAGGCGATGGTCAACGTCCGGGACGAAGACGCTTCGCAGCGCACGGTCACGATCAGCGAGAGCGCGCAGTGGTTCGAGGACCACTCGCCCGTAGATCCGAGATTCAGGAAGGCCAAGGTCAAGGGCATATCCGCCAAAGTCATCAATGCACTGTGCCTGGCCGGCGACACCTACCCTTCCACAGCCATCGGCATCAACCTGCCGAACGCCGACTGGATCAGGAAGGAACACGGCTCGAAATCCGTCACGATAGCCAATATCACCGAAGCCTACGACAAGGCGGCGAACGAAAAGGAAAACAGCGTGCTCAAGGAGTTTGCGTGGGACGAAGCCGAAATCGAGAGGGCCAAGGAATACGAATACATAACGGACAATCTTCATACCGACCTGCACGAATGCCTCGGCCACGGCTCGGGGCAGTTGCTCGAAGGCACTCCGTCAAATGCCCTGAAAGAATACAGTTCGACACTGGAAGAGGCTCGCGCCGACCTGTTCGCGCTGTGGTACCTTGCCGACCCGAAGCTAGTCGAACTCGGCCTGCTGGACAATCCTGATGCCTACAAGGCCCAGTACGACAGTTATATCCGCAACGGAATCTTCACCCAGTTCACCAGAATAGAACTCGGCAAGCAGAACACCGAGGCACATATGCAGAACCGCAAGCTGATCGCCGACTGGTGCTTCGAGCAGGGTGCCGCGCAGAACGTAATCGAGAAGCGCAGCAGGGGCGGCAAGACCTATTTCGTGATCAACGACTACCAGGCTCTCAGGAATCTCTTCGGCAAGCTCCTGGCTGAGATCCAGCGCATCAAGAGCGAAGGAGATTATGCTGCAGGCAAGGCTCTCGTCGAGAAGTATGCAGTAAACATCGACCCGGAACTGCATCGCGAAGTGCTCGAAAGGTATTCCGCCCTGCAATTGAAACCGTATCGCGGATTCGTCAATCCAGACATCGTTCCAGTGGTGAAGAACGGCAAGGTTGTTGACTACCGTATTGAATATTGCACGGATTTTGTAGCGCAGCAGCTCGAATACGGAGAAAAGTACTCAACTTTATAACCCGCTGTATTTGAATTGTTCAAACTAATTCTTAACTTTCGACGAATTTTTGGCTTAATTCAACCTTAATATCAAAACACAATATGAAAGATTTTTCAAGACGTCAATTCCTCAAGACTGCAGGCGTAGCAACAGCCGGTGCAGTTCTTACCGGTTCTGCAGCAAGTGCAGCCAGCAAGGCCGGAGCTTTCAACCCTGTCCAGACTGAGCTGGAAGCTGCAAAGGCTGACGGACAGAAAGTCCGTCTGGCTTGTATCGGCGCTGCCAACCAGGCCGCATCCGACATCGGTCAGTTCGACCGCTCAGGTATCTGCGAAATCACCTGCATCTGCGATGTGGACATCAAGAGCGCAGGATGCCAGCGTACCATCGCCAGCCATCCCAAAGCAAAAGTGTTCCAGGATTTCAGGGAAATGTTCGACAAGGCTCACAATGACTTTGATGCCGTTCTCGTAGCCATCCCTGACTTTGCCCACTTCCCTGCAGCAATGCTCGCCGTTTCTTATGGCAAGAGCGTATACGTAGAGAAACCTATGTGCCGTACCTTCAACGAGGCCGAGCTTATGTGCGACATCGCAAACCGTCACCCGGAGGTTGCAACCCAGGTTGGTAACCAGGGTCACTCAGGCGAAAACTACTTCCAGTTCAAGGCCTGGGCAGAAGCAGGTATCATCAACGACTGCCGCAAGATCACTGCCCACTTCAACAACTGGCGCCGCTGGTATCCTTACGATCCGGCTATCACCAAATTCCCGGAGGCTGAGCCTATTCCCGAAGGAATGGACTGGGATACCTGGCTGACAACGGCCAAGTTCCACGAGTTCAACGGCAAATATCACCCTGGCAACTGGCGTGGCTGGTATGACTTCGGTATGGGTGCCGTTGGAGACTGGGGTGCACACCTCATCGACACTCCTCACCAGTTCCTTCACCTCGGAGTTCCTTACGAGATCGACCCGATCCACGTAGTCAACCACAACGACTTCTTCTTCCCGTTCGAGACCACCGTACGTTACAAATTCGCTGCCCGCGGAAATATGCCCGAGTGCGAAGTTACCTGGTATGACGGTGAGAAGAACCTCCCGCCGCTGCCTGACGGATACTGGGATACTGCAACCAACGCAGACAACGACATTCCTGCAATCACCGTCAACGGCCAGACTGTTGACCCGAGAAGCCTCGGCGGCGCAGCCGGCCAGAGACCTCAGGGCGGCCAGGGTGGCCAGAGACCTGCCGGTGGCGGTCAGAGGCCTCAGGGCGCCGCAGCTCCCGCAGCTGACGGTCCGCGCGTTCCCCAGCCCGGTACTGAGCTGTACTGCAAGGGCCCGGATGGAAAAGACCTCATCATCAAACGTGGTTCACACGCCGCAGCATCACAGATTATCGGTGCAGCAAGGGCAAAGGAACTCGAGAAATACCTGCCTGAAGTTCCCGAATCACCTTCTAACCACTACGAGAACTTCCTTCTCGCAGCTATGGGAAGAGAGAAGACCCGTTCTTCATTCCAGGTGTTCACTCCGCTTGCAGAGATGTTCGCCCTCGGTACCATCGCCATGCGTCTGAACAGGAAGATCATCTTCGACAACGTAACCAAGACCTGCGTCGGTGACCGCTTCGCCACTGCTCTGCTCTGCGACCAGCCGCCGAGAAAGGGTTGGGAAGAATTCTACAAACTCTAATGATGAAGAATTCTCTTCTCGTATTATTTGCAGTTGTCCTGCTGGCCTGCGCACAAAGCTGCGACAGGCCGGCTGACAACAGCAAATATTTCAATCTTGACCAGGTTGTCACTGAAGACAACGTGCTTACCAAGGCCGAGAAAGCCCAGGGCTGGCAGTTGCTCTTCGACGGCAAGTCGTTCGATGGCTGGCACATCGCCGGCACAGATCACCAGCCTGACAGCGTTTGGCACGTTTCTGACGGACAGATCGTCCTCGACAAGAGGAAACCGTTCGCCCGCGGCGCCGGTGACATCGTCACTGACCAGGTGTTCAAGAATTTCATCGTAAAGGTCGATTTCAAGATTACCGAAGGCGCCAACAGCGGCCTGAAGTATTTCGTCGACCCCGCGATGGAAAGCATCCCCGGAGGTGCCTCTATCGGCTGCGAGTTCCAGATGCTCGATGACGAGCGCCATCCTGACGCCAAGGCCGGCGTCAAGGGCAACCGCACCCTGTCATCACTCTACGACCTGATTCCCGCCCAGAAGGAGAACGCCAATTTCAACCTTTACGACTTCAACACCGCAATGGTCTATGTCAACGGCAATCACGTGGAGCATTGGCTCAACGGTGTCAAAGTTGTTGAATATGAGCGTAACACCCAGGAATGGAATGCCCTTGTAGCCTACAGCAAATACCGCAACTATCCCAACTTCGGCAATGCCGAGTTCGGTCATCTGCTGCTTCAGGACCACTCCGACCATGTTTATTTCAAAAACATTAAGATTAAAGTATTAGACTAAATGAAAGATCTGGTCATTTCAGGCAAGAGGGTGAAAACCGAGCTGTTGATAGCGTTGTGCTGCTTCGTCTGCGCCGTGCTCATCAACATCGTCTGCATCATCGTCTACCATTCTCAATGGCATGAAATCTTTTCCCAGATTGGCTTCACGGTCCTGGTAGCGGTCATCCTGTATGTGTTGCTGCTGCCCATAAGGCTTCTGGTACTTCTCTGTAAAAAGATTTTCGCAAAGAGGAATAAATGACATCCTTCAAGTATAGCGACGAAAACATCTCCGCACCGGTAGCCTATTCATCATTCGAAACGATGCACTCCGTTGCGGAGATTGTTTTGCCGTTCTACAGCGAAGAGAAATCGCGGGCCGTCATAGATGAGATATGGGCCCGCACTAAAGAAGCGAACGACAAGTTCAACCGCTTCGACAAGGGCAGCCCCCTGGCCCTTGTAAACAAAACGGCCGCTGACGGGCCGGTTGCAGTCGATGACGAACTGTTCATGGTGCTGGAGATGTGCAGGGTTTTCTGCAACAGCACCGACGGATATTTCGACATCACGGCAAACAAGGTTTCCCGCACTGCGTCAAAGGGGGCGAAGAACTTTGAACTTGACGGCAGCTCCCACACCATCCGCTTTTATGACCCTACGGTCAAGCTGGACCTCGGAGGTTTCGCCAAGGGATACGCGCTGGAGAATGCGTATAACATTTTGAAAAGGGAAAATGTTACCTGCGCTCTTTTGAATTTCGGAAACAGCTCCATTTTTGCCTTGGGCACACATCCCTACGGTGACCATTGGCCGATTTCGGTGGAGCACCCGTATTTCAGGGGCAAATGCGCGCACACGTTTGAATTGAAAGATTGTGCTCTGTCCATCTCGGGCAAGAACGGACGCGGCCTCGGTCACATCATCGATCCGGCAACCGGAGACCGTGTGGTAAGGGATGAGATGGTGGCTGTAACAGGCCCCTCTCCCATGGTCTGCGAGGTCCTTTCCACCGCGCTATACGTAGCCCCGAGAGAAAAGAGAAGCGATATATTGGCCCGATTTAAGGGCTACTCGGCAAGCGAGATTTACTGCTTGACCAACGGTACTACGAAAGTTATTAAAGTATATTGATATAATATGGATAAATTATTAACCCGTAAAGAGTTTCTGTCGAACCTGGGCAGCATGTTCGCCGTGGGATCGGCAATCTCGCTGTTCCCCTGGCTCACCTCCTGCACCGAAAAGGGTCAGAAGGAAATCGAAGGACAGGCAGCTAAACTGGGCATCATCGGCACCGGTTCCCGCGGACAGTTCCATATCGCGAACCTGCTCGTCGACAAGAGTGCCAGGATAGTCGCCCTCTGCGACGACTACGAGCCCCACCTTCAGGCTGCGGCAGCTATGTGCCCCGACGCAAAACTCTACAGCGACTATCATAAGCTATTGGACGACAAGGATGTTGACGGTGTAATCATCTGCACTCCGCTGAATCTGCACGCCCCGATGACGATCGACTCGTTCAGGGCCGGCAAGCACGTCTTCTGCGAAAAGTCAATGGCATATTCCATCCAGGACTGCAAGGATGTGATAGCAGAATGGCAGCGCAGCGGCAAGGTGTTCGTCGTAGGCCAGCAGAGGCTCTTCGACCCCAAGTACATCAAGGCGATGGAGCTTATCCACTCCGGTGCGATCGGAGAGGTCGTAGGCATCCGCAACTACTGGTACCGCAACAACGACTGGCGTCGTGAAGTTCCCTCTCCCGAACTTGAGAGACGCATCAACTGGAGGCTCTACAACGAGAGTTCAAGAGGTTTGATGACGGAGCTTGCCTGCCATCAGCTGCAGAACGGTTCCTGGGCTATGGACCAGTATCCCGAGTGCGTAACCGGAATGGGAAGCATCCGCTTCTGGAAAGACGGCCGCGAGGTGTTCGACAATGTCGCAGTAACTTATGAATACCCCAATGGAGTGCATATGACCTTCGAGTCCATCATCTCCAACAAGCATTTCGGTATGGGTGAATTCATACTCGGAAGCGAAGGTACGATTGACCTTGTGAAGGGCATTATGTTCAGCGAGCAGCCTGCATACCGCAGCGGTATCGAGCAGTTCCTGATGCAGATAAAGCAGGGCATCCTGAGCAACAACGCTTTTGCTGGCAGCAGTTGGTCACAGGAAGACGCTTCCACCGACCCCGGCATCCGTTTCACCGACAAGATCATCACCACCGACGGTTCAAGCAGTACCGGAGCGACCAATGACGGTTCCGTGGAACTTGCACACGCTTTCTGCCACGCGGTAATCACAGGCCAGCAGCCCGACAAGATCGTGAAGGAAGCATACTATGCGACTGCCCTTGCCCTTCTGGGCGACCAGGCATCTCACGAGAAGTCCACCTTATACCTCGAGGAGTCCGACAGGATCCTGTAGTCAGTCGGTTTTTCCGGCAGCACGCTCCGCCCCGTAGGCGAACAGCGCAAAATCTCCCAGGCAAGGATCGCCTGGGAAGATTTTTTTAAGGCCCTCTGTGATTTCAAGCGCAGTCTTCAAGTCAGCCTGCCGACGTTTTGTCAGCCCTGTTTCGAGAGCGACACGATGCACGTGTACATCCAGCGGTATTATGAGATCGGCTGGCGAAATGTGTTTCCAAAGCCCCATATCCACGATGCCGTCGTTGCGCACCATCCAGCGCCTTAACATATTTATCTTCTTGTTCGCAGCCGAAGGGTCGCTTTTCTGGACGTAGATACGGGTGCGCATCTCATCCTGCGACAGGATTTCCAGAGTTTCGTTCTCATCATAGAACTGCCTGAGATTGCGGCATATCTTCGCAAACTCACTCCACTTGACGGTACGGTGAAGGCTTTTGTCTTCATCACGATAGCAACCGCTGCGCACATAATCATACGGATGCCATCCCATCTCGTCGAAAGCACGGTTGCAGTCCCTCACTATCATATCCCTGCGTCCCCAGGCCAGATGAGCGGCAATCACAGCAGCAATCTCCACATCCTGCAGGCTGGCCTCCCCCTTTTCCATCAGGGTAGCGAAGTGCTTCGGGAATATTATCGGGTCCGTCTTGAAGTAATCAGGCGAATTGTATTTGCGTGCGTATGTTTCCAGTTCTTGCATAAGACTAAGTTACTACATTTATGAGTATCTTTATATGCCTAAACACAATATAAGACTGATGGAAGAATTCAATTTTGATGAAATAATAGACCGCAGGAACAGCTATTCAGTAAAATATGCTGCATTGAAAACCCTGTTCGGAAGGGACGACATCACCCCGCTCTGGGTCGCCGACATGGAGTTCCGCTCCCCGCAATGCGTCCGTGACATACTTGAAAAGTACGTACAGTCAGGCATATACGGCTATGACACAGAGCCCCCGCAGATGAAATCCGTCATCGCGCAATGGGAACTGCAGGAGCACGGATGGAAGGTTGAGAACGACTGGATCAGTTTCATACCCGGCATCGTGAGAGGCATAGGGCTCGCAATCAACTTCTTCACAAAACCGGGTGACAAGGTTGTGGTGCAGTCTCCGGTGTATCATCCTTTCACGAACGTTCCTGTCGGCAACGGCCGCAAGGTACTGCGGAATCCGGTCAGGGACGGCAGGATGGACCTCGACCATCTGGACAGCCTGCTGAAGGCTGACGGGCCGGTCAAGATGCTGATACTGTGCAACCCTCACAATCCGGGCGGTTATATCTGGAGCCGGGAGGAACTCGAGTCACTCGCTGAAATATGCCATCGCCACGGCGTGCTGGTCATTTCGGACGAAATCCACGCCGACCTCAGCCTCTGGGGAAACAAGAATATCTGTTTCGCGTCCGTAAGTGAAGCGGCTGCAGAAAACAGCATCACCTTCGGAGCTCCGTCCAAGACCTTCAACATTCCTGGTTTTGCATCCTCATTCTCCGTCATTCCGAATCCAGAGCTTGCACAGCCCTTCTACAAATGGCTGGCGGTCAACGAACTGAACTGCCCGTCGATATTCGCCTCACTGGGTATGATCGCGGCATTTACCGAAGCAAAACCCTGGCGTGACGCAGCCGTAAGATATATCGAGGGCAATATCATTTACCTGGAGGAAAAGTTTTCCGCCTTCCGTGCGGGCGGCGTGCAGCTGGTAACTCCTGTCCGGCCGCAGAGTTCATACCTGGTATGGCTGGACTGCCGCAACCTGCTCCACCATCTTGCGGGCAGGGTCGAACTGAAACCAGAAGATCAGGCACTGCTCGAAGATTATTTCGTGAACAAGGTCAAGGTCGGTATGAACACAGGCGTGATGTTCGGTCCTGAAGGGCTGGGATTCATGCGCCTCAACGCAGCCTGTCCCCGCAGCCTTCTGGATTTCGAACTGCCTGAAGTATAGATCAGTAGGAAATCGTCTGGGTATCGGTATTGGGACCCAGGACCTTCAGATGCCCGTCCTTTATTTCCATCTCGTCGATGAAGACGACGCGCTCGTCTCCAGTCGCGGCCGTACGTCCGTGATATACGCAGTAGAGATGCTTGCCGTCGTGCGAGCGGGTAATGCTGTTGTGTCCCACTCCGGTGACTATACCTCCGTCCTGAGTGTTTTTCTGAAGTACGGGGTTGTCAGCAGACTTTTGGAACGGACCGAGAGGATTTGATGAGGTCGCATATCCCACTGCGTAGTTCTCTCCGGCGTAGAAGTTTGACGAATACATTATGTAGTAGACTCCGTCGCGCTTGATGATGAACGATCCTTCGGTCCAGCGACGGTTTACTTCACCGGATGTCACCGAGCGGCTCTCCCACTCTGCCTGTGCGTCGGCCATCGACTTCGGCGGACAAAGCAGAAGCACCGGCTCGCCTATGACGCCGCTGAAATCGGGCTTGAGTTCAACTCCATATACCCAGCTCTCCTCGATCTCTTCGAAAAGGCCCTGATTGCGGGCCCAGTCAGCGACCTCGCTCTCGACAGGATGCTTGTAGCAGCAGCGTGAGAAATACAGGTAGCACTTTCCGTCATCGTTGAAAAGCACGTTTGCATCGATAATCGGATAACCGGGCTGGAAAATCGGGCCGCCCATCTCCACGAAGGGACCTGTAGGAGAATCTGAAACGGCCACACCTATCGTGAAACGCTCCTCGTCACCGTAAGGGTCTTCCTTTGTATTGGCACTGAAGAACATATAGAACTTTCCGTCCCTCTCGTAAACTTCCGGCGCCCAGAAGCAGTCCAGAGCCCAGGATTCGGGAGTATTGCCGTGGTATATGGCACCTTGATACTCCCAGTGCACCAGATCCTCAGACTTGTAGCAGCCGAAACCGTCTTGAACTCCGCCTGTGCCGTACATATAGTAATTGCCGTCCGACGCCAGCAGCACATAGGGATCGCCGAACTTGACGTCCAGAGGGTTAGAGTATTCCACCTGCTTGCCTGTTTTGCAGGAACACAGCAGCAGCGCCGCCGTCAACGATAAAAACAGAAACTTTTTCATATTTTTTCAACTTTGTTGTTCTTCACATACCAAATGTATCCCTTCACGCCGGGATATCCCATTTCCCTGAGCAGTTTCATATATCTGCGAACCTGCCAGCAATAGTACTTGCGTTCTTCTCCGAACTTGTAATCGACCACTATGGTCTCCCCTTCCCTGACGACAACCCTGTCAGGACGCTCCACATTGCCGTCCGTATTGATTATCGAGAGTTCGTTGAAGACAGTGTTGCCGCTGTCGAACCAGTGATAGCCGGCGACAGAATCAATAGCCTGCCGAAGCATTTCCTCGACATCTTCGGCATCTCCAGCCGGCAGGAGGCCTTCTCCGACAGCCTTCTCAACAGCCTGCCGAAGGTCTGCCGCTACAGTCACAGAGGCGAGGATGTCGTGAAGCACAATGCCTTTCTGCCTTGCCCCTGGTTCATCAAAGAAATCGGCTCCGGAGTATGCCATCTCTATCCTCGGTCTTGCGGGAGCCTCCTCCTCACCGTCCTCCTTGACCAGGTAAGGAATGGAAACGAAACGATCCACGGGCTCCTGCACCCTTGCGTCTTCATCATCTCCAGAAGGGACATAGCTCTGCGGCGTACCGAATTCATAGACATTTTCCACCTCGGTTTCCACACACTGTTCCAGCATCCTGGCCATACTCTCGGAAACAGCGTCTATTCCGGTATTGGACCTTACCGCATAGATATACATTGCCTGCTTTGCCCTCGTCGTGGCGACATAGGCTGCATTCAACGCATCCACTGCCTTGAGGAAACGTTCCTGTCGATAGTCTTCTTCAAAGAAAGTATTTTCAAGATCCTTTACGCATTTCACCGGGAACAGTCCGATCTCGCAGATTTCGGGATTGGGAGTAGTCCACAGATAATCTCCTCTGCCTGATTCAAAAGGCTCGATGAAAAAAGGTATGATAACTGCGTCGAGGCTCAGGCCTTTCGACTTGTGATATGTCATCACCCTGACGGCATCTTGACCTTCCGGCACAGAAATATATCTTCCGTCCGAAGCGGTCTCCTCCCACCACCTGACAAAAGCTGAGATGTCAGAGCCGTATACCGAAGTGTACTCAGTGACTATATCAAGGAAGGCATTGATATACGGGATGTCGCCCTTAGCCACATCCGGAATCCATATTCTGATGATATTCTCGCAAAGGTCATACAAGGACCCTTCTGAAGACACATCTCGGTCGATGTCGACACCCAGCTGCCGCAGTTGTTCATTGCATATGTCATCGGTTCCGGAGCTGAGATATTTCAGCACTGCCACTACTTTCTGAACCTGGGGACTGCCTGATACCAGCAGAGATTCGTCAGTAATGACTGCATAACCTTCGGCCAGGAGTTTCTGCGCCACTGCCGACACCTGCTTGTTGTCCCTTGTCAGTACAGTTATGCTGCCTGCCGGAAAACCTTGCGACAGCAGTTCCTGGACTGCAGGCACGAGCCACTCCAGTGCGCGGGCCATGAATTCAGGCTTCTGGACATAATCCTCCAACTGAATCTTCACATAGCCCTCCGGCTCCTTCCATTCTTCCTGCTCTGCATCCTGATATAAGCCCGAAACTTTTTCAGCAAATTCATCGGGCAGCCATTCCTTTATCCGGCCATATAGAAGATTGTTGAACTTGATAATATTGCGGAAACTGCGACGGTTGACCTTGAGCGTTTCAAAATGGGTCACGGACTCGTTGAAATCCTTTGCGATTCCACTGTTGAGAGTTTCCCAGTCGGAGCCACGGAAGCGGTATATGCTCTGTTTGATGTCTCCCACAATCATACAGTCCTTGCCTTTCGCCAGGCTTTCGCGGTAAAGCGGCAGGAAATTCTGCCATTCCACACGCGACGTGTCCTGAAACTCGTCTAGCATCAGATGGTCATATCGGTTCCCGACTTTTTCATAGATGAACGGAGCGTCGGAATCGTCAATCAGCTTGCGTATCGTCTCCTTCGACTCGGACAGCATCACGAGATTCTTCTCCCTGAGGATATCCGTCATACGGGCGTAAATATCGCTGGAGATACCCATTATGCCCACAGAATCAAAAACAATCTTGTCAGTCTCGTTGAGCCTTTTGGCATATTTGTCGACATTCCTGCTTCTGGGCGGATACTTGACTCTGAAATCCGCCATCCTTTCTGCCGTCTTCTGACGGACACGTTCGATGACGCTCCTGTCCTGCACGAAAGATATTCCTGGAAGTCCTTTCTTTATCCTGAAGTCTTCCTGAATGAAAAGTTTGCCAAACTCTTTCAGGCTGGACGCGATGTCATACGAGCCGCCTTTTTCCACTGATTCCAGCGCATATGCCACCATCCACTCGAGCAATGCGGCATTCCCGTCTTCATCAAGAGAGTCAAGCATCGAGTCGACCGAGGCTCCTATCACTGAGACTTCATCCAGTTCGACGCGATAGGAACCGTTCTGTCCTATTTCCCGGGCAAAGGCTCGTATGATCTGTAGGAAAAACTTGTCGATGGTGGTTATCGAGAAGTTGGAGTAATCGTGAAGTATGCTTATCAGTACCTTGCGTGCCTTGCGGCCTTCTTCGCTGTCTTTCTGCGCCTCTTTCGACAGAGTCTCCAGCACGCGCTGCTTCATCTCGTCGGTGGCCTTGTTGGTGAAGGTTACGGCGAGGATATGCCTGTATGCATCCGGATCATCGGACTGCAGCAGATATCGAAGATACTGCTGTGTGAGGGTATGCGTCTTGCCGCTGCCCGCAGATGCCTTGTATATGTCAACCTTCGCCATTTCTAATAACTGCAAAGTATCCTTACCGGACAATAATCACACTTGTGGTCTGAAACCCCTGCCGGACGGGCGACAAATTCGCCTTCGGACAGTATTTCTCTTATCAGGTTACGGAGTTTCTCTTCGAACTGCCTCAGCATAGCATCATTGCTGCGGAATGTCCTGAGATTCGACTTGAACATTTCCTTCAGCTGGTAGACGCTGATATCCATATCTTCTGCAGTCACGGAAGCGAGGCCGCCTTCGGCCAGAGTGCCGGTTTTGTATCTTGCCATAAGATAGGCATACAGATACATCTGGAAAGAAGAATATGGACGGTTGTTTCCTAATTCCACGTCGAAGACTCTTTCTATGATGTCCTCATCCGTGTCGCCCTTGCGGTGCAGTTTGATGCTACCGGTCTTGTAGTCGACTATCCTCAAATCGCCGGCTTTGCTGTCAAGGCGGTCAATAATACCCATAATGCTCACTTTCACGCCTTCGACGTCCAGGTCTGCGTATATCTTCCTTTCTCCGTCCAGATATGTGAATGGAGCATATTCCTTGTCGTATTCAAGAGTCTGGACCACAATTCTTCTGAGCATCTCAAAGGTAACGAGCCTCTTGCCGGTTATGGGAAGACCGTTGTATCTGAAGGCGACATCGAGTTCCGACCGTATGAGGGTGTCGAGCCTGTCTTTTTCGCCAAGCATCATATCAATGATCTCAGGACTTATGATTTCGTTCCTGTAAGGCTCGTACAGTTTTTCCAGAATGCTGTGGAAAGCCGTACCGAAAGGCCCGGACTCAAAACCCTCGTCAACCTTATCACTCTCCTTGATGCCCTTGACCTTGGTGTAGTAAAACTTGAGAGGGCAGTTCATATAATCGTTGAGGCTTGAAGCTGAGAAACTGTGTCCCTGGCTGACATAGACATCGCGAAGCTGCTGCATAACCTCGGCATCCTTGGCTACTGACGATATGCCTCTCTCTGCAGGACTGATTGTGTAGGTGCACACTTTCTCGACAAGCGGCACCTGGGTATAATGGTGCTTGAGCTGCATTATGAAACGGCTAGGCTCTCCGCTATGCACGCCGAAAGTACGGCTGTCATACATCAGCACGACCTTGCGGGCCCGGTATATGCTGCGGTAGAAGTGGTATGCCGAGATGCTGTCGAACAGTTCTGGCGTAGGCAGACCGAAGCCCCTGCGCAGGGAATACGGAATATATGAATCTATCTGGTTCTTCGCCGGGAAGGTTCCTTCGTTTACAGAGAGGATTATGATGTTTTCGAAGTCCAGCGCCCTGGTTTCAAGGGGACCCATAATCTGGAGGCCGTGTAGCGGTTCTCCCCTGAACGGCACGTTCAGCCGAGCAGTGATCTGCCTCAGGAAATGGAAATAAGTCTCGAGTTTGTCGAGATATGGAATCTGCAGGTCGCGTATATGGCTGATTGCCTTATAATAGCCATAAGCAAACTCTTTCTCAAGGTCGGAAATACGGCCTGCCAGCAATTCTATTACGTGCAGTTGCCAGCCGTATACGTCCTCAATCTTTTCTACAGGTTTGAAAATTGCTTCCAGAAGCTCAGGCTGACCTTCACAAAGCAGGGAAACAGGCACCTGGATGAGATTTTTACCGTTGATCTCTGTCTGCAGGGCCTTCACCTCATCGGCACAGGCGTTCAGCACGAAGGGATGCGACAGGACAGCAGTGACATCCTTGTGGTAGAACGTCGTCTCACCGTTACGGGACCTTTTATTGAGCTGGAGCGGTCCGAGGGAGGACATCAGGGCAGCAAAAGCGCTGTTCGAAAGGCCGTAACCCATAGTCACGTTTATCTTCCTGATCTCTTCCGGTACTGAATTGAGAAGAGGCATCAGCAGGGATTCGTCTGGCAGCACTATGGCCGTAGAGTCCGGGTCCATACCGCGCAGATAATCCGCAGTCTTCTTCGCCTGTCCGATGGCAGAGGGCACGCTGACCACTTCCACCTCCGGATATTTGTCCGACTTGTCGTCGAGTTCATATCTCGAAGGATATTCGGTTATGTACTCTGAGATGAACTTCGAAGCCTTGTTGTTGCCGTCACGCAGCAGATTTCCGCTGAAATCCCAGTAGAAGTCGCCCTTGCCGGAGTTGCGGACATAGTTGAAAAGCTTCCTTTCGCACACGCTGAGGGCATTGTGCCCCACGAACACGATGCGGCTGTACCTGGAAAGGACTTCATCCAGCCTGTCATCGTGATTGTCTGCCATCCGGGCCACTTCGCGGGTCATCATCCCATCATAGGCAATTTCGCGCGACGCCAAATCTGCCCTGAATGCTTCATACAACGGACCGAGGATGTTCCAGACCTGCAGGAACCGCATCTTCCCCGGCCGCTGGGAGGAATTGTCGAGAGTGATCTTCCAGAAATTGCGTATGGCTTCCTTCTGGGTTTCGCTCAGATATTCATAGTCTGCCGAGATGCTTTCCAGGTCACGGACATTGGTGAACAGGTTTTCGGCATCCACATTGTACTGGTCTACGTCATTGAAATCAGAAAGAAGCGTGTCGGCCTTGTAGACGAACTCGTCGAAGCTGTCGCAGACAAGTCCGGCAGCCTCGCCAAGCTCCGTATAATGCTTGTAGAGTATGGCGACGAGCTCGATCTTGTCTGCCCTGGCATAGGTGGACAGACGGTCGAACAGGTCGCTGATGGTCAGAAGTTCAGGAGAGAACAAAGGTCCGGAACTGCACAGGCCCAGGTATTTGCGGAAAAACAGACTTGAACGGCGACTTGGAAAGACGAAACAAACGTCCTTCAAGTCACCGTCGTATTCGCTCACGTAATGCTTCGCGATCTGGTATAGGAAAGCATTGACCAAGTATGGGAACGGGTATTACAGTCTCTTGGCAAGTTCTTTTGCAAGTTCGTCGTATCCCGGTTTGCCGAGGAGGGCGAACATATTTTTCTTGTAAGCCTCTACGCCTGGCTGGTTGAACGGATTGATGCCAAGCACGTAGCCGCTGATGCCGCAGGCCTTCTCGAAGAAGTAGAAGAGTCCTCCGAGATGGTAGGCGTCGAGAGTTTCGGTTTCCACCATGATCTGCGGCACGCCTCCGTCGATGTGGGCCAGGCGGGTGCCGAGCATAGCCTTTTCGTTGCAATATTCCACCCTCTTGCCGGCAAGATAGTTCAGGCCGTCGAGGTTGTCGCCGTCAGAAGGGATCTCGACCTTGCGGGCAGGATTCTTCACGCTCACTACGGTCTCAAACATAACCCTCTCTCCTTCCTGGACATACTGTCCCATTGAATGGAGGTCGGTTGTATAGCTGACCGATGCCGGGAACAGGCCCTTTCCGTCCTTGCCTTCGCTCTCTCCGAAAAGCTGCTTCCACCACTCGCTGAAATAGACGAGTTTGGGATTGTAATTGACAAGCAGCTCGACCTTCTTGCCTTCATCGTACAGGCAGTTCCTTGCTGCTGCATACAGGATGGCAGGGTTGTCCTTGGTCTTTCGGCTGCAGAGAGCTTCCATGTCGCGTGCTCCCGATAGCAGGGCGTCGATGTCAAAGCCGGCTGCTGCGATAGGAACGAGGCCTACCGGAGTCAGCACTGAATAACGGCCTCCGATATTGTCTTCGATGACGAATGACTTGTAGCCTTCGCTGGTTGCAAGCGTCTTGAGGGCGCCGCGTGCTTTGTCCGTCACAGCCACTATCCTCTCGGCAGCCTCTTTCTTGCCGTATTTCTCTTCAATGTAGCCTTTGATGATCCTGAAAGCAACGGCAGGCTCGGTGGTAGTGCCGGATTTGGAAATGACTACCGCAGCCACATTGCGTACCTTCATCAGGTCCATAAGGTCTGCCAGATAATCCTCGCTGAGCGTATTGCCTGCAAAAACCACCTGCACGGGCTCCTGGTCCAGGTTGACCGAAAAATTATGTGAAAGCGCGGCGATGGCAGCCTTGGCCCCCAGATATGAACCTCCGATACCTACAGCCACTACCAGATTGACTTTCTTGTCGAGCCAGTTCCTGGCCACTGCTTTGCAGTCATCCAGAAGCTGCTGGGGCATCTCTGAGGGAAGATGGTTCCATCCAAGGAAATCATTGCCTGCGCCTTCGGCGCTTTCAAGGACGTCATAGGCCGCCAGGGCCTTTTCAAGATACTGCTCTCTTTTTGCTTCAAAAGACTTGCAGCCAGTCAAATCGATCTTTATCATTATTGTTGTTTTATGATTATATACTTTGAGATGTCTATATCCTTACAAAAATACCAATTATCCCGCTCTTTTCAAATATCGATATCAAGGGAAACCGGGCAGTGATCGGAACCCTCGAACTCGCTGTGAATCGCTGCATCTTTCATACGGCCGGCGATGTTCTCAGACACGATGAAATAGTCTATCCTCCATCCAACGTTCCTTTCGCGAGCACGCATCCGGTAGCTCCACCACGAGTAGGCATCTGTCTTGTCCGGATAGAAATGGCGGAACGAGTCCACGAAGCCAGCAGAAAGCAATTCAGTCATTTTCTGCCTTTCCTGGTCGGTAAATCCGGCATTCTCGTGATTGGTGGCCGGGTTCTTAAGGTCTATTTCCTCGTGTGCGACGTTAAGGTCTCCGCAGAGCAGGACACCCTTGACTGCAGACAGCCGCTTTAAATAGTTCCGCATTGCATCTTCCCACTCCATCCGATAGTCAAGGCGACGCAATCCGTCCTGGGAATTAGGTGTATAGCAGCACACAAGATAGAACTCAGGCATTTCTAGGGTTATCACCCTGCCTTCGTTGTCGTGCTCGGGAATCCCAAGTCCATAAGTCACCGAAAGAGGGGTGTGACGCGTATAGACAGCCGTTCCGCTGTACCCTTTTTTCTCAGCATAGTTCCAATAGCTCTGATAGCCCATAAACTCCAGATCGAGCTGTCCGGCCTGCAGCTTGGTCTCCTGAAGGCAGAAGAAATCTGCGTCAAGAGCCTCGAAAGCTTTGTCAAAAGCCCCTTTGGAGTAACAGGCCCTCAATCCATTGACATTCCAAGATACTAACCTCATGATATGTTCGAATAATCTTTGATTTCTGTCTTAAGTTTTGCCAGGTTGTCGACAAGAATGCGGTTGCCCGGTGCAGTGAGAAGCGGATCGTTCTCAAGCACCCGGGATGCCGTTTCCCTTGCATCGGCCAGCACTGGATTGTCCTTGGCCAGGTCGGCGATATGCAGGTCGATGGCAAGGCCGCTCTGCCGCGTCCCTTCGAAATCGCCTGGCCCGCGCATACGCAGGTCCGCCTCTGCAAGTTCGAAACCGTCGGTAGTCCGGCACATTATCTCGATGCGCTGACGGGATTCCTTGCTGAGTTTGTAGCCTGTCATAAGTATGCAGTAGGATTCGGCGGAGCCACGGCCCACCCGGCCGCGAAGCTGGTGGAGCTGGCTCAGGCCGAAACGCTCGGCGCTCTCTATCACCATCACGGACGCATTAGGAATGTCCACACCCACCTCTATCACGGATGTAGCCACAAGTATCTGGGCTTTGCCTTCGACGAAGAGAGCCATGTCGTGAGCCTTGTTTTCGGTGGTCTGCTGTCCGTGCACCACGGCAGTGACATATTTCGGGGGCTTGAATTCTTCAGTGATAGCCAGATACCCGGACTCCAGGTTCTCATAATCCATCTTCTCCGACTCCTTTATGAGGGGATACACCACAAACACCTGCCGTCCCGCATCGATCTGCCTGCGCATGAAATCGTACACCTTCTGCCTGTGATTCTCTCCCACGTGCTTTGTAACCACCGGTTTGCGGCCGGGAGGCAGTTCGTCGATGACTGATATGTCAAGGTCTCCGAACAGGGTCATGGCAAGCGTCCTCGGTATAGGGGTCGCCGTCATCACGAGAATATGCGGCACTGTCTCTGACTTTGACCATAACCTTGAACGCTGTTCCACACCGAAACGGTGTTGCTCGTCGATCACGGCAAGCCCCAGCGCTGCAAACTTCACCTTGTCCTCTATCAGCGCGTGGGTTCCGAATACCAGGTCGATGCTGCCGTCTTCAAGGCCGGCATATATTTCGCGGCGTTCCTTCGTCTTCGTACTCCCTGTAAGAAGCGCGCACCGCACCTTTTCTGTGTTGACGAACTTGCCCACCCCCCGGTAGTGCTGCTCCGCCAAGACTTCTGTAGGGGCCATTATGCACGCCTGATATCCGTTGTCGATTGCCTGCAGCGCAGAGAGTATGGCGACAAGTGTCTTGCCGCTGCCGACGTCTCCTTCAAGCAGGCGGTTCATCTGGCGGCCGCTTGTAACATCGGCCCGGATCTCCTTGAGCACACGCTTCTGGGCTCCTGTCAACGGGAATTTCAGATTGTTGTAAGTATCGTTGAACGCATCGCCAAGCCTCTTGAAAACCAAGCCGTTGGAAGCGCGCATACGCACGTTTTTCTGTTTCAGCAGCGACAGCTGCAGATAGAACAGTTCCTCAAACTTAAGTCTCTGCTGAGCCTTGGCAAGCGACTGGACGTCTTTTGGAAAATGGATATTGTGAAGAGCTTCCCTCAGGGAACAGAGTCCCTTGTCGGAGATGAGCCAGGCAGGCAGAGTCTCCCTTATACTGTCAGCGCACTTCTCCCACACAGCAGCCTGCAACTTGCCGATCACCTTGTTGGTGACCATACTGTTCTTCAGATGCTCGGTGCTGGGATAGACACCCGTCATCGCTCCGGTCCCGGGTCTTGCCGACGAAACTTCATCGATCTCGGGATGGACCATATTGATCTCACCATTGAAGACAGAGGGTTTGCCGAACACTATGTATTCCTTGCCGGTCTTGATCCTTTCTGAAACCCATTTGATACCTTGAAAGAAAACAAGGTCGATGGAGCCGGTGTCGTCGGAAAGAACGGCCACCAGTCTCTTGCCTCGCTGGGCACCCACGATCCGCATATCGCGGATTACTCCCCGGAGTTGGATATAGGCTGTTGCGGAGTCTATTTCGCTGATGGCATAGAATCGGGAACGGTCGACATAGCGGAAAGGAAAGAAGTAGATCAAGTCCCGGAAAGTGAATATTCCGAGTTCCTTGCCAAACAACTCGGCGCGTCTCGGACCGACTGACGGTAAGTATTTTATATCGCTGTCGAGGACATCCATCGTTTTGCAAATTTACGCTATTATGATTAATTTTGCACATTTAAAACACACATTAATTATGGCACATAGAATCGTTGTAGGAATCACTCAGGGAGACTCCAACGGAGTCGGATATGAAGTCATAATCAAGGCCCTGTCTGATTCGAGAATGCTGGACATGTGCGTTCCAGTCCTCTATGGTAATTCCAGGACTCTCGGCCTATATCGCAAGATGATACCGGAGACCGACCAGATAAGCACCAATGTCATCAACAGTGCAGCTGACGCCAGGGGCAAGCGCCTCAACATAATCAACTGCGTTTCCGACCAGCTCCCCGTGGAGCCGGGCCAACCCACCGAAGCCGGAGCCAAAGCCGCGATACAGGCTCTTGACGCTGCTGTCAAGGATCTGAAAGAAGGGCTTATCGACGCTCTGGTGACTGCTCCTATAAACAAGCATACCGTAGCCGCGCTCGGGTTCGGATTCCCGGGACACACTGAATATCTGATGGACAGGTTCGACTCGACCGAGGGCCTTATGTTCATGTGTACTGATACCCTGAAGATCGGCCTCGTCACGAACCACGAGCCTCTCGGCAACGTCGTCAACCTCATCGACAAGGACCTCATCGTCCGCAAGCTCAGACTTATGAACGAGTCTCTCAAGAGAGATTTCGCCAAAGACAGGCCTACAATCGCCGTCCTGGGACTCAACCCCCACGCAGGCGATAATGGTTACCTCGGCGCAGAAGAGAAAGAAATCGTAATTCCGGCCATCGACCAGGCTAACGCCGAGGACATACTCGCTTTCGGTCCCTATTCCCCTGACGGCTTCTTCGCCAGCAACCTGCAGTACAAGTTCGACGGGGTGCTCGCAATGTATCACGACCAGGGACTGATTCCGTTCAAGGTACTGGCTTTCGACAAGGGCGTCAACTTCACGGCAGGACTCCCCATCGTACGTACATCTCCCGACCACGGCACAGGCTATGACATTGCCGGAAAGAATCTGGCCAACCCGGATTCTCTGACATCCGCCATCTATATGGCGATCGATATCTGCCGCAACCGTATGGAATACGAAGGGCTCAGCGCAAATCCCCTGGAGATAAAACACTTCGAGGGTCCCAAGAGAGAAAGAACCATTCTTCCCGAGTAATGGCGCGCGGCACCATACAGATTTTCACTGACGGTGCCTGCAGCGGCAACCCCGGTCCAGGAGGGTACGGAGTCATACTGCGTTACGGTGACACGGAGAAGACCCTTTCTCAGGGTTTCAAATCCACCACCAACAACCGTATGGAACTGCTGGCCGTCATTGTCGGACTGGAGGCCATAAAATGGAAGAATGCCGACATCGAAATCTACAGCGATTCCACCTATGTCGTCAACGCCGTCACCAAGGGCTGGCTGGAGAGATGGGTCCTGACCGGATTCAAGGGAAAGGCGAATGTCGACCTTTGGCAAAGATATCTTGAGTGTGCCCAGGGCCACAACCTCCGCTATATCTGGGTGAAAGGGCACGCAGGCCATCCTGAAAACGAACGCTGCGACCGTATGGCAGTCGCAGCGTACAAATCAGACAATCTTCTGGAAGACGACTGAAAAAGGTCTATTCAGCCTTGTATTTCTCGTAGATCTGGCTGATTCCCGCCTCGTCGACGGTACCGCCGTGAACGATTACGCGGTAGCGCAGTTTCACTTTCTCTCCCTTCTTGAGATGGGTGGCCTCACCGTCCTCGGGCCAGTTCATCGGAGTCGGTGACATAAAGCCGTAGTCCCTTGTGAACCAGGGAGACGGGAACCATTTGTTCGAAGGATGCTGCAGTATTGCTATTCCCTCAAATCCGGTGGCCTGCCTCTTGCCATAGAAATCCATCCAGGCAGCCCTCTGGCCAAAGGTGGCTTTCTCTCCGCTCTGTCCCTCGCTGTTGACCATCACTCCTCCCTGCTTGACAGAAAGGTCCTCGGCCATACGGACGCTGAACAGTGAATGGTTGGTAGTAGGGATGTTGACATCCATAAGCATCTCCATCTCTATGTCGAAATCAATCTGGAAAATGCCGGGAGCCGGGGCTGTGATGGTGATAAGCCTCTTGTCCTTAATCGGGGCGTCGGCGTCAGGACGCTTCCAGATGCATTCATCTTCGATGACCGCCCTGTCTTCTCCGGACTCAAGGACCCTCGCGCCTATGGACACGATGCGTCCTCGCTCCAGGCCTTCCTGCCAGTAGTTGCCGCCGTTTACACGGTCACATCCGAAGAAAAGAGATGAGTGGTGCGGGTAGATGCCGTTGCGCATCGAAGTGACGCTGGCCCCGGACACCGGGCTGTTTACCGGGAAGAAGAACGGATATTTCTCATCGTCTTCGAAGCGGTAGCTGGTGAAGAACAGGTTGCCGATGGTGACATCGATGCGGTTGCCGATCTTGACGGCATTGACATTATTGCGTGCAGGTCTTGCTCCTGCCACTGGAGGTTGTGCGGCTGCGGAAAACGCAATCAAAACTGATATTGCGACTGAAAGAATCCTGAGTATTTTCATAGCTATAGAATATTCATTGACTGTTCCTTGATCTTTTCGAGTTCGTCCTTCATCTTTACGACGCATTTCTGGATTCCGGCGTGATTGGCCTTGCTGCCGAGAGTGTTTATCTCACGTCCCATCTCCTGCGCGATGAATCCCAGTTTCTTTCCGGGAAATTCCTCGCTTTCGATGGTTTCGCGGAAGTAGCGGCAATGCTGTGCAAGGCGAACCTTCTCCTCATTGATATCCAGTTTCTCAATATAGAAAATGATCTCCTGCTCGAGCCGGTTCTGGTCGGCATTGACCTGCAACTCTTTCATCCTGTTCTCAAGGCGGGCACGGACTGCTGCAGTACGTTCAGGCTCGAACAGGGCTATCTGGGGAATATATGACTCGATCGACTCCACCTTGGCCAGGACGTCGGCCTGAAGCGAAACCCCTTCCCTTGAACGGAAATCCTTCAGTGCAGCGACGGCTTCCTTTATAGCACCGAAAAGTGTCTTCCACTGATCCTCGTCAATTTCAGGCTTGCCGCTTCCGACTACGTCGGGCATATGCAGAAGCGATATGAAAAGTTCCGAATCCGGCACGTATTGCGGGTCTGCAAGGCTTATGGCGTCCTTCACCTGGCCATAGTACTCCGCGAGCACATCCTGGTTCACTTTGTGCGCAGAAGCGGACTGGTCCTTGCTGTCGAGGCTTATGAACAAATCTATGCTGCCCCTGCTCAGCTCTGCGGCAAGATACTGCCGGAGCATCATCTCCTTGTCGCGAGGCACCAGGGATGTCTTTAGGTTTATGTCTGCGTTCTTGCCGTTGAGAGAACGGATCTCTACTATATATTTCGAACCGGAGATAACGCATTCGGCCTTACCGTAGCCGGTCATTGATTTTACCATCAGAAATGAATTTGTATTGCCAAGGATAAAAGTAGCGCATTTTTGCTATTTTTGCAAAATACAACATTTAAGACAAGACAATGGCTGAAATCGAGAACGGTGCAGAAACCGGCAAAAATCTGAACTTCCTGGAAGAAATCATTGAGAAAGACCTTGCTGAAGGTAAGTATAAGGCTATCAAGACCAGATTCCCTCCGGAGCCCAACGGTTACCTGCACATAGGCCACGCCAAGAGCATCTGCCTCAACTTCGGCCTTGCAAAGAAATACGGCGGCACCACCAACCTCCGTTTCGATGACACAAATCCTGTAAAGGAAGATACGGAATATGTAGAATCCATCAAGGAAGACATCCACTGGCTTGGATTCGACTGGGCCAACGAGTTCTATGCGTCAGACTATTTCGACCAGCTCTACGAATGGGCGGAAGAGCTCATCAAGAAGGGCCTTGCCTATGTTGACGACCAGACCCAGGAAGAGATCAGGATCGGCCGCGGCACCGTGAACCAGCCGGGAGTCGAAAGTCCCTACCGCAACCGCAGCGTCGAGGAGAACCTCAAGCTCTTCAGGGAGATGAAGGCAGGTATCTATCCCGACGGCAGCAAGGTGCTCCGCGCCAAGATCGACATGGCCCACCCTAATATGCTGTTCAGGGATCCCCTGATGTACCGCATCATCCACGCCGAGCATCACCGCACCGGGAACAAGTGGTGCATCTATCCGATGTACGACTATGCCCACGGACAGTGCGACTCCATAGAAAACATCACCCACTCCATCTGTACGCTCGAATTCGACGTGCACAGGCCTCTCTATGACTGGTTCATCGAGCATCTCGGCATCTTCCCTTCACACCAGTACGAGTTCGCCCGCCTCAACCTGACATACACCGTGATGAGCAAGCGCAAGCTTCTCGAACTTGTCCGCAACAATTATGTCGACGGATGGGACGATCCCCGTATGCCTACGATATGCGGTATCCGCCGCCGCGGCTATACTCCGGAATCGATCCGTATGTTCGCCGAAAAGGTCGGCGTGGCCAAGAGGGACAACGTCATCGACCTTTCACTGCTCGAGTGGTGCCTGCGTCAGGACCTGAACGCCCGTTCGAACCGCTATATGGCAGTCCTGAATCCCGTGAAGCTCATCATCGACAACTACCCCGCCGATACCGTCGAATATTTCGATGCGCCTCTGAATCCCGCCGACCCTGACGGTCCCAAGCGCAAGGTTCCTTTCGGACGCGAAGTTTACATCGAGCGCGAGGACTTTATGGAAGACGCTCCCAAGAAATATTTCCGTCTGAAACCGGACGGAGAAGTGCGTCTGAAATATGCATACATCGTGAAGTTCGCTTCGATGGTCAAGGATGCCGACGGTAATATCACCGAGTTGCACTGCACCTACGACCCGACCTCAAAACCCGGAGCCGGAGAGTGGCGTTCCGTAAAGGGCACGATCCACTGGGCCAACTGCAATGTATGTGAGAAGATAGAATGCAGGATCTACGACCGTCTGTTCACCGAAGAGCTTATGGGCTCAATTCCTGAAGGAGTCGACTACAAGACCTACCTCAACCCCGACTCTATGGTGATCAAGACCGCATACGCCGAGCCTGACCTGCTGAAGGACGACAGCGGCATCGCAGTACAGTTCGAAAGGACCGGTTACTTCTACAAAGACCCCAAGAACGGAGCATACAACAAGGCCACAGGCCTCAAGGACTCCTTCAAGGTCAATTAATAATATTTGATTTCTGAGCCTTCGAGAGCGCCGAGCAGGTTGTTCGCCATTCGGCTCGCTCCGTAGCGGAAATACTCCTTGCTGAGCCATTGCTCTCCGAGGACTGTTTCGACTATGCCGTAATAAAGGGCTGCGTCCTCGGGTGTGGATATGCCGCCGGCCGGCTTGAAGCCCACTTTGCGTGCAGTGGCGGTCACATACTTGGAGATGCATTCGCACATTATGTACGCGGCTTCGGGAGTTGCGGAGACAGAAGTCTTTCCGGTAGAGGTCTTGATGAAATCCGCACCAGCCTCCATTGCCAGGAAGGAGGCCTGGGCGATATTTTCGTAGCTGCCGAGAGAGCCGGTCTCAAGGATCACCTTGAGAACCACTTTTCTCTTGACTGCAGACTTGATGGCTTTTTTAATCTCGGATATCTCTTTGTAGGTATCTTCGTACCGGCCGTCGAGAAATGAGTTGAGCGCAAGCACGATATCGACTTCATCTGCGCCGTCGCCCACTGCCTTTACACATTCGAACACCTTGACGTCCAGGAAACTCTGCGATGCGGGGAAGCACCCGCCCACTACGGTCACGTGTACGTCCGGGTTGTCCCTGGTGATGGCCACTGTCTTGGCGAAATTAGGATATACGCAGATGGATGCAGGCAGGGGATAATCCGGATAAAGACCGTTGAAGCGGTTGACTTTCTGGGTCATCGCGGCGATTTTGGTCGGAGTGTCTGACACCGTGAGGGATGTAAGATCTATCATCCCCAAAGCTTTGGCATACACTTCCCTGTTCTGCCATTTCTGCTGAGCGGCCTTCACTTCAGCCACTTTTTCATCTATGTTTGTTGGAACATATCCGTATTTCTCAAGATAGTTCATGGTATAGGTTTTATGCGTTAAAGGTCATTTATTACTTTTCACCGTCCGGCGCAGGCCTGCCCCGGTTTCTCCGGGCACGCATCCTGCCTGCTTTCTCTACAGGATCGTCGACTTCATCGAACAGCATTCCGGCCGGGTCAAGCTCAACATCCCCCACCTCAGACTCGAACCGCTTGTGAGCCATTTCAAACACTTCCTTGAACTTGACCGGATTCTGAAGATAATAATCAAGCGAACGTGCGAAATCTTCCTGGGTGCAGCCATAGTCGGCAAACACCGAACCATAGACTGACGTAGTGTCCGCCTTGAGGGCATACTCGCGGTCAACGGCCAGCTGCGCGTCGAGAACGTACATGTCGTGCAGGATAAGCGACATCTTTCGGGCGGGTATTACGCCTTTCTGGGAGCACCCTGCGAGCAGGAGCGTCGCCACCAGCAAAACAGCCTGATATCTTCTAATCATATTACAAATATAAAAAATAATAGCGTACAATTTGTATCTTTGTATGCTAAGCAAAACCACATTTCAGTATGAACATTCTGGTCATCGGATCGGGCGGAAGAGAGCACGCCATCGCCTGGAAAATCGATAAAAGCCGCATTGAGCACAACCTTTTCTGCCTTCCGGGAAACCCCGGCACAGCCGCCTTCGCCACAAACATACCGGGCAAGGTGACAGATTTCAGCCGGATCAAGGAAGCTGTCATTTCAAATGCCATCGACCTGGTGGTCGTAGGCCCTGAAGTTCCGTTGGTCGAAGGCATCACCGACTTCCTTGCTGAGGCAGTCCCCGGCGTCAAGGTCATCGGCCCGTCAAAACGGGGCGCGATGCTCGAAGGCAGCAAGGACTTCGCCAAGGACTTTATGACCAGACACTGCATCCCCACTGCCGGATATGCCACTTTCACAGGCAATGAGTACGACAAAGCCTGCGCTTTCCTCGATGGGATGCAGCCTCCGTACGTACTCAAGGCCGACGGGCTTGCCGCAGGCAAGGGCGTGCTTATCGTAAAAGACCTCAATGAAGCAAAAGCTCTGCTGAAAGACGTCTTTGACGGAAAGTTCGGCGCGGCAGGCGACAAGGTTGTCATCGAACAGTTCCTCGACGGCATAGAGATGTCGGCATTCGTGCTGACTGACGGCAAGGACTATCTGCTGTTGCCTGAGGCCAAGGATTACAAGCGTATCGGAGACGGGGACACCGGCCTTAACACAGGCGGAATGGGTTCTGTCAGCCCGGTCTGCTTCGCTGACGAAGCTTTTATGGAAAAAGTCCGCAAGCGCGTCATCGAGCCGACCATAGCCGGCATAGGCAAAGACAACCTGGACTACAAGGGATTCATCTTCTTCGGTCTTATGAACTGTGGCGGAGACCCTTACGTGATTGAATACAATGTGCGTATGGGCGATCCCGAGACAGAGTCGGTTATGACCAGGATTTCCAGCGACCTACTGGAGCATCTCATTGCGTGCGCGGACGGAACGCTGGCCGACCAGGAAATCGAGATATCCGACCAGGCGGCCGTCACGGTAATCATGGCATCCGGCGGATACCCTGAGGCCTACGAATCACATTATCCCATCGGCCTGACCGGAGAGCCCGGTGCACTGGTCTTCCATTGCGGAACTGCTTCCGAAGACGGGAAAGTGGTGACTGCCGGCGGCAGGGTTCTCGCCGTCACGGCAAATGCCTCTGACATACAGAAAGCCCGCGAAGACGTATACGACGCGGTTGGGAACATCTTTTTCGAAGACTGCTATTACCGCAACGACATAGCGAGCGACCTGCTTGCACTCGCCGGCGTGGAAGAAGACTGATGGGTTCCCGCTACGACATAAGCAGATTCACGATTCCCCTGACCATAACGGCGCTTGCCCTGCTGGCCAGCCTGTTTTTCCTTCCGTGCACGGCATCTGACGCACTGAGGTATTCTTTCGCCAGCCATTACTTCCGTATAGGTTTTATCCTGGAGAATCCGGGACTTTCGAAGATCGCATCTATCCTTCTGCTCTCGGCCTGTCCGTTCATGTTCTATGCAATGGACCGCAGCCATCCCCTGGGAGTAACCACGATCCTGCCACTGATGTATTCCCTGCTTGTGTTGTCCTGCAAGGATGCCCTGTGTCTCAGTCCCATACACATTGCTGCCTTTTTCCTGTCCGGGTCACTCTTCTTCAGCTTCAGGGCTTCCCTCGAGCCATACAACATCGACAACCCCTTCGTTTCGATGCTGATGCTTTCCATGGCATCCCTGTTCTTCGCACCCATAATCTGGCTCGCCCCCGTCATGGCCGTGCTGGACAACAACAATTCCACACAGAAATGGAAGACTATAGTAGGCTCTGTCTGCGGCCTGCTGCTGCCTATGATAATGATAACAGGCATCTCCACGATAGCCACCGGTTATACGGTGATAACCGAGCCTGTGATGCAATATCTGGCGATGGTCATTGACATCGAACCAGGAATCCCCCAGATGCAGGTTGCGACCGTGATGAAAGTCCTGATCATCATCGTTTCCGCTGTGTGGGCATCGGTCTCTTTCATCAAGATCTTCAACACCCTTGACATAGCCGCCGAAAGATGCCATATCCGCTGTATCGTATTTGGAGTATGGCTGTCAGCCATAACCGTAATGTTCGGAAATTCTCTGGGATCGCTGCCCTGGATCCTGGCCCTGATGCCCCTGTCAATGTTCCTTTTCGCATTCTTCACCAGGCAGGCACAGCAACGCAACGGCACGTTCCTGCTTGCCATACTGCTGCTGCTTGCACTTGCAGAGAGAATCGTAATAATGCTGTAGCGGCTACATTGCCATTCCGCCATCCACGGCAATCACCTGACCGGTAACGTAAGATGCCAGATCGCTGGCAAGGAAAAGACAGACTTTGGCGACATCTTCCGGAGTACCTCCCCTGCGGAGCGGAATGCCGGCTTCCCAGGCCTTTATGGTCTCGGGCGGGATATTGGACGTCATATCTGTCTTAATGAAACCAGGGGCCACGACATTCACCCTGATACCCCTGGATCCCACCTCCTGGGCCATTGACTTGGCAAGGCCTATCAGGCCGGCCTTCGAAGCGGAATAATTGCTCTGCCCGGCATTGCCGCGGATGCCGACTACGGAACTGATGTTGATAATGGAGCCGGCACGGTTGCGGAGCATCGAAGGAGTCACGGCGTGGATGAAGTTGAAGGCACCCTTCAGGTTGGCCTGGATGACAGTATCCCACTGTTCCTCGCTCATCCTCATCATAAGGCCGTCTTTGGTAATGCCGGCATTGTTGACAAGGATGTCTATTCTTGAGAATTCCGAAAGCACCTGCTCCACGACCTTTACCGTACCTTCGAAATCAGATGCGTCGGAAGCAATCGCCAGCGCCCTTACGCCGAAAGACTCGATTTCGCGCTTGGTTTCCATAGCGGCGTCTTTTGACGTCAGATACGTAAACGCTATGGAGGCACCCTCAGAAGCGAACTTGAGGGCGATCGCCTTGCCTATGCCTTTTGCGGCGCCTGTTATGAGGGCTGTCTTGTTCTCGAGCAACATTGCGGCTAAATGAATTGGGCCGTCAGATCGTATTCATCTGCGGCGGTTATCTTTGCTTTAATGAAATTACCTTGCAGGGAAGTTGGAACTGCGACGGCGGGAATCAGGATCTCTCCGTCCACATCGACGGATTCCTTCTCGCTGCGGGCGTGTATCATCCCGTCGGACCAGCCATCCACGAGCACTCTTTCCACAGTGCCCACCCGGCTCTCATTGTATTCTAGCGAAATGCCGCTCTGGAGTTCCATAAGGGCGGCATAGCGTTCATCCTTTACTCTCTGCGACACTGAATCCTTGAAATTCAGGGCGGCGAAAGTGTTTTCCTCCTCGCTGTAGGTGAATGCACCGAGCCTCTCGAAGCGGTACTCGCGGACGAAGTCAAGCAGGTCGCGGAACTCCCTCGCCCCTTCTCCCGGATGACCGACTATCATAGTGGTCCTCAGGACTATGCCGGGAACCGCTTTGCGGAATTTGTCGACAAGTGCCCTGGTCGCATCGCCGTCTATGTTGCGGTGCATCATAGAGAGCACCTTGCTTGACGAGTGCTGAAGCGGTATGTCAAGGTATTTGCAGACCTTGTCGCAGCCGGCCATTATTTCAAGCACATCCTCGGGGAAGTCTGCAGGGTAGCTGTAATGGATCCTTATCCACTCTATGCCCTTGATGTCGGCCAGACGCTCGAGCAGTTTGCCGAGCATCCTCTTGTGATAGATATCCAGGCCATAGAATGTAGTGTCCTGGGCTATCACCAGCAGTTCCTTCACTCCTTTGGCCGCAAGCAGCTCCGCCTCGGCCACAAGGTCTTCCATCGGCACCGAAACGTGCCGTCCCCTGATCGAGGGTATGGCGCAATATGAGCAACTGCGGTCGCAGCCTTCGGAGATTTTCAGGAAAGCATAGTGCGACGGCGTAGTAAGATGCCGTTCGAGACATATGGATGGATCATATGCAAAACCGGCAGCCCTGAGCATCGCTTCGGCGTCATCGGCACCGAAGAAGCCGTCGACTCCCTCAATTTCTTCGGGCAGTTCCTTGCGGTAGCGCTGCGACAGGCAGCCGAAGACGAAAACCTTCTTTACCAGCCCGCGCTTCTTTGCTTCAAGGACGGTAAAGATTGCTTCGATTGATTCACTTTTGGCCGACTGGATGAAGCCGCAGGTGTTCAGGGCCACGATATCGGGCCTGGCCATATCAAGCGGCTCTTCTTCGGGCACAATGACAACCCCTGCCCGCTCGAACTGTCGAAGCAGGTGTTCGGAATCCACTCGGTTCTTTGAGCAGCCTAAGGTTATGAGCTGCAGTTTCAAATCAGTTTGCTTTCCTTTGAACGGATTTGGTAGACTTCTTGGTGGAAGCGGCCTTTGCTGTCGCAGCCTTTGCGGAAGTGGCCTTAGCGGGAGCCTTAGCCTGCTTTGCAGCAGCTATCTTGGCTGCAGATTCGGGTTTTTCCTCGTCCTTGTGGAGCTCGGGAGACTCTTCCTCGTCATCCACGAATTCAAGGGAAGCATATTTCTTGAGCAGATTGTACCACTCGAGAACTTTCTTCATATGAGACACATAGAAGCGGTCGCGGTCGTAGTTTTCCACGGCTTTCGCGAAGAAATCCTTGATGGCCTTCTCGTCTGACTTTGACGACGGAGCATCATCGTCTCCAAGGACCGCATTCATCTTGCGGAACACCTCCTTGAGGGGAAGTTCGTCCTCATCAGTATATATAGCCACATCCGCGAGGGTGGTCATCTTCATATTGCCGGAAAAAGCAGTACGGTGACCGGTGGCGAGAGCTTCCACGATCACACCGTTCTTTGACTGTGCTAGATAATTGAAAAGGCCTGACTGGCCGGTAATTGACAATACTTTCTTTAAATCTGTTGCCATCTCTGTATGATTGATAATAATTGAGGGATTATGGCATCCCTGTCGTTCGTTTCCAATATGTAATCGGCCATCGTGCGGCGCACTTCGTCGCTCATCTGGTTCGCCATCCGTCTTTCAACCGCTTCGCGGGGCAGGCCGTCGCGGGCCATCACCCTCTCTATCCGCAGTTCTTCCGGGGCCGTCACCAGCAGGACGAAATCGGCCATATCACGAAGATATGGCTTGTCCAGCAATATGGCGGATTCAAATATAACCAATTTTGAATTCTGTTCCTCAAGCCAGCAATAGAAATCGCGTATCACAGCAGGATGTACGACACCCTCTATCTTCTCGAGCAGGGTCCTGTCACTGAATATCTTCCCCGCAAGACGGCTCCGGTCAAGTCTTCCGTCCACTATGACGTCGTCTCCCGCTATCGTGGCGACATCCGCAAGCAGGCCGGCATCTTCGTCATAAAGTTCCTTTGCCCTTGCATCGCAGTCATACCCTGGGATGCCAAGGCCTTCAAAAGCCTTGACCACATAGGACTTGCCGCTGCCTATGCCTCCTGTGCATCCTATTATGGCAGGTCTGGTCATCGGTCGGTCATTATGCATTCCAGAGGCATCGGTGATATCTCGTAGGAGTAGATGTCTTTCCTGGCATTCATAAGATGCGGGATAACCTTTCCTGAGCGAGATTCTGCGTAATCGTTGTAATCGACGGCAACTTCAGGAACATAGTCCGCGTTGCTGCCTGTGAAAGAAGTGCGATAGACAACCGTCACCTTGCCAGGGAGCACGAGGAGTTCCCTGCCGCGCGGCGCATTGTTCACCTTTACGTCCACGACTGCCGATTTCTCCACATATCTGGCCGCAGTGAAAGTATAGTTGACACGCTTTTGCTCCAGACGGATGCCACGGATAGGCTCGAGTTCTATGCTGCCGCTGCCGGAGCGGTCCACTCCGGAAAGGGAGAGGAACTTGGTCTGGACAGCGTTTATATAGTCCACGTCTTCGGTAAGTCCATATATCCTGACGGAATCGGGGATTACCTTGATGTCAGACGTGAGCATATACTGACTGCGGCAGCTGATGTTGCTCTTGATGTCGATGGGGACTGTCTTGAACGATTTCGAGGCAAAATCGAAAGTGAGCTGCTTGGTGTCGAAATATGCCGGCTCGAACTTGTCGCTGAGTGCCTGGGCGACTTCCATATCGATGTCTTCGGTCCATACCATGAACCTGCCCGGAACGCCTTCGACCGGATGGAACATAGTCGGATCCACTTCGATATTTATCTTCTCGATCCTGTTCCGGCGCAGTTTGCGCAGAAGGACGTAATAGCCGTCTCCCCTGCCCTGAAGGACAAGGAGTTCGTTCGAAACCGACTTTTCATCGAAACCCGCAAGGGATGTGGACACCTCCACGCTGTACTGCACGTAGGTGTCATAGCCGAGCGACATGTCATACAACACCCAGACGAAGAGGGACAGTACGAGTGCGACAAGCATCACGTACCAGTCCGACTTCAACTTCTTCCAGCGCTCTGACTTGAAGAACGGCATAAAGAAGTTTAGGCCTGCTGGGCATCAGAGAAGTCATTGACCACGGATGACTTGTCAACCTTGATCTTGACGTTCTGGTCAACTTCCAGGATAAGGGTCTTCTCCTTCACCTCAACGACCGTACCGTAGATGCCGCCGATGGTAACGACCTTGTCGCCCTTCTTGAGGCCCTGACGGAACTGTTCAACTTCTTTCTGTTTCTTCTGCTGGGGACGGATCATGAACAGCCACATTACGAAGAAGATAAGGACGATCATGAGAAGGAAGCCCATGCTTCCGCCTGCCTGTGCATTTCCGCCGGCAGCCTGTGCCTGAAGGAAGAATGTGATGAATTTCATAGTTTATTGAATTTTAATCGTTATTGTTCTTTCGAAACTCTCTGTCCGCCGTCGAGAAGGCCGCGGCCGGTCTTCACTATTTCGCCGGATGCTATCTTGGCCTGGATGATCTTGTCCAGGAGTCCGTTCACGAACACGCGGCTGTTGACGGTACTGTAGTATTTTGAAATCTCAACATACTCGTTGATAGTCACCTTCGCCGGAATATTGTCAAAGGCAACGGCCTCGGCTATTCCCATCACGATCAGGGTCGCATCGGTCGAAACGAGACGGTCGGAATCCCAGTTGTCAAGGCTTTCGCACACAAGCTGGAAATACTCGTCATAGTGCAGCAGGGATACTTCCAGAAGCTTGAGGACGAAATCACGGTCCTCGTCCTTGATGAACACGTCGGGAAGGATCAGCGGCTTGCCTTCGATCATACCGTCGATCGAGTAGAGTATGTTGTTCAGGACATAGTTGACGTCGTCGATCCAGTAGAGCGACAGCTCTTCAAGAATGGGACAGAGCGACTCGTTGTCTTCGAACTCTTCCTCGAATATCCGCCTTGCAAGCATACAGTCGGCCTTGAAGGAATCTTCGGGCGAATCCATATACTCCCTGTAATAATCGGAAGCAGTCACCGACGCCAGGAGTTTCTTGATGAAAATATCATATTCGCCCCAGAGAAGGCCATTGCGGCTGCAGTATTTCTTGAACTCGTCGTTCTTCTCCAATGCGGCGAAGAAACGGTTGTTCACAAACTTCATATTCGGATTGCGCTCGGCCTCGCTGGGATGAAACTTGTTCCTTGCAGCCTCTATCTTGTCGTATGCAACCTGCTTCAGGCTACCGCAAACATTGAGCAGGAAATAGTAAAGGTCTACAGTCTTTTCACACGAGCGAAGCAGTTCCTTCCTGGCCGGCTCAAGAGCGGCCGCACCGTCTTGCCGAGTAGAGAAAAGAACTTTGAACGCCTTGATACGTAACAATCTGCGGTTAAGCATACAATCTCATTTTATCTGACAAAGATAGCTTATTATAATAAATGTTTTTATCTTTGTTAGAGAAATAATTAAAGAATAAGCGAAATGTATTTTGAGGATTACGACAATCATGGCGGACAGGAAAGAACCGGGGACGACGTGTATTCAAAGCCAGTGAGAGCCGGCAAGAGGACTTATTTCTTCGATGTCAAAGCCACTAAAGGCAATGACTACTACCTTACCATTACAGAGAGCAAAAGAAGAGTTGAAAGAGACGGCAAGTTCGTCTATGACAAGCATAAAATCTTCCTATACAAAGAGGATTTCGAGAAATTCTCCGAAGGATTGAAAGAAGTCATCGACTTCGTCAAGGAGAAATGCCCCGTTACCGAAGCCCGTCCCTATGAGGACAAGCCCTTCGACAAGGACTATTCAGACGTGAATTTCGACGAACTCTAACAGTTCCGGACAACATAAAAAAAAGGCTGACGAATCGTCAGCCTTTTTTTTTATTCTTTCAGTTTGGGATATTCGATACGTTCGTGGAATATCTGCTGCAGGAACTTCTTGAAACTCTCCCTCACCATTGCAACTTCCTTGAACGTGATCTTGGCGTCAGATATCTGCCGGTCGGCAATCTTCGAGTCTATTATCGAATCCACGAGTTCGGCGATTGACTCGGGGCTGTGGCTCTTCAGCGTGCGCGATGCAGCCTCGATGCTGTCAGCGAACATCAGGACCACCTGCTCTTTCGTATAGGGTTTCTGTCCGTGATAGCGGAAAGGCTCCTGATCGGCAGGGTCTCCCCCTTCGTTGACATACTTGTTGTAGAAGTAATTGGTCCTGCTGGTGCCGTGATGGCTAAGGATGAAATTGATTATCAGTTCCGGCAGCTGATTCTTCTTTGCCAGTCCCACACCGTCGTCGACGTGCCTGATGATGGCCGCGGCGCTCTGCTTTGAGGTCAGGCCTGCGTGATAGTCAACTCCGGAAGTCTGGTTCTCTATGAAGCACAGAGGGTTAACGATCTTGCCTATGTCGTGGTAAAGGCCGCCGACCCTGACAAGGACGGGATTGCCCCCGATTTCACGGCAGGCGCTTTCGGCAAGCGATGCGACCTGGAGAGAATGCTGGAAGGTTCCTGGTGCCTTTTTCGACATCTCCAGCAGTATGGGGTTGCTGGTATCGGTAAGTTCCCAGAGACGGGATACAGACACATAGGAAAACAGCTTTTCGAACATGAATATCAGCGGATAGCCCGCCAGCAGCAGGAGCGAATAGCCGAGCAGACAGCCTATCTCGACCCTGTGCAATCCGTTGCCTGAAGCCAATGCATATGCGAGGTAAACTATGAACATCACCACGAAGACGAGCACCGAGCTCAAAACCTGTCCCCAAGTCTTGAGCAGGTAGCGGCTGGCACTGGTGAGCACGGCTCCGGCAAGCATATTCAGGAAAAACAGTTCCACACCGCCGTCCATCATAAACAGCAACGGCAGCAGGGACACGAGGTATGTGGCATAAGCTGTAGAAGGTTTGAGCCAGGACTGGGCTATGATCACATACATCGCAAGAGGCACTATCATCCTCCAGCTCTCATTGAGATTCATGGAAATGATGATTGCCACGAAGACGCAAAGGACCAGAGCGGCAATGAAGACAAGCTGTCTTCCGTAGCGGAATATGATGCTGTCGGTGAGCTGGATGGCACAGAGCAGCAGCCATAGCATCAAGACTACGAAAAGAACGTGGCTGAAAAATGATGACAGCAGCGAATCGTTGTAGCCATAGTGTGACAGATACTCAGCCTTGTAGGAGTCGAGCATCTGCACGATTTCCCTGGTCACTATCTCCCCTCTCGATACGATGAGCTGGCCGGCATATACGACTCCGCTCGTGGGCGACACAAATTCCACGGCATTGCGGTGGACAAGCATAGTGGTTGCTTCGTCATAGCTGAGATTTGACACCACGTAATCACGTACGCGAAGCTCATTGAACAGCGAGTCGGTCAGGGCGGCGCCGAATCTGTCGGAAATCTTCTTCCTGAGACTTGAATATGCTTCATCGAGAGAATAGAGTTCCGCTCCCGGAGTCTCCACTGCCCTTTTGCCCTTTTTCACGAAAACGACCTTGTCGGTCAAATCTTCTGACCATTCGGAGCCCACCACGCCTTTGTCGTAGATGGACTGAAGTTCCGTAGCCGTAGCATATATGAAGTTCTTGTCAGCTGAGGATGTGGCGGCAGAAGCAGTCTGCCTCAGGGACGTAACCCTTTCATCCGACACCTTGGACTGGTACTCGTAATAGTCCAGAAGCTCGGAAGATTTTTCCTCCATTTCCATAAGACGCTCTTCCTGCGTCTTGAGAATCGGGAAGTCGAAGGGCGCGACCAGCGTCTCGTACATCCACGTGCTGCCCACATGATAGTTGTACTTGAAAGTACCCTTCTTGGGAAACAGGATGAGCATGGCTATGCCCAGTGCGACAAATGTCACCGCCACCTTATACTTAAGCAAAAACGGTTTTATCTTCATACTGTCTGATCATTATCAGGCCGGACTATGATCCGAGCAGAGCTTTATACATCTTGAGGCAGATCCAGGCATCGGTTGCCGCATACAGCTGCTGGGCGCGCGAGAGTTCGACTGCCTCCCAGTTGGACAGCTGCTGCGCCTTTGAGACTTTCCTGCCAAGTATGATGGCAGTGAGTTTCTTCACGCTCTTGTCCTTGATGCCGTATTTTTCCGCAAACCACTGCAGGTCCATGAACCGTTCCGCCTCGAAATCGGTATATCTCTGGAGCCCTCTTATATCGTCTGCGACGGCTGCGCCGACCTTGGTTATGCTTTCGCTGGCAAGGATGTCAGCCAGTTCCTCCGGAAGCCCGAGCTGCTGGAGACGGAAAAGATAGGCGTTGGTCTCGCTGGAAAGCTGGAGCAAAGCCGTACCGTTGCGGTGCGCCTTGTTGTTGAAGATAGGCTTTGTCTCGGTGTCGAAACCGATGATACGGCTGGCGGACAGATGTCTGATGGCTTCGTCGAAATCCCTTCCCCGCTCAGTGACCACGGAGATGGGACCGTCGAAGGCGATAAGCTCCATCGTCTCGATCTCTTCCGGTGTCACGCTTTCCTTAAAAACCATAGAAATAACTGACTTTTTGCTTTTCGGCACGCAATGCGAGGTTCCTGTCGTTACGCAGGGTGCTATAGCATTCGACTGCAGCGCTGAGGGACGGATCCACGAATATCACATCGTCTGCCAGTATGCTGCGGTAAGGATATGTTCCGTTAACGAACATGCTGCGGTATCTTTCAAGCATTGAATTGCAGCCCGTGCGGAACTCTTCGTCCAAGCCTTCCACCATAATCACTTTCAGCGGCGACTTGGAATTGTCGACGCGAAGGTTGTCGATTATCCGAGCCAGACCTTCCAGTTTGTCACCTCCTCCGATGAGGGAAATGGACCTGGTATTGCCGTTTTCCGCAGCGACCTTCCTGATTGCCTCGGAATATGCCTTTACGGCGTCGTGGCTGCTGTCGCTAAGGGCAGCTACGGTGAATGCGGAAATGTTGTCGGCAGCCAGGGAATCGAACATAGCCCGCACACCTGCTTCCATTTCTGAAACGGCCTTGACTCCGGCCACGTTATGGCTGCAGAGGGTTTCCAAATCGTCAAGACCGTCAGCAGCGGTCAGATATCCTCCCGCAACCACTATCTTGGAGCGCTCCTTCTCAGAAGAATCCCAGTAGCGGTCCTTCATCAGGAAAAGCGCGCTGTAGAAACAATCGTCGTCGCTTGCTGCTGTATAGTACTGGAAATGCTCTCCGGCGAAATCGGCGATGCCGTCACTGCGGCGTGCACCGGTAATATTGTCGAAGCAATCCATCGCGGTGATCGTCTCGAGCAATGTCATGCTGGTAGAGTCGGCATCGAAGATGCCTATCGGCAGGTTTCTCAACTCTCCGTAATTGGAAAAATCCACAAAATTTACGGAAGCTGTGTCATACATCACGGTATGTACGGCTTCAGGCAAGATTACTTCAGACTGTTCGGTCCGCTGCCTGCAGCCACAGAAGAGCACTGAAGTCAGGCAAAGGACAGCCAGAAGTCTATTTCCGATATGTGAACTTTCCATATTCTGACTCTATGATGACTTTGGTATCTTCAGACGCCTCCACCCTGCCTATGGTGCGGGCTTCGATGCCATATTTCGCACTGATGGCGGCAAGGTCTCCGGCGATGGCTTCGGGGACATAGAGTTCAAGCCTGTGGCCCATATTGAACACTTTGTACATTTCATCCCACGGAGTTCCGCTTTCCTGCTGTATGGCACGGAACAGAGGAGGCACCGGGAACATATTGTCCTTGATGACCGTGAGTCCGTCCACGAAATGAAGCACCTTGGTCTGGGCGCCGCCCGAGCAGTGGATCATTCCGTGTATGTCGCGACGGTGAGTTGCAAGCATCTCTTTCACTACCGGAGCATAGGTGCGGGTCGGAGAAAGGACGAGCTTTCCATAGGTCACGCCTGTCTCTGGCTCGATTTCGGTCAGCGAGCGGCTTCCGCAGTATACAAATTCAGAAGGTGTATGTGCATCGTAGCTGTCGGGATACTTCTCCGCGAGGTATTTTCCGAACACGTCGTGACGGGCGCTGGTAAGGCCGTTGCTGCCCATACCGCCGTTGTAACTGTCCTCATACACAGCCTGTCCATAGCTTGCAAGTGCCACTATCACATCGCCTGCGGCTATGTTGGCATTGTCTATGACATCAGCCCTTCGCATACGGGCGACCACCGTGCTGTCGACGATTATGGTGCGCACCAAGTCGCCTACATCTGCTGTTTCACCGCCGGTCAGGACCATGTCGATGCCGTACTCGCGCATCTTTTCCATAAAGGAAACAGAGCCTGATATCACCGCTGAGATCACTTTGCCGGGAATCAGGTTCTTGTTGCGTCCTATTGTGGAAGAAAGGAGTATGTTGTCGGTCGCTCCTACGCACAGCAGGTCGTCGGTGTTCATCACTATCGCATCCTGCGCGATACCGGCCCAGACATCCATATCTCCGGTTTCCTTCCAATAGAGATATGCCAGAGAACTCTTGGTACCCGCTCCGTCGGCGTGCATCACCACGCACCAGTCGGGATCGCCTCCCAGGTAGTCCGGCTCAATTTTGCAGAAAGCCTTCGGATACAACCCTTTGTCGAGCTTGGAAATGGCCTTGTGCACATCTTCTTTCGAAGAGGACACGCCCCTTTGTGCATATCTGTTCGCTTCGGTGTCTTTCATACCGCAAATTTACGAATCTGTTTTGAAATAATTAACTTCAATATCTAATATCTATTCCCGTGCTTTTACGCGGTTATCTCGGTTACATAGTACCCGACTATGCGCCCTCGACAACCACAAAAAATCATCAGGAATATATTCTTATCTATTCTCGCGAATCATTTCAAAACAGATTCCGTCATTTTTTACTTCTTTTTTGTACTTTTGCGCAATCTCGAACACTCGAATTACAAAGACAATGCTTACAGTATCAAACCAAGCCCTGAACCTCCCCGTATCAGCCATCAGAAGACTGATCCCTTACGCTGACGCAGCCACCGAGCGCGGCATCAAAGTGTATCACCTCAACATGGGGCAGCCTGACGTCGATTCGTCTCCTCAGGCTCTGGCCGCAGTCAAGGAAAACCAGATGCACGTTCTGGGATACACCAACTCAGCCGGCGACAAGGCATTGAGGGAAGGCATGGTCAAGTATTATGAACATCTCGGCATCGAGCTGACCACCGACTGCATCATCGCCACCCACGGCGGAAGCGAAGCGCTCCAGATCGCAATCGCCGCAACCTGCGACCCCGAGGATGAACTGATAGTGTTCGAACCCTTCTACACCAACTACAACACCTTCGCCGTCCAGAACAATGTCATCCTGCGTCCCATCACCACCCACATCGAAGACGGATTCAAACTTCCCGAGATGTCGGAGATTGAGAAGCATATCACCAAGAAGACCAAAGGCATCCTGTTCTGCAACCCCAACAACCCCACAGGCTGCCTCTACAGCCGCGAGGATATCGAGAAGATCGGCCAGATCGCGAAGAAACACGAACTCTTCATCTATTCCGACGAGGTATACCGCGAATTCTGCTACACAGACGATCCCCACTTCTCTGCCCTTCAGCTCGAAGGTCTTGAAGAGAACGTGATCCTGCTCGACTCCGTTTCCAAGAGATACAGCCTCTGCGGCGCACGCATCGGATTCGTCGTTTCAAGGAATCTCGAGGTAATGAAATATGTGCTCCGCTACGCCCAGGCCCGCCTGTGCGTTTCCACTTATGGCCAGATAGCTTCCGTGGGCGCTCTCGACACTCCGAAGTCATACTTCAGCAAGGTCCGCAAGGAATACATCCACCGCCGCGACATTCTGCTCGAAGAGGTATCGAAGATGGAAGGTGTCATCTGCCCCGTTCCGAACGGTGCTTTCTATGCCGCAGCCGAGCTGCCGGTCGACGATGCCGAAAGGTTCGCCATCTGGCTTCTGAACGATTTCAACATCGACGGCAAGACCGTCCAGGTGACTCCGATGGCCGGTTTCTACGCGACCAAGGGTATGGGCAAGAGGCAGGTGCGCCTGGCTTACGTACTCAAGGAGCCGGATCTGCGCGAAGCTTGCCGCTGCCTGAAAGCCGGCCTCGAGGCTTATCCCCATCGCTTGTCATAAGTGATCTGTAACAAGACTGGAACCCCGGCAATCCGATAGGAATGCCGGGGTTTCGTTTTGTTTAAGGTTTGCTACCTTCCACCTGGGCCGCCAGGACCTCCACCTCCGGGACCGCCGATGCCGGGACCTCCGCCGAAACCTCCGTTTCCTCCTGTATAACCAGAGATTGCGACTGATGTGCCGCCTGTGATGCCGGCCGTTGCCCATATGCCGTTGCATTCGGTTTCACCACTCACGCTTACGCCCTTGTATCCACTTGATAGAGAAGGTGCCGACACGATGAAACTTGAGATGCCGGCCGGAGCCTTGAACGCTGCGATGAAGGCTTTGCCGTCAAAGAGTGCATTCCAGGCATTCGCAGTACCGCTCATGCTGTACACGCTCTGAGTGGCGGAATAACCGTTTTCCAGACCACCGTATGCCACTACTGTAGCGCCATTGTTGATATAGAGTTTCTTCCCTTCCTCAGTATTGGCATCAATAGCCACCTCGGCCCCGCCACAGGTACAGATCGCCATCAAATAGCCACCGTTCAATATTGTGTTGCCGTTGGAGTCCATTGCATCGTTTCCGGCAGAATATGCGTAGACATAGCCGCCGTTCACGGTAAGGTCGCCCTGGCAGTTGATGGCATCTTCGGCAGTCGACGAAACATATGTCTGGCCGCCTTCAAAAGTAAGGTCACCTTTAACCTCAAGACCTTCGCCATAAGTGCTGTTGACGATGACTGTGCCTCCGCTGATGCGAAGTTTTCCCGCATATCCCGTCACGGTTGCCCGGTCCCCGCTGCCTGTCTTTGTCACCCAGCCGATCTTGATTCCCTTGGCCGACACGTCGTTAGATTCACGTCCGGTGGTCGTCACAGTCAGGGTACCGCCTGAGATGTAACTGTCAGAAAGGGTGTGGTTTTCTGCATCAAAATCATAGCTGCCGGCATTGATGCCTTTACCGCCGTCACCTGTGTTCCTGATTGTGAGCGCGCCACCGGTCATAGCGAAATAGTTGTCCGCCTTGATGCCTGCCGTGCCGGAATATTCGGCGTCTTCATCGTCATATGCCACTCCGCCGCTGACCGTTACCATATGGGTGCCGCCTTCCACAAGCACATAATCGTCCGTGCTGATTCCTTTCTTCAACGCAGCTTCTGTAGAAATCACCAGCGCTCCGCTTGTCAGCTGCACATAGTCCTTGCCACTGAGTCCGTGGCCGGCGGAACTTCCTGAACTGACCTTGATTGTGGGGCTGTCCATCAGACGGATGTAATCGTCGGTGGCAATTCCGGCCTTGCCCTGGGCATTGAGGGCATTGACGGTGAGCAGTCCGCTGCCGCTGAAAATGAGCTGGGCTTCGCTGAACAGAACTGCCTTCAAATCTTCCTCTCCTACCTGAGCATAGGCTGCCGCCGCACCGTCGGAGAGGGTATTGGTTCCATTGACTACGATGAAAGTGCGTTTCTTGTTCTGGTTGTTGAGCGCAGCTCCGTCAGGGTTGGTGATGCTGACACCATTCAGCACGATGGCCTGTTTCTTCGCCCCATATACCTTGAAAAATCCGTTGGAAGTGGAGCCGGTGAGTTCATATATGAGCACTTCTCCGCCAGTATTGTTGACGGTGACTTTATTACCGTCCACGCTCACGTAGCCATAGCTGTCACCTGTGACAGCAGCGTCTCCATTGTCTGAAAAGGCAATCTTTATCCTGCCTTTGAATGTGGTATTCGAAATGTCATCTTCGGACTCGCTGTCACCAGTCGAGGAGAAAGTCAGCGATTCGTCGTCAGACTCACTGCCGGAAGCACTCAGTACCGTCAGCATATATGAAGCTATGGATGCCGAATATGAGCCGTCGGCCTCGGAACTGGCAGAGATCATTGTTGTGCCTTTGCCGACAAGGGCTATTGAGCCGTTGGAACTGACAGTTGCAACTGCAGGATTGGAAGAAGTGTACGTAACACCCACTTTGAATTTATTCACCAGTGTGGGGAAGGTGTTTTCTGCGCCGATGGTCGCCTCAAAGGAATCGTTGCTCCAGGCAAGGGCAGGATCGGTAAGTTCCGAAACGAGCTGGTCTCCTCCAAAGAATCCGCCTGGTTTGAACGGGAAATCTTCATCCGAGCAAGCTACCGCCACCAGCGCCATCGTTACAATCAGATATATTATTTTTCTCATAACACGTAAGGTTTTAGTATTTATGGATTGGCAAAAATCAATAATCAATCCAAAAAATGGCTGTCCGGCAAGTATTCAGCGAACGCCGCCATTTCTTCAGCAAACGCCCCGGTTATTGACAAAAAAGGATGTAATTTTGTAAAAAGAATCACGGATGAAGACATTTCTTCCTTTTCTGCTTCTGGTTCTCATTCATCATTTCCTCCTGGCACCGCTCATCAGGAAGAGACTTCCGTTGTACATTGGCCTGACTGCAGCGCTGCTCGTTGCATTCGGCATATGGTGCTTTTCTCCGGGAAACAATCCCGGAGGCCCTCCTCCAGAGTTTCAGAGCGGAATGGCTCCTCCTCCGCGCGGATTAGGTGAAGGCGGTCCTCAAGACCGGGGGCACCCACGCCCTATGCGTCCGGAAATGATGAGGCTTATTATGGGAGTTCTTCTCGTCGGCGTGGACCTTGGTACCTACTTCTATGTTGAATCCAGACGCAAGGAAAGGAGGATGAAAGAGTTGCAGGCGGAGAATCTCAGCCAGCAGCTGGAATCCCTGAAGTACCAGATCAATCCGCATTTCTTTATGAACACGCTCAACAACATCCACGCGCTTGTTGACATCGATCCGGAAAAAGCTAAGGAAAGCATCGAAGTGTTTTCCAAGATGATGCGCATCCTCCTCTATGAAAATGACTCTCCCACCATTTCCCTATCAAAGGAACTGGACTTCATCGAGCATTTTATCTCGCTGATGAGACTGCGCTATCCTGAGGATTCCGTAAAGATTGATACCAACTTCCCTGGGGAACGTTCAGGTGCAGTCGTTCCTCCTCTCGTTATGGCTTCCTTCGTTGAAAATGCCTTCAAGCACGGTGTCAGCTATTCCGAAGATTCATTCATCAGGATAAAGGTAGAAATGCAGGATGGAAAAGTCGTTTTCCGCTGCTCCAATTCTTCCCATAAGCCTGACGGCGATTCACGTCAGGGCATAGGCCTTGACAACATCCGGAAGCGTCTGGCACTTCTGTATGGTCAGTCTTACACCCTGTCCATCGACGATATGGAAGGGCAGTATGATGTACTGCTTGCCATCCCGGCCAATCCTGAAACCACACAGCAATGATCCGCGTAATTGCCATAGACGATGAGCCTTTGGCCCTGCGCCAACTGGAGATGTATATCGCCAAGGTTCCTTTTATGGAACTGACTGCCGCCTGCTGCAGTGCGGCGGATGCCGTTCCCCTTATGGAAAGTACAGACGCTGTATTTCTGGACATCAATATGCCAGACCTCACGGGAATGGATTTCATCAAATCGCTTCCGCATCCTCCCGCCGTGGTCTTTACTACAGCATACTCGGAATATGCCGTGGAGGGGTTCAGAGTCAATGCCGTAGACTATCTTCTCAAGCCCTTCAGTTTCAACGAGTTTCTCGCATCGTGCGAAAAGCTGCAGGAACATCTTGAAATGAAAATGGCGTTAGCGACAGCAAAAGAAGATACTGTGCTGCATTTCAAGGCCGACTACAGGACAGTAAGCATAGACATCTCGAAAATAGTCTATGTGGAAGGTATGAGCGAATATATCAAGATTTATCTGGACGATTCAGAAATGCCGGTCATTGTGCATTACAGTCTGCGACATCTTATGGAGCAACTCCCGCAAGAGCGCTTCATGCGCATACACCGGTCCTATATCATCTCTCTCGACCGCATTGCAGACGCCTCCCACACCAATGTCCGATTGAACAACGGAAAGTCGCTCCCTGTGGGAGAAGTGTACCGTCCTGCTTTCGCGAAACTCCTTGCTTCCAGAGTGTAAAACACTTATATTCGCATAATAGACAACATACACCTGTCAGCCATGCAATTCATTATCAAAGCCTATGATGGCGAAGGGATGCTGGAGAAACGGATTGCAATCCGTTCAAGGCATTTCGAAAGCATCGATAAGATCAGAAAGCACGTCATCTGTGCCGGGGCCATACGCGACGAGGCTGGGAATATGATAGGTTCCCTGCTCGTGATGGAGTATGGCAGCCGCGAAGAATTGGACCAGTACATCGCTAATGAACCCTATGCCCAGGAACACGTCTGGGAAAGGATTGAGATTGAACCGATGACCGTCGCCATCCTCGACGGGGAAAGGACATCGCTCTGGCCTACTGATTCTCAAGTTTAGCATTGTGGACTACATCTGGCATTACACTTCACATCTGGGTAGAATTACGCTTGCCAGCGACGGCGAGGCCCTGACCGGTCTGTGGTTTGACGGGCAGAAATTCTTCGGCGCGGGACTTGATGCCAGGAACGAAGCGAAGAGACTTCCCATATTCGATGAGACTTGCCGCTGGCTGGACATCTATTTCAGCGGTAAAGCTCCTGATTTCACGCCGGAACTGAATGTGCATACTACGCCGTTCCGAAAAGCCATCTGTGAAATCATGCTTAGCATCCCGTACGGAAAGACAATGTCATACGGAGAGATAGCCCGACGCTACGCGAGGCAAACCGGCTTGGAGCGAATGTCAGCCCAGGCCGTGGGCAATGCTGTCTCGCACAATCCCATTTCAATCATCATTCCCTGCCACCGCGTATTGGGCTCAGACGGAAGCCTCACAGGCTATGCCGCCGGCCTCGACAGAAAACTGCTACTCTTGAAACTGGAACGATCTGCCAGATAATTCGGCGGCAGCGACAGGGGGTGAGACGGTACCCAAAACAAAAGGACTCACGAATTGTGAGTCCTTTTGTTTTGAGGTACCAAGCAGAATCGAACTGCTGTACCTGGTTTTGCAGACCAGTGCCTAACCACTCGGCCATGGTACCAAGGCTTGGGAATGCAAAGTTATAACTAATTTCCCAATTTCAAAATTATGCGTCGACGTTGGCGTATTTGGCGTTCTGCTCGATGAATTCACGGCGAAGCGGAACGTCGTCACCCATAAGCATCGAGAAGATGCGGTCAGCCTCGGCAGCATTCTCGATATGGACGACCTTCATAATACGCTTGGCCGGATCCATAGTGGTGTCCCAGAGCTGCTCTGCAGACATCTCACCGAGACCTTTGTAACGCTGAACCTTGACTGCAGACTCCTTGCCGCCGGCCATTCTTTCGATGGCAGCCGAGCGCTCCTCGTCGGTCCAGCAGTAAACCTGCTGCTTGCCTTTCTGGACAAGATAGAGCGGAGGCGTGGCCAGATAGACATACCCGTTGCGGATAAGGTCAGGCATATAGCGGAAGAAGAACGTGAGGATGAGGGTTGTGATGTGGCTTCCGTCCACATCGGCATCGGTCATGATCACGATCTTGTGGTATCTCAGTTTGGAAAGGTTGACAGCCTTCGGGTCTTCTTCAGTACCGATCGTAACGCCGAGGGCGGTGTAGATATTGCGAATTTCTTCGCTTTCGAAAGCACGGTGCTCCATAGCCTTCTCCACGTTGAGGATCTTGCCTCGCAGAGGAAGGATGGCCTGGAAAGCCCTGTCGCGGCCTACTTTGGCAGTACCGCCGGCGGAATCACCCTCGACAAGGAAAAGTTCGCATTTGGCCGGATCTCTGTCGGAGCAGTCTGCCAACTTGCCGGGCAGTCCGCTGCCGCTCATCACGGTCTTGCGCTGCACGAGTTCGCGTGCCTTGCGGGCGGCGTGGCGTGCAGTGGCAGCAAGGATCACCTTTTCGATGATCAGCCTTGCATCCTTGGGATTCTCCTCAAGATAAGCCTCAAGCGCAGAAGACGTAGCAGCTGAAACAGCACCCATCACCTCGCTGTTGCCGAGCTTGGTCTTGGTCTGGCCTTCGAACTGGGGTTCGGCCACCTTCACCGAAATGACGGCTGTCAGACCCTCTCGGAAATCGGATGGATCGATGTCGAATTTCAGTTTCTCGAGGAAGCCGTTCTTCTCAGCATAGTTCTTGAGCGTCGTGGTCATACCGCGGCGGAAACCTGACAGATGGGTACCACCTTCTATCGTGTTGATATTGTTTACGTAAGAGTAGATATTCTCGTTGAAGCCGGTGTTGTACTGCATCGCGATCTCGATGGGAATCACCTTGTTGGTCTCGAGGCAGATGGGCTTCTGAGTGAGCTTCTCGCGGTTGGCGTCGAGGTACTCTACGAACTCGACAAGACCGTTCTCAGAATAGAAGACGTTGCTCTTCTTGTGAGGAACGCCGTTCTCATCGATTTCCTCGCTTCCCTCACGATCGTCGCGCAGAGTCAGGCGCACACCCTTGTTCAGATATGCGAGCTCGCGGAGACGGGTCGAAAGGATGTCGTAGTCATAGACGGTCACCGTGAAAATCTCGTGATCCGGATGGAAGGTGATGATGGTTCCGGTGTCATCGGTCTCTCCGACAACCTTCACATCGTATTTCGGCTTGCCTTTGGAATACTCCTGGACGAAAATCTTGCCTTCGCGATGGATTTCAGCTTTCAGATAGTCCGACAAGGCGTTCACGCAGGACACGCCGACACCGTGCAGACCGCCGGATACCTTGTAGCTGTCCTTGCTGAACTTACCTCCAGCGTGTAGAACGGTAAGCACGACCTCAAGGGCGGAACGGTGCTCCTTCTCGTGCATTCCGGTAGGGATACCACGGCCGTTGTCGGAAACAGTGATGGAATTATCTTTATTGATGACTACGTCTATCTGGCTGCAGAATCCTGCAAGTGCCTCATCGATAGAGTTGTCGACAACTTCATATACAAGATGATGGAGACCTCTGGTAGAGATGTCGCCAATGTACATCGAAGGTCTTTTACGTACAGCTTCCAAGCCTTCAAGCACCTGGATGCTGTCGGCGGAATATTGCTGCTGGCCTTCTTCTTTTTCTTTCTCAGTCATACAAAAATCTTCTATCTTATAAATCGCGTAAAAATACGAAAATTACGCGAGTTATAAGCGATTTTCGGTGAGAAAGAAATCAACAAAATAGAGTTAAAAACTGCCGCCGAAGCATCTTAGAAATTGATGCAGATTCCACCGCCTCCATTGATAGGCATACTGCCTATTCCGGCGAAGATGTAGTTCTCCTTGTTAAGCAGGTTTCCGCCCTTGATATAAACCGAGAAGAAGCGGTTCACCTTGAACTCAGCCTTTGCCGAAAGGTCGAGATAGGCAGGCACTCTACCACGCTGACTGTCTTGCGATAACGAAGCGGCAGGCAGATAGGCAGGCATACCAAACATACTTTCGCGCTCGCCCTGGATTACCAAAGCTGTGCTCAGGAAAAGCCTTTCCTTGAAATTGTATTCGATTTGGGACAGGCTCTCAATCTTGGGCAGCATAAATAACTGAGACTCACTATTGTACTTATTACCCTGCACGGACGTGAACACTCTCAGATCTTTCGAAGTCCAGGTCAGCTCGACTCCGGCCGACAGTTTAGCGTAGTCCACGAACTCAGGATATACGAAGGGTAAACTCTGATAAAACTGTCCCGAATAAAGCAGCATTCTGTCCTTGAAGGATGTATATGTTCCATAAACGTTTATTCCAAGTCTGCTGCCTATGATACCCTCGAAAGACAACTTGGCGTCGATCGGCCGGGTGGTGTAACGCATCTTGAATAATTCGGCATCCGTCTGTATCGATGCCGGAAGGCCGCCATTGAGTCCCATCATAAGCCAGGGAGCCGTCTCAAGGTGAAAACCGAGGTTATCTATATTCCTTCCCCCGTTGGCGACGGCCCTAATCCATAACTTATTCTCTGCCAGTTCGAATTTTGCATCGACATCAGGATAGATGCTGGTGCTGTTGTCTCCCGCAAAACTATTGCTGAAACGGATTCCGAAACGGCCGTCGAAACGCCCTTTGGAATATCGGTAGATAGGTGCGAATTCAATGATACCCAGGTAGTATCCACCCAGCTGGTCATACCAGTTGTTCTGGCTGCGGACATCTACATACATCCTGTGTTCCTCGAAGCTCGATCCGAACTCGGCATCTATGTTAAGGGCTGTTTCAGAGAAGGTGTAGGGGTCAAACACCGTAGACCGGTATTCCAAGTCCTTTGCAGACCTGACGAAAGAGGCATCGATATCGTAATAGAACTCGTGGTCCTTGACGTTGGTGCTGCGTATCTTGAAATCGGCTTCATATGCATTCACATAATGCTTTGCCGAATCCTGTACTAAATTCGTAGCCACAAGGGATTCACGTGCATCCAGCTCGTCCCTGGCATATGAAGTGCGATAGGAACCAAGCAGGCTGAGTTCACCTTTCTCCCAGGCATATTTGAAGAAAGCGCCGGCCGACATCCTGAGCCTTCGGGCATCAAGCTTGCCGATGTACTGATTCATAGCAGGTATCTTCCCCGCCTCTGAAGCATACTTCACGAACAGTCCGAAATTGACGTTCGGATTCTTCTTGGGTACCAACTGACCGAACAGGTCGACCTCGGGCATCAGCGGATACTGGCTGGCTACCCTTGCTGAAAAATGAGGGACAGCCTTGGGAGGCACGACGCCCAGGCTTGCCGCCTGGTAAGGCGAGAATTCATAGAGATCCCTGAACGGCCTGTCAAATATCGAATAGTCAAAACTTACGTCGAACTTCTTGAGGGAATCGGCCACTGTGAGCGGAGTCTGTGGCATTCTCACGTCAACGTCGATCTTGCCTTCGAACTCCCTGTCCACTACCACGGTGGGGTCTATCTGCGCATAAACCGGTGCAGAGAGCAGAATCGCGAGCAAAAGAATCTGTAACTTTTTCATTGTTCTACCTCCCCATCGCTTTAAGTTTGTTCAACCTCATTTCTGTCTGCTCCAGGACATCGTCGTTTGCCACTGACACCTTGTAGCTCTTTGCAATGCTTTCATATGTTGCGCGAGCCTGCTCCCATCGTTCACGGTCCGCGAAGGAATCGCCGAGAATGATGAAACTCTTGGCAAGCCAGTAAAGCTGAGGAGTCTTGGAGTCCGAGAACTCGTAGACTTTCTTCTCCACCTGCTCGAAGTCGCCGGCGTTGTAGAAGTCCTGGATCATTATATATGCGCATTCGGCGCCTACGGCATCGCTGCAATCAGCAGACAGTTTCGTGAGCAGTGCTTTTGCGGCAGTTCGGTCGCCGAGAACGATGTATGACTTGGCTGCGATGAATTCTGCCTTGCGACGGGTCTCGTCGTCAAGAGAAGTGTCGCCGGCCAGTTCCAACGCATTGTTCAGAGACTTGTAATACTGTCTGCTGTTATAGTTCGACAGCATCTCTCCCACCCTTCCGGCAGTCCGGATGACATCGTTGGTGGCAATCGCCTGCAGGGTCTCGTAAGCTTCGAGAGCCTTCTTGTAATTGCCCAGATTGTAGCAGATGTCGGCATAGTTGCGGGTCGCTGCTTCAGAATAGTCGCCTTTCTCCTTGCTCATGCACTCCAGATAGGCATCTGCCGCAGATTCGTTGCGGCCAGAGGCCTTGTAGCTTTCTGCAAGGTAGAACCAGGCCTGTGCAGCCCTGGCTCCATTGGGATACTGGTTGAGGAATGACTGGAGCGAACGTATGGCAGAACTGTGGTTGCCGGAGAGGTAGACCTGCTCAGCAGCATTGAATATCATCTGCTCCTTCTCGCTGACAGTCTTGATGTTGGACATCCCCAAGCCGTCAAGATACGCAAGGTACTCCTGAGGACGGCCTGACAGCTGATATAGGCTCTCCATTCCGGCCAGTGCGTCCTGCACTTCTGCTGAGTTCGGAGTGTCGCTGACGATGCGCTTGTAATAATCTATGGCTTTCTGCCTCTCCCCCTTGTTGCTGCTTATCATCGCCAGCTCAAGCAGGCTGCGTGAGTAGAACGAGCTGTCGCGGGCTGAGAGCAGGGCCTCGAAGCATTTGGTAGCCTCGTCAGGATTGTTGCGCTGGACATATGTGCGTCCCAGCTCATACATAGCCTCCGGATAGAGCTTGGCTCCGGGATGCTTTGCAACAGCATCCGACAACAGGTCTATCTTCTTGGCGTATTCATCCATCAGCCCGTATACAAGGGCTCCCTGATAATTGGCGTAAATATCGTTGTCCGAATATCTGTTGTAGACCTTGGCATACTCTGCCGAGGCTTTCGTATAATCGTTCTGCATAAGGTATGTGTCAGCCAGACGGACGGTGGCGTCCCTCTGGAGATTCCCCTTGGCAGCATCGGTTTCAAGGAAAGATATGAAATACGGCTGGGCCGTGTCGAAGTTGCGGGAATTGAAATATGAGTAGCCCAGGATGAGCTGCAGCATGTCATATTCGTCATATGTCCTGAAAACAGGGTCTGAAGCCAGAATGCGGCCTGTTCCGATGGCATCCACATAGTTGCCGGCGGCATAGTTGCACTGTGTCAGATAGAAGTTTGCCAGACGGGTGACAGCAGGGTCGGAGCCATTGTCAACCGCATCGTGAAGCAGTTCCATCGCGCTCTTGTAGCCACCTCCGCTGATGAGCTGCAGCGCCTTGTAGAGCTGAGCTTTCTGCAGATTGGACCTAACATCCCACGTTGGATTCTTGATCTTCTCCATCACCTCGATGGCCGAAGTGAAATCGTTGTCCTGCAGGAAGGCGACGGACATATATGTGTTGATCACATCGTCCTTGCCGCTGTTCGGATAGCTGGCCACGTATTTCTCGAACTGCGAGATATCCTTGTTGACATCGAAAGAGAGCTTGGCGAAATTGAACATCGCATCCTCCTTCACTGTCTGGTCGAAGTCGCATTCGGAAGCTTTCTTGAAGCAGTCGAGCGCGGAAAGTTTGTTCTTTACCTGAAGATAGCTGTTGGCGCTGTAGTAGTAAGCGCTCTGCCCTATCGTATCTTCTGCCCCGAGCACTGACGAGAAGTTCTCGATAGCCTCGCGATACTGCTGGAGGGAGTATGATACCACGCCGGCATAATAACGGTCCTTGCGGGTGATTGTAACTCCTGATGCGATGTACTTGTCTAGATATTCCTTCGCCTTGGCATTGTTGTTCTTGGCGAAATAGGATTCTGAAATGATGCGTGCAAGATTGCCCTGGAGATCCGGAGTAAGTTTGCCGTACACGGCCTCGCCGTTCTCTATTGCATAGTCCCAGTCTTTCATCATGAACTTGCTTTCCGTTGCGTAGTAGTCGGAAAGATCGGTGAAACGGCTGTCCCTGCGGGCTTTCACGAAATAGTTGTAGGCCTGCTCGAAGTCCTTGTCGAGATAATGGATGTATGCGGTGTAATAGGTTGCCGGATAGGTATACTGGTTGAGCTCCGAATCCATAACCTTCGAAAAGCCGGCCAGGGCGTCCTTCATATTGCCCACGCGCATATTGCAATAGGCATATTTGAAGGCATATTCGTCCTTGACGGTACGATAGAGATTCTTCTCGTTGATGCCTGCGAAGCTTGCACGCGCCTTCTCATACTCTGCCTGGTCGAACTGGTAGCTTGCCATATGGAACTTCACCATAGCCAGCTGCGGGTCGTTGGGGAACCTGGTTTCAAAGTCATAGACAAGGCCCTCGACATTGGCTCTTCCGAGAGCTATCGCGCACATTATCTTGTTCGCGAGTATTTCCGAATAGAAAAGGGTATGCTTGTCCGTCACGTCATCGGCTAGCCTGTCGAACTCACTTTCGGCGGAAGCATACATACCCTGAAGATAGAGCTGCTTGGCCGAATCGAAGCGGGTGCGGAAACTATAATCGGCATCCTGAGCCTTGGAGGCGAATGTTCCCAGGGTAAGGAACAGAATCGCGGCTATGATTGTTTTAAGGCGCATTCTTGGGATATCAATTACACAAATGTACACTATTTTTATTAAATTCGCGGTATGGAAAAGCCCATTATCGAATTCAAGAACGTCGACATCACCAATTCTGACACTCTTGTCATTGAGAACCTTTCCTTCGAAATTTTCCAAGGAGATTTCGTCTACCTCACAGGCAAGGTCGGCAGCGGCAAGACTTCCATCATCCGCACCATCATTGCCGAGAACCCGGTCACTGACGGAGAGGCCCGGGTCGGGGAATTCAATCTCAAAAACATCAAACGCAAGCAAATTCCGTACCTCAGGCGCAGTGTAGGCGTGGTTTTCCAGGATTTCCAGCTGCTTATGGACCGCAGCGTGGAGAGCAATCTTGAGTTCGTACTGAAGGCTACCGGATGGAAGGAGAAGCAGGCCATAAGCAACCGCATAAAGGAAGTCCTGGAGCTTGTAAACCTCTCCACAAAGGCCCACAAGATGCCCCACCAGCTCTCCGGAGGCGAGCAGCAGAGGGTTGCCATAGCGCGCGCCCTGCTCAACAGCCCGGAGCTCATCCTTGCCGACGAGCCCACCGGCAACCTCGACAACGACACGGCTATGGGAATCATGGACCTTCTCTACGAAATAAACAAAAAGAACCGCACCGCCATCATTATGGTCACCCACAACCAGAACCTCCTCAAGCTCTATCCGGGCAGGGTTTTCCTCTGCGCCGACAATATATGCAAGGAGGAAGTGGCCGGCGCCATCGACCTCGACATAGAAATCTAAGTGAAGAAGCTGTACAGTCAAGTCATCGGCTGGTTCCAGACCGTTATGCCGCAGGCTGAAACGGAGCTGCATTTCGACAGCCCTTTCCAGCTTCTTGCGGCCGTGATCCTTTCTGCCCAGTGCACCGACAAACGGGTGAATATGGTCACCCCTGCCCTGTTCGAAAAGTTTCCGACTCCGCAGGCCCTGGGATCCGCTTCGTTCGAGGATGTTTACGAGCTCGTGAAGTCCGTATCCTACCCCAACAGCAAAGCCTCCCACCTGATAGAGATGGCAGCGATGCTCTGCGAGCGTTTCGGCGGCGAAGTCCCTTCCACCCACGAAGAGCTTCAGCAACTGCCGGGAGTCGGACGCAAGACCGCCAATGTGGTGATGTCAGTTGTCTTTGACAAACCAGTGATTGCCGTCGACACCCACGTTTTCAGGGTTGCCCGCAGGATCGGCCTTTCCAAAGGCAGTACGCCGCTGGCTGTAGAAAAAGACCTCACCGACAACATTCCTGAAGAACTGCGTTCAATTTCTCACCACTGGCTCATACTTCACGGCCGATACACCTGCACGGCCAGAAATCCCAAATGCGACGGCTGCGGTCTGAAGGACTGCTGCAAGGAATACAAACAGTCACACCGATGAAAAAAGACAGTTTCGGGAGCATACCGGGCGACTTCCGCACTTACCTGAAACTGGAGCGCTCAATGTCGGCCAATACCGTAGCCGCTTACGGCAGGGATGCCGAGTTCCTGTTCGACTATCTCAGGAACGAAGGTGTCAGCAACCTGGAAGACATCACCGGAGGGCATCTTACATCATATATAGAATCCCTTTCAGAGGCTGGCATTACAAAACGTTCCCAGGCTCGCGTCATCAGTTCGTTAAAATCGCTGTTCCGATATCTTGAAGACGAAGGCCTTGTCAAGGACAACCCCTGTGATATGCTCGACCCGCCCAAGATGCAGAAACACCTGCCCTCAGTGCTTTCGGTGGAGGAAGTCCTGGCAATACTGGATTCCGTAGACCTGAGCAGGCCGCAGGGACACCGCAACCGCGCAATGCTGGAGATGCTCTACAGCTGCGGACTGCGCGTCAGCGAACTGGTGAACCTGCGCATCAGCGACCTGTTTTTCGACGAGGGCTTCATTCGGGTGATCGGCAAGGGCGACAAGCAGCGGCTGATCCCCGTCGGAGAGCCCGCAGTCAAGGCCGTCGGATTCTGGATGGACCAGCGGCGCCACTGGCCGGTAGCCAAAGGCTGCGAGGACTGTCTTTTCCTGAACAACCGTGGCGGGAGGATTTCGCGCGTCGCCGTTTTCACGATCGTAAAGGAGCAGGCAGAGCTCGCCGGCATTCATAAGGATATTTCTCCACACACTTTCCGTCATTCTTTCGCGACACATATGGTGGAGAACGGCGCCGATTTGAGGGTGGTACAAGAAATGCTCGGTCATGAGTCAATACTCACGACCGAGATCTATACGCATATCGACACCCGCAAATGGCAGGAGACGATCCTGAAATTCCATCCTGCAGGATCGTAAACCCTGCAGGACAGATTCAATTCCATTATTTAGTTACAAGGTCCTTGAAGACCGAACCGAAGATCAGGTAGCTCGTGTTGCCGCCGATGGTTCCTTCGTTCTGACCCCAGAGGAAAGGCCAGTCGTCGTAGTTCTCGAAATGGTCTGGATGACGGAACAAAAGACCGGGAGCCACGTTGCCGGGGATGAACGAGAAGTCAGCCCTGTTGTTGCCGTAGAACACTTCCTTAGGCCTTGCGGCGCCTACTGCAGCCACCAGTGAATAGTTGTGGTAAGGATGGCAGCCGAACAGATAGTTGACAGCCTTGTAGGCGTAACTCTTGTCGATTATGTCAGGGAAATATTCACTGGCATAGCTGACTGTCGTACCGTAGCTTACTACGCTGCCGCTGCCGGCCCAGTTACCGAGTCCAATCGGAACTCCGTAAGGATTGTTGTACTCGAGGCTGTCGAGATAAACCTTGTACTGCTCAACATAGGGACGGAGTTTCTCCTTGTATGATGCATCCAGATACGGAACGGCATTGATGGCCGTATTGATAGAAGACTGAACGTTGCGGTCGAGAGCCGGCCATATCTGCTTCATGAATTCGTCGAGATAGTTCTGCTCACCTGTTGAAACATACAACTGAAGGTTGGTGGCCATATTGGTACCGCCCCTTCGGTTGCCTCCGAATGCACCCTGAGGAGCTGCAGCAGCTCTCTGTGCCATAATCTCATTGGACTCCTTCATAAGTCTCTTTGACTCCTTGAGGCACCTTGCTGCAAGATCGTCATCGAAACCGGCGAGGGCGCGGCTTGCAGCTGCGAACATAGTGGCAGCGTTGAAGTCCGAACCGGGATTGCGGCTGGTGAAGGCCCACATATCGTCGGGAGTACCGCTTGACTTGCCGTCGGCAGATTTCTGATACGGTTTCAGCCTCGGGTCATAGTGCAGGCCGTCGGTAATGGCAGCCGCATCTCCAAGGTGGTGATAGTTGTCGAGGACTGAGTTTGACAGGGTCTGCGACATATGGCCGATGATTTCAGCCTGAGCGAGAAGGTTCAGCACGCCGTGGCGGATATACTGCAGCACGTCGGGAATTCCGTCCGGACGGTGAAGGTCCACATATCGCTGGTCCTCATCGACGAATGTCTCATCGCGCTGGGGATGGAAGCTCTCCCAGAGGGTCACGAGGTTCGAAACCACGCCGATGTTGGAACCGGTCTCGATGTCGAAGTCGCCGGCATCGAAATAACCTCCCACATTCAGTCCGGGGATGAGTTCAAGGGGTTTGAACCTGGTATCGGTAGTCGGGCCTTGAGAGTGCAGGTCGAAGTGGTTGGTATTGACCGGAGCCTGGAGATAACCTTCCTTGAAAGGCTCGCCGTGCCAGATGCGGTATCCCTCGTTCACGGTCATATGGTTCATATGGATAGGGATCCACACGTCGCTGGTTGCATCGGTAATGTGGGCATATACGTCGTCTGAAATGATGAAGTTGTTGGTCTTGACACCATTATATTCTATATAATATACGCCGGGCTTGCTGACATCCGAGAAGTCGAACTTGACATAGTTGTACTTGAAGTAAGGGCCCCAGACATCTGTCTTGCCGGTAAACACCTTGTGCTCCTTGCCGTCATCTTCTACCTTGTAAATGGAAGCAGAAGATTTCACCTTGTCGTTCTTGTCAAGCTCGATGACAGCCACCTTGGGCTGGTCCGGCTGATATCCCATCTGGGAGAAGCCGATGTTGGGTTCCCTGATCCAGCCGGGAATAGCGTGAGGTTTCACTGTCCACGAAAGGACCTTGCCGGTCTTGCCTGCGGGCAGAAGGCTGCGGAGCACGAACCAACCGTTCTGGGCAACGATGCGGCCATCGTAGAGCATAATGTCCGCATCATCCGACTTGACCTCGACCATACGCTCGGGAGCGTCGGGGGCCATAATGATGTCGCGGCCCTGAGCCAGAGGCAGGGGATCGACGAATTCGCCCGTGCCGCGGTCGTCATAGGTCTTGTAGCCGCGGTACTGTATCACTTTCTCAGAGTTGGGCCTTGCTACGGTATTGCTGACGGCATAACGAGGGAAACGGTCATATTTGCCGTCCATTATGTAGGTCTTCGCCCAATATTGTGACGGAAGGAACTCCAGGTTGAAACCTGCGTCACCTTCGAGTTCCGCCGGAACAGGTTTGTCGAGATAAACTGCGATTTCAACTGCATCGCCCTTGCCGGTAACCACAACGCGGGAATCGAAATCGAACTGGTCATAGCGCAAGCCGACTTCGATGGAATTGTCTTCCTTGTTGACGTTCCTGAAAGTCGTGCTCGGGACAAGGTCCCACTGTTCGGGAGTGTTGCTGAGCCTGATGGCACCTCCCTGTGCCGTCCTGACACCGTGGTGGATCAGCTCGATTCCGGAGTTCTTCTCATCGTTGAAACCACCTGTGAACAGGTTGCTGAACACCCAGACGTTCACACCCTGCGTTTCAAAGTATTCCAGGTCATTTAAGACGAGATTTGAATTTGAAGATTTATTGCATGCGGCAGCAAGTGCCAGCATGACAGACAAAAAAAGAAGTTTTTTCATAAAAAGGGACTTTTTCGACATTTCAAATATATCATTTAATACCGTCAATAACAAGCATCAAATTCAAAATGGTATATATTTGCAAGCAAATGAAAACTTCTCTCAAGTCATATGCAGCCATAGTTTTCGCTGAATTATTCTGGGGCCTTTCGTTCATATGGACACAGCAGCTCGCAGGCAGCCAGCAGGTCCCGGTATTCGTCCTGATATTCGTCAGAATGCTTCTCGCTGCCGTCGGCATGACAGTCATATCCATAGCCGTCAGAACCAGGCTCAAGATTGCCCCCAAAGACATCAAGTTCTTCCTGCTGCTGGCTTTCTTCGAACCATTCCTTTATTTCATAGGTGAGACTTTCGGCATCAAGGCCACGAATTCTCCCACTCTCAGCGCCCTAATCATAGCCATCATCCCGGTCGTAACCATGTTCGCAGATATGTTTGTCTACAAGACCAGGATAGCGGCGATAGCGAAACTTGGGGTAATTATGACCGTTCCGGGCACAGTGCTGATGGTTATTGAAAAGAACTCCGGCACTTCGGTTTACTGGTGGGGCATCGCACTGCTCCTTCTGGCAGTCTTTGCTTCCTGCGCCTATTCCATCACCCTTCGCAAACTGGTCGACAAATATTCTGCGATAGCCATCAATACCTGGCAGTCCATCATCGGCTGCATCTACTTTCTGCCGTTCTTCCTGTTAAGCAAGGGCGATTATCCCGTTGCGACGCTGTTCCAGGCTCCTGCAATCGGGCCTCTGCTCTGCCTTGCCATCCTGTGCTCCTGCGGAGCTTTCAGTTGCTATGTCTTTTCCATCAAGCATATTGGCATCACACGGGCCTGCATCTTCTCGGCTACGATTCCTATCGTTTCGGCAACAGCATCATACTTCATGGGCATAGAGACATTCACCCCGCTGCAGCTGCTTGGCATAGCCATTGTCATAACAGGTGTCATCCTGGCTCAGAGAAGTCACCAAAAACTTGATGTTATGTGCTAAAAACAGGTCCGAGGTTGTAAGAATCCTATTTTTGTAATAACTTCAATGCAATATCGCAACAACAAATATGCTCAGAAAAATCCGTATCATCCTGGCTGCGGTGTTCTTCATAGCCATCACAGTCCTTTTCCTCGACCCGGCCGGAGTCGTTTACAAATGGCTCGGCTGGACTGCCAAGGCGCAGTTTCTGCCCGCCATCCTTTCCCTCAATCTGCTGGTCATCATCCTGACCGTGATTGTCACACTCGTACTGGGAAGGGTCTATTGTTCAGTAATCTGCCCGCTCGGCGTCTTCCAGGACATAGTGTCCAACATCAGCGGCCGCCGCAAGGGAAAGAAGAACCGTTTCACATCGTCCAAGGAGGTCGCCTGGCTCCGTTACTCGGTCTGGGTTCTGTTCTTCCTGGCCGTCATCTTTGGAGTACAGGCTTTCGTGGCTCTTATCGAGCCCTACAGTGCTTTCGGCAGAATCGTAACCAGCATCAAGCACCCGATGCTGCCGACAGTCATCATAGCCGCACTGACACTGGTTGTCATCGCATTCCTCGCCTGGAAGAACGGCCGCACCTGGTGCAACACTATCTGCCCGGTTGGCACGCTGCTGAGTTTCTTCTCACGCTGCGCGATGTTCCGTCCTGTGATCGACACGGAGAAATGCAAGGAATGCAAGACTTGCGAGAAACGCTGCAAGGCATCGTGCATCGACATCGCATCGCACAAGGTGGATTACAACCGCTGTGTCGCCTGCTTCGACTGCATCGACAACTGCAAGTTCGACGCTCTGCATTATAAATTTGCCTGGGGCAAGGGCAAAAAGGCCGAAACACCCGCTCCTGCCGGTGACGAAAAGTCAAATGCCGGCCGCCGTGCATTCCTGACATCATCGGCTATCGCCATCGGTACTGCAGCCTTGAAGGCCCAGGACCTCGATGCCGGGAAAAATGACGGCGGTTTCGCCGAAATACTCCCCAAGGTCAGTCCCGAGCGCACCGAGGTGCTGACTCCCTTCGGTTCAAAGAGCGTAAAGGATTTCTATTCGCGCTGCACTGCCTGCCAGCTGTGCGTATCGCAGTGTCCCAACAATGTCCTCAAGCCTTCGACCGACCTGATGCATTTCATGCAGCCCTTTATGACATATGAAGACGGCTACTGCCGTCCTGAGTGCACGATTTGCTCTCAGGTCTGCCCTGCAGGAGCCATCGAACCTCTCTCAAAAGAGGAGAAGATATCGTTCCACATCGGCGTGGCCACAGTGGAGCGCAGTCTCTGCATTGTCGAGAGAGACGGCGTCAACTGCGGCAACTGCTCAAGGCACTGTCCTGCCGAGGCCATCACAATGGTAGCAAAGGATCCCGGCAATCCCGCTTCCCTGCTGATCCCTGCAGTGAACGAAGCCAAGTGCATCGGTTGCGGTGCCTGCGAGAACCTGTGCCCGTCAAGACCGTTCAGCGCAATTCACGTCAACGGACTCGCAGTCCACAAACAAGATTAGGAGGAACCATTATGGAAAACAAAGATATCAGCAGAAGGGATTTCATCAAGGATCTGGGCATCGGAAGCGTCGCTCTCGGCGCCGTTGCTGCCGGCTGCGCGCCCAAGTCATCGAAAAAGGCTTCGGCCGAAAAGACCGGAGAGATGGAGTACCGCACCAATCCCAAGAATGGTGACAAAGTGTCGCTGCTTGGCTACGGCTGTATGCGCTGGCAGATGAAAAAGGACGAAAATGGCCGCGACATAGTCGATCAGGACAGCGTCAATGAACTGGTTGATTATGCCATATCTCACGGAGTGAATTATTTCGATTCTGCACCAGTATACCTCCAGGGCCAGAGCGAGGCTGCCACTGGCAAGGCACTGAGTCGCCACCCGCGTGACAGTTATTTCATAGCCACCAAACTCTCGAACACCCGCAGTTTCATGCCGACGTTCGAGGAGAGCGTGCAGATGTACCGCCAGTCATTTGAAAACTTCAACACCGACCATATAGATTATTATCTGCTTCACAACATCGCCGGCGAGGATGTTTTCAACCGCCGCTTCGTCCAGAACGGGGTCATCGACTTCCTGCTTGCCGAACGTGAGGCCGGGCATATACGCAATCTCGGATTCTCATTCCATGGACAGCAGCGTGGCATTGACAGTCTGCTGGCCCTGCACGACAAATACCACTGGGATTTCATCCAGATCCAGATGAACTACCTCGACTGGACTCACGCCGATCCCGGCAGGAACGTCAACGCCGAATACCTGTATCAGGAACTCGACAAGAGGGAGATTCCGATCGTGATTATGGAGCCGTTGCTCGGAGGCCGTCTGGTGCGGTTGCCCGACAATGTAGCCAATCTGCTCAAGGAAAGGGATCCTGATGCTTCCCTGGCATCGTGGGCCTTCCGTTTCGTGGGTTCTCACCCGCGCGTCCTGTGTGCACTGAGCGGTATGACTTATATGGACAATCTCATCGACAACGTGAATACATTCACAGGATTCAATTATATGGATCAGGATGAGCTCGATTTCATGGAGCAGATGGCCGTGCTGATGTCGGATTATCCCCTGATAGAATGCAACAACTGCCAGTACTGCATGCCGTGCGAATACGGAATCGACATACCCGGCATCCTGCTGCACTACAATGCCATCATCACAGAAGGCGCGCTGCCGCAGAGCAGTGATCAGAAAGATTTCCGCAAGCTTCGCAGGCACTATTTGACTACCTATTCAAAGGCAGTGGAGACACTGCGTCAGGCCGACCACTGCACCGGCTGCCGCAAATGTGAGGAACACTGTCCCCAGAGCATCAAGATTGCCGACGAGATTATCCGCATCGACGAATACATCGAGAAGCTTAAACAGAAAACGCTATAACGCTAAAAGAAAAGCCCCGTCAAATCCGACGGGGCTTTTCTTTAGAATTCTACCGTATCAGGATGAGAGCCGAAGCGTGCATCCGGAAGCGCTGCCATCGCCGTCATCTCACCGTCATCCAGAACGAAACCGAACAGGTCGAAGTTTTCGCGGATTCTCTCTGCATGGACAGACTTCACCAGCGGAAGAACGCCATTCTGGATAACCCATCTGAGGATGACCTGGGCCGCAGATTTGCCGTGCTTCTCTGCTATGCCCACGATCACCGGATTGCCAAGCAGTCTAGCCCTGCCCAGCGGGCTCCAGGCTTCCACAAGTATGCCTTTCTCCCGGCAGGTGGCAACAGTATCTTCCTGAAGCAGTCCTGGATGATATTCTATCTGGTCTACTGCCGGTGCTATATTGGCCGCAGCGAGGACAGGAGCCATATGCGAAGAGTAGAAATTGCTGAGGCCGATGGAACGGACGGCTTTCTCTTCGACAAGTCTCTCCATAGCGCGCCAGGTATCGACATTGATGGCATCGGCCCTGTCGCCGAACTGCTTCGCATTGGCGGGCCAATGGATAAGATAAAGGTCCAGGTAATCCATTCCAAGGTCTTTCAGACTCTTCTCGAAAGCCCTGAGAGTCTTGTCGTAGCCACGCTCGGTGTTCCACACCTTGCTGGTGATGAAAAGTTCCTCACGCGGTTTTCCGCTCTGGCGTACGCCCTCTCCCACCGAGCATTCGTTTCCGTACAGGGCAGCGGTGTCGATGTGGGTATAACCGGCTGCTATAGCTTCGCGGACTGCATTTACGCACACCTCCCCGTCGGGAGTCTTGTATGTTCCGAAACCGGGGGTCGGGATGGAAAAACCGGAAGAAAGAATATAGTCCATATGATGTCTGTATGTCAGATTATGTCAGTTTGCCAAGTTCGCCCAGGTAAGTATCCTTGAAGCCCAGGAAATAGAGAACGCCGTCGATGCCGATGGTGTTGATGGACTGCTGGGCACCGGCCACGACGCGGGGTTTTGCGTGAAAGGCTATGCCGAGGCCTGCGGTCGAGAGCATCGGCAGATCGTTTGCGCCATCACCAACGGCTATTGTCTGTTCAAGATTCACCTTCTCCGCCTGGGTGATGAGCCTGAGCAGATCGGCCTTGCGGCGTCCGTCAACAATCTCTCCGACATATCGGCCGGTGAGTTTGCCGTCCTCCCCTATCTCAAGTTCGTTGGCATAGACGTAATCGATGCCGTAACGGCGCTGGAGATACTCGCCGAAGAAAGTGAATCCTCCGGAAAGGATCGCAATCTTATAACCGCAAGTCTTGAGGACGGACATCAGACGGTCCACACCTTCCGTCATAGGCAGATTTTCGGCTATTTCCTGCAGGACACTCACATCAAGCCCCTTTAGCAGAGCCACTCGCCTTGTAAAACTCTCCTTGAAGTCAATCTCCCCTCTCATTGCACTTGCAGTGATTGCGGCCACTTTCTTGCCGACACCGTTTCTTGCAGCAAGTTCATCTATACATTCGGTCTGGATAAGGGTCGAATCCATATCGAAGCAGATCAGACGCCTCATCCTGCGGTACATATCGTCTTTCTGAAAGGAGAAATCAAAGCCCATCTCAGGGGACAGTTTCATCAGTTCAGACTGGAGTTTCTCTCGGTCCTCCAAAGTGCCGCGCACAGAGAACTCTATGCAGGAGCGTACATTGTGCACAGGATTGCGCAGGCTCATACGACCTGTGAGACGGCGTATGTTGTCGATGTTCAGACCGTGGCTGGCCACCACCTTCGAAGCGGCTTCAATCTGCGTGGCACCGATGCTGCGGCCGAGTATTGTGAGGATATAACGGTTCTTGCCCTGGCGCCCGACCCACTCTTCGTATTCATCGTCAGTAACAGGAGCAAAACCTATCGTAACGCCCAGCTCGGTTGCCTTGAAGAGCAGTTCTTTCATAACGCTGCCCGAATTCTTTTCATCTATCCTGATGAGGATGCCCATCGTGAGGGACGAATGGATGTCAGCCTGGCCGATGTCGAGAACCTGGGCGTTGTAGCGCGCAAGTATTCCCATTACATCGGCAGTAAGTCCTGAGCGGTCCTTTCCCGATATGCGTACAAGTATCTGTTCGTATGCCATATTTCTACGGAACTATTTGATTATGAGATCTTCTACTTTAATTTTTGGAACGTAGTGCACTCCGTCCTTGCGATAGTATGCAAGCGGATCGCCTTCATTGCAGGGCATCAGGAATATCCTTTCCGCCGGCTTGCCGATCCCAAGCACGGCAATCGGCATCATAGTTATCGACAGGACCTGCTGCACTGCGACCGGCTTGAAATTCATGATAAAGATGCCGCCCAGACCCATTTCTGTGGCCTTTAGCAGTATGCTCTGGGCTGCTATGCCGAGGTCCATATCCACAATGCGGTTTTCCTCCGTCGTAGAACAAATTATGATGTAAGCCGAAGGCTCTTCGCCGGGATGAGGCAGATGCTCTTCGGGAAGAGCAGCACCGAGTTTCACAAGGGGATGCACCTTTGCTGCTTCCTCACCAGTAACAAGGCGGAAACGAAGAGGTTGGGCGTTCATTCCCGAAGCCACCCAGGTGACGGTTTTCACCATCTCGAGCAGTTGTTCTTCCGAAACTTCGACAGAACGGTCGTAGCCACGGAAACTGCGGTTGCGCTTGAGCAGAGACTCCAGCGGCACTCCGCGATGCACCACCACCTTGCGCTTCTGCTGCAGTTCCTCAGCCCTTTTCTCTAAATAATTGTCTGCCATATCTGCAAAGATAATTATTGGTATACGAAAAAAAGAGAAACCTTGCGGTTTCTCTTTTTTTCGTGCCCAGAACAAGACTCGAACTTGCACGGACTAATGCGTCCACTACCCCCTCAAAGTAGCGTGTCTACCAATTTCACCATCTGGGCTGGTTTTTCCTTGAAAGGGATTGCAAATATACACCGAAAATTCATATATCCAAAAAAATTCATTAAGTTTGTTAGAATTGCAAAAACTACTGAAATGCACCCGAAAATCATATTATCAGCCCTTCTGATCCTGATGTCACAGATGCTCGGTGCTCAGGATTTCAAAACCTTGTACGGTCTGGTCACCGATGCGGGTGACGGCAGTCCACTATACCTTGCCTCAGTCAACTTGGCTGGCAGCAATATATCCAACGTAACCAATTCTGACGGAGTATTCTCGCTCAAGATTCCTCTTGATACAAGGCCTGACGCAAGGATCCGCATCTCATATATGGGCTATGACCGCTACATAGTTCCAGTTTCGTCATTTGAAAAGTCTTCAGCCGACAATCCTCTCAGGATAAAGATGATACCGTCCATCATTTCCTTGGATGCGGCCACGATCATCGACCTCGACGCATATTCGATGTTCCTCTATGCATATCGCAACATCAGCAAGAACTATCCTCAGGAGCACGAGGCTATGACAGCCTTCTACCGCGAGACTGTTATGAAGAACAGTTCCAAATACCTGTCGATGAACGAGGCCGTGCTGGACATAGCCAAGGTTCCGTACTACTCCGGGGCCTCAGACAAAGCCGGTATCTACAAGGCTCGCGGCAGTTCCAACTATGACGCCACCGATTCGCTGCTCATCTCCTACAAAGGAGGTGTGTCGGCAGCGCTTCTGCTCGATATGGTCAAGACACCTTTCGCCGGAGTCAGCCTGCAGAACATCAACGAAGCGTTCAAGTACTACGACTTCAAAGTCGGCGTTCCTGAAACCATCGAAGGCCGGGACTTCCACGTTCTCGAATTTGACCAGAGCGCACTCGTAAATTACGCCCTCTACCGCGGACGCATCTACATCGATCCGGACAGCTATGCGATTGCGCGCGTTGAATTGGACCTCAATGCGGAGCAGTTCCCTGAGGTAGTGGCCGAATATGTCCGCAAGATTCCCAAGAACACCAAGATGGAAATGGTATCGGCATCCTATATCATTAATTACAAGGAGGCTGAAGACGGAAAGTGGCATTATGACTATTCCCGCTCAGAGATAACTATCTCCGCCAGGAAAAGATACTCCCTTTTCAAGACGCAATATCGCATCACTTCAGAGATGGCCGTCACCGACCATTATCCCGGCCGCCTCTCCATCGATGACGAAAGCCTTATGAAGTTCGGCGACATAATGGCTACCAAGCTGGAAGACTTCACCGACCCTGATTTCTGGGGCAGTTACAACATCATCGAACCTGACAGCGAAATCGACGTTATCATCCGCAGGATAATCCGCCAGCTGAGGCGAAGAGAACAATAGTGCTTCTATTGCTCTTTTGCATAAAAAAACCTAATTTTGCGGCGGTTTTTCGCAGAAATACTACAAAAAACATAAATCAACAACTATAATCCCTATTAAAATGCGCATTATTCGTATATCAGGACGTGAAATCCTTGATTCTCGTGGAAATCCCACTGTAGAAGTAGAAGTCGAACTCGAAAGCGGCGTCATCGGCGTTGCAGCTGTTCCTTCAGGAGCATCAACCGGTGAAAACGAAGCACTTGAGCTTCGCGACGGTGACAAGAAACGTTATGGCGGAAAAGGCGTTCTCAAGGCAGTTGCCAATGTGAACGACGTTATCGCTCCCGAACTTATCGGAATGAGCGCTCTCGAGCAGCGCGCCATCGACAAGGCTATGATCGAACTCGACGGCACTCCTACCAAGAGCAAACTCGGTGCTAACGCTATCCTCGGCGTTTCTCTCGCAGTAGCACACGCTGCAGCCAACTATCTCGGTCTGCCTCTCTACCGCTACATCGGTGGCACCAACACTTATGTTCTTCCCGTTCCGATGATGAACATCCTCAACGGTGGTGCTCACTCTGACGCTCCGATCGCTTTCCAGGAGTTCATGATTCGTCCCGTAGGCGCAACCAACGAGGCTGAAGCCGTACGTATGGGTGCTGAAGTTTTCCACGCTCTTCAGAAAGTGCTCAAGGCACGCGGCCTCAGCACTGCAGTAGGTGACGAGGGTGGTTTCGCTCCCGCACTGAAGGGCATCAACGACGCTCTCGACTGCATTATGGAAGCTATCGTGAAGGCTGGCCTGAAACCTGGCGAGGATGTTACCATCGCTATGGACTGCGCTGCTTCTGAGTTCTGCTTCGTAGAGGACGGCAAGTTCTTCTATGACTACAAGCAGCTCAAGGACGGCAAGAAGAAAGACCCTCGCGGCCGCAAGCTTTCTACCGACCAGCAGATCAAATACCTGCAGCAGCTCTGCGCTAAATACCCGATCGACTCTATCGAGGATGGCCTCAGCGAGGAAGACTGGGAAGGTTGGGTTAAGCTCACCAAGGCTCTCGGCAGCAAGTGCCAGCTCGTGGGCGACGACCTGTTCGTTACCAACGTGAAGTATCTCCGCAAGGGTATCGAGATGGGTGCCGGCAACTCAATCCTCATCAAGGTTAACCAGATCGGTTCTCTCACCGAGACTCTCGACGCTATCGAGATGGCTCATCGTCACGGCTACACAACCGTTACCAGCCACCGTTCAGGCGAAACTGAGGACACCACCATCGCCGACATCGCCGTTGCTACCAACAGCGGTCAGATCAAGACCGGTTCGCTCAGCCGCACCGACCGTATATGCAAGTACAACCGCTTGATGAAGATCGAGCAGGAACTCGGTGACTGCGCAGCTTACGGCTACAAGAGAATCAAATAACTGATACTATATCGAGAAAAAAGCCAGGCTCAATGCCTGGCTTTTTTTATGAATACCTTGAAGATCTCGAGCCATTTGTTGTCGCCTGCTCGGACGAGTTTCTCGGGATGGAACTGCACTGCGATCAGATTGTCGCCTTCGTAGGCCTCAACTATGCCGTCGTCGCTGTAAGCAGTGACCTTCAGGCCGGGAGCGACATCTTTGACCGCCTGGTGATGTGAAGAATTCACCTCGAGGGAGTCCGTGCCGTAGAGCTTAGCCAGCAGGCTTCCGGGCTCGGCGAGAATCTTGTGGGTAGTGCCGCTATGTCCGACATTCTCCGGCATCTGCTCAGCCAGGTCCTGGTACAGTGAACCGCCCAGAACCACGTTCATCAGCTGCTCGCCGCGGCAGATGGCAAGTATGGGCTTCTTGGAAGCCAGGGCAGACTTGGCAAGGAAGACGTCGCTTACATCCCGGACAGTATCCACAAACACTGTCGCATTCAACTTTTCTTCTCCATAGAATGACGGATCAAGGTCCTCACCGCCGGAAAAGACTATGCCGTCCAGTTTGGCCAAGACAGCGTCCGCCTCTTCCCTGCTGCTCAAAGTCGGAATCACGACAGGCACGCCCCCGGCTTTGCTGATGGCCTGGGAATAGTTGGTATTCAGTGTCGTCGAACCTACGCCCTCAGAAGCATATGAGCCGCTGATGCCGATCAGCGGTGCCCGATAAGCGCAACTGGTCAGGGCCAGAACAGAGAAAAGAAGCAACAGTCGTTTCATGGTCAGTGTATAAGGTTAAGGAAGATTGTTATCACTCCAGTATTGATGATATCGAGGAACATCGCTCCTATTATAGGAACGACAATGAAAGGATTGACGGCGTAACGATACTTGAAACATACTGCCGACATATTGGCCATAGCATTGGGTGTCGCCCCGAGGCCGAAGCCGCAGAGACCGCTCACCATAACCGCCCCGTCGTAATTCCTGCCAAGCAGAGGAAACGCCACGAAAGCGGCGTACAGCGCCATAAATGCCACCTGAGCGGCAAGGATAAGCGCAAGCGGCAGTGCTAGCGACGCCAGTTCCCACAGACGGAGGCTGGCCATAGCCATACCCAGAAAGAGCTGCAGGCTGATGTCTCCTATCGACACGACCTCGGCGACGTTGAGTCTTGAGGTCCACTTCTGCGAAAGACCGACGGTATTTCTCAAGGCACAAGCCGCCAGCAGGGAGCCGAAATATGTCGGGAACGTTATTCCGGTAAGCGCGAGAAGCCTGCTCACTCCTGACCCCAGGGCCATGGCAATCATCAGCATACAGGCACCGACCAGATAGCCCCGGAACGCATCCTCCTTGGACAGTGAACGAGCCTGACGTGCTGAAGCCGACGCCTCGCCCGCCTCAACGCTGGCAAGGACGTCACCTGGAGATGAAGGCTCTGCAAGATGATGCCTGCGGATAAGCGCCTCTCCCAATGGACCGCCCAGCAGGGATCCCGCAACAAGGCCGAATGTTGCCGCCGCCATCGTTATGGATGACGCCCCCGAGAGGCCCATCTCCTCAAGCAGCGGAGAGAACCCGCCCGAAGTGCCGTGACCTCCGCACATAGGAATTGAACCCGCTGCCATTCCGACAAGCGGATCTAGGCCGAGGCCCTTCGAAATTCCAAGGGAGATGAGGTTCTGCACTACGATGAGGCCGGCCACGAGGGCAGTAAGCACGACCAGCGGCCTGCCTCCTTTACGGAGTTCCTTCAAATCACACTGAAAACCGACGGAGGTGAAGAAGAGCATCATGCACAGATCCTTCACCGTGCCGTCGAACTTGCATTCAACGCCTGCAAGGATATACAGGACAAGCGTAAGCAGAGAAACAATCAATCCCCCGGACACAGGAGCAGGAATACAGTATCGCCTGAGAAACGGGATTTTCCGCGTAAGAAGCATACCCAGAAGAAGCGCCGCAACGCCCACTCCTGCGCTCGCATACATATCCAGGGCAATGACCATTATGCAAAACAAAAAGAGGAACTTTCAAATTTAATGAAAATTCCTCTTTTGTACCCCGTAGTGGAATCGAACCACTATTTAAAGTTTAGGAAACTTCCGTTCTATCCGTTGAACTAACAGGGCTCGATTCAGTCCGAGGACTGAAAACCGTCTAGAATTAAGAATTCTTGACGATGATCTGACGGCCACGATAGTAACCGCACTCAGGGCAAACGCGATGGAACAATACAGTAGCGCCGCAGTTTGAGCAAGTCGTCATTGTGGGGACGATAGCTACATCGTGTGTTCTTCTTTTGTCTCTGCGCTGTTTAGAGACTTTTCGTTTAGGATGTGCCATTATTAATAGTTTTTATTTGTTTTTGTTCAATAAATCCTTCAAACCGCTGAAAGGAGCATTCTTTTCGGGCTTTTCGACGGCTTCAAGCTCTTTCAGGCGAGCCATCATTTCGGGGTTGCACTGCCCTTCGGGATGCACCTTTACAATCGGTATGCTGAGGCAGATGAAATCGTACACGGTCTGTCCGAGATCGAGTTCCACCTGGTCTTCGGGGAGAATCAGAACATTGTCGTCTTCCTCCTCCACAGTCTCAGGATCGCTGTCGAAACGCACCACGAGCAACTGCTCCTGGTCGACTTCTATCGGCAGCGGGTCCAGACATCTGTCACACTCGACGACAACTGTTCCCTTTATCTTGCAAAGAACTTCAATCCAACTCCCTTTCTTCTCCTCGTCCACATGCACGTCACAGTCCGTGTCGAGTATGAAATCATTTCCGAATTCCTCAAGGAAACCTTTATCAACCTTAAAATCAAAACTCTGAGAGCCCTTGACGGTATTCTTTACAGGTATGATCATCGTGCTCATCGGCGCTGGTCTTGCAAAGTGGGCTGCAAATATAGTAAAATTTTTGAAACTTTTACTCCTGAGCGCGTTTTCTTGCCAAAGCGTCGAGAAGTATCTTGCGGATTCGCATCGACTTGGGTGTAATTTCCACAAGTTCATCCTCCTGGATGTACTCCAGAGCCTCTTCGAGGCTGAACTTCACGGGAGGAGGAAGCATCACTTTCTCGTCGGTGCCGGCTGCACGGACGTTGGTCAGCTTCTTGGTCTTGCATACATTCACCACGAGGTCCCTCTCACGGGTATGCTCCCCTATCACCTGTCCCATATACACCTGCTCGCCCGGATCGATGAAGAAGCGGCCGCGGTCCTGGAGCTTGTCCATAGCGTAGGCTACGGCCTCTCCGGTCTCGGCTGCCACGAGAGAACCGTTCACTCGCTTCTCGATGTCACCCTTGTAGGGTTCGTAATCCTTGAATCGGTGTGCGATTATTGCTTCTCCCTGGCTGGCTGTCAGCAGGTTGCTGCGCAGTCCCATAAGGCCGCGGGAAGGAATGTCGAAGTCGAGATGCGTACGGCCGTCGTGAGACTCCATACGGATCAGGGCGCCTTTGCGGCGGGTTGCCATTTCGATGGCCTTGCCCACGAATTCGTCGGGAACCTCGATGGTAAGGTCTTCTATAGGTTCGCAGCGCTGGCCGTTGATGGTCTTGTCCAGCACTTTGGGCTGGCCCACCTGAAGTTCGAAGCCCTCGCGGCGCATAGTCTCAATAAGGATCGAAAGATGCAGCACGCCACGGCCGTAAACTATGAATGAATCGGTACCCACGCCAGGTTTTACCCTGAGCGCCAGGTTCTTCTCAAGCTCACGCTCCAGGCGCTCCTTGAGGTGGCGGGATGTTACGAACTTGCCCTCCTGACCGAAGAAAGGAGAATCGTTTATGGTGAAGAGCATACTCATCGTAGGCTCGTCGATGCTGATCGGTTTCAAGGCCTCCGGATTCTCGAAGTCGGCAATCGTGTCGCCGATTTCGAAACCTTCGATGCCGACAACCGCACAGATGTCGCCGCACTGCACTTCCTGGATTTTCTTCTTCTCAAGCCCTTCGAACACCATCAGGTCTTTCACCTTCTGCTTCTCGACTATGTCGTAGCGCTTGCAGAGGGAGATGTTCATACCGGCCTTGAGCGTTCCGCGGGTGATGCGGCCTATGGCGATACGGCCGACGTAAGGAGAATATTCAAGTGACGATATCAGCATCTGAACCGTACCTTCAACCTGCTTCGGAGCGGGAATCTCTTCGAGGATGACATCCAGAAGCGCTGTGATGTCTGTAGTCGGCTTGCGCCAGTCGAGCGACATCCAGCCCTGCTTTGCACTGCCGAACACGGTGCGGAAATCGAGCTGCTCCTCGGTGGCGTTGAGCTGGCACATCAGGTCGAATACCTGCTCGTTGACCTCGTCGGGACGGCAGTTCGGCTTGTCCACCTTGTTGATGACTACAATCGGCTTCTTGCCCATCTCGATGGCTTTCTGCAGGACGAAACGGGTCTGGGGCATAGTGCCTTCGAACGCATCCACGAGCAGCAGCACTCCGTCGGCCATATTCAGCACGCGTTCCACCTCTCCGCCGAAGTCGGCGTGGCCCGGAGTGTCGATGATGTTGATCTTGGTGTTCTTGTAAGGGACCGACACGTTCTTGGCCAGGATGGTGATGCCTCTCTCGCGCTCGAGATCGTTGTTGTCTAGGATAAGGGTGCCCAGTTTCTCTGCGTCGCGCAGAATCTTGCTCTGCTGTATCATCTTGTCAACCAGCGTAGTCTTGCCGTGGTCGACGTGGGCGATGATGGCTATATTTCTGATATCTTGCATAGGGCCGCAAAATTATATAATTTTGGGGCAATCGAAAAAATAATTGCAAAGCTATATGAACCCTATTCTCGTACGACCTGCAGACATGGTGAGAATAACCACCCCTGCCCTTGCAGAAAAATACATCGAAAGCCAGATTTCAGCACTCAGAGAACAGATCGGCGACAAGAAAGTCCTTCTCGCCCTCTCCGGAGGCGTTGACTCTTCAGTAGTGGCAGCGCTGCTCATCAAGGCAGTCGGCCGCCAGCTCGTATGCGTGCACGTCAACCACGGCCTTCTCCGCAAAGGCGAACCCGAACAAGTCATCAAGGTCTTCCGCGACGAGATGAAAGCAGACCTCATCTATGTGGATGCGACCGACCGATTCCTGGACAAACTTGCCGGAGTCACCGACCCCGAGCAGAAGCGCAAGATCATCGGCGGCGAATTCATCGAGGTTTTCGCTGAGGAAGCCCGCAAGCTCGATGGAATAGAGTTCCTCGCCCAAGGCACCATCTGGCCTGACATCCTCGAATCTGAGGCCGGCATCAAGGCACACCACAATGCCGGCGGCCTTCCTGAGGATATGAAGTTCGAGCTTGTAGAGCCCGTGCGCATCCTGTTCAAGGATGAGGTCCGCATCGTCGGCAAGCAGCTCGGCCTTCCCGACAACATGGTGTTCCGTCAGCCCTTCCCCGGCCCCGGCCTTGGAGTCCGCTGCCCCGGCGCCATCACCCGCGACCGTCTCGAGGCTGTCCGTGAGTCTGATGCTATCCTCCGTGAGGAATTCGAGAAGAACGGCCTGGAAGGCAAGGTTTGGCAGTATTTCACTGTAGTTCCTGACTTCAAGTCTACCGGCATAAAGAACGGCAAGCGCACCTTCGACTGGCCTTGCATCATCCGCGCCATCAACACCACAGATGTTATGGAAGTGACCGTCGAGCACCTCTCAGACGCACTGATCGACCATCTGGTGAAGAGAATAACCACTGAAGTGCCCGGCATCAACCGCGTTCTTTTCGACTATACTCCGAAACCGCCCGCAACTGTGGAATACGAATAATATAAAAGGTGACTCTCGCGAGTCACCTTTTTTTATTTCTTCTGCAGCACATAGTCGATGACGGCCCGGTTCGCCGCATCAATCTTGTCCGTGCTGTATCTTATATAGATTCCTGTGATATGGGCTCCGTGACGGTGGCCGAGAGATTCACTTATCGTGTCTTTCGGTATGTCCAGGTCTACGGCATAATTGGCCCAGGAATATCTTGCCCAGTAGAGAGTGAGGCCATCCTTGACCGAAGATAGGAAGTTGTTGCAGTTCTGCTCGAAGCATTTGTAGTCTTCGGCATAGTTTAGAAGCAAATTTTTCCCGGGATAACGGTCGATGATGGCCTGAGCTTCAGGCTCCACCTTGATAGTGTAGTTCTTGCCCGTCTTCGACCGCTTATACTGTATGCGGCCGTTCACCATACTGTCTTTGGTGAGTTTCTTCAAATCTGCCGGATTGATGCCTATCAGCATGAAAGATAGAATGAAGGCGTCCCTGTACATAGCTTTTTTGCCTGTCAGATCCATATCCATCAGCTGACGCATTGTCTCGACCGGCAAGGACCGCAGCGGAGTGTCGTCCTCCGCGCTGCTGTCGATCTTCAGATAGGCCGGGTTGACTTCCACGCCGCTTTCATAGGCATAGCGGATAACCGCTTTGAGATCTTTCATTCTTCTGGAGACGGTATTGCGCTTGTATCCGCTCATTTGCTTCTGCCATCCTTCCAGGAAAGTGTAATTGACATCCGAAAGCTTCACTTTGTCGAGATCGCCGCAATACTCCGACAGCCGCCTGCGCGTCTGGTCGTAGCTTGTTCTGGTGCTGCCTGTCTTGAGCTCTATCACCTTGGTGAAATAATCTCCAAGGGACGGCACATCTACGGTCGGTGCATTCAATTTCAGGTTGGTCAGCATCTGACGAAGCTGGTCTTTGGTGAGAGTGGTAAACACGCCCCTTTCCATCAACTCAACGATGCGGTTGTTGATACTCAGAAGGAGCATGCCGAGAATGTTGTTGATTTTCCTTGATCCAGGACCGATACAAACCTGGAGTTTCGCGTTCCAATCAGATGGAGCGAGGTAAATGCCTGTCGACAGGTAAAGGTTGGTTCCGTATCCGACTTTGATCTGCACCGGGTAGGTTCCATCCTTCAGGGCCCTTCGTGTATCAAGGCGTAAGGCTGATTTTCCCATAAAGTTGCTGATTGTTTGCTGAAAACAAGTCATGCAAAAATCATACTGATTGGGACATTGAACACGATTGCAGTGTTCTGAGAGTATTGTGCTAAAGGAACTTAAAACATTGGGCCTCATGATATTAGCATTTTCTTGCAAAACCCGTATGGCTACGCGTTTTTCAATTTTCCTGTAAGATAGATAGAATAATCGAAACGACAAAATCGAATTACTAAAATACTTACCTAATTATTAAACAATTAACAAAACAACCAATCATTAACTAAAGCATTACTTATGGAAAACAGCTTCAACAAAAAGTCAACTTTC
>JAFROX010000004.1 GCA_017429475.1 Bacteroidales bacterium
ACTGCTGCCTCGATGGCTGCCAGCTTGGTGGCGAGGGTAGTGGTCTGTGCCTTGATGGCCTTGTCGAGAGCTTCGAGCTTCTCGTCAAGAGTGCCTTCGAGAGACTCGATGGCGTCCACGATCATCTCCTGGCCTTCCTTGATGCTTGCGAAGCCTTCGGTAACTGCAGTCTCGATGAGGCCGAGCTTGGTCTCAAGAGCGAGGGTCTGGTCCTCGATGGCGTCGTTGATGGCTGCGAGCTTGTCCTCGAGGGTGCCGTCGATGGCGTCGAGGGCTGCTGTCATAAGCTCCTGGCCTTCTGCAAGTGATGCGAAGCCTTCCTCCATCGCGGTCTGGATGAGGGCGAGGGCTGTCTCAAGGCTCAGGGTCTGGCCCTTGATGGCCTCTTCGATGGCTGCGAGTTTCTGGGCTACGCTTCCTTCCATTGATGCAAGGGCTGACTTGATTGCGTCAAGGGCCTGGGTGTTCTTGAGGGTTCCTTCCTTGATGGCTTCTTCGATGATTCCCAGCTTCTCGGCAAGCGCCGTGTTGGTCTTGTTGATGGCATCGATGATGCCGCTGTAGTCAGATTTGAGTTCGAGGTTGATCTCCGGATGCTCGTTTTCGCAAGAGGTGAAGGTCAACGGGGCAGCGAGTCCCAGCATCAGAAATGCGCCGAGTACACCGCATTTGATTGTTCTAAAGAACTGTTTCATAACTGATTGTTTATATTGTTTTACGTTTTTTGCTAATAGTAGAAGAAATATTATTTAGCACCCTATATATCAGTATATTACAAACAGCGCCCTCAGAATTGCACACACTTGCAGATGCAAAAATCCCCCGCCAATGATGACTGACGAGGGATTCTTAAGCAATATTTTTCCGTGTCCTACGGCTTCTTCAGGAGCCTGACGTCATAGGCTCCGCCAACTGTGGCGCCCTGCTGGGCGACGAACTTCACGCGGACTGACTTCTTGCCCTTGAGCATAGAAGCGGGAACAGGATACTCCTCGCCGATGAACTGGGACTTCATCCACTTGCCGGTGTTGTCGACAGACAGCATAAGAGCGTCATCCACGAAGATGTCGAACTTGCGGGTGGCCCATTCTGCCGCACCCCAATACTTGACATAGAGGCTCACACCCTCTGAGACACCGCCTGTGACAAGGTCATAACTGAACCAGCCGCCGGAGCGGGCGTCACGGTAGTGCACGTCACGGGTGACGCCGGTGTTGGAACGCTGTGACTGGATCTTGTGGTCGGTTTCGGGCTGCTGCTCGCCGGGCGACACGTGGTCGAGGGTACGGGCTTCCAGAGCCAGCATCTCAGCTTCCTGGCGGGCCAGCGAGTCTACATAATCCTTATACCCCTCCTGATTCAGTGCAAGCCAGTATATCTGGTAGCGGGAATCGTGGATGCCGCTGAAAGGCTCCAGATCGGCCTCGATTGGATTCAGCATCTTGATGCCGTCGAAACGGAAACGCATCGGCTCGCCGGGAACCGGAACGATATAGTCTCCAAGCTGATCGACATCGTCGCAGACAAGGATCGGAGCCTTGTCCACAGGAAGCTTGGGACCGGCGGCATACTGGCTCCAGCGGCCGTCGTCTGCCAGAAGGCCGACAAGGCCCTCGGTGCCTGTACGCATACCAAGTTCGATCGGGCCGTGCATTATTGCTACATAATCAGGAACGTTCGGCATATGCTCCACGGTGTTCTGCATCGGGAGGCCTATTTCGATCACGTCGCCGGCTTTCCACCTGCGCTTGAGGGCAAGATATGACGAAGGAGCGGCCTTCACCCTCTTGTTGCGTCCGTTGATGGAAACGGTCATCGTGCCGGGTTTGAGCCAGCCGGGGCAACGCACGTTGATGGCAAAACGGCCCTTGCCGGAAACCACACGCAGAGTGGTACCTTCCTGAGCGGGGAACGAAGTCTCCTGACGGATGACTATGCCGCGGTCTTTCCAGTTCAGTTCTGATGCCACGAAAAGGTTCACGAAAAGTTTCTTCGCTCCTTCGTGGGTGTAGATGAACTGATTGTACTTCGACTGGTTCTCCATACCTGAACCCACGCAGCACCACATCGCCTCATTGGGAACAGAATATACACGGTAGTGACGCGGACGGGCTGAAGTGAAATACACGTAGCCGCCGTGCTCGGGATGCTGGGTGGAGAGTATGTGGTTGAACATCGTGCGCTCGTAGAAATCTGCATACTCTGCCTTCGGAGACACGCGGAAGAGGTCTTCCGTCAACTTCAGCATATTGTAGGAGTTGCAGGTCTCGGGACCGTCGTCGTCATTGACGAAGTCGATGCAGGCTGCGGCACTAGGGAAGTGCTCGCGGCGGCTGTTGCCACCGAAAGCGAGAGAACGATTGTGGGAAACCGTATACCAGAAGAAGCGTCCGGCCTCGGCATATTCCGGAGAGTCACTGAGTTCGCCGATGCGTGTGAAACCGATGGCCTTGGGCACCTGGGTGTTTGCGTGAAGGTTGTCAAGGCTGTCAACATCGTGTGACAGAGGCCTCATAATGGCTTTGTGAGAGTAGCGTTTAGCTGCTGTCAGATACTTGGCGTCACCCGTGATTGCATACGCATCGGCGAACATCTCGTTCATACCGCCGTGCTCATTGCGCAGCATCTGCTCCATCTGCTCGTCGCTGAGATCCGCAGTGATGTTGATGCCCCAGTCGCAGAAGCCGAGGAAGAGTTCCTTGGCTTTCTCGTTGCCGCAGTAGAGCCAGGCGTCGCGAAGGCCTGCGTACATCTTGTGAATGTTGTAGAAAGGAGCCCAGGCAGATGAATAGCGCCTGAAATTGCCTTCCTTGAAATTAATCCACAGAGAATCGCTTTGAGGGATGCCGCCTATGTAGCCCACACCCCAGGATGCATTGTTGCGGGCGTTCGCTTCAGCCACTTCGGCCAGCTCGTCGATCATATAGTTCATCCTGCGCAGGCACTCCTCGTTGCCGGTGGTCTGCCAGTTCATTGCCATCGCGGTCAGATAGTGACCTGCCACGTGGCCGTCAAGACCGGCCCAGTTGGGATAGTATTCTGCTTTCTTGGGCAGTTTTGCCTCAGCCCTGAAAGGAGCCAGCAAGCGGTCTACGTCATACTGGAGAAGAACTTCGACGTTAAGGTCACGGGCGTGCTTGAACGGGCCGTCAAGCAGTTTGACATCGCCGATGGGGAATTCGTTGCTGTAGAGACGGTCCTGGGCAGCTGACTGAAAACACAGCGCAAAGAGGACTGCAGCAATGATGGAAAGTTTCTTGATCATATCGTTGGTCTATTTGAAAATCATACGGGCGAAGGCTGCCACAGACTTACGCCAGGGCTGCCACTCGTGATCGCCTGGGAATGACTGGAAGTGCACGTCGACACCTGCGTCGCGCATCTTCTGAACTACTGCGCGGTTGTACTGCAGGCGGGGATCCTGCTCTCCGCAGGAGATGAACAGACAGTCAAAATCTTTGTTGAACTTGTCGGGAGCGGTCAGTATTCCGGGGATGTTGGCCTCGAGGTCAAAGTTCGAAGCACCGTTGATGCCTCCGAATGCGCCGGTCGAGAATATTCCCACGTTTGCGAAGATTCCGGGTTCACGCAGGCCTATGAAGAACGACTGGCCGCCGCCCATCGACAGGCCGCACATTGCGCGGTGCCTGGGATCGGCCTTCACACGGAAGGTCTTCTCGATGAACGGAATGATGCTTCCGAGCAGCTCTTCGCGATAGGGCTGCATTCCCTCCCAGCTGTAAGTGCCCTGTCCGGCAGGCATACCGGCCTTGCGGGGCACGTTGGAGTTCACGCTCACCACAATCATCGGAACTGCCTCGCCGCGGGCGATGAGATTGTCGAGGATGGTGGCCGTGCGGCCCTGCTGTATCCATCCGCGATGGTCCTCGCCGCCACCGTGGTGAATATACATCACGGGATATTTCTTCCTGCCCTTCTCATATCCGGGAGGAGTATAGACGAACACGGGTCTCCAGGTCTCGGTATATTTCGACCAGTAAACCAACTCACGGACCTGTCCGTGCGGAACGTCCTGGGTCTCGAAAAGATCCATCCCGGGCTCGGGAATGTCGATGGCACTGGACATACGGCTGCTGCCGTAATAGGACTGGCTGGCCGGATCAGCCACTGACACGCCGTCTATCACGAGAGAATAGTAGTGGTAGCCCGGCATAAGGGGCTTGGTGACGATGGTCCAGGTGCCTGTCTCATCCTTGACGCCTTCGTGACGGCCGCCAAGGTCGACTTGAACGCTGTTTGCCTGTGGAGCGCGCACCTTGAACACCACCGAGTTGTCGGACAGTATCTTGGGAAATCCTGTGGCATTGATGTTCGTCACCGGAGAGACGGCCGTTTCAAGCCGCTTGTCCAGATCTGCAGGCAACTGGGCATACGCGGCACAAAAGCCGAATGCCAGGGCTACCGTCAATAACAATCTCTTTATCATTCGTCTGATATTTAGATAACTTGGAATTCAATTGCCTGAAGGTCTTCGTCGCGTGACGAGCTGCCATAGAGGATGCGGTATTGTCCAGGATAAACTGAAAGACCGTCCACCGCCTCGTCGTAGAACGAGAATGCCTCGCCGTCGAGGGTTATGCTGGCTTTCTTTGTAGCACCGGGAGCTATGGTGAGCTTTTCGAAGCCCTGGAGAGCCTTGATCGGGGCGTCAGCCTTGTCGAGAGCCTGGACATAGACCTGAACGGTCTCGGCTCCTTCCATCTTGCCGGTGTTCTTCACGGGCACGGTAATCGTCACCTTGCCGTCCTTCTTCATAGAAGACTTGCTGATTTTTGCCTTGCCATACTCGAAGGTTGTGTAGCTCAGACCGTAGCCGAAAGCATACTGGGGTTTGCCGCGGAAATATTTGTAGGTGCGGTTGTCCATGCTGTAGTCCAGGAAGTCCGGGAGGTCGTTGGTTGAAGCATAGAAAGTGACGGGAAGCTTGCCTGAAGGGTTGTAGTCGCCGAAGATAACCTCAGCGAGAGCCTTTGAGCCGCCTTGGCCGGGATACCAGGCCTGAAGGAGGGCGTCATACTGGCCCTCTACGCTTGCAAAAGCGATGGCGGAACCAGAGCAGTTGACGAATACGACAGGCTTGCCGGTAGCGTGCATAGCGCGTACGAGGCGCTGCTGCACTGCAGGAAGCTCGATGTCGGCCTTGTCACCGCCTTCACCTTCCATCTGGGCTGAGATACCGCCGATAATTATGATGGCGTCAGCGTCCTTCACAAGGGCCTTCTCTTCTTCGAAGTCAGCGAACTTGCGCTGGCAGAAATCTGCACGAAGCTGGGCGAAAGAAGCGTTTCCGCGGCGATATTCGATCTCGACGTCAATAGGCTTGCCGGCCTGCACGTCAAAGGTCTTGTAAGCCATACCGCCCCTGCGGCCGAAACCGCGCATAGCAGGAGCTCCGCCTCTGTCATTTTCTACTACACGGCCGTTAACCTTGAGCACATAGCCGTTGTCGCTGCTCACGTAGTAGCTCATCGGGCCTGTGAAATCCGGCACATAACGGCCTTTCACCCGTACTGAAATCTTGTCGGTGGGAACGCCTTCAGCAAAGCCGTATGCACCGAAGGTACTGAAGTTGAGTGCCTTGTAGTAACCGCTGGTCACAGGCTTGCCGCTCATTGAGTTGTTGTCCCAGAACTCTACGAACATACCCTGACCCTCGTTGAAGTCGGGCAGGTGGTATATGGTGTTATAGTCATCGGCCAGTTCGCAGCCTTTGCTGTATATAATATTTACTCCGGGAAGGGCGGCCTTGATGCCGTCAAGCAGGCTGTGAGTATGCTCGGCAGTCGGGGTTCCGCCGTAGTTGCCGTTGAGCAGGGCGGCATTGTCGGCATTGGGGCCGATGACAGCCAGTGTCTTGATATTCTTTGATAGAGGAAGGACTCCGTTGTTGTGGAGCAGTACCATAGCCTCGCGGGCTGCCTGAGTTGCAAGAGCATCGTGTTCCTCGCTGCTGATCACGTCCTCGCCGAGATTTGCCCAGGGCAGGCGGTCAGCAGGATCGAACATTCCGAGCTCGAAACGGCCACGCAGGATCTTGCGCAGGTGCACGTCGAGATCGGACTCCTGGATGAGACCTTTCTCGATGCCTTCGAGCAGGGACATCATCACCTTTCCGCACTCGAGGTCGGCTCCATTGAGAGCCACCTCAACGGCTGCGCTGAGAGCGTCGGGCTGAGTCTCGTGCTGCCCGCGGTTGAAGTAGTTGTTGATGGCGTCGCAGTCGGTGACCACTATTCCGTCAAACTCCCATTTTCCGCGGAGGATGTCGTTCAGCAGACGGTCGTTGGAACTGCAGGGTACGCCTTCGTAGCGGTTGTAGGCGCTCATCACCTCGCGGACGTTGCCCTCCACCACCAGTTTCTTGAAAGCGGGCAGATAAGTCTCCCAGAGGTCACGCTGCGACACGCGGGCGTCGTAAGTGTGACGGAGAGGCTCCGGACCGCTGTGCACGGCATAGTGCTTTGCACAGGCGTGAGTCTTGATATAGTGCTTGTCGTTGCCCTGCATTCCAAGGACGGTCTGCAGGCCGAGAACTCCGGAAAGATAGGGATCCTCGCCGCAGGTCTCCTGTCCGCGTCCCCAGCGGGGGTCACGGAAAATGTTGATGTTGGGGCACCAGAACGAAAGCTCGGGGTTACCGGGATAGTAGGTAACGCCCATCGGCACGTTGAAGATGTCGTGGTCGGAGCGGTTCCAGTTGGCGCGGGCTTCGTCGGAAACCTGAGAGAAAACCTCGTACATCTGCTGCGGATTGAATGCGGCAGCCATTCCGATAGGCTGAGGGTATACCGTGTAGCCGTCCTGGCGCACACCGTGGCAGGCCTCGCTCCACCAGTTGTATGACGGAATGTTGAGACGGTCGATGGACACGTTCTTGTTCATCATCAGGCCGACCTTTTCCTCTATGGTGAGCAGAGACATAAGGTTGTCGATGCGGTCTTCGATGTTCAGGTCAGGATCCCAGAAGGGATATTCATAAGTCTGTTTCGGTCCGCAGGATGTGCAGAGCAGAACCAGGGAGAAGAAGCTTATCAGAAGTTTTTTCATAGACCGGAATTACTTGAAAAGGATTTGTGCTATGTGTGTCAGATAGTCACGACAGTTCATCCAGGTGTGGCCGCCGTCGGGAGTATAGAATGTATGCTTTACACCGTTCGCAGTAAGATATGCGTCCAGTCCGCGTGAGGCTTCTATCAGGAAGTCCGAGGTGCCGGTGCCTATCCACAAGAGCTTGTAGTTCTTGTTGATGGTGTTCACCGGGGCATATGTGCCGTTGCTGAAATTGGTCTCGTATTCATTGCCGAAGATGGCTGGAGCCATCGCGCATACCCATTGGAACTCCTTGGGGTTGCCGAGGCCCGTTGCCAGTGCCTGACGGCCGCCGAGAGAGAATCCTGCCACGGCACGGTCACGGGCAGAGGTCTTCACTGCATAGTTTGCCTCGATGAACGGCTTCACGTCGTTGATGATCTCCTTCGCGACGCGGTCAGTGTCCATTGAGTCATATCTGTCTGCAAGGCCCTGGCGCATCATCTCCGGATAAGGATTGGCATAGGGCATCACCACGATCATACGCTTGGCAAGGCCTGCTGCGATGAGGTTGTCGAGGATGTTGTTCACGTGGCCCACCTTGAACCAGGTCTCCCAGGTATCGGTCATACCGTGGATGAGGTAGAGCACAGGGAGTTTCTCCTTTCCTGCGGGGTTGTAGCCGGCAGGAGTGTAGACGCACATCTGACGGTCGATGCCGCAGGTGTTGGAATGGTAGAAGCGGTAGGATACCTTGCCGTGAGGCACGTTCTGGATGTCCTGTACTGAAGGTTCGGGACCCTTCACGTCAGCAAGGGAATATTTGAAGCCTTCGTTGGGAAAAATGAACATATTGTTGGGATCGGCCACCTTGGTGCCGTCTATCACGAAGGCATAAGGATAGATGTCCGGCTTGCCGGGAGTGACGGTTATCGTCCACACACCGTTCTCGCCTTTGGACATTGGCATTGCCTGGGGCAGCATCTGGCAGTCAAGCTCCACAGACTTGGCATCTGCGGCCTGGCAGCGGAAGGTCACCGAACCGTCTGCATTGTATTCGGGAGAAACTACGCCTGCCGGGAACAGACGGGCCATGACCTGCGGAGTAAGGCGCTGGTTGTCTCCTGCCTGGGGAGGCTGAGCCTGGCTGAGCAGCGGAAGCAACACGATCATAGCCGCTGCAATAAGTATTCTATATGATTTCATAGTACGTTTCATATCTCGTTATTACTGAAAAAGAAGGGGCAGGGTTTCGTCGAGGAAATACTTGGCGTTCATCCAGGTATGGCCGAACTTGCCGGTGGTGAACACCTTCACGTTCTTGATGCCTTTGCTGTCGAGGAAATCCATATAGTCCTTGGCGTTGCCATAGAGGAAATCGTCGGTACCTACGCCCAGCCAGAACAGGTGGATCTTGTCGTTGATCTTCGGATCGTCATAGATGCCGCCAGGAAGGGTGGTGCTGGTGAACGAACTGTAAGAGCACAGCCAGGAGAATTTGTCGAGGTTTGTCAGGCCAATAGACAAACCCTGGTTGCCGCCGCGTGAGAAGCCGCCGATGGCGCGGTGGTCACGGTCGTTTATTGTGCGGTAGTTCTTTTCAACGAAAGGCATCAGGTCCTTGACCATATCGTTGGTGAAAAGGTCGCCACGCGGTGCCTGACCTGCCGGGAAATACTTGGACGGATTGCCGTAAGGCAGCACGATGATCATATCCTTGGCCTTGCCCTGTGCAATGAGGTTGTCGAGAATGAGGTTCATTCGTCCAACCTTGAAATATACTTCTTCAGTATCGGTAGTTCCGCTTATGAGATAGAATACAGGGTATTTTTTGTTCTTGTTCTTGTCGTACTGCGGAGGAGTGTAGACAATGGCGTTGCCCCAGGTGCCGAGGCTCTCCGACCAGTAGTTCACATAGTCCACGCTGCCGTGAGGTACGTTGGTCAGGGCGTGCAGCAGAGGCTCGCCGTTGCCGCGTACGTCGACTATACTGTTCTTGAAGGTCTCGTTCGGGAACCAGTCAGGATTCTGGGGATCCATTATGGTCACACCGTCAACAATGAAGCTGTAGGGGTACATATCGGGCTCTACGGGACCGAGAGTGATGCTCCACACTCCCCTTTCGTCTTTCACCATATCCTGTGTGCCTGCGAACTGGGCGTTCACTTTGACTGACTTGGCGTTGGGGTCGCGATAGTTGAAGGTTACGGTGTTGTCGGGATTGACGATCGGTGACGCTGCAGAAGCGCCCATCGCTCCACCGGCTCCTCCGCCCATCATTCCGGGCCAGCCACCCTGACGGGGCAGATGACGGATCTCGAGAATAACCTTACCTGTCTCGGGACCGCGCTCGACCTTCATCCACATCTCGGCATTCACCTGGGTACCCACGCCCATATCGGTGAGTTTGGCCTCGATGCCGGGTTCGCCTGTGCCTACGAGGTCAGCTTCGGTAAGTTCTCCTGACCAGAGTACGGGACCATAGCTGTGGTTTATGGTCCAGGTGCCGGGATCTATGCCGTCGAAGACATAGCGGTCCACACCTTCCTTGATCATCACGCGCTTGGTGTTCGGATCGTTGCGGCCGAAACCTGAGCGGCCCTGGCCGCGCTTGTTGATCTCGACCTCGCCGCCGGTACCGTTGATTTCCTCTGTCTTCGGATAGAAGTAATCCAGGCCTGAGTCGAACGACTCAACCTCGAAGATATATTCGGGAGCGGTATTGAGGCTGTGGAGCTTGAGATAGTTCTTGTCGTAGACAATATAGCTGTTGTAGAGTTTGCCGGGCTCGATGCCGTAGCGGATGATATATCCGTCGGCTCCGGGAACGGGCTCCCAGAGGAGCTCAGCCTCGCGACGGTCCTTCTGGTTGCGGACAACCTTGACGTCTGCCACTTTCACGCTTCCTGCTGAGTAGGGATTGCCGAACACACGCAGGTCCTTGATGCTGAACTTGGCACCGTCGTGGCACTGGCGGGTGTTGGTCACCTTCACATAGCGTCCCTGCGCAGGTTTCGCGAGCTCTGTATAGTCGTGGTGGAAGTCAAACTTGTTGGCGGGTTTGTCAACGACCGTGATCCATTTCTGACCGTCGACAGATACCTCGACTTTGAAGCACTGGTAGAATTCCGGAAGTGCCGGTGCCGCGCCGCCGAATCCGCCGCCACCTGCCTGCTGGGCACCGATATGATCCCAGTTGCACTGGATTGCATATATGTCAGCCACCTTACCGAGGTCTACCTGGAACCACTCGCCAGGGTCTCCGGTCTCGGCAGCCCAGTTGGTCATGAAGTCCTCGTCAACTGCATTCTCGGGAACGAAGTTCTCGAAAGTAGAAGAGACTGTCACTTTCTTCTGGTGAGAGAGGAGTTTCCAACCTGTCCAGTTGTGGTCGACGGCATCGGTGCGGGTGCCGGGCCAGAACTGAGGATAGTCGCCGAACTCTTCGTTTGCGTGCATCACGCCCTCGGCGTCTACGGCAGTCGGGAAAATGGCGAGCTCAGAGCCGCGGCCTGCTCCGCCGTAGCTGGCAGGAATCATGCAGATGGTCCACAACTGGCCGTTCTTGTCGTGGAAGGTGCTACCGTGGCCAGCTCCCACTGCGAAACCGGTGGTTTTGAATGTCAGGGGGTTGTGTTCGGAGTAGGTGAAAGGTCCCATAGGGCTGTCACCCACGTACACGCCGTGCGAGTATGAAAGGAGCTCCAGTCCGATGGCGGCATATTGGAGATAGTATTTTCCATTGTGTTTTGTCATCCAGGGACCTTCGATCCAGGGATATTCCTCCTCGAAGTAGTCGCGGCGTCCTCCGAAGATGGAGTAGATCACATCGTCGTGGGTGCGCTTCTCGAAGCCGTGGTTCTTGTAGTCGCTGAAGAACAGGATGTTCGGACCCGCAATCTCCTTGAAGGTCTTCTTGTCGAGCTCGACTACCTTGAAAGGCATCAGCTGCGACCATCCGTAATAAAGATAGAGCCTTCCGTCGTCATCGACGAACATATTGGCATCGCCGTAGCGGTCGCTGTCGAGCGTGCCGATCAACTCCCAGGTTCCGGCCTTGGGGTCGATGGCTCCGTAGACGTTCTTGTTGTTCATCGAGCAGCCGATAAGGCGGCCGTCCATTTCCACGACGGAAACCACGCCGCCGGGATAGTTCGGGGCGTCGACATAGGTCCAGTCCTTGAAGTCAGGAGAGTACCAGTAGCCTTTTCGGTGTGAGACAAAGAGGAAGTAGTCGCCCTGATAGACCAGGACTACAGGTTCTCCTCCGCGATAAGATCTCTCACCGGGGACAACCAGATCGAGCGGATTGCAGTAGGTGTTCAGCTCCTGACCGTTTGACACAAGTGACAAGAGCAGGACAACGGCCGTAAAAACGGCACGTGAGAAGGTTTTAGTTTGCATATGCAGTTTTAGTTAGGAATTCCTTACTCAAATTTAAACAAGCTTGCGCGCAAATCCAAAAAGTCCCGACCACAATGGCCGGGACTGCTTATGGAATTATGTAAAAATGCTTAAGGTCTGATGGGGTCTCCCATATCAGAAGCCTCGTTATCGTTGGCGTCCAGTTTGAAGCGCATGAACTTCTGGTTCTCCTTGGTGTAAGGCTCCCAGCCTATGCCAGGGTCGCCTGTCTTGGCAAAATTGGTCCAGGCGTCGATCATCTTGGTTGAAAGATCCCAGTCACCCTGGGTCCAGGGACGCCAGCAGTGCTTCAGGGACTTGAACACGAACCAGAGGTCTGATGAGTGGAATGCGCCTTTCAGGCGGGCGGTAACCTCAGGGTGTGAACCGTCGTCAGGCAGCGGGCGTGCGAACTCGTAAGCCCAGGCCTTGTTGCCGTGCTCCTCGCGGTTGAGGCAGAATGCGGCGATGCCGCCTGACATATCGCCCATATCGTTGAGGGTATAGCCGATCATATACGGAACGTCTGCAAGAGTTCCGTCAGCGGCTGCTGCATCGAAGCTCTCGAGGCTTACATAACCGTCAACGACCGGAGAGCCGGTGATGTAGCCGTACTTGCCGCTGGCAGCGTTGTAGATGGTGCCGAGGGCGTGGATTGTCTCTGTTGCGGCGCGGCGCATCTTCTGGAGGTCAGTGAAGCCTGCCCAGTCCATAATCTCTTTGACCTGGTTTGCAGCCTCTTCAGGAGATGACGGACGACGCATCATGCTCATACGGGCAGATGCTGCAGGTGCTGCTGCAGGACGGGCTGCAGGTGCTGCGGGAGCTGCCTGAGGAACGGTAAGTCCGCCGCCGGACATAATGACTGCCTTATGGAAAAGACCACGGGCAAGAGGAGACTCGCAAAGGGTCTTCACGCTGCCGGCACCGGCACTCTGACCGAAGATCATCACATTGTCAGGGTCGCCGCCGAACTGGGCGATGTTCTTCTTGATCCACTTCAGAGCTTCGATCTGGTCGAGGATACCGTAGTTGCCTGATACTCCGTGAGGGCTTTCGGCAGCAAGATCCGGATGGGTCAGGAAGCCGAAAACGCCGAGACGGTAGTTGATCGAAACGAGGACGACGTCCCTTGCGCCCCACTCCTGTGCATCGAACTCAGGCTCCGAACCGAAACCTTCGCGATATCCGCCTCCGTGTATCCAGAGAGCCACGGGGAGTTTCTTCTCGGGCTGGCCTGAAGCTTTGGTCCATACATTTGCATAGAGGCAGTCCTCACTGTAGGGGGCTTCTCCGCCATAGCCCCATTCGGTGTAATAGCCGCCGGGGTACTGGATGGCCTGATAGCTGGGATGGCCAAACCTGTCGCAGAGTTTCACGCCCTGCCAGGGAACCACAGGCTGCGGTTCTTTCCAACGGTTATCGCCGATGGGAGGTGCGGCGTAAGGAATGCCGCGGTATACGAGTACGCCGGGAATGTCAGTTGTTACACCTTGAATCTGTCCTCCCTCGATTGTGAGGACCGGGGTGTCGACAGTCTTGCTGCATCCGAAAAGGACGAGCACAGACAAGATCAGAAGAAGTTTTTTCATATCGTTTAGTGTTTAGTGATAAACATCCTTTTTAACGGTCGTTGAGAGTCTCACGCCAGGTCTTGCCGGTAGCTACAGGAGCTGCGTGCGACTGTCCCTCACCCTGGGCAGTGCCGACAGAAGCCCTGGTTGCCGAGGCCTTGGCCGGATGGGCCTTGTCCCAGGCCACGAAGGTATCATAGTCAAAGTTCCAAGACGAGCCTTCGGAGAGCTTCATGATCCTTGTGTATATCTGCGCACGGCTTGGAGCGTTGAAATTGTTGTAAATCATGTTGTTGTTCATCACGCTCTGCTCCGTGGGCCTCCATACTCCGCTCCAGTAGGTATAACCGCCTTCATAAGCACCGATTTTCTCGCTGGAGAAATTGCTGTCCTTAACGAATCTGCTCCAGAGGACGGCATTCGGGTCTGACGTGAAATCTACGTTCACATACCAGTTGCGTTTTTGCATGTCCTTGACATAGTTCACAACATCTGAGGAGATTGTTCCGGCATCAGTGTAAGCATATTCATCCGCAAGCTTGGCGATGCCGTGTCCCGCCACTTCGTGGACGACGGTACTTGCCAGTTTCGATATTCCGCCGCTCACGCTGACATCCTTGTATGGAACCCAGGCGACAGACGGTCCTGCTGCAAATACGCTTTCATCCTCTGCATCGGCCATATAAGTGGTGCCTCCATCCCTCTGGCTGTTCATAAGGACGAGGACGGCCACATTGTCCATCCTTGCATCATCTCCGACAGCCTTCTTCGCATACTCATATACCTTCCCGTTATTGCCGCCGACAGCGCTGCCATAGCCGAACGCTCCACTGAAGACCGTATTGTTGCCGTTGAAATATTCTTCATTCTTCGACACGGCATTGACAAGGTAGATGTTGAAGCGGTTCTTCAGAGATTTCACAGGTTCAACGGAGAAGAGGTCGGCCACGGCTTGTTTTGCGGCCTTTTCGAAGGTTCCGTTGCTGATCTGCCTGTCGGAGAAGGCATCTCCTGTAATCACAAGGTCCACACCATTACCCACAGAGGCTGTCTGCAAGGTGGTCACCTTGCCGTCAGCAGCATAGTTCGTTGATTCATAGTGTGACACTGGACTATCGAAGACGGATTCAAGATATGCAATTGTATTATCCAACATCTCAAATGGATCGTCCAACAGAGTGGTATAAGACACCATCTGGTCAGGACCGATAATGACAACTGTGTTCATCATACCGCCAGGCCAACTGGGGTCATGCTGCTTTGCATAGAAAGGAGCAGTTCCTTCAGGATAGGCATAATGCATCTCCCTGGTGAAGGATTTCCAGGTCGCTCCGCTGCTGCTCAGTACATCTCGGAAATACTGTGTTTCCTTATACGGCTCATCGTATACGGTTGCAAAAGTAAGAATCTCAAGCCCGTTGTCCTTGTTGGCATTGTACAAAGGCACCAGTTGCCTGATGAACTCCCTGGCCCTTCCATTTTCTGGATAGAGATCGGCAAAAACAGTATATGCATTCTTCTTGACCTCTGCTTCTATATCGATAGTCTCCCCATTGATACCCGTAATAATCGGTGATTTTGGAGCAGGCAAATGGGAGTTTATAAGATCCTCCCTTGTGAAATCATTGAATAAAAATATATATGGCCATATATTCCAGTATTTATCTATTTTCTGGAAAGATGTCGGAATCGGCCCGGACAGATGATTGTCGGAAAAGTCCACATAAGACAGATTGATAAGTGCTCCCAACTCCGGGGGAATGCTGCCCGTCAGATTGTTTTCAGACAGGCGAAGGTGGGTCAGACCTGTCAATTCGCCAAGCTCAGGAATAATGCCGCCAGTCAGGTTAATCTTGTCCAGCAACAGTTCTTTCAGGTTCTTGAGTTTTTTTATCGAGGTGGGTATCGGCCCCGCTTCTAACTGAGGCGCATCAGAGATAATAAGCCTCTCCAGATTAACCAAATCGAACAAAGATTCGGGCAACTTTCCGCTTAAGGAATATCCATTCAACGACAAAGTTTTGAGCTTTTTCAGTTGGCCTATCTCTTCGGGCAACGGCGAGCCCTCAGAAGTCGGGCTGTCATAATCCATTATTTGCAACCACTCGAGTTCGGTGAGGTCCGCTATCTCCTTCGGAATACTGCCTGTGACATTGTTGTCTATCAAATCAATGGCCACGACACGGCCATCATTATTAACATCTACTCCATACCATTCATTATAGGGCCTGTCTGACAGCCAATTGGTGTGATCTCTCCAGAAAGTGCCGTTATTGCTCTTATAGAAAGCTTCCATGGCTGCTCTTTCCTTTCTGATATATTCAGGCGGGAGGACAGTTATAGAGCAGTAAGCCTTGAAGGTCCCGACAGTGACCGTAACCGCCGCCGAGCCGGCTGCGATGGCCTTGACAAGGCCATCTGAAACTGTGACACACGATGGATTGCTGCTTTGCCACCTTATCACGGGATCAGTAGCGTCGGCTGGCTGGACAGTGGCGTGCAGTTGCACCTCCTGTCCGATTTCAAGGGTCAGTGATTCCTGGTCCAGGGACACGCCTGTTACTTCTATCACCGGATTGCAGGCAGTAAATAAGACTGCAGCGGCCATTGCCAGAAGGGAAATGAGCTTTTTCATAGTTATAGTTTTCAAGGATTACACAAATATAATAAAAAACATAGCCGATGCTTATTACAAGCACCGGCTATTTTAGCTGAAAGAGACGGCTTTACCTGCCGAAGCCGCCGCCGAATCCACCGGGGCCGCCCTGACGCATACGCTGCATCTCCTCGTCATATTTCTTGTACTGATCCTCGGTGAGAACACCCTTGAGGAATTTTTCCTGCTCCTGCATCCTCTTCTGCATTGCTTCCATATCGAAGCCGCCGGGGCCGCCGCCCTGCTGGAACTGCTCCATCATAGCTTTTGACTCTTTGAGGAAGTAGTCATAAATCTTCTTGTACTGGTCATCAGAAGTCTTGCAGGTCTCTTTGATACGGTCAGCACGCATCTTGGCCATATCTTCTGCGTTGAACTGAGGCATCTGTGCAAAAGCACCGATTGTCATCATAAGGGCGAAAAGCCCGAGAATTACTTTTTTCATACTGTGACTGTTAAGTTAAACGTTCTGCTTCTTTAGACTAATGAAGTTACAAAAAGTAACATAATGAAACAAAAGATTATCTTTGACTATATGAAATCATTGAAACTGACATTACTGTTTGTTTGTACAGTTCTTTTTGCTTCTTGCTCTTCATTGCAAAGAGACAAAGTCATCCGTCTTCTGGAAGAGATATCGGCGGATATCACATCCGCTGACTTAGATGCAGCGTGGAATAAGGCACAGAAGGCTGAAGCCATCGCAAAGAAGCATAACCTGGTCAAGGAGCTTGCCGCAGTCCTGGTTTCAAAGGCCAAGCTTTGCGATCGTATCGACGAGGGCATTGAATATGCCCAGGAAGCTCTGCGCCTTGCCCAGGACAACGACGCTCCGGAGGTGCAATGCGAAGCTTGCTATGCCATTTGCTCATTGTACCTCAACGATAACACAGATCCTGCCGGCAATCAGCACGTCGGCGAATGGCTGGAGCGGGGACAAGCTCTTGCAGAGACCTGCGACATACCTCGCCTTCGCCTCGATGGCATTATCTTACGCTCCCTCTGGTACCAGCGGAGCAATCTCTACAACGCTGCTGAAAACTATCTGGAGCAGGCCCTCAGGGATGCCGATGGCTTAGATCCCATCTCAATATCAACTTTGCAGGAGCACCTGCTGGATCTGTACAACCGGTCGGGACAGTATAAGAAAGCCGTCGGCATATACAAAGATTATATCTCCGCCAGCCAGGCTGCCACGCAGCAGATGCAGGAAGAAATGCAGGCCAGCTGGCATAGGGAGAGCATATTGTACAAGACAATCATAGCGATTCTTCTGCTGGTTGTAGCGACCCTCGCTATTCTTTTGATCCGCAACCGCAATGATTGCCTTACACAGTCAAAATCATCATAATATGAAAAGATGGAAATGCTTCTGCGAACTCATTCTCGCTGCAAGTCTTTTCGCTTCGTGCGAGAAGGAGACTACGCTGACCACTTACCTTTTCTATTTCAACGAGGAGGATTATACTCAGCCAGGAGAAATCGCTGATCCGGAAATACGCGCGCTCTACTTGGATATCCGGGAGGGTTTCTCGAAACTTCAGGCCAATGATTTTTGGCAGATTTACGTGGACGACCGCAAATTCGGCCCGGAGGACGAGAAAGCTGAGGCACGGTTCAGCGCCACACTGACGACAATCAAGGAGTATGAAGCCCGGTACAGGAAAGCAATCGAGGATCTTGGCGTGCACGAGGGATCATCCTTTCACGTAAAGTATGTTTACCGCTTGTCCCGGGACATTCCTGCAGACCATTTTTCTGACGGATACTCTCCGTCAATCCTGCAGGAGTACTCCTTTGAGCTACGGTACGATTAGTTCCACAGTGAGTTGAAGACAGATGACACTAAAAAGACAATTTGGTTATTTGGCGGAAAATCGTTTGGTTGTTTGGCGACGTTTTGTTTGGTTATTTGGCGATAGTCTCATGAAAACAGGACGCTTTTCCAAAGAATTTAAGGCTTAAACAGGACGCTTTTCCAAGTCGGAGTATTGGCGTTTGGTTATTTGGCGAGATTTAGGGCCGTGCCCGCACTCTGTAAAAACACTTAACAGGATTAAACAAAGGGTAAGAAAAGAGAATATAGCTTGTTGACTATCAATCTCGTGCAAAATCCCGTGCAAG
>JAFROX010000005.1 GCA_017429475.1 Bacteroidales bacterium
AGTATAGTCCTCAATGATGATTCGAGGATTCTTTACCACGTTCTTGATGAAGCAAAGTCTGGGAAGATTCGGATTCGGGAATGCAGCGTTCGGGTCGGGCCTGTTGGAGATCTTACTCATGATGGTAAATTCCGATTTATCTAACTGATAAAGATAATCATTATTCTCTGGACACTACAGAACTTGATAGATTCTTAGATATCCCCCGATTCCTATACCTACGGCTTCGGGAACGGTCCGAAGAGCTTCTTGTAGTAAGGACGGAACGGATCTTCGATGACCACGCTGCTGGTTGAAGAAGAGCAGGCAACGAAGTAGCCCACGGCATCCCCGCCCGTGATGTTGGTGGGGCAGTTGGCAGGCTGTGACTGCAGCATCGGAATCGCTGCGCCGACAGTGCTCGACACGAATCCCATATAGAAATCGAAATAATCCTTTGGAATGGTGTAGACGTTCAGCGTGAATACGTCTCCCGTTTCTAGAGGCTTGCTGCAGTCGCCATACAGCTTCATCATAGCCTCTGTCTGGTATAGAGTGGTTATCGGGAAGCATATCACCTTCTGCCCGTTGAAATACTTGTCGTCGATGGACAGCGAGAGATCCAGCGGGAAGATAGCCTCGTTGAGCTTGGCGCTGACGTAATAATAGTTCGTCGACGGAGCGTCTTCGCCCCAGACAGCTATCGTCCACAGACTGTCGAGTTTAAGCGTGGCGTTTCCGGCATACATATAGTCCACGGCATCGACCCTGAAGCCCGGTGCTTCCATCGTCGAAACGGCTTCGTAGTGATTCTCTTTCCCTCCCACCTCGGCATCGATGGAGAGCTTGTAGGTCACACCGGGAGTTCCGTGCATCCCCTCGGGGCCGAGATAGATGCCGCTCCCTATCGGTGTTTCGGTAAACAGCCAGGTGTCGCTGCCGTCGCTCACCGTCACCCTAGCCCTCGTCACGGCCGGCGGAAGCTCTTTCTCGAAATAGTCCACAGATTCCGTGAGCTGGACGCGCTGCGGCATATCGGGACTGTCAGTCAGCATCGCCTCCACCACAAGGTAGGTGCGGTCCATACTCTTGGTATGGACGTCCACCTCTTCGGTGCATCCCCACGCAAGGAAGGCACAGAGGCAAAGCAAAACGGATGATATCTTCCTAGAAATAGACATTGAACGACACTGACGGTATGATGGTGAACAAATATACTTTCATAGCCTGAGGCCGGTCTTCCCTCTTGTTGTAGAGGAAAGCCATCGACCAGGCGTTGTGGCGTGAATAGGCATTGTAGAACGAGAAGTTCCACTCGCTGCCCCACGGTTTTCCTTCGGCCCTGCGTTTGCTCTTCAAGGTGAGCGAAAGGTCCATACGGTGGTAATTGGGCATCGAATCTTCGTTCCTTTCGGAGTAGATTGAAGTATAAGTACCTCCATATGCGAAACGGCCGTTAGGGAAGGTAGTCGGAGCGCCGCTGTAGAAGACCCAGTCGGTGGACAGGGCAACCCTCTTGCTGAAGTCGTACGACAGTACGAAATTGACGGCGTGTTCGTGGTTGAGGGGAGAACGGTAGGGCTTGCCGCCGTTGAGCTCGGGGATGTCATACATCGCGCGGGACCAGGTGTATGACAGCCAGCCGCCGAGGCGGTCGAAGTCGTAGCGCAGCATCAGCTCCGTGCCGAAAGCCCAGGACTTTCCGAAGCGCAGCAGCCCTTCCCTGTTGATGTCGTCGAACACGAAGCCGGGGTTCTCCTTGAAGTCGAGGGTGTTCTTGTTGTTCTTGTAGAACACTTCTGCAGAAAGTTCCAGGGCCTGATTGGCGAACAGGGCGTTCACGCCTGCGGAGAACTGGTCGGAGCATTGGGGCTTGGTGTTCGGAGAGGCCATGAACCAGGCGTCCACGGGGCTTCCGGAGATGCTGATGGGAACTTGCTGTATATATTGGAACGAACGGGAATACGCAGCCTTGAAGGAGAGGTCGGGAGTCACTGAGAACGACCCGGAGATTCTGGGCTCCAGCCCCCAGTGGGTATTGATGGCCTTGCCCTTGTCGAAATGCTCAGTCTTGGTAAGTTCGTGGGTGACGGGGTCATAATAGCGCTGCTCCGCCTCGCCGATAGTTGTGAACGACGCCAGACGGAAGCCGTAGCGTACGGTCAGCTTGCCGATCTTCTGCTCGTTCTGGGCGTAGAATGCCGGCATAAGGGCGTGGCTCTGGGGCATATGCAGCGCCTGCACTATAGATTCCTCATCAGAAGGATTCACATCTCCGGGATCCATCCTGTAGTAAGCGGCATTGACACCTGCCTGCACCGTATTCGAGGGGTTTATGTACCAGGTTATGCCTGCTTTCAGGCCGGTTTCCCTTATCGCGGTGAGATAGTCGAAGCTGGTGCTGGGCATCACGCAGTCGAGACCGGCATTGTAGCGGGAGTTGTAGATCGAGGTGTTGAAGAACACCTTCGGCGAGAATTCGTGGCTCCAGTGGAGAGTCTGGGTGTTGTTGGCGAAGCTGAACTTCATCAGGTCGAGGTCGAACTCTTCCATCGACATACCGAAAACGTCGCGGCCGCTGAATGCGCTCAGGTAGACTCTGTCCCGGGGGCTCGCCACCCAGCTGAGCTTGCCGTTGAGATCGTAGAAAAACATCTCTGTGTTCTTCGGGACGCTGGCACCGAACAGAGGGAGGAAGAGGTCCATATAGGTTCTGCGGCCCGCAAGCATAAACGACAGCTTGTCCTTGACGATGGGGCCTTCGATCATAGCCCGGGAGGTTATCAGGCCTAAGGAGAAATTGCCTTTGAACTGGTTGTTGTTGCCGTCGCGGGTGCTGACGTCCAGCACCGAAGACAGCCTTCCGCCAAACGATGCCGGGAAGTCGCCCTTGTAGAGCTGCGCATTCTTGACGGCATCTCCGTTGAACATCGACATAAAGCCCATAAAGTGGCCGGAGTTGTAGAGCGGGGCTCCGTCCATCAGCACGAGGTTCTGGTCGATGGCGCCGCCTCGGACGCTGAAACCGGTGGAGCCTTCGCTCGGAGTCTGCACTCCGGGCATCATCTGGATGACCCTTATCACGTCAGCCTCTCCCATAAGCGCAGGAAGCTTGCGTATGATGTCGCCGGAGACGGTTTCCTTGCCCAGCTGCGGCAGAGTGAGCTGCTCTCTCTTGCTCTTGGAGAAGACTGTGGCTGCTTCCAGCACCTGACGGTCCTCTTCGAGGGCGAAATCATATTTGACGGGACCCTTAGGGTCTATGGTAACTTCTGCGGTGACATATCCGGCATAGGAGCATTTGATGACCTGGGCCTTGCGGTCGACCTGCAGGGAATAGAAGCCGTAGTTGTTGGTGGAAACGCCCGCGCTGAGGTCTTCGGTGAACACCACTGCGCCGATGAGAGGCTCTCCGCTGGACGCCTCCTTCACGTAACCTGACAGCACGGCTTTCTGCGCCGCCGCAGGCAGGGCAACTGTCAGAATTGTCAGAAATGCTATGGCTATTTTTACCGAAAACTTCATCAGGGGTCTTTCATCTCAATAATTGCGCCAATGCGCACAATTGAGCTACTCCTTTCTTCCGGCATTCTTGAGCAGACGCTTTACCTTGCGTTTTCGCATAGTCAGCCAGTGCTCGACCATCTGGTTCTCTATCTCGGGCTCGTCCAAAACCACATCCTCGCCCTTGCGTCTTCTGGAGCGGCGCCAGCGGAGATATGCTCCAATATGACGCCTGCGCTTCTCGTGGTAGATGCCGTCGAAAGGTATGAGGATGCCGGTGTCTTCGATATTGTGCATCAGACGGTTCACTGCCGTGCCGAACATCATCATCTGGGAAGTGGAAGAAACATACGCAGACACGTTCGGCGGAATGTTCACCCCCCTCATCCTGACGGCAGAGCGGAGCAGTTTGTAGTCTTCGATCAAATCATCCTTGTTGAGCACCAGATCCATCAGCCCCGGATCGGAATTCGGCATCAGCGCCTGGTCGTCCCAGGGGCGGACAAGCTCTTCCTTGTCGCCGAAATGTTTCCAGAGGAAATGGTAGATCAGGTCCCGGGATATATAGTCATATGAAGGATAGACGGTAATCTTTCCGAAGTAATAGAGCAGGTTCTTGCTCTTCATAATGATGGCGATGAGGCCGTCCCACAGGTTGTCCATCGCAAAGATGGACTTCGACCCCAGCTTCGAGCTCTGGTATTCCGGAGCCACAAAATTGCGGCCGAGTTCAATGGTATAGGGAAGATACTCGTCGATGAACTTCTGTGAAAACCGGAACTGGTGGGAGCTTGCCAGCATCGGCTGCCCGTTCTCGTCAAATGCGGCGTCCGCCCCGAAGAGGAAGCGGTAGCCTCCGATGATCGCTTCGTTGTCCGGATCCCAGACTATAAGCTGCTTGTAGGGCTTCTCCATCTTGTCGTATTCGTCCAGGTCGATGGCTTCGCCAGTAGAGCCGCCTGCCTCGCGGAAAGCGATCTCGCGAAGACGGCCTATCTCCGTGACGACATTGGGAGAGTCCTGCCAGGTGACGATGTACAGCTCGTTATGGCCTTTGTTCGTGTCTTCCAGTTTCTTCGATTTGGTGAGTTCGGCTTTGATCAGCTCGACGGGTACGGGATCGATTATCTTTTTCATAGGATGGAAAATGTCATTCAAGACCTGAAGGCCAGGGGTTGGAAACAATGCCTGCCATATCAAGCATATTCTTGTGTGCAAGGTCGCGGATACGCGCTGTCTCATCCTTCCGCGGCGCGGTGGTGTCAGGGACTATCGGGTCGCCGACGTGGATGGTGACCAGGGGCTCTCCTTTGCCGAACAGCTTGCGCCATCCGGTGCGCGGCCTGAAGGTAATCATCAACGGGAGTACCGGAAGGGAATACCGGTACGCCATATTGAAAGTACCCATCTTGAAAGGCCTGAGCGGAGCATAGAATTTCCAGCTGCAGCTCTCGGGGAAGATGTGCAGCCACTGCCTGCGTTCGTGCAGTTCGTCCAGAGCCTTGTCAAACTCGCGGAAGCCGCTGCGGTCCTCGGGAATCGCAATGCCTCCCACAGCTTTCATAATGAATCCGTCCTTGCCGCGGAAAGGCTGGGCGTACATAGGAATCCAGGGCTTGCGGAAGCGCATAGCCTGCATCACGCAGATCATATCCCAGCGGTGCACGTGGTTGCAGACCGTCATCACACCGTCGGCGAAGAGCTTGCGGTTGCGGCGGATCTTCTCGCGCCCCTCGATCTTCAGCCCGAACCGGATGCGGTTCAACGGGAACGCCAGGATACAGGCGGCAAGATAGGTCGCACCGCGCACTATCTTGAACTTAAGGGATTTGTCGAGATAGGTGTAGGTCCCGTCAAAGGTTATGTCCTTGAGCGTGCCGCGTATCGGCGCCATCCTGGTGAACGGGTTGTCACCGGAAAAGTCGGCCACAGGCTCGGGAACATATACGTCTTCCCGAACCTTGAAGTTCCTGTATGCGGGTCCGTATGAAGAATAGTCCTTGACCATAAGGCGCCCGGTTATGCGTTTGAATTTCTACTGGTACTGGCGCAGACGTACATCCGTGTCGGGCAGCTGAGCGGGAATGACGCTGACGTCAGTGTTGCCGAAGTGATACGGGAAGACAACCTTGGGCTTGATTATGTTGACTGCATTCACAAGCTGTTCGGGAGTCATAGTGAAGGGCTGGTTGCAGGGCAGGTATGCCACATCGATATCCTTGATCTGGGACATCTCGGGAATGTCCTCGGTGTCACCTGCGATGTAGATGCGCAGCCCGTCGAGAGTCAGGATGAAACCGTTGTCGCGGCCTTTCGGGTGGAACTGCTCGCGGCCTTCGGTGCAATTGTATGCAGGTACCGCCTCGACCTTGATGTCGTCGCGGAGCTGGAGGGCGTCGCCGTTAGCCATCACTGTGCCGTAACCCATCATCTCTGCACAACGAGCATTGGTCACCAGCTGGGCCATAGGCATCAGCGCAAGCGCATTGCGGTCGAAATGGTCGCCATGCTCGTGGGTAAGCAGCACATAGTTGGCCCTCGGCAGGCTCAGGTAGTTGAATGACTTGCCACCGGAGCGGCTCACGGGATCCACATAGATGTTCAGGCTGTCATAGACCAGATACATAGTGGCGTGCGCCATTGCGTGGACATAAACCTCTTTGCCTGAATCGGTCTTGAAGATGTCTACCTCGCAGTTGTCGATGTCGACGATCGGCTTGCCTGCGGCTGCCCATTCGAGGAGACCGCCCTCAAGGTCGAACACTTCATAGCCGGCCTTTGCAAGCTTCTGCGCAGCTTCGGCGCTGCGTCTGCCGCCACGGCAGTAAACAGCCACCGGCAGGGAAGGTTCGAGAGACGTCTTGCACTCATCCATAAAAATGTTGAGGCTGCCGTCGATATTGATAGCTCCGGGAATATATCCTGCATAATATTCTTCCCTTGTGCGCACATCCACCAGTTGGGCCTTGCCGTCGGCGATACGTGCTTCAAAGACCTCGGGGGGAACAGTCTCGAACCCCTTGCAGCTGCTGAGCCCTACGACGGCCAGCAGGCAGATAAGCAGATAGCGTTTCATATCAGTCATTTAAAGTACTACAAATATAATCAATTCAAGTTTCGCCACGTGCGAAACTTTCCAATTATAGAGCCCAAAGGGCGTTGGGCAAGTCCCTTCCCCGAGGGAAGGGATTTAGGGATGGGGACACGTAAAAGTGCTGGGTTACTTTGTTTCGCAACGCTCCAATGCTCGAATATTCAGATAATTGGCATTTGCGAAACATGAGTAATCAACTATTTCCTATCTTTGCATCAATATGCAAGCTATCACCGAGATAAAAGTCGACGGAAAGGTGCTGAGCCGTGTGGTGTCGGGGCCGGACCCGGCAGGTGTCGCCGGTTGTCTGGAAGAATACCGCAAAGTATGGATGGTATTTGACGCGAACGTCGCAACCCACGCCGCCAGAATCGAAGACGCCCTCAGGCAATCAGGAAAACTGGCCGCCTCACTCCCTCTGAACATTTCCGAGGAGGGCAAGACCATCGAGACCGTGCTCTCGCTTGAAGACTGGCTGCTGGCAACCGGAGCCGACAGGGATGCGCTCCTCCTCGCCGTAGGCGGCGGAATCACCACAGATATGGCAGGATTCGCAGCATCCGTCTACAAACGCGGCATCCGTTTCGCCTTCGTTCCGACCACGCTGCTTGCACAGGTCGACGCCGCAATCGGAGGAAAGACAGGAGTGAACTTCCACTCACTGAAGAATATGTTGGGAGTCATCCGCCAGCCGGACTTCACATATATCTGCCCCGAAGTACTGGAAACCCTTCCCGCAAGGGATTTCCGCTCCGGTGCCGCCGAGATGCTCAAGACCTTCATCATCGAGGACGGAGGCAACTATGAAAAGTCCGTCAGGGTGCTTTCGGACATAGCCGCAGGAGCAAGCATCGCCAGCCGCAGAAACGAACTTCAGCAACTCATTTCGGCAGCCGCTGCCGTCAAGGCCGGCGTAGTGAGCCGCGACCAGTTCGAAAACGGAGAGAGGCGCAAGCTCAACCTCGGCCACACCTTCGCCCACGGCATAGAATGGAAGGCCCGTGAGTCAGGCTGCGACATCACCCACGGCGAGGCAGTGGCCATCGGCATCATCCAGGCCGCAAAACTCACCGACAAGGCCCTGGCCGGCAGACTCCAAAGCGATTTCAGCAAAGCAGGTCTGCCTACAGTGCTTCCATTCCCTCTCGAAAGCCTTGCCGACGCTATGCTCAAGGACAAGAAAGCCGAGGGCGGCAAAGTGCATTTCGTCCTGATAAGATCCATCGGAGACGTATATACAGAAGATATGACGGTTGCCGAAGCTATTGCCAAGCTATGATCTGTGTAAGCATACAGGGCAAAGACCTGAACGGTATCAGGATAGCTCTGGCCGAAGGGCTGGAGATGGCCGAAATACGTCTGGACCGCTGCCAGCTCAGCATAGAAGACATTGAGACTCTCTTCGCGGAGACAGATATTCCGCTGGTGGCCACCTGCCGGGTGGCTGAGTGCGGCTCGGAGGCCGAAACGGCCCACAGGCTCGAAGCCGCCATCCGCGCCGGTGCCAGATATGTCGACCTGGAAATAGAAGCCTCCTCCGCGCTTGCAGAAAGGATTGCCGAGATTGCCGCCAGCTACGGCGCAGCGTACATACGTTCGTTCCACGATTTCAAAGGGACACCCTCGGAAGCCGAACTGAAGGCTGTCACCAGACGCTGCTTCAACGAAGGCGGCGACATCGCCAAGATTGTCACCACCGCAGCAGATACATACGACTGCCGCAGGGTGATGGACCTTTACGACGAGGCCGACCCCGGTTCGCTGCTGGCATTCTGTATGGGAGAGGCCGGAAGACAGACCCGTCTGGACTGCCTTGCCAAGGGAGCTCCCTATACTTACTGCGCATTCACGGAAGAGGAAGCCGCCGCCCCGGGACAATGGGCATTCCGGGATATGGCCAAAGTGCTGTACGCAGGAAAGCATTTCCCCGCAGCAAGCGCACATTTCAGCATCCCCTGCTCCAAAAGTTTCGCCCAGCGCGCCATTTTGGCCGCCGCACTGGCTGACGGAGAGTCCCATCTGGAGGGCTACTCCCCCTGCGGAGACAACGAGAGCGCGATAGCACTTGCCAAGACCCTTGGCGCAGTCATAGTAAGGACTGACGACATTCTCACCATAAAAGGCATTGCGGCAAAGCCCGGAATACTGCAGCTCGACAGCGTTCACGTCGGCGAGTCGGGCTTCCTGACAAGGATGACCGTTCCGCTGATGGCCGCCCTCAACGGCAGGGCAGTAACCGTCAAGGGCGAAAAGACGCTTGTCGGCCGGCCTCTCAAAGGCGCCGCCGAGGCTATGGACGCTTTCGGATCGGTACTTCAGAACGTCTCCGAGACGGCAAACGCCACCATCTCGGTGCCTTTTGCCATCACAAGCCCCATCAAGCCGTCGGAAGTAAGCATTTCCGGCAAGGACGGCTCCCAGATCATATCCGGCCTGCTGGCCGCTCTTCCGCTGCTCGAAGGCGACTCGATAATCCACGTGCGCGACCCGCGCAGCGTACCCTATCTGCTTATGACCGTCGACGTGCTCAGGCATTTCGGCATAGAAATAAAAACTGAAGCCGGCGACGGAAGCCTCTGCTTCGTGATCAAAGGAGGACAGCGCTACAAGGCTGCCGACTTCCGCATAGAAGGCGACTGGAGTTCGGCCGCCAACTTCCTCGTAGCAGGCGCAATATTCGGCCGGGCTGACATCAAAGGGCTGGACCTCGGCTCGCTTCAGGCCGACCGCCGCATCCTGGAAATCATATCCCTTGCCGGAGCGACTGTCTATCTGGAGGAAGAAGGTCCCCGCAAGGGCACGGTCCACGTTCAGAAGGCCCCCCTGGCCGCATTCGAAGCCGACGCCAACGACTGTCCGGACATCTTCCCGATCCTTGCGGTGCTGGCGGCATTCTGCGAAGGCACATCCGCCATCCAGGGCACAGGCCGTCTCGCTGGCAAAGAGAGCGACCGCGCCAAGGCAATCCTCAATATGCTGCATCAGATGGGAGTAAACTCTGCGATTGAGGACGACACCCTGCTTGTAGAAGGCCATTCGCTGTCTTCAAGGCTGGCCGGCGGCAGGCTCCTCAACGGCGGCAGCTATACTTCCGGACACGACCACCGTATGGTGATGGCCCTCAAGGTCGCCTCCCTGGCGGCCGACGGCCCAATCATCATAGATGACACGGACTGCGTGGCCAAGTCCTTTCCCACATTCCTCCAACTGTTTGACAATTATATCAAGTAACCATATGAACTCATTTGGCAGAATTTTCAGAGTATCGATATTCGGAGAGTCCCACGGTGAAGCCATCGGAGCAGTCCTCGACGGAGTGACTCCCGGCATCAGGCTTTCGCAGGAAGACTTTATGGCCGACATCCTCCGCCGCAAGAGCGGAGCCTGCGGCACGACTCCCCGCATCGAGGCGGACACGCCCGAAATACTCAGCGGCGTCTTTGAAGGTTTCACGACCGGAGCGCCTCTGGCCGTCATCTTCCGCAACGGCAACACCCGCTCGGCAGACTACAGCCAGTTCAGGGACATACCCCGCCCGGGACACGCAGACCGCACCGCAGCCGTCAAATGGAACGGCTTCAACGACCCCCGCGGCGGCGGACACTTCTCAGGCCGCCTCACCCTGCCGATAATCGCAGCCGGCGTAGTGGCCAAGAAGATGGCCGGCGTTGCCATCAACGCTGAACTTGTGGAAGTCGGAGGCGTGGCGAAAGAAAATGCTCCCGACGGATGGCAGGAACTGCTTAAGAAGACAATGCAGGAACGTGACTCGCTGGGTGGCATCGTTGAGTGCCGCACAGGCGCCCTGCCGGCAGGTCTCGGAGAGCCTTTCTTCGACTCTGTGGAATCGCTCATCTCCCACGCCATCTTCGCCATCCCGGGCGTGCGCGGCATAGAGTTCGGTGACGGTTTCAAGGCTGCAAGGATGAAAGGATCCGAGCACAACGACCCCTTCTGCAATCCGGATGACCCTCAGGCGGTTCGCAAGAACGGAGCCGGCGGAGCGAACGGAGGCATCACCAACGGAGCCCCGCTGGTGTTCAGGGTGGCGTTCAAGCCCACTTCAAGCATAGGGAAAACCCAGCAGACCTGGGATTTCGCGGCAGGAAAGATGACGGAACTGGAAGTTCCCGGCCGTCACGACAGCTGCTTCGCACTGCGCACTCCCGTCATAGTGGAAGCTATGACCGCCATAGTGCTTGCAGACCTTCTCAAATTCTAGTCTTTCTCGAGGATTTCGTTCTGCGCCTGGACGGAAGCCGTGTGGATGGCGTTGTAGACCGCTGCCACGAATTCTTCCGGCAGACCGTGGGCTGCACCTTGCTTCACCATCTCGTCCAGAATCTCGTCCCAGCGCTGAGCCTGCACGATGGCCACGTTGTGGGCCTTCTTGTACTCACCGATCTGGCGGCTGATGTCCATCCTGGACTGGAGCAGTTTCAGAAGCTCCTCGTCGATTACATCAATGTTCGCACGCAGTTGCTGCAGATTCTCCGTGAAATCCTTGTCATCGCTCTGTTTTTCGCGGACCCTGATCTCGCCGAGCAGTTCGTGAAGCTGGTCGGGAGTCAGCTGCTGCGAAGCGTCGCTGAGCGCACACTCGGGGTTGCAGTGGCTTTCGATCATTAAGCCGTCGAGACCGAGGTCAAGGGCGCGCTGCGAGAGCTCGAGGATAAAGCCGCGGGCGCCGCCCATATGGCTGGGATCGGCGAAGAACGGCAGTTCGGGATAGCGGGTACGCAATTCCACGGCAATCTTCCAACCCGGGTCGTTGCGGTATTTCAGTTTGCGGAACGAAGTGAAGCCGCGATGTATCACGCCAAGTTTCTTTATTCCGGCCATATTCAGGCGCTCGAGGGCTCCGATCCAGAGGTCGAGGTCGGGATTGACAGGATTCTTGACAAGCACCGGCATATCGGTGTCACGCAGAGCGTTGGCGATTTCCTGGACCATAAAAGGATTCGCAGTGGTGCGGGCTCCCACCCAGACCATATCGATACCGTATTTAAGGCACTCGTAGACGTGCTTCTCGTTGGCCACTTCGGTGCAGACCTTGAGGCCGGTCTCCTGCTTCACGCGCTGGAGCCATCTCAGGCCCTGGGTTCCGATGCCCTCGAAGCATCCGGGATGTGTCCTGGGTTTCCATATTCCGGCGCGGAACATATTGATGCCCAAGGCACGCAGGCCTTTTGCCGTCTCCATCACCTGCTCTTCTGTCTCTGCACTGCAGGGACCTGCTATCACCATCGGTTTGGGGAGGGTGAAGAAGCCCCACTCTTCTACGGGTATTATGTCGAGTTGTCTTGCCATAGTCTTATTTGATTATTCGTTTGATACGGTTCGCCTCTTCGATGAGGCTGCGGATGGCCGTTTCGTCCATTGCGTCGATGGCATCCCTGAATTCCTGCACCTTCTGAATGAAGGCGTCGGTGACTCTCACGATGTTTTCCTTGTTCTGTATGAATATCGGAGTCCACATATCGGCGTTGCTCTTGGCGAGCCTGGCAGTTGAAGAAAAACCGCTGGATGCCAGGTCGAAAATGTGCTTTTCGTCTTTTTCCTTGTCGAGGACGGTGTTTGCCAGTGCGAAAGACACCACGTGAGACAGGTGCGAAACATAGGCTGTGTGGACATCGTGGGATGACACGCTCATAAATCCCACCCTCATATTGAGGGCGTCATAGAGCTTCACCACCTCTTCCACGGCCTTGGGAGACGATTCCTCCTGGTCGGCGATGATGCACACCTTCGAGTCGAAAAGGTTCGGCATCGCGGCCCAGGGGCCTGAGTACTCGGTTCCTGCCATAGGATGGGTGGCCACATACTGCTTGCGGCAGGCGTGGTACATCGTAGCCTTGGCTATCTGTTCCTTGGTGGAGCATACGTCCATCACCACCTTGTCTGTCCATCCTTCTTTCTGGAAACGGTCGAGAGTCCTGCACACAACCTTCACTGCTGCGCTTACGGGCACGGCAACTATGATGATGTCGCTCTTCTCTATGCACTCGTCTTCGGTTACCAGCTCGTCCACGAGACCGATCTTCAAGGCGGCTGCCGCATTCACATTGTCGCGGTCGGTTCCCACTATCCTGTCTGCAAACTTGCGGCGGCGAAGGTCAATCGCCATCGAACCGCCTATCAGACCGAGACCAATAATTCCAATATTCATATCGTTATGTTTTATATGGCTGCTTTGTATTCTCCCAGTATCTTGAGGTCGTCGATGAGCGGACGGACGGCGGACAGAGCCTGACGATAGCGTTCGCAGCTGTCGAACTTGATGTCGATATAGAAGAAATACTGCCATTTCTTGCCGGGAATCGGGAGCGACTGGATCCTGGTGAGGTTCATCTCATAGAATGACATTATCGCGAGGATGTGCGCCAGCGAACCGGGTTTGTGGGGCAGCGTGAAGCAGATCGAAGCCTTGTCGATCTGGTCTTCCGCCAGCTCCATCTGGTCGTCCAGAATCAGGAACCTCGTGAAATTGTCCTTGTATGTCTCGATGCCTGCGGCAAGTATTTCCAAATTGTTCTGTTGTGCAGCCACGGTCGATGCAACCGCACCTACACCACGCAGCTGTTTCTTCGCAATCTCTATCGCACTCGCGGCCGTGTCTTCCGACTCTACCAGCTGTATCCACGGGCAGTTCTCCTCGAAGAACTTTCGGGTCTGGTTGATTGCCATATAGTGGGTGCGAATCTCGCGGATGTCCTCGATCTTCTGGCCGGGGAGGGCCATCAGGTTCTGGTGGATGGCCAGATAGACCTCGCCCTTGATGCGCACTTCGTGCTGGCGCAGCAGTTCGAAGTTGGGGAGGAGTCCGCCGGAGATGGTGTTTTCGATGGCCATAATGGCCGAGTCGGCCTTGTCTTCCGCCATCGCGGTATACAGAGATGCGAAATTGGGACACTCGATGATCTGGGGCACATAACCCAGAGTGTTCAGGTAGAACGTCTGGGCTGCCTGGTCGTGGAAACTTCCGAAATGTCCCTGAATGGCTACGCGCTTCATATATCTTGCGTGATTATACGAGTTTTGCAACCCATTCGTCCCTTTCGCCCGGAAGCATATCCACCGGAGCGAGCTCGATCATAGTGTAGCAGCCGGGAGCCTGCCTTGTGGCGGCGCGGGCGGCGGCCACGAGAATCTGGCCGGTCAGGGCGGGGTTGTTGATGTGCATATTGAACTCGAAGAGCTGGTCGTGTGTCTTGCCACTCACGCCCTTGCGCACGAGATTCACTCCGTGGCCCATATCCTTGAGTGCGTCGACAGACGGCACTTCGTTGACATAGGTTTCGTCGTTTACGAAGTACGGGTCTGCCTTGATGGCTGCCGCCACCTTGGCAAAGTCAGCGCCGGGGAGCAGTTCCACATACACCATACGGCGGTGTACGCCTGTTCCCATAGGGATGGTCATCGACAGGGCGTCCTTCACTCCTTCGATCGCCTTGCAGGCAACCGAATGGCCCATACTCATTCCGGGGCCAAAGTTGGTATAGGTGATGCCCTTGGGAGCTGCGGCCTGAAGGATGGCGCGGACCATCGAGTCTGAACCCGGATCCCAGCCTGCGGAGATGACAGACACCTTGCCGGCCTTGCGTGCGGCCTCGCCAAGGGTCTTGCGCAGAGCGGGAACCTTGGTGTGTATGTCGAAGCTGTCGACGGTGTTTATACCGAGAGACAGGGCCTCGAGGGCATATTGCTCGACCTTGCGGGTGGGAGTAGCAAGGATCGCCACCTCAACGTCCTTGAGATCTTTGAGTGATGAAACTACGGGAATCCCTGCAAGGGAAGCCGGAACGTCAGAGGCATTGCGGCGCACTACGCCGGCGATTTCAAAATCTTCTGCAGCCTGGAGCGCTTCGAGCGCGAATTTTCCGATATTGCCATAGCCGACTACGGCAGCGCGAATCTTTTTCATATAAGGTTCAAGTCTTTCAATGTTTTTCTCATTAATTCGGCTGTCGCATCTGTCGCTTTGGTCAGAGGAAGCCTGAGTTCGTTGTGAATGAGTCCCATCTGTGCAAGAGCCTCTTTCACCGGGATGGGATTACTCTCTGCAAAGCAGTTCCTGCAGAGGGGGAGCAGGGTACGGTACAACTCTCTGGCTGTCGTATAGTCATTGTCGATGATGGCGTTGCAAAGGGCGGCCATCTTGTCGGGGACGATGTTCGACACCACGCTGATGACACCGGAAGCGCCGGATGCCATAAGCGAGAGCGTCTCGTCGTCATTGCCGCTGAACACCTGGAAGCCATCGGGAGCCCCTGCAAGGATGCGGGAGATCTGGGCGTAGTTGCCGCTGGCCTCCTTGATGGCAGCGACCTTGCCGTTGGCGGCTATCCTGAGCGTAGTGGCGTCGGTGATGTTCACTCCTGTGCGGCCGGGAACGTTATAGAGAACCACCGGATTGGGCGAGAGGGATGCCACTTCGCTGAAATATTCATAAAGGCCGTTCTGTGTGGGCTTGTTGTAGTAAGGCGTCACAATCAGGAAGGCGTCGGCCCCGTGGGGAGCCAGCAGGTCGATGTTGCGCAGAGTTCCGGTGAGCGAGTTGGTTCCGGCTCCGACGAGCAGCGTGAGCTCGGGAGCGTGGGCGCGGACAAGCTTGAGGATTTCCACCTTTTCCTCGTCGCTGAGGCACGGGGTTTCAGCCGTCGTCCCGAGCGGCACCAGGAAGTGGATGCCTGCAGCAACCTGCCTGTCTACCAATGCCGCAAGCGCCTCGTAATCCACCTTTCCGTCCTTGAAAGGAGTGATCAACGCAGTGCCGCAGCCAGCTATTGCTAATCTGTTCATATTAATTCACTTTTATTTCTATTCGGACTTTGGAGCTCTTTCGAAACTAATTCCCCACCGCACATTACGCCTTCTTGCAGCCCCATCCCTAAATCCCTTCCCACGGGGAAGGGACTTACCCAACGCCCTGCGGGCTCTAAATGTAATTATATCTTATTATCTAAAAACATCAATTCTTTAAACTCATAGACTCCTTTTACTTTCTGGGCCATAAGGGCGGCCTCGATGGCTCCGGCGGCCAAACCTTCGCGGGAGAATGCTTCGTGGCTGAGGGTGATCCTGTCGCAGGCACTCTCCAGAGTGAGGATGTGGGTACCGGGAACCTCGCCGATGCGCTTCGACTCAATGGGAGTCTGGCCACCCATCTGGGCGTCGACTATGGCAGCAAGGCTCTTAGCCGTGCCGCTCGGTGCGTCCAGCTTGTGAATATGGTGGATCTCCTCGATGGCGGCCTTGTATCCGCCGAAGCGTGCGGCCATATTCGCAAGGTTATCTGCAGCCGCAAAAAGCAGGTTCACTCCGATAGAGAAGTTGGACGCATAGATGAGCGTGGTGCCCTGCACTGCGAAATACTGCTTAACATCCGCCTCGATGTCGTTCCATCCGGTGGTGCCGATCACCGCTGCGCCGAAATTCTCGGCGATGAAGCGGTAGTTGGCCCTGATGGCGTCGGGGGTGGTGAAATCTATGCACACGCAGTTCTTCGCCACTTCGGCGGGAGTCTCGGTCACAGCCTCGCTCCAGCCGGCATAGGGCAGGCCTCTTTCCAGCACCATCCTTTCGATGATGTGGCCCATCTTTCCATATCCGCTAATTAAAATTTCCATCTTCGAATATTTTCCGGTGAAGTTTCTTGAGCACGTCGGCCATCTCGGGACGGTCTACGACGATGCTGAGGTTCAGATATGTGGTATCCTGGGATATCATATATATCTTGCTGTCGATCACGGCATTGAATACTGTGGCCAGCAGGCCGCGCACTCCGATGATGTTCTTGCCGATTATCGATATCTGGGCCTTGTCGCGGTCAACGGTGACGTCTGCGAAAGTCGAAAGACCCTTGACGGCGCCATCCACGTTCTGGTTGGCATCCACGGTGACAGTGATGCTGGCCTCCGAAGAACTCAGCAGGTCGACCGATACGTTGTGTTTCGCGAAGGTCTTGAACACTTTCTCCATAAAGCCGACCGTATTGATCATCTTCATAGAGTAGATGTTGATCACGCGGATATTCTCTTTGTAGGACAAGGTCTTTATGCCGTCGAACACGCAGGCGCGGCTCAGCACGGCCGTACCCTCGTTCTGGGGGTTCATCGAGTTGAGCACGTACACCGGAATGTTCTTCTTCTGCGCGGGCTCGAGGGTCAGCGGGTGAAGCACCTTGGCGCCGAAACGTGCCATTTCGGTGGCTTCCTCGTATGAGAGCTTGTTGAGGCCCTTGGTGTTGCTGACGATGCGGGGATCGGCGGTCCTCACGCCATCCACGTCGGTCCATATCTCGATGCGGTCGGCGTCGATGGCCATTCCGATCAGCGATGCGGTATAGTCGGATCCTCCACGGCCCAGAAGGGTGGGTTTGCCATCCTCGGTGGCTCCGATGAAGCCCTGGGTGATAATTGTGGAAACCTTGGCATATGCTTCCTTGACAACTCTGGGCGCATATTCTTCAAGGATTTCCATCCTCGGGTTTGCCTTGAGGTAGTCATCGTCGGTGATGACCATCCTGCGGGCGTCGACCCAGTTGGTCTTGGTGCCGCGCATATTCATCGCGTAGGCTATGATGGTCGAAGACAGGTATTCTCCGGAAGAAATGATCATCGCCTTGTCGCATTCGCTCATATTGCCCTCGTTGAGGTGCTCTTCCAGCGTGGTGAATATCCTGTTTATCTTGCCGCGGACATCGCGGTCCTTGCGCTCGTTGACTTCGGGCAAGGTGGCGTTGATATCGTCTACGATGCCCATATGGCGGGCCTTGAGGGCTGCAATGGCATCTGAAGCTTCCTCCTGCTTGCACGCCTCCGCAAGGTTGATCACATTGTAGAGGGCGTCGGTAACCTTGGCACAGGCAGAAACCACCATCACGGGCTTCTGGTGAAGCTTCGATTCGACTATCGATATTGTCCTTAGCATTGCGGTCGCATCAGCCACGGATGTGCCGCCGAATTTCATTATGATCATAACAGGGCGAAAGCTATTCTGACAGCATTGGTGGCGGCACCGATACGCAGGTTGTCGGCCGCAATCCACATATTGAGACAGTTCTCGGCGGAGAAATCCCTGCGGAGCCTTCCCACCAGCACGTCGTTGGTGCCGAAAGCGTCCAGAGGCATCGGATATACGTTGTGGGCGGGATCGTCGCAGAGCACGCAACTCGGAGCCTTGCCCTCTGCATAGATGGCCTTCACCTCGTCGAGGTCGTAGTCTTTCTCGAACTGCACGTTTATCGACTCGCTGTGACCGCCTGTCACGGGCACGCGCACGGTCGTGGCTGTGACCTTGATGCTGTCGTCGCCGAAGATCTTGCAGGTCTCGTTGACCATCTTCATCTCTTCCTTGGTGTAGCCGTTGTCGAGGAACACGTCGATATGGGGAAGGATGTTGCGGTCGATCTGGTGAGGATATGCATTGGGGAGGTCAAGAGCCTGCTCGCCGCGCTCGCGGAGCATCTGGTGGATGCCTTTCATACCGCTGCCGGTGACTGACTGGTAGGTCGACACCACGATCCTCTTGATCTTGTAGCGCTCGTGGAGCGGAGCCAGGGCCAGCACCATCTGGATGGTGGAGCAGTTGGGGTTGGCGATGATATAGTCATTCGGACCGATGGCCGATGCGTTGATCTCGGGAACCACCAGGGGAACGGAAGGATCCATCCTCCAGCAGGAAGAGTTGTCAACAACCTTGCAGCCCACAGCGGCGAACTTGGGAGCCCATTCCTTCGAAACACCTGCTCCTGCGGAGAACAGTGCGATATCCGGCTTTGCCGCAACGCCGTCCTCAAGGCTCACCACGGTGTATTCCTTGCCCTGGAAGGTAACTTTCTTGCCAACTGATTTTTCTGATGCGCACGGAACGAGTTCGCTTACCGGGAAGTTCAGCTCTTCGAGCACTTCTCTCATCTTCGTTCCTACGAGGCCTGTTGCTCCAACAACAGCGACTTTGACTTTTTTCATATTATGATGGTGTATTTCTAGATTATCGACATTCACAAATATTTCCATATACGCCTTCGGCGGTGATTCGGGCTCCGGCGCCGGCTCCCTTGATGAAAATGGGGGTCGGATAGAGCTTGGTGCTGAGCGATACCGCAGCGTCGGTGCCTTCGCAGTTGTAGAACGGATGCTGGGCATCTATTTCCATAAGGCCGATCACTACGTCGTTGCCTTCGATCTTGGCCACATACCTCAACTTGGCGCCGGCCTCGAACGCTTTCTTCCTCAGGCCGCTGAAATAATCCTCATTCCTCTTGAGAGCCTCGAAGAAGCTGTCCACGTCGCCTTTGAGGCATTCCTCGGGAAGGAAGCCTTCGATCTTGATGTCAGACTCTTCGATCTCCGCTCCGGCTTCGCGGGCCATAATGATGGCCTTGCGCAGCACGTCGGTACCCTGCAGGTCGGTGCGGGGATCAGGCTCTGCATAGCCCAGTTCCTTCGAGCGGCGCACGATTGTTTCGAAAGTGTCCTTGCAGCCCTCCTTGCAATACTCGCTGAAGATGTAGTTCAGCGTGCCGGAAACGATGGCTTCGATCTTCTCCACCTTGTCGCCCGATGACTGCAGCAGGCTTATGGTTTTCAGGATGGGCAGGGCCGCACCCACATTGGTATCGTAATAAAAAGGCACCTTACCGCCCCTTGCCGCCGCACGGATGCGGTGGTAGAGGGCCATATCCTGTGAGTTCGCTATCTTGTTGCAGGTGACCACTCCGATGCCGCTCTGCAGGATGCCGGGATAGAAGTTGGCAAGAGCCTTGTCGGAGGTGCAGTCCACCAGCACCGAGTTCGGCAGACGCATCTCGATGGCGTCGTTGATGAAGTCGTTGATGTTGGTGCGGCGGTCAGACTTGGCTCCAAGCACCTCTGCGATCTTGTTCACGTCCACTCCCTTCTTGCACATATAGCGGTTGCGGGTGTTGCAGATGCCAGCTATGTTGATGGCCTTGCCGTTCTGGTTGATCACGTCGATGAGCTGGCGGCCCACATTGCCGTAACCAATTATGAACAGGTTGAGAGGCTTCTGGCTTTCATAGAAGAACTCGTCGTGGATGGCCACGAGGCTCTTCTCCACGTCGTCGGTAGCCACGATTGCGGAAACGTTCCTTTCTGAAGATCCCTGGGCGATGGCTCGGATGTTGATGCCCTCGCGGCCGAGAGCCTCGAACATCTTGCCGCTGGCTCCGGCGTGGTTCTTCATATCGTCACCCACAAGGCTGATGATGGAATAGCCGGTCTCCACCTTGAGTGGCTCCAGCTTGCCAAGGCTGATCTCGTATGCGAAACGCTCGTCGACAGCTTTCTTTGCAACCTCAGCATCCTTCTCGGAAATCACAACAAGCATAGTGTGGACCGAAGAGGCCTGGGTGATGAGGATGATGTTGATGGAATTGGCGCTGAGCACTTCGAAGAGCTTGCTTGAATAGCCGGGGACGCCGACCATTCCGCTGCCTTCCATCGACAGAAGGGCGAGGTTGTCGCTGTTGGAGATGCCTTTTATGAAGTTCGACCCCTCGGGCGGGTTGCGCTCGATGCGGGTAGCCTTGCCGTGCGGGTCGAAGGTGTTCTTCACTATGATGGGAATACCCTTGCTTACTACGGGCTGGATGGTCGGAGGGAAGATGACCTTGGCTCCGAAGTGCGACAGCTCGAGGGCCTCGCGGTAGGAGATGTTCTCGATGGTCATCGCGCCGGGCACGATGCGAGGATCGGCGGTCATCATACCGTTGACGTCGGTCCATATCTCAAGCTTGCGTGCAGACAATGCGGCCGCAACGATTGCGGCGGTGTAGTCTCCACCTCCGCGGCTGAGGGTGGTCACACGGCCTTCCTTGTCGCTGGCCACGAATCCGGGCACGATTATCAGCTTGGCGCGGCAGCCCTTGAACGCTTCGCCAATCAGCGATTCGGTCAGCTCCTGGTCCACCACGTTCTTGCTGCCGTCATAGTCGGTCTTCACCACTTTGCGTGCGTCCAGCCATTTGCAGTTGATGCCTACGGAAGTGAACTTGGCTGCAAGTATCTTGGTTGACAGCAGTTCTCCGAAACTCATAATCCAGTCCATAGTGGAATGGCTGATCTCACGGATATGGAACACGCTGTCGCAGATTCCGCGCAGCTCGTCGAAAAGCTCGCCGAGGTCAGCCATCAACGCTGTGCCGAAATCCTCCATCTGGAGGTTTTCGACTATGTCGTAGTGCTCTTTCTCGAGCTTTGAGAGTTTGTCCTTGTAGCTGATGTCGGCTGCTGCGGCTTTGTTGCCGATTTCGATAAGGGCGTCGGTAGCGCCGTGGATAGCTGATGATACCAGAACGGTCTTGTCGTTCTCGAGTTCTCCGAGGACGATCTCGACCACTTTCTTCATATTCTCAGCATTGGCGACTGAGGTTCCGCCGAATTTCAGAATCTGCATATGTGTGTCAATTAAATAGTTCGAAATGTTTCCTTATGGCCTCGCCTATCTGCTGATACTCCAGCAGGAAGCCGTCGTGGCCGAAGTCGGAGCTTATCACCTCGAGCACGCCGTGAGGCACGCCGTCAGCAATGCGGGCGCTCTCCTCCACGGGGAAGAGAATGTCACTGTCGATGCCGATGCACAGGGTGTGGGCCGTAATCTTCTTCAGGGCTTCTTCGATGCCTCCGCGGCCGCGGCCGATGTTGTGGGTGTCGACTCCGAGCGTAAGTGAAAAATATGAGTATGCGTCGAAACGGTTCACGAGTTTCTGGCCCTGGTACTGCTGGTAAGTCACCGCACGGTGCGCCAGGAGGAAATTCTCGTCGGTTTCGAATTGTGTGGCTACATATCCTTCGTAGTTGCGGTATGTGGTGAGAGCCATGCTCCTGGCTGCAGCCAGTCCTGCCGCGCCGCCGTGAAGGTCTTTCTGCTCATCGAAGGTGGGATCTGCAAGGATGGCCATCCGCTGCGCCTCGAGGGTTGCGGTGCACCAGGGGCTCACCACGGCGCTGGTTGCCAGCAGACAGAGGTTCCTGACCACCTGGGGATGGCTGACCGCCCATTCTATTGACTGGAATCCGCCGTTGCTGCCGCCCACCAGGAAATCGATCGTCCCGATGCCGAGATGCTTCCGAAGAAGTTCGTGCGCAGCCACCAGGTCACGGATTGTCACCAGTGGGAAACGCCTCATCGGAGCCTTGGCATAATTCGACGGACCGGTCGTGCCGTAGCAGGAACCAAGGATGTTGGCGCAGATGACGAAGTACTTGTCCGTATCGAACAGCAGGCCGGGACCGCAGAGAGTGTCCCACCATTCAGACGGGTCGGAATTGGCCGTCAGGGCGTGACATATCCATATAACCTTCTTGCCGACAGGGCTTTCGCAGCTTATGTGATACCTGATGTTGATATCCTCAAGCTCGCCTCCGGCTTCAAGATTTAATTTGCCTTTATGGATATAATTGCGTTCCAGCATTTGAATATTTCAGATTGAATGGATTGAGGGAATGGTTCAGAATTTTTCCGGGGGCACTCCCGACCCCGCAAGGATTTGGTATGAGGGAAGCGAAAGCATCGTTTAGCGATGCATTCGCATGGGCTTTATGAAGACTGAAATATTCACTGAATTGTTCATAACCGGGTGCAAAGATAGAAGAAAAACTTGATATGATACAATATTGACGCGATTTTTTACCTTTGCGGAAACTGTTTATAACGTGTCTATGCAAAAGGAAAACAAAGGGTTCAGCCCCGACACACTTTGCCTCAAGGCTGGTTGGGACCCCAAGACGGGAGAAGCCCGTCAGATGCCCATCTATCAGACCACCACTTTCAAGTACGAAACCACAGCCCAGATGGCCGATCTTTTCGACCTCAAGACCAGCGGCTATTTCTATACAAGACTCCAGAATCCGACCAACGACTTCGTCGCAGCCAAGATAGCTGCTTTGGAAGGCGGTGTGGCTGCAATGCTCACCTCATCAGGCCAGGCAGCCTCGTTCTATGCCATTTTCAACATCTGCGAAGCAGGCGACCATTTCGTCAGCGCCTCCACCATCTACGGCGGCACCTTCAACCTCTTCGCAGTGACTATGAAGAAAATGGGCATCGACGTGACCTTCGTCGACGCCGACGCTTCGGAAGAGGAGATTGCAGCGGCCTTCAAGCCTAACACCAAGCTGCTCTTCGGCGAGACCATCACCAACCCGTCGGTGAACGTGCTTGACATCGAGAAGTTCGCCCGCGTGGCCCACAGCCACGGCGTTCCGCTCATCATCGACAACACCTTCCCCACGCCCATCAACTGCAGGCCCTTCGACTGGGGCGCCGACATCGTCACCCACGCCACCACCAAATATATGGACGGCCACTCGTCTTCAGTGGGAGGAGCCATCGTCGACAGCGGCAACTTCGACTGGATGGCCCACGCCGACAAGTTCCCGGGTCTGACGCAGCCCGACCCGTCATACCACGGACTGACCTATGCCGAGGCCTTCGGCAAAGGCGCATATATCACCAAGGCCACTACCCAGCTGATGCGCGATTTCGGAAGCATTCCTTCGCCGTTCAACTCATATATCCTGAATCTCGGCCTAGAGTCGCTGTCAGCCCGTATGGAGCGCCACTGCAAGAACGCCCTGAAGGTGGCTGAATACCTGCAGGGACGCGAGGATGTGGCCTGGATCAAGTTCCCCGGCCTGCCCGGCGACAAATATCACGAACTGGCGATGAAACAGAGCCGCAACGGCTACACCACAGGCGTGATGTGCTTCGGCATCAAAGGCGGACGCGACCGCTCCATAAAATTTATGGACAGCCTCAATCTCATCAATATGGAGACCCACGTGGCTGATTCCTGCTCCTGCGTGCTGCACCCGGCAAGCCACACACACCGCCAGCTCACCGACGAGCAGCTGATTGCCGCAGGCGTGCAGCCCGACCTCATCCGCTTCTCAGTCGGCCTCGAAGACCCCGCCGACATCATCGCAGATCTGGACCAGGCCTTCGAAGCGATCAGGTAGTTACATCTTGAATTCCGGGCATAGGCTCAGGCCGATGCGGATGTAGTGCTGTGGCTTCAGAGGCGTGCCCTCGGGTAGGAACTGGCGCTGCTGCTCGAGGCCGTAGCCGTACTGAATCATATAATATACATTCTCGAAGAGGCTGTAATAAGGACGGTAGTGCAGGTCAACCTGGACTGCACAGCGGCCGAAGTAGTCGTAGGGAGTCGCCTTGAGGCGTATCTTGAAGTTCTCGTCAGCGCTCTGGAACCATAGTCCTGCTGAGAAATAGCCGTTGTAACGGTAGAAGTTGCGGATGCTCGAGACTTCTTCGATATAGCCGTAGCCGAAAGCGGTCTGGATGGCTGCCGAGAAAAGGGCTCCGTTGCGGAACGGGAAGTCGCGGTAGAGAGCAAGACGGCCGAAGGTAAGGCGGCGGGCATACTCGTCGGGAGCTCCGTTGAACTGCAGTTCGGCACCCAGCACGAGACTTGCCACTGGATTCATCTTTATGGTCAGTTCGGCTCCGGGGGCAAAGATGGTTTCGGAAACTGGGCGAGTATACTGGTATGTCTCCCAGAACGATGTCTGCTCGTATTTGACAAGCAGGGTAGCGTTGTCATCGTTTACGAGAGTATACTGAAGGCCGATGTGGAACTTGTCGTTGAAGTCGGCTTCGCGGGTTGTTCCGGTCTTGTTGCTGAAGCCGGTCAGATAGTATTCCCCTCCATACACGCCGAGGCCCAGGTTGTCGCCCAGATTGTAAAGCTCCGAATATTCATCTTCATCGAAATCGTACAGTTCCGGTTCGTAAACTTCCTCGACGGAGGTCGTATCGGTCTGGGCCTGCACGGCAAGGCAGGCAGCGAAAAGTGCTGCCAGCGTCAGGATACACTTTTTCATTTCAACAGATTTGTAAGTTCTATGAACTGCTCCACGCTGAGCTGCTCGGGACGGAGCTGAGAATACTGCTCAGGCACGTTCTCGGAGATTGTGCGCAGCGAATTGCGCAGCGTCTTGCGGCGCTGGTTGAAAGATGTCTTTACCACTGCCTTGAATTTGGCGGGGTCGCAGCCGAGGTCCGTGCGGTTGTTGCGGCGCAGCCTGATGACGGCCGATTTCACCTTGGGAGGCGGCACGAAGGCTCCTTCCCCGACGGTGAAGAGATATTCTATGTCGTACCAGGTCTGAAGCAGCACCGACAGGATGCCGTAGGTTTTGTTGCCGGCAGGGGCGGCGATGCGTTCAGCCACTTCTTTCTGCACCATACACACCACCTGGGGTATGCTCTCAGTGAAGTCAAGCACCTTGAAGAATATCTGAGATGAGATGTTGTAGGGGAAATTGCCGATGATGCAGAACGGTTTGTCCCCGTAAATCTTCCGGAGGTTCAGCGCAAGGAAATCTTCCTGATAGAGAGATGGAGTGAAGCCCGGGAAATTCTGGCGGAGATAATCCACCGACTCCTCGTCGATCTCAACGGCGCGCAGGCTGATGTCGCTGCGCTGGAGCAGGTACTGCGTGAGCACTCCCATTCCAGGCCCGACTTCCAGCACGTCGGCGGGCAGCGCGAAGCCTGCGGTGTCCAGCGACGCCACGATGCGCTGCGCCACTTCCTGGTCCGTCAGGAAGTGCTGTCCCAGATATTTCTTTGCTCTTACCTGCATAATTATACGTTTGTAAAGATACTCCTTTTTCTCTACTTTTGCGTATATGGCAAGCACCAAATCCACAATGTCGCCGCTGATGCAGCAGTACTACCAGATCAAGGCCCAGCACCCTGACTGCGTAATGTTCTTCCGCGTCGGTGACTTCTACGAGACCTTCGGAGAGGATGCCATCATCACCAGCAAGGTGCTCGGACTGGTGCTCACCCGCAAGGCCAGCGGCGGCGGCGCTTTCACGGAACTCGCCGGAGTGCCCCACCACGCCATCGACGTCTATCTCCCCAAAATGGTCAAGGCCGGCTACAAGGTGGCCGTCTGCGACCAACTGGAAGACCCGAAACTCACCAAAACTCTTGTCAAACGCGGCATCACCGAGCTCGTGACTCCCGGAGTCAGCTTCAACGACGGGCTGCTCACCGGCGGCGAGAACAACTGGCTCGCGGCCTGCTACTTCGAACAGCACAAGGCAGGAGTGGCTTTTCTGGACATCTCCACCGGCACCTTCAAGGCAGCAGAAGGAGACCGCCAGTACATAGACATCCTGCTCTCAGACTTCGCCCCCAAGGAGGTTCTTCTGCAGCAGGACATCATCCGCAATTCCGACAGCGAATTCGCACCTCTTGTGGAGCACATCCGCCACTCCCGCGCCTGCATAACGCCTATGCAGGAATGGGCCTTCAGCTACTCCAGCGCCCGTGCCCGTCTCCTGGCTCAGTTCAAGACCAGCAGCCTGAAGGGTTTCGGCATCGAAGAGCTGCAGTTCGCCACCGTGGCGGCATCTGCCATACTTTCATACCTTGAACTCACCGAGCACACTTCGCTCGACCATATACGCAGCATCTCCCGCATCGACCGCGACAATTTCGTGTGGATAGACCGTTTCACCTTCCGCAACCTCGAGATTTTCGCGCCGCTGGTGCAGGAAGGCACTTCGCTGCTTCAGGTGATGGACCGCAACTGCTCTCCGATGGGTTCACGCCTGCTCAGGGAGTGGATTGCGATGCCTCTGAAGGATACGGCCGCCATCGCACGCAGGCAGGATGTCGTAGAGAGTCTCCACGACAATCCCGACACGCTGTCGGCCGTCAGGGAGGCCCTTGCAGACGTCGGTGACCTGGAGAGGATGATTTCCAAGGCAGCCGTGGGCCGTATCAGCCCCCGCGAAGTTCTCGCCCTGTGCAACGGTCTTCGCAGAATCACCGAAATAACACAGATCACCAGCCGGCTTGAGAAAGTGGCCGCACTCAGCTCAGGGATGGACGGATGTTCGCCCCTGTGCGACCTTATCGAAAAGACCGTATCCCCGCAGGCTGCAGCGCAGCTCGGCAAGGGCGACGTGATTGCCGAAGGGGTGGACGAAGAGCTGGACAACTACCGAAACACTCTCACCCACAGCAAGGAGATACTGCTCGACATACAGCAGACCGAAAGGGAACGCACCGGCATCAGCAGCCTCAAGATAAGCTACAACAATGTCTTCGGATATTACCTCGAAGTGCGCAACACACACGCCGACAAAGTGCCTGAGGACTGGATCCGCAAGCAGACCCTGGTCAACGCCGAGCGATACATCACGCCGCAGCTCAAGGAATATGAGCAGACGATAATGGGTGCCGAGGAGCGCATCCTGGCCATCGAGACCCGCATCTACGGCGAACTCGTTGCGCAGATCCAGCAGAATGTGGCCGCAATCCAGCGCGACGCGCAGCTCGTGGCACAGATCGACTGCCTGGCCAGCTTCGCTTTCCTCGCCTCAGAGAACAACTACTGCCGCCCCGTCGTAGACAACTCGCTCGACATCGACATAAAGGCCGGCCGCCATCCCGTCATCGAGACGATGATGGAGCCCGGCAGCGAATACGTGGCCAACGACCTGGCGATGAGCAACGACGGCCGCCAGATAATAATCCTCACCGGACCGAATATGTCCGGAAAATCGGCCCTGCTGCGCCAGACTGCCCTGATAATGCTGATGGCGCAGGTCGGCAGCTTCGTGCCGGCAGCCAGCGCCCGACTGGGCTACATCGACAAGCTGTTCACAAGAGTCGGAGCTTCCGACAACATCTCCCGCGGAGAATCTACCTTTATGGTTGAGATGAGCGAGACGGCCACCATCCTCAACAACCTGTCGCAGCGCTCCCTGGTGTTGCTCGACGAGATCGGCCGCGGCACGAGCACATACGACGGTATGTCCATAGCCTGGGCCATCGTCAGCTACCTGCACGAATTCCCCGGAGCGCCGAAAACCCTGTTCGCAACCCACTACCACGAACTCAACGAACTTGAGAATATCTACGACCGTGTGGAAGACTTCCACATAGCCACCCGCGAGGCTGCAGGACAGGTGATTTTCCTGCGCAAGCTGACTCCCGGAGGTGTGGCTTCCAGCTTCGGAATCCACGTAGCGAAGATGGCCGGAGTGCCCGCGCCCGTAGTCGCTATCGCAGAGAAGAAACTCAAGACACTGGAGAGCGCAGAAAAGACGATGCAGCCGGCAGACAGCAGCACAGTGCTCGAAGAGCCTGCAGCCGCCCCGATGCAGCTGTCGCTCTACCAGCTCGACGATCCGCTGCTTGCGGAAATCCGCGACATACTCGAGAAAATTGACCTCAACAGTATGTCACCCCTCGATGCGTTCGACACTATCAGGACCATCAAGGACAAACTCAAAGGCAACTCCTAAACAACTGATTATATGCGAAAAATATTCATTGCGGCCATTGTTCTTCTGCTGGCCACGACAGCTTTTTCCCGCGACGTCATCGATCTCAGAAAATGGGACTTCCGGCTGGATGCCGAATCGTCCTGGAGAGCAGTAACGATTCCCCACGATTTTCAGATGGAACTGCCCTGGGAAGAGGAAGCCGGAGGCGCGAGAGGTTTCAAGCGTATGGAGACAGGCTGGCACAGCACTACCTTCAAGGCTGAGGCAGGATGGGAAGGACAGAGCGTGCTGCTCGATTTCGAGGGAGTAGGTATGGAAGCCGACATCTGGGTCAACGGACAGCCGGCCGGAGAGATTGACTATGGCTACATAGGCGGATGTTTCGACATCAGCGGCAAACTGCAGTACGGGAAGGAGAACACCATACTTGTCAAGACCTTCACGGGCAAGGCTGAAAGTTCCCGCTGGTATACCGGAGGCGGGCTTTTCCGCCCGGTGCACCTGATAGTGAAGAGTCCCATTTCGATAGCTGAAAAAGGCATCTACATTACCACACCGATGATTTCTCCCGAAAAGGCTGAAGTCAACCTGCAGATAACGATGGACGGCTACAGGGCCAGCACGGTCCCTGTCGATGCAGTCGTGGAAATCTTCGATCCGGACGGCAAGCTGGTCGCAGAAGCAAGGCACGCAGCCCCGCTGCGCAACAATCTGATGCACGTCGAGTTCAACATCTATCCGATATTCGTAGCCGAACCGAGGCTGTGGAGCTGCGAGGAACCCTGGCTCTATACAGCGAAAGTCACCCTGCTCAACGGCACCCGGGAACTGGACTGCGTCAGCGAGCATTTCGGATTCCGCACCATCGAGTTCGACCAGGAATATGGATTCAGGCTCAACGGCAAGAAAGTCTTCCTGAAAGGAATCGCCAACCACCACGACCTGGGAGCCCTCGGTGCCGCCGTCTATGACGGAGCGCTGGAGCGTATGATAATCCGCCTCAAGGAGTTCGGCTTCAACCATATCCGCACATCGCACAACCCTTACTCGAAGTCGCTGCTGGACCTGGCTGACAAATACGGCATACTGGTGGTCGACGAACTCTACGACAAGTGGATGACAGAACCCGGTCAGTGGTGGATCGGCCGCTATCCTTTCACCGCGAGCTGGTTCAACCACGAGCGCGAATGGATCAAGCGAGACCGCAACCATCCCTGCGTGATTGCGTGGAGCCTGGGCAACGAGACGCAGAACGAGGAACGCCGCACCGGATTCCCCGGCACTTCGGACTGGGGAGTGACCACTTGGCGCGTGATGAAGACATTCGGACAGCGCTATGACGACACCAGACCATACACTGCTGCGATGCATCCCACCAGACGCGGCGGAATCTACAAGAACGACGACCGCTTCGATGTCGAGGTGTATGCCCCCGAGCTTGCCTGCGCCACCGACTTCGCCTCGTTCAACTACCGCCATATGAACTACCAGCAGTATCTGGAGCACGACCCCTATCTGATCATCTATCAAAGCGAAGCCACCACGAGCGAGCTTGCCGTGCCGTTCTTCAATATGGACTATGACCATATGATAGGTCTGGCATACTGGGGTGCCATTGAATATTGGGGCGAGTCTGACGGCTGGCCCAAGAAGGGATGGAACTATTCGTTCTTCAACAGCGCCCTCGAGCCCTATCCTCAGGCATATCTCATAAAGAGCGCTTTCGACGACACCCCGCTTGTGCATATCGCAGTGGTGGACGGCACAAGGAGCCAGATTGAATGGAACGACGTGCTTTCCGGCAAGACTCCGATGAGCGAATCGTGGAACAGGGAGAAGGGCAGCCTTCAGCAGATATACACTTTCACCAATGCCGACGAAGTGGAGCTGTTCGTGAACGGCAGGAGCCTCGGCAGGCAGAAAAATGACCGCAGCAGCCTTGAACGACGCAACGTCATCTTCTGGAAGGATGTTCCATACGGCAACGGCGGCAATGTCGTCGCAGTAGCCCGCAACGACGGACGGGAAGTGGCACGTCACAGGATAGAGACCACCGGCAAGGCAGTCGCACTGAAAGCCGTAAGGGAACATCTGCAGGGAGAACTCGAATATGTCAGGATCTACGCCGTGGATTCGAAGGGCCGGACTGTTCAAGGCGCTGACGTGCCGGTTCTCTTCGAACTGACAGGTTCAGGAGAGATTGTCGCCATCGACAACCAGGACCACTACACCGACGAACTGTTCGACGTGAATCCCAAGGCGATGCACAATGGCTTCGTGATGGCCATAGTGCGCAAAGGCCCGTCCGGCGCAACGCTCAGAGCGTCTGCCAAAGGGCTTAAACCTGCAAGTGTAGAGATTGCTGACTAGGCGAGTTCGAGGGCTACCTGCGCCATATTCATAAAGCCGCTCTGGCGCTCCTCCACAGGGATTTCTTCTTTCGTGATGACGCTGTTCGAAATGGTGCAGATTGCCAGGGCTTTCTTGCCGCAGCGCTGTGCCATAAGGTACAGTGCCACCGCCTCCATCTCTATGCCGAGAAGTCCGAGTTCGTTGCAGATGGCCACCTCGTCATTGTCGGCATAATAGGTGTCGCTGCTCATTATGTCCCCACAGAAGAATACATAGTTGCCGGCCTTGCAGACCTCCACTGCACGTTCAAAAAGTTCCTCATCGGCGGAAACATATCCGGGCGCGTTTCCGTTCTTCGAGTAGAAGTTCATGAAATTCGTGTTGGAATAGGCTCTCTGGCCGATGATGAGACTGCGCAGAGGAACGGCTTCGCTCACTCCGCCCATAGTGCCGACCCTGATGATCTGGTCGACGTCATAGTAGTTGAACAGCTCGTATGAATAGATGCCTATCGAAGGCTGTCCCATGCCGCTGGCCATTACGGTGACAGGCTTGTCCTTGTAGGTGCCGGTATATCCCTGCACTCCGCGGATGTTGTTCACAAGCACGGGGTTTTCGAGGAAACGGTCGGTGATCGCCTTGCTGCGGAGGGGGTCTCCGGGCATTATCACGGTCTTTGCTATCTGACCTTCTGCTGCTGCGATGTGCGGGGTGGGTATCGGCATAATAGTATGGTTTTATTGCTGCTTGATGTGGACGTCCATCTGGGGGAACGGGAAGTGGATGCCCTTCTTGGGCAGCTCGGTGTATATTGCGTTGTTGATGTCGAAGTATACTGCCCAGTAGTCTTCGGTCTTCACCCAGGCTCTCGCTATGAACTCGAGGCTGCTGTCCTTCATTGCTGAAAGCCCTACGAAGGGGTCGTCAGCGTGGGTGGTGGTGCTGTCGAGGATGCGGCCGTCGGCCTTTATAATCCTCATAATCTCATCCCTGACCTGGATGCTGTCGCTGCCGTAAGGCACATTGACGGTCCATTCCACTCTTCTGGCATTCTGGGCTGAGTAGTTTATGATGTTGCCGTTCGACAGCGCGCCGTTGGGGATTATGACGGTCTTGTTGTCGCGGGTGAGTATGGTCGTGGTGATGATGTTCATCGAGGTGACCGTGCCGGTGGTTCCCTGGGCCTCGATGTAGTCTCCGGACTTGAAGGGTTTGAACACGAGGAGTATGATGCCGCCGGCAAAGTTCTGCACCGTGCCGCTCAGGGACATTCCAATGGCCATTCCGCCCGCTGCCAGAAGGGCAGCGATGCTGGTGGTGTTGATGCCGAGGGCACCTATGCAGATCACTATCAGAAGCACCCAGAGTATGATGGCTACCAGGCTTTCGGTGAAGGTCAGCACTGTCCGGTCGGGAGACTGGCGCTTCATCATACGCTTGTGCACGGCCTTGCGGATCTGTTTGATGACCCAGGCTCCTATTATGAATATGGCAAGCGCCGCCAGCAGCTTCAGGCCGAAACGGACAAGGACGTCGGTGAGGGAGTGCAGGATTTCATCGGGAGACTTGTTGATGAGAGCCTCTCTGGCCGCTTCGGCGTCTGCCGCCAGTGAATCGGCGAGCGCCTGGGCCGCTGCATCCTGCAGAAAAATGAAATTGAAGATTGTCATAGGTACAAAATTAGGCATTTTTTAGCGGAATCTTTTCATAACTTTACGCACATAAATAATGAAAATACCCTTGACAGCTATGCGTATCAAAAGATTTCTTCTGGCAACCCTTGCCTTGACCGTCGCATTTTTCTCAGCACAGGCTCAGAAAGTGCATAACCCCGAATACGAAGCGTTCCTGAGAGAGAACCCTTTCCGTTCAGGCATCAATACCGACGGCTACGAGGGAGGTCCCTATGCCAACACCCCTGCCCCCAAGGGCTACAAAGCGTTCTACATCAGCCACTACGGCCGCCACGGTTCCCGTTCGAACTGGGATGAGGCCAATTACAAGGCTCTTATCGAGTCTCTCGAGAAGGCCGATGCAGCAGGCATACTGAAAGCTGACGGAAGGACCGTGCTCGAAAGGGCAAGACAGTGTCTTGTCGCCCACAACGGAATGGACGGCCGCCTGACGCCTCCCGGCGCACGTGAGCACCGCGGCATCGCCGAAAGGATGTACAAGCGATTCCCCGACGTGTTCAAGAAGGGCAGCAAGAACATACGCGTCATTTCCAGCACCGTCCCGCGCGTGCTTATCAGTATGACCGCATTCACCGACCGCCTCACCGAGCTTGACCCGAAATTTGAGATTTCTTGGGACGCAGGCGAGACCTATCAGAAATACATCGATCCCGAGGTTGAAAGTTTCAGCAGGGAAATGTATCAGGAAATGTCCAAAGTAGAGATGGACCGCACCGATTCCACCGCATTCCTGGCAAGGTTCTTCACCGATACAAAGAAAGCTTCAGAGATCGTCGGCCGTTTCTCACGCTTCGAGAGCCAGGTCTTCGCGGTTGCAAGGATTACGGCTTCTTTCGAGCTTGAAGACATATTCCCCCTGCTTCCCGAGGAGAGCATCTACAACAACTGGGCACGCAACAATATCTCACTCTATCTCGGCCAGGCCAACTCAAAGGCTTTCAGCCATAACCGAATGCCGCCGGCATTGCTCACGGTGAAGGATATCGTGGACAAGGCTGACGAGGTTCTCGCCGACACTTCGAAGGACGCTCTCTGCGCCGACCTGCGTTTCGGTCACGACTATCCTTTCATTGCGATGTGCTCCGCTATGGGCCTTGAAGGAATAGGCCAGCAGCTCGACACCGACGAGATCAACCTCAAATGGTTCGGTCCCTGGTACACTCCTTTCGCAGCCAACCTCCAGATGATTTTCTACAAGAACAAGAAAGGCGGCGACATCCTCGTGAAGTTCCTCGTGAACGAGCGCGAGACAGGCCTGATGGGTGTCGAACCCGTCAGCGGCCCCTACTATCGCTGGAGCGACGTGAGAAGAAAGTTCACTTCGCTGAAGTACTAAACTGACTCTGCCCGGAATTCAAGATGTAACACATACCAAAACAAAGAAGGCCGGCTGATGAAGCCGGCCTTCTTCGTTTCATAAGGACGAATCCTACTGAACCTTTGCGAACTCTACGTCGGTAGCAGCGCGGTTGGCAAGCTTGCTGTCAGCAGAAGCAGCCTTGATCTCGTTCTGTGCAGCCTGGGCGTTGCCGCGGCGGGCGGCGATGATGGCGCGCTCGTATGCTGAAACGGGATCGGTACCCTTCAGCACGTTGGCAGCCTTGTCAAGCTGGTTGGAAAGGATGAATGCAAGACCTTCGTTGGCGTCACCGGTACCCTCGAGTTTCTGGGCGGCCTGTGCATAGCTGCCGTTGAGGATGTCAATGATGGCTGAGTTGCGTTTTGCATTCGGGCACTCGGTGCTTGCGAACAGACGGGCAGCCTCGGTGTAGTTGCCTTCGCGGAGTGCGATCACACCCTTGAGGTTGGTCACGCAACCGTCAGTACTCTTGACTGAAGCAAGCGCGTCCTTGGCAGAAGCAAGGTCGCCTGCGTCAAGGAAGGTAACTGCAGAGTTGAAACGGGCGCGGTCGCTGTTGAACTTCTGGATGGCCTGACGGTAGATGGCCTGCCTTGCAACAGGATTCTCGACCAGTGTGGCTGCACGGAGGAGAGCCTCCTCGTCCAGAACGTCGATATTGCTGTTCACGAGAGCGGTCAGCTCTTCGGGAGTGTAGTTCTTGAACTCTACGTTGGTGATGAAACGTGCACGGCGGAGTTCAGGAAGAACGTTGTTTGCAAGTGACTTGTAGACAGATGACATGTTCTTGATCTCGTACTCGCGGACTGCAGGGTCGCTGTACATTGAAAGGACGCGGAGGATGAGGTCTTTGTCCTCGATGTTAGAGGCGGTAACCAGCTCCTTGAAGCCTTCCCAGTCCTCACCGATGCTCTGACCGTTGACTGCGCCAGTCTCTAGATTCTTCGATATGGTCTTGAACGCCTTTTCGGCAGAAGCCTCACGTTTCTGTGAAAGAACATTGTTCTTGCCTTCAGGACCATCCGGAGATGCATAGGCAACGATGTCGGTGCCGAGGATTGTGCGGCGCTCGTCGTTCATCACGTCGGCAACTGCGGCCTTGTAGTCCTTGATTCCAGTTGAATTCAGCTGGCTTGAACGTACGTCGGCGCTGTTGATGAGATAGAGAATCTGAGCTTCAACTTCCTCAGGAATTACCTCTTTATATTCATCGGCCATAAGATGGTATGCACCGTTCTCGTTTACGAGCATATAGGTGGTGTTGGCACCGTCAGCGATCTTGATCTCGCCGGGGAACTCGAACTCACGGCCCTTGTAGAGAACTTTGGCGCGTGCCACGAGAACTGACTTCTCCATACCGGGAACATATTTGAAATTGACGTGTTCACGGATTGAGGCGCCGTCCTTTGACACCATCTTATAGTTTTCGGTAACCTTCTGGCCCTGATACTCGAACGGTGCGCCTTCCACTTCACCGCCCATATACTTGAGGACGGGAACAACTGTAAGGCGGGCCTTCGGGAGGAAGTAATCTGCCGGGAAATCAACCGTCACATCTGCATCGATGTTGCCTGCCACTACCTGAAGAACTTCAGGATTACAAGAAATCTTCACCTGCTCTGCCAGTTCAGCCATCTTTGCTGCATTGTTGCAGGATACGAGTGCGAAAGCTGCAACTCCAAGAGCCAAAATGTTTCTAAAAATTCTTTTCATGCAATTGTTATTTATTATTGTTGATATTATCACTAATGACTTACAAAAGTAACATTCTTAACCTAATAATTCAAATTTTTGTAACTTTGCCAAGCTATGGATTTGACGCAGATAAAACAGCGTTTCAGCATTATAGGGAACAGTCCTGAACTGAACAGGGCCATCGAAGTGGCGTGCCAGGTGGCGGCCACCGACCTCTCCGTGCTCGTAACCGGAGAAAGCGGTGTCGGCAAGGAGTTCATTCCCCAGATAATCCATTACGGCAGCCCCCGCAAACACGGCGTCTACATCGCCGTCAACTGCGGTGCGATCCCCGACGGAACCATCGACTCGGAGCTCTTCGGGCACGAGAAAGGCGCCTTCACCGGAGCCAGCGAAGCCCGCAAGGGTTATTTCGAAGAGGCCAACGGAGGCACGCTGTTCCTCGACGAGGTGGCGGAGCTTCCCCTCTCCACCCAGGTCCGCCTCCTGAGGGTCCTCCAGACCGGAGAATTCATCAGGGTCGGTTCGTCCAAGGTGCAGAAGACCGACGTGAGGGTAGTGGCTGCAACCAACATCAACCTCCGCCACGCAGTGTCCGAAGGACGTTTCCGCGAGGACCTCTTCTACAGGCTGAACACCGTCCCCATCAAGATTCCGGCACTTCGCGAGCGCAAGGAGGACATCCATCTGCTCTTCAAGAAATTCGCGCTGGACTATGCCGACAAATACAACGTGCCGGCCATCCGTCTCGACGATGACGCCGTGCAGATGCTGCAGAACTACCGCTGGCCGGGCAACATCCGCCAGCTGAAGAGCGTCGCCGAGCAGATTTCCATCCTTGAGAAGGACCGTCACATCCACGCCGAAGTACTGCAGAAATACCTGCCCGTAGACAACGAAGACAATGTTCCGGCCCTGACCGGCGCCCAGAGCGCGGACTACCTCAGCGACCGCGACATCATATTCAAGATCCTTTTCCAGCTGCGCCACGAGATTTCGGAGCTCAAGCAGCGCGTCGACGAGATGCAGCCCGCCGGAACCATCCCCGTGCAGACCAAGCACGCCACGGAAGGCCTGGTGATCGACGACATCTCCAACATCGAGGAGCAGCACGAATACCAGCCTGTCGGCAGGAACGAGGAGCCCCAGCCCGAGGAAGTGCAGCACGTAGACCTCACCCACAAGGCTCCGGTATCGCTGCAAGACGCCACCCGCGAACTGATAATCCAGGCGCTGGAGCGCAACGGAGGCAAACGCAAGGCCACTGCCGAAGAACTCGGATTCTCCGAAAGGACACTTTACCGCAAAATAAAAGAACTGGGACTGGAATGAGAAAGACCGCCATCATACTTGCGATGTTATTCTGCCTCGCGGCGCTCAGCGGCTGCGGCATCTATTCGTTCTCCGGAACGTCCATCAAGCCCGACGTAGAGACGATAACCATCGAGCCGGTGGTGAACAACGCCCTCAAGGTGAACCCGACTCTGGCCAACTCGATGACAGAAGCCCTGAAGGACAAGTTCAAGAAGCTCACCAGCCTCAAGGAAGAGGAAGAGGACGGAGACCTGCAGCTGATCGTGACCATCGAATCCTACGACGTACGCGCGCAGGCCATCACGGCCGACGAGGTCGCTGCGCAGAACAGGCTCACCATTACCGCCAACGCAACCTTCATCAACTCGCTCCATCCCGAAGAGAATTTCGAGAAGAAGCAGTTCGCGGCGTTCCAGGACTACAATTCGGAACTGTCACTCGACGCAGTGGAGGCTTCTCTCTGCGACGACATCATAGAAACCCTGGTCGAAGACATATTCAATGCTTCGGTAGCCCAGTGGTAAAACCGTTATGCAGCAGCCCCGCGACATAAAGACCCTCGACATACACGCGCTCGAAGAAACTATGGAGAAATATCCCTGGTTCGCAGCTGCGCGTGCAGAGTATTTTGCGAGGATGGTGGCGATGGACCGCGAGTACATCCGCCCGGCCGCGAGGAAAATCGGCCTCTACGTGCCCGACCGCTGCAGGCTCTATGACATAGTGGTGCGTGGCCGCAAACCGGCCGTCACCGCTCCGGCAAAAAAACCGGCTGCAAGGCCTGCGATAGTGCCGCTGCGCGCCGACGTCCGCCCCGAAGAAGACCACCGCGAAGACGCACCTGTGGAGATGCCGGCAAGGGAGACGCCTGCGGAACCCCCTCGCAAAAGAGTTCCGGGAGGCGATTATTTCTCAAAACAGGACTTGGAGGAGCTTGCCGAAACAGGCCAGGGCTACACTGACTTGCATTTCACTCCCAAGAGCAACCTGAGCTCTTCGCTCGACCGTGCCGCCGGCATCCTGGCCAGCGAAGCGCGTCCGAAAGTCCCGGATACCGACGAAGTCTGCACCGAAACGCTGGCCGGCATCTACTATTCCCAGGGCTTTTATCGAAGAGCCATAGATATTTACAAGAAACTTATTTTGTTTTATCCGGAAAAAAACACTTACTTTGCAGCCCTCATCGAAAGATGTAAAGAAAAAACAAAACAATAACGACATGCAAGCAGCTTATATAACCGTTTCGATCATCATTATGGTGGCAAGCATCCTTCTGACTCTCGTAGTACTCGTGCAGAATTCAAAAGGAGGCGGACTGGCAGCCAATTTCGCATCAGGCAACACTACTTTCGGTGTACGCCAGACTGCTGACTTCCTTGAGAAGACCACTTGGGTGCTGGCAGCAGTGATTATGGTTCTCTGCATCGCAGCCACCTTCCTCATTCCCAACAGAAAGGCTTCAAGGGACTCAGTCAGGGAGATGATTGAACAGTCAATCCCTTCAGAAGGCCAGCCTTCGCTGCCTTCAAACACTCTTCCCCTGGAAGACGCAACTCCGGCAGAATAACAGTCGGAATGCACCGAAGGGACACGGCTTCGCACTGCGCGAAGTCGTTTTTTTATGTCTTTAAGTGGCATTTATTTGTTATCTTTGCGGATTGTTTGTAAAAATCCGGATTATGTCTTTAAAATGCGGAATAGTAGGGCTTCCCAACGTCGGAAAATCGACTCTGTTCAACTGTATCAGTTCTTCCAAAGCACAGAGTGCCAATTTCCCGTTCTGCACCATAGATCCCAACATCGGTTCGACCAACGTTCCTGACCACAGGCTCGAAGAGCTCGAGAAACTAGTACACCCCAAAAGGGTCGTTCCCGCCACCGTCGAGATCGTCGACATCGCCGGCCTGGTGAAAGGCGCCAGCAAGGGAGAAGGCCTGGGCAACCAGTTCCTGGCCAACATCCGCGAGACCGACGCCATCCTCCACGTGCTGCGCTGCTTCGACGACGGCAACATCGTGCACGTCGACGGCAGCGTGGACCCGGTCCGCGACAAGGAAGTAGTCGACATAGAGCTTCAGATCAAGGACCTCGAGACCGTGACCAACCGCATCGAGAAAGTTCGCAAGCAGGCCACCACAGGCGGCGACAAGAACGCCAAGAAGGCCTGGGAGATGCTGGAGCGCTACAAAGCCGTCCTGGAACAGGGCCACAACGCCCGCGAGGTGATTCCCCAGAATCCCGATGAGGAGAAGCTCGCCAAAGAGTTCTGCCTTCTCACCTGCAAACCCGTGCTCTACGTCTGCAACGTCGATGAGAACTCCGCAGCAAAAGGCAACAGATACACCGAGGCGGTGGCAGAAGCCATCAAGAACGAGGACGCCAAGATGATGGTCATCGCAGCCCGCATCGAGAGCGAGATCGCAGAGCTCGAAAGCTATGACGAGCGCCAGATGTTCCTCGAAGAAATCGGCCTCGAGCACTCCGGAGTGGAGCGTCTCATCCGCGAGGCATATTCACTGCTCAACCTCCAGACATATTTCACGGCAGGAGAGCCTGAAGTCCGCGCCTGGACCATCAATAAGGGCGACAAAGCTCCCAAGGCCGCAGGCGTCATACACACCGACTTCGAAAAAGGCTTCATCCGCGCCGAGGTCATCAAATACGAAGATTTCATCCACTACGGCAGCGAGGCAGCCTGCAGGGCAGCCGGAAAACTCTCCAGCGAAGGCAAGGACTATGTCGTAGGCGACGGAGACATAATGCATTTCCTTTTCAACGTCTAATAACTTTAATACCATATGAAACACAACCTTACACTCTGCACTCTGGCCGCGATGGCCGTACTGATGCTGACGTGCAGCTGCCAGACCAAGACCAAACTCGACAAAGTGCCCGAGCCCGCCTGGTACGACTACGAGAATTATTTCATAGAGAAGAACGGGATTTTCTCAGACCTTCCCATATATCCCGACGACATCGTGATGCTCGGTGACGAAATCATCGATTTCGGAGAGTGGGCCGACTTCTTCCAGGATACCTGCTTCGTAAACCGCGGCATTATGTTCGAAGGCACTCCCCACACCCTTTACAGGATTGACGGCATCGCCAAAGCCACTCCCAGCAAGATTTTCGTCAGCACCGGACTCCAGGACATAAAGAGAGCCGCAGACGCTGACGCCAATCTCGTGGCCGACACCGTCATCGCCAACGTCCAGGAGATTTTCAAGCGTGCACACGCCATCTCTCCCACTACCGAACTCTACTACATCAGCATCCTTGCCGATCGTCAGGTCAGCGACGCCGGCGTTACAGCCATTGCCAAGGCAAACAAGTACATCAGGGAAGCCGCCGAGAAAGACAAAGTGTTCACTTTCATCGACATCAGCAATATGGCTGACGGCAGCGGCAAGATGGACGAAGCATACACCTACGACGGCCGCAGCCTCAACGGTCTCGGATATCAAAGACTCGTCGAGAAGGTCCTCAACAACCTGCCCACCAGCTTCAAGCAATACAACAAGGCTGCCGACCACAGCTACCCCGAGATCAGCCCGGCCCACCACAACCGCGTGTCACAGTTCAACTCGCTGCCCAAGAACACCCACAGCGTGATGTTCCTCGGCAACAGCATCACCCGCCGCGGCCCCTGGGAAGAGCTTCTGCCTTTTCTCCACACCACCAACAGGGGTGTAGGCGGTGACGTGCTCAGAGGTATGTACAACCGTGTGGACGACATCGTGGAAGACAACCCTACGGCAATCTTCCTGATGGGAGGCATCAATGACATCACCAACCCGAACAAATCTGTCGACATAATCTGGAAAGACTACGAAAGACTTATCGACAAGATCAGGAAAGACCTTCCTTCAACCGCGCTTTTCGTGCAGTCTACCCTTCCCGTCACAGCAGAGCACGACCGCGACAACGCCACCAACCCCAAAGTGGCCGAGCTCAACAAATACCTCGCAGCCGCAGCTGAAAAATACGGCTATACGTTCGTAGACCTGACTCCGGCTATGTGCGATGAAAACGGCTTCCTGAAATCTGATTACAGCATCGACGGACTCCATCTGTCTGCTGACGGATACTTCGTCTGGAGCACCGTACTTCTTGAGAAATGCGGATTGCTGGTCCTCTCAGAGAATCAGAGAATCATTGAAAACAACACTTTCGCTGACCCCGCAACAACAAAATAAGAATAACATACAATATGTACAGGACACATACCTGCGGCGAGCTGCGTCTTGAGAACGTCGGCACAACCGTCACCCTTGCCGGATGGGTACAGAGAATCCGCAAAATGGGAGGAATGACATTCGTAGACCTCCGCGACCGTTATGGCATAACCCAGCTCGTGGCTGACGCAAACAGCGCTCAGGCCGTTGCAGACGCAGTGGCGTCGCTTGGCCGCGAATTCGTCATCCAGGCTACAGGCCGCGTGGCAGAGCGCCAGAGCAAGAATGCCAAGATGGACACCGGAGACATCGAGATACTTCTCGACCAGGTAAATGTGCTCAACCCGTCCGACATCCCTCCGTTCACCATCGAGGACGTCAGCGACGGCGGTGAGGAGCTGCGCGCAAGATACCGCTATCTCGACCTGCGCCGCAAACCCCTCAAGAACGCCCTTACGCTCCGTCACCGTATGGCCCACGAAGTGCGCAATTATCTGGACGCACAGGGATTTATGGAGATTGAAACTCCTTTTCTCATAAAATCCACTCCCGAAGGGGCCCGCGACTTCGTCGTGCCCAGCCGTATGAACCCCGGAGAGTTCTACGCACTGCCGCAGAGCCCCCAGACATTCAAGCAGCTGCTGATGGTGGCAGGCTACGACCGCTATTTCCAGATCGTACGCTGCTTCCGTGACGAAGACCTCCGCGCCGACCGCCAGCCGGAATTCACCCAGATAGACTGCGAAATGAGCTTCGTGGAGCAGGAAGACGTCCTGAACCTCTTCGAAGGAATGATGCGCCACCTCTTCAAGACCGTGGTGAACGCCGACATCGCCAATCCCATCCCGAGGATGAGCTGGTACGACGCAATGGACCGCTACGGCAGCGACAAGCCCGACATCCGTTTCGGTATGGAAATCCACGAGGTGACTCCGCTCGTGCAGGGTCACGGCTTCTCGGTGTTCGACAGCGTGGAATATGTCGGAGCCATTGCGGTTCCCGGTGCCGCCGCATACACCCGCAAGCAGACCGACGAACTCGCCGAATGGGTGAAACGCCCCCAGGTTGGAGCCAAGGGTCTTGTATATATCAAGATGAACGAAGACGGCAGCGTCAAGTCGTCTGTCGACAAATTCTATACTGAGGACCAGCTCAGGGCCGTCGCCGCTGAAGCTGGCGCAGCCAAGGGAGACCTCGTGCTCTTGCTCTGCGGAGCGAAGCGCAAGACCCAGACGATGCTCGGCGTGCTGCGCATCGAGATGGGCAACCGCCTCGGACTCCGTGACCCCAAGGTGTTCGCACCACTGTGGGTAGTTGACTTCCCGCTGCTCGAATGGGACGACGAGACCCAGCGCTTCTACGCGATGCACCACCCCTTCACCGCACCGAAGCCGGAGCATATGGAGTGGTTCAACTCCAACCGCAAGGAAGACCTCGAGAAAGTCTGCGCCAATGCATATGACTTCGTGCTGAACGGCACCGAACTCGGCGGCGGCAGCATCCGTATCCATCAGGCCGATATCCAGAAGAGGATGTTCGAAGTGCTCGGCATCAGCTCCGAAGAGGCCGACTACAAGTTCGGTTTCATCATCAATGCGTTCAAGTTCGGAGCTCCGCCTCACGGAGGCCTTGCATTCGGCTTCGACCGTATCTGCGCACTGTTCGGAGGTCAGGAGACCATCCGCGACTACATCGCATTCCCCAAGAACAATATGGGCCGCGACGTGATGCTCGACGCCCCTTCTGCCATCGACGACACCCAGATGGAAGAGCTGTTCCTCAAGAGCGTGGCTCCTGAAAAGAAATAATATGAAAGACCGGATTCTCGACGTCCTGAGCGGCGTCATACATCCCGCCTATCAGGAAAACATAGTCCGTCTCGGACTGGTGGAGAACCTCAAGGCGGATGACAAGACTATATCCTTCCAGCTGGTTTTCACCCGCAGGGACCCCCTGGCAGGCAGCATAAAGCAAGCCTGCACCGAGGCCCTCAAGGAAGCTTTCCCGCAGCACGACGTGCAGATCCTCGAGCTGGTGCGCGAAAAGAAGGCCAAAAGCAGTTCCCCGGCCGACCTCGGGATGGAAGAACTGCAGCACATCGGCAAGATAATAGTCATCGCTTCCGGCAAAGGCGGCGTGGGCAAAAGCACGGTGGCCGTGAACCTGGCCGTATCGCTGGCCCGCAGGGGCTACCGCGTCGGCCTGGCCGATGCCGACGTCTACGGACCGTCCGTCCCCAAGATGACCGGCACAGAAGGAATGATGCCCCAGGCGCTGGAGCGGGAAACAGAAGAAGGCACGCAGCAGCTCATACTCCCCCTCGAGAAATACGGAGTCAAATGGATGTCCATCGGCTATTTCGCCAGCCCTGAGCAGGCCCTTATCTGGAGAGGTCCGATGGCCTGCAACGCCCTCAAGCAGATCATCCTCCAGGTGCAGTGGGGAGAACTGGACTATCTGCTCATCGACCTGCCTCCTGGAACCGGAGACATCCACATCACTCTGGTGAACGACATCCCTGTGGACGGGGCCATCATCGTGACGACACCTCAGGCAGTGGCGCTCGCCGACGTGGAGAAGGGTATCAATATGTTCCGCAACCCGAAAATCGACAAACATATATATGGTATAATAGAGAATATGGCGTGGTTCACGCCGGCTGAACTTCCCGACAACCGTTATTACATCTTCGGAAAGGACGGCAGCAAGGCCATCGCCGCCAAATATGGCATCGATATTCTCGCTCAAATTCCGCTTGTCCAGAGTATTTGCGAAAAAGGTGACGAAGGCGCTCCCGAAGCCCTCAATCCCAACAGCGTGATTTCTAAGGCTTTAGATAACATAGTACTTTAGTATCAAAAATATTTTTAAAATTTTTGGTACTTTGTCTTGCAAGGTATTAGTTTTTTTCTATATCTTTGCATCGTAAACATCAATGCAAAGAATAGTACTAATAAAAAACTAATACTACGATGAAAAAAACTATTAACGCTGGAATCGGAAAACGCAGCTTCGTAATCGACGAAGATGCATACGCAAGACTGGACTCTTTCCTCAACCACTTCCGCGCCCGTCTCAACGTAGGCGACAAGAAAGAAGTGATGGAAGACCTTGAAGAAAGGATCGCCGAACTCTTCACTGCGGAGACCGCCGGCGGAGCCACAGTAGTAGACATCAATCTCGTCAACAAGGTCATTGCTGAAATAGGAATGCCCGACGGCACCGACGAGTTCGCCTCTGCTGCAGGTGCTGCAGGCACCCAGACTGAGCCCAAGCCTAAGAAGAAACTCTACCGCAACCCTGACGACAAGTTTCTCGGCGGCGTGTGCGGCGGTCTTGCCGCCTACTTCGACACAGATGTGGTCCTCATCCGCATCCTCTTCGTAGCCCTGCTCATCTGCGCCTCCGCAGGCTTCTGGGCATATCTCATCTTCTGGATCGTGACTCCCAACGCTGTCACCCCGACCCAGAAATGCGAACTGCGCGGTCTTGCTCCCACGATGGAGAATCTCTCAAAGTTTACTAACTCTTCAAAATAATGCGCGATATGGAAAAGAACGTCAACACCGAGAATGTCCGCGCACAGATGCGGAAGGGAGTTCTGGAGTATTGCATTCTGCTGCTCCTCGCAAAGGAAGATGCCTATGCATCCTCAATCATCACAAAGCTCAAGGAAGCCAATATGATAGTAGTCGAAGGTACCCTGTACCCGCTGCTCATCAGGCAGAAGAACCAGGGCTTGCTCCAGTACCGCTGGGAAGAATCGCCTCAGGGCCCACCCCGCAAGTATTATGCGATCACCGACAAAGGCCGTGAGCAGCTCGAGGAAATGAACAACGCCTGGCAGGAAATCGTCACCACAATCGAAAACATCAAGAACTAAGCGGCTATGAACAAGGTTGAAAAAGTAAGCATTGGCAAATGCGCCTTCTCTCTCGACGAGAAGGCATACGCCGCCGTCAAGGATTATCTGGATTCGCTGAATCTCTATTACTCGAAGATGGAGAGCGGCAAGGAAATCCTCGAAGGCATAGAAGAGAGAATGGCCGAACTTCTGATGGAAAAGACCGGGAACGGAGTCAACGTGGTTTCCGCCGACATTGCCAACGAAGTGATCGAAATCCTCGGCAAGCCGGAGGTCATCGAAGAAGACACTGCCGAAAGCACCGGCCCCAAATACAACCCTGAAGGCAAGAAAAGGCTCTACCGCGACCCGAGCAACAAAATCCTCGGTGGAGTCTGCAGCGGACTTGCGGCATACTTCAACACCGACACCGTTCTAATCAGGGTGCTGTTCATTGTCCTTACCCTGCTTCCCGGTATCTTTACCTGGGGCCACGGCTCAAGCATCTTCCCGTTGGTGTATATCATAGCCTGGATTGCAATGCCCAAGGCCGACACCCTGCGCAAGCAGTGCGAGATGAGAGGCCAGAGCCTCGGCATCGCAGATATCGAAAGCCAGTACAAGGACGGCTCTGCTTTTGTCAAGGACAACAACTCTGATTTCTGGAGAGTCTTCGGACGCATCATCGGTATCTTTGTCGGCATCATACTGCTGATGATGGGCATCTCCGGCCTGGTAGCCGGCGGATTTGCCGCCTTCGGCACGACTGCCGTCTTCCATCTCGACTCGCAGATCTTTATGAACACCCTCCAGGAGATTTTCGAGGCGTTCGGCTCTTCATACTACAGTTTCAACGCAGGAATCACTACAGTGACAAGAATTCTGCTCATAGTGTTCGGTTCGCTGGTATACTTCCTGCCGTGCATCGGCCTGATTTACGCAGGCATCCACCTGATCTTCAACCTCAGGTCACCTTCCTGGAGACCCGGTCTGGTTGTCTTCATCCTGTGGCTGCTCTCTATAGTTGCACTGTTTGTAATGCTGATAATCGCCGCTTCATCTGTTGCTGTCTTTAAATCGACGGTTACCGCATTCATTCCTTTTTAATTCTGACCAGCACCGGGAGGTGGTCACTCACCCCTCCGTTGTAGCGCGGCCCGACGAAAGTGCGTTTCGGCTTCAAGCCCAGATAAGCGTTGTCGGGTTCCTGAAGGAAGGCGGCTGCGAATATGCTGAATACCGCACCTTCGCCGGCCAGACGCTGCGACACTATGGCCTGGTCAATCAATTCCCACTTGCCTTTGTAGCGGATGGAGCCCATACCCTTCCGCCACAGAGGCAAGGCCATATTATGCAGGCTGCAACTGTCGCAAAGTGCCTTCAGGGACTCTCCGTCCGGGGTGTCGTTGAAATCTCCGACAAGCAGGATGCGGGCCGAAGGGTCCTGCTTCTGCAACGAATCTATCTTCAGGCGCAGCAGCTCCGACACAGCCTCGCGCCGCGAATCTGACGAGGCCGCCCCTCCGCGTTTCGAAGGCCAGTGGTTCACGAACAGATGCAGCGCTTCGGCTGCCGTATCCACTGCGGACCTCAACCTGCAATAGAGTATGTCCCTCGTTCGGAAGCCGTCCACTCTCAGGAAATCCACCTCAACCGCCTCAAGGCGTGCAGGGTCGTAGAGCATCGCGACGTCTATGCCCCTTGCATCGGGGCTTTCACGGTGGACTATGCGGTAGCCTGTCTTTGCCAGAGGCGTGTTCTCAGCCAGGTCCCTGACCACCCTAAGGTTCTCCACCTCGGCCAGAGCAATCACGGCCGGCATCGAGCCAAGGCTGTCGGCTGTAGCAATAAGCGCCTTCGCTATGAAATTGCGCTTGGCCAGGTATCTCTTCCTGTTCCAGTGATATTCTCCTGCCGGAGTAAAATCTTCATCGTCCTTTCCCGCTTCGTCGCGTGTGTCGAAATAGTTCTCGACGTTCCAAAAAACAACCTGTGCGCTGACTTCGGAAGCCGCGCACAGGAGTAATAAAGCTATCGCCACAATCTCCCGCCTCATCCCAGAAAAGAATTCAAATTATCAGTCCAGAGTCATCTCGTTGAGCAGGTAGCCTGCGCCTCCGAACTTGTCGATGATGAACAGCACATAGCGGATGTCCACGCAGATGCAGCGCTGCAGGTCAGGCTCGAAGATGATGTCGCCCGACATCGCCTCCCAGTTGCCGTCGAATGCAAGGCCGGTGAGCTGTCCCTTGCCGTTGAACACGGGGCTGCCGGAGTTTCCGCCGGTGATGTCGCCGGTCATAATGAAGCAGTTGGGCATAGAGCCGTCAGGGTTTGCATAGCGGCCGAAGTCACCTGCATAGTAGAGGTCTTTCAGCTTCTGGGGAACTACGAACTCCCAGTTGTCGGGATCTTCCTTCTCCATCACGCCCTTGACGGTAGTGTAGTATTTGTAGACCACGCCGTCCTTAGGCTCGTATGACTTGACCTGGCCGTAGGTGAGACGCATAGTAGAGTTGGCGTCCGGATAGATCGGCTTGCCGGCATTCATCTCCAGCTGGCCGGCGATGTATTTCTTGCGGGCTTCGCTCAGTTTCTCGGAGAGGGCACTGTAAGCCATCTGCTCGGCGATGCCGACGTTGCGGTAGTCCTGCACGAATTGGTATGCCGGGTCGTCCACGAAGCTGATGCGGCCAGATTTGGCTTTGGCTTCAATGACAGAAGCGGCTTTTTCCTTAGATGAGAAAGCTGTCGTCTCAAACAGGTCGTCGACAAAAGCGTCGATGTCGCCGGTGAACTCGCTGTCAATGACCTCGAAGTACTCGGGCAGAAGCTCTGCGGGAAGTTTTTCCTTGGCAACCTTGAGCATCTCCTTCGTAACCTTGACGTCGGTGGGCATATTGTAGTCCTTGTAGAACGAATCCATATAGGTGTTGACGCCATCCAGCATTTCCTTGCGGGCTGCCTCGTCGGCAGTGTCGTAGTTGCGCAGACGGTTGGCGACGTTGTTTGCAACGGTTCCGAGTTCAACCCTTCCGATAGATTCGGTCAGGTACGTGAGGTTCACGTCGTGCTGGGTCATCTGGTCAACAAGTGAATAGATCTCGTCGAGCACGCCTGCGTATTTCTTGTTGCGGCCGGGCTTGGCGGCTATCCAGTTGCGGAAGGCGTTGTCGTTCTCATAACGGCGCTCCTCGACTTTGAGGTTGGCGATCTGCTCGTTCATTCCGATCCAGTTCTTCCAGTAGTTTGAAGAGCTTGAATACTTGCTGGCATACTGCAGCCTGACTGCAGGGTCTGCAAGCATATCGGCCATAAGCACGTCCTGGCGGTGTCCGCGGCAGTAGATACCAGCTTCGTTGCCGGCCCTTACCATTCCGATCTCGGGACCCGTGAGGTAGCGGTTGGTGCTGCCAGGATAACCCATAATCATAGAGAAGTCACCTTCCTGGATGCCTTTAAGAGAGATTGTCAGGTGGGTTACGGGATTGTAGGGAACGTTGTCCGGAGAGTATTCTGCAGGGTTGCCGTCCTTGTCGGAATAGATGCGGAACATAGAGAAGTCGCAGGTATGGCGCGGCCACATCCAGTTGTCTGTGTCGGCACCGAACTTTCCGATAGAGCTCGGGGGAGCGCCCACAAAGCGGACGTCACGGTATGTCTTGTAAACGATCAGGTAGTAGTAGTTGCCTCCGTAGAGCGCCGAAACGGTGGCGGTGAGGAACTTGTTGTCACCGGTGGCGGCAGAAATCATCTGCTGTGCGGCAACGCTCATCAGGCTGTCGCGCTGACGGTCGTCCTTGCCCTTGCGGGCAGCCTTCTCAAGCTGCTTGGTGACGTCTGTCATGCTCTGCATGAAGGTGACTGTCAGGCCGGGGGCGGGCAGCTCCTCGCTGAAGTTCATTGCCCAGTATCCATCGGTGAGATAGTCGTGCTCGACGGTGCTGAGGCGCTGGATTACACTGTATCCGCAGTGATGGTTGGTGAGCAGCAGGCCCTGTGAAGACACCACTTCGCCGGTGCATCCGCCTCCGAAATGCACGACGGCATCCTTCAGTGACGAATGGTTGATGCTGTAGATCTGGTCTGCAGTGAGCTCGCAGCCCATCTGCTGCATTGTCTTGATGTTCATCTTCTCAAGCAGGGGGAGCAGCCACATTCCCTCGTCGGCCAGGGCCGGAACGGAAACGAGCATCACTGCCATTGCGATGATGATACTTTTGAGTGTTTTCATGTTCTTAAGGATAGTTTTCACAAAAGTAACAAAATGCCTTTAAAAATAGGTGTTTGGTTTTGTGTTATTAATTACCTATATTTGTCGGCTCCAGAAAAAGCGGTAAATATTAAATAATCAAATAATTAATACCTGATAATGAAAAATTACACTACTGACAAGATTCGCAACGTCGTACTCATAGGTGGCACCCGCAGCGGTAAGACCACCCTCGCAGAGGCGATGCTGTATGAAGGCAAGGTCATCGACCGCCGCGGTACTGTCGAAGGCAAGACCACCGTTTCCGACAACACCGAGGTTGAACAGCTCTATCAACGTTCAATCTATTCGACTCCGCTCTACGCAGAGTTCAAGGACCACAAGATCAATTTCATCGACACTCCGGGTGCAGATGACTACATCGGTGGTGTGATTTCAGCCCTCAACGTTTGCGACTCAGCCATAATGACCATCAACGCTGGTCAGGGCGTCGAGGTAGGCACCGAGATTATGGGCCGCTACGCCGAAGAGCACAAGATGCCGATGATCATCGCTGTCAACCAGCTCGACACCGACAAGTCAAACTGGGACAACACCATCGACAGCCTTCACCAGGCATTCGGCAGCAAGCCGACCATCTTCCAGTTCCCCGTTAACGCAGGCGTCGAGTTCAACAGCTTCGTTGACGTCCTCAAGATGAAGATGTACAAGTTCAGCGGTGAAGACGGCAAGTGCGAGATCGTAGACGTTCCCGCCGACCTTATGTCAAAGGCAGAAGATATGCGCGCCGAACTTATGGAAATGGCAGCCGAGAGCGACGAGGCCCTGATGGAGAAATTCTTCGACGCAGGCGAGCTCACCGAGGAAGAGATGCACAAAGGTCTCAACATCGGTTTCGTGAACGGCACCCTCTATCCTGTATTCTGCGTATGCGGCAAGAAGGACATCGGCGTTCAGCGTCTTATGGAATTCCTCACCGAAGTGGCTCCCGCCCCGAAGGAGGATCCCGCAGGCAAGACCTCTCTGTTCGTCTACAAGACTGCTCTCGAGCAGCACCTCGGCGACGTCGTATACTTCAAGGTTCTTTCAGGCAAGGTTGGTGAAGGTGAAGACTTCATCAATATGGCCAACGACTCTAAGGAGCGCATCACCACTCTCTACGCCGTAGCCGGCAAGAAGAAAGAGAGAGTTACCGAGCTTGCAGCAGGCGACCTCGGATGTACCGTGAAGCTCAAAGCCGTCAAGAACAACCAGACCCTCAACGTTCCCGGTTACGACAAGGTATTCCCGCCCATCGAGTATCCGCAGAGCAAGTATCGTTGCGCCGTCAAGGCCGTCGACGAGAAAGACGAGGAGAAACTCGGCGAAGCACTCAACCGCGCCGGTGCAGAGGATCCTACAATGCGCATCGAGTATTCTAAGGAACTCCGCCAGACCATCATCAACGGTATGGGTGAGCAGCACATCAACATCCTCAAATGGCATATCAACAACGACTATAAGATCGACGTCGAGCTCTTCGCTCCGAAGATCCCTTACCGCGAGACCATCACCAAGGTCGCTACCGCCGAGTACACCCACAAGAAACAGTCTGGTGGTGCAGGTCAGTACGGCCGCGTAGTTCTCCTCGTGGAGCCTATCGTAGAAGGTGTAGAGCCTACAGGCCGCTTCAAGATTGACGGCAAGGACACTCAGCTCACCATCAAGGGTAAGGAAGAAGCCACTCTCGACTGGGGCGGCAAGTTCGAGTTCGTAAACTGCGTCGTCGGTGGTGCCATCGATGCCGGTTTCATGCCCGCCATCAAGAAAGGTATCATGCAGAAGATGGAGGAAGGCCCTCTGACCGGTTCTTATGCACGCGACATCCGCGTATACATCTACGACGGTAAGATGCACCCGGTTGACTCTAAGGAAATCGCCTTCATCATCGCAGGCCGCAACGCTTTCAAGGACGCCTTCAAGCAGGCTGGTCCGAAGCTTCTCGAGCCTATCTACCTCGTTGAGGTTATGGTTCCCGGCGACTGCATGGGTGACGTTATGAGCGACATCCAGAACCGTCGCGGTATCATCGAGGGTATGGGCAGCGAGAAAGGCTTCCAGATCCTCAAGGCCCGCGTTCCTCTGGCAGAGCTCTACAAGTATTCTACTACCCTCAGCTCACTCACTTCAGGCCGCGCTACCTTCACAATGAGCTTCATCGAGTACCAGCAGGTTCCGATGGACGTTCAGGAGAAGCTCCTCAAGGCTTACGAAGAGGAAGAGAAAGACGAGTAGCAGTGCGCTTCAAGCAGTTCTCAGTGGACGACGCGCGGTGCGCGATGAAAGTCGGCACCGACGGAATCCTCCTGGGAGCCTGGGTTTCCTGCGAAGGAGCCGGCAAGCTGCTTGACATAGGCACAGGATCGGGACTGATCGCCCTTATGGCGGCACAGAGATGTGCAGCCGGGGGCGATCGCCGTTTTTATATCACCGCCATCGACATCGACGGGGAAGCTGCGGCGCAGGCTGCGGACAATTTCACAGCATCGCCCTGGGCGGGGCAGATGAAAGCCCTGCCGATGAGTCTTGACGCTTTCTTGGCGGAAGGACACGACGGCGAGTTCGACGTCATCGTGTCGAATCCTCCTTATTATATAGCGGGGAAAAGCATCATTCCTGCCGGGGAACAACGCACTGCGGCCCGCAGGGATGCTGACCTTACGCTTGATGACATCCTGCAGGCTGCCTCGCGCCTTTTGTCTCCAAATGGAAGACTGTCGCTTATCCTGCCGTCGGCCCGTGAGTCTGATTTGCTGGCGTCAATGGAGAAGTACGGATTTTCCGCAACCCGTATTTGCCGCGTAAAAACCACCGAGCGCAAGGATCCCTCCAGAGTTCTCATAGAGATTGGCCGTATTTCCTGCAGCCCTCCTTGGGGCTCAGGGGCTGCTGCTAGGGGACTAGAAAAAATAGTCCCTTGCGCAGCACCCCTGTCGCCACTGGCGGAGGGTCTGACGATAGGCAGCGAGGAATTCAGGAAACTTACCGGGGATTATTACCTCTGACCACTGCCTCGTAATCTGCCAGGATTTCACGCACGCGGTCAGTCTCCGAGCATCCCAGAGCCTTTAGGCGGTTGAACGCATTGTCGGCGATGGTCTGCATCTGCTCAGGATTGTCCAGCAGCCACTTCGCTTTCTGAACCAGTTCCTCCCTGTCGCGAAAATATACACAACACTCATCCTCCGGCCAGAAACTGTCCATATCGGCAGTGTATTCACTCAGCATCACCGTCTTAGTCACCGGCAGTTCGAAGCTCCGGCGGGTATAGGTGTCATTGTTCTGTTTAGAGAAGAAGACGAGTGCGACTTGTATACGATTCATCAGATCGTTGTACTTGCTGCCGTTTGCCGGGCCGTGGAAACACTGCTGAAGCTGCGGCCAATATCGAGACTGCTTCCATCCTTTTGGCTCACCGTAAAGGGCAAGAGGCAGCCCCGCATCTAGCAGGGTTTTCAACAGTTCGTCACGGCCGTCATCCTCCCAATGACCGACAAAGGCCAGGGGAATGTCCTTTTCGCAAGCTATCGGATAATTTCGTGTTTCCATATAATACGGCAACAGCAGCTTTGCGTTCTCGATGCCGATCTGCCTATAGTCATCGATGTTCTTGCGACGGTAGACATAGTTCAGCCGGCAATACCTGGCCGCAGCCCGTTCAAATGAAGAATTGGGTTTGTTGCGCCGCTGCTCGAAAGGATCGTCGTTGTCGTACGAAAAGACTGGGGCCTTGCGGCTGATTGCCTTCACGGTATGGGGATTAATGAAGTAACAGTGATAGAGGAACACCATATCCGGATGAAATCTGTTGACAGCTTTCCGAAGTTCCAGGCTTGCCGCGGTGATGGCCGGACCGATGAGCCAGTGGCGTTTCACCTTGCCGACAGCAACCTTGAGAGGATTGTCCTCGTTCATCTCGAAACGGTCGGTATCAAAGCAGTACACCTCGTGCCCAAGCCTGCGGAAAGCCTCCGCAAAAGCCTTCGCATACATATCATAAGTCGTGAAACTTCCCGCTACGAGTATTTTCATTTTGATGTTTCTGTCTGTCACTCCCTTAAGCAAAGGTACTATTTTTGCTTAATAATCGCTACCTTAGTTGATTGGTATGACTGACGACAGCAGGATATTGGAATTATACCGCAGCGGTGAGCGCAACCAGGCGTTCAACCTGCTGGTGCGCCAGTACGGCGAGCAGCTCTACTGGCACATCCGCAAGCTCGTTGCCAGCCACGACGATGCGAACGACCTGCTCCAGAACACCTACGTCAAGGCCTGGAATGCGATGGATACCTTCCGCGAGGACTCCAAGCTCTACACCTGGCTCTACCGCATCGCCACCAACGAAGTGCTGACTTTCCTCAACCGAAAGAAGATAATTGGCTTCCTTTCGCTCAACGCCAACGAAGCGGCTTTCGAGCGCAAGCTCACCGCCGACGAGAACTTCAACGGCACCAAGGTGCAGCTCTCGCTCCAGAAAGCGGTGAACAAACTGCCGCCCAAGCAGAAGGTGGTTTTCTCGCTCCGCTACTGGGAGGAAATGAAATATGAAGATATGGCCGAAGTGCTCGACACCTCCCCCGGAGCACTCAAGGCATCCTACCATCACGCCTACCAGAAGGTGGTCGATTACCTGAAAAAAGATTTGGATATAGAAAATTAAACCTTCTCTGTTATCGATAGTCTAAAAACACGAGCAATGAAAAACAACAACGACATATTGCAGAGGGAAGAGTTCCGCCAGAACCCCTTCACCGCCCCCGAAGGATACTTCGCGTCGCTTGAAGATTCTCTGCGCGACAAAGTGTTCGCCACAGAGAAGAAGCCCGCAGGTTTCGTCGGAGTCCTGAAGCCCGCACTTATGATGGCCTGCTCGTTCGCAGTCATCCTCGGCATCGGCTATGGCATACTCTCGATGACCGGAGGTCTGGCATCGCAGAATGCCCAGATGTCCGAATATGACGAGATTGCCGCCGCCGTCGAGAATTTGGATCCCGCTTTGTTCGAATATCTGGACGAGCTGGATTTCGAAGGCTATCAGGCACAGTTCACCCCGTCTGAAGAAGAGATTCTCCAATATTTCGCCACTCCTTCTACAGACGCCGCCCTCTATCATTATCTGGCATCTATCCAATAAGATTATATCAAGACTGAAATGAAAAGATTGTTTGCAATATCATTTGCACTGTGCATACTGTCCATTGCCGCATTTGCCCAATGGATGCCCCAGGGTGGTTCCGGACAGGACCACAGGCAGGGTGCTGACCGCATCAATGCCGCAAAGGTGGCTTTCTTCACCCAGCAGCTCGACCTTTCGGTGGCTGAGGCAGAAAAGTTTTGGCCGATCTACAACGAATACAACAAGGAAGTGGAGCAGGCCCGCGCAGGCATCAGGGGCGCTATGATGAAGATGAACGACCCCAACAAGAAGGCTGACGAGCTCAAGGCGGCCCTCAAGGAATACACGGACTCCCAGAAGAAGGAGGCCCAGCTCACTGAAAACTACATCACCAAGCTGATGCGCGTGATGCCCGTAGAGAAAGTCGCCAAGGTTTTCACTACCGAGGATATGTTCCGTATGCAGCTTCTCTACCAGTTCCGCCAGGGCGGTCCCGGAGGCAACAACAATCCCGGACAGCAGGGAGGCAACAATCCCGGCGGCAACAACGGCAACAGAGCTCCCTGGCAGAGGGGTGGAAACAACAATAACAACCAAAAATAAAGTTTTTTCATAAGTAAATAAAAAACCACCGGCCCGCTTGGACCGGTGGTTTTTTGTATGGCAGGCGCCCTGCTATTTCAGCATAGCCTTGACCTGCTCATAGACGTTGGCAGCGGTGAAGCCGAGCTTCTCGTCGAGCACCTTGTAGGGAGCTGAGAAGCCGAATGAACTCAGGCCCCATACCTTTCCGCCGGCACCAACCAGACCTTCGAGGGTCACGGGCAGACCTGCGGTCATACCGAATTTCTTCTTGTTGCCCGGGAGGATGCTGCGCTGGTAAGCCTTGCTCTGGCTGCGGAACAGACCTTCAGAAGGCACGCTGACGATGCGGCACTTTATGCCATCGGCGCGGAGAAGTTCTGCACCTGCCACGAGGGTTGAAACCTCAGAACCAGAAGCAAGAAGGATCACGTCGTAGTCGGCGTCTGAACCTGCCACTACATAAGCACCCTTGGCTGCCTGGCTGTAGTCGTTGCCGGCGGGCAGGGTCTTGATGTTCTGGCGGCTGAAGATGAGGCCGGTCGGAGAAGTTGTGTTCTCCATAGCGAGCTTCCAGGCCTGGGTTGTCTCGTCGCTGTCTGCGGGACGGAGCACGAGCATTGAGTTCTTGCCCTTGTGGGTCTTGAGCTTCTCCATAAGACGGATCTGTGCCTCCTGCTCTACGGGCTCGTGGGTCGGGCCGTCTTCGCCTACGCGGAATGCATCGTGGGTCCAGATGAACTTCACGGGAACTTCCATCAAGGCTGCCATACGGACTGCGGGTTTCATATAGTCTGAGAATACGAAGAAGGTACCGCAAGCCGGGATGACACCGCCGTGGAGGGCCATGCCGATACAGCAGCAAGCCATTGTGAGCTCAGCCACGCCTGCCTGGAAGAACGAGCCGCTGAAGTCGCCCTTAACCATGCTGGTGGTATGTTTCAGGAAACCGTCGGTCTTGTCGGAGTTGCTCAGGTCGGCGCTTGCGCAGATCATATTGGGAACCTGCTGTGCCAGCTGGCTGAGAACTGCCGCCGATGCAGAACGGGTGGCGTCGTCGGGTTTCTGCTCCACCTTGCTCCAGTCTACCTTCGGAGCCTTGCCGCTGAACCACTCTTTGAGGAGAGCGGCCTTCTCGGGATTGGCCTTTGCCCAAGCAGCCTTGCGGGCGTACTTGGCGTCCATGATCTTGCGGAGTTGTTTTGCACGGTCGGCATAGAGCTTCTTGACCTCAGGGAAAATCTGGAAAGGATTCTCGGGATCTCCGCCGAGAGCCTTGATGGTGTTGACGTAAGCGTCGCCGCCGAGAGGAGCTCCGTGGGTCTTGCAGTTGCGCTCGTAGCTGGTGCCGTCGGCCTTGAGGGCGCCCTTGCCCATAATGCACTTGCCGATGATGAGGGTCGGCTTGCCGTTGCCGTTCTGGGCCATTGTCAGCGCACCGCGTATCTGCTCCACGCAGTTGCCGTTGATTTCATATACATTCCAGCCCCAGGCGCGGTATTTGGCCGCGGTGTCCTCTGAAGTAACCACCTTGGTCTCGGTAGAAAGCTGGATGTCGTTGGAGTCGTAGAACATAATGAGGTTGTCAAGTCCGAGGGTTCCGGCGATGCGGCCCGCACCCTGGCTGATCTCCTCCTGGATGCCTCCGTCAGAGATGTATGCATAGATCTTGTGGTTCATCACCTCTTCGCCCAGAAGGGCTGCAAGGTGCTTCTCTGCGATGGCTGCACCCACTGCGAACACGTGTCCCTGACCCAGGGGGCCTGAGGTGTTCTCAATGCCGCGAACCACATCAAGCTCGGGATGGCCGGTGACAGGTGAGCCCCACTGACGCAGGGTTGCCAGTTCTTCGAGGCTGTACTTGCCTGTCAGTGCAAGCTGTGAGTAGAGCATCGGGGCCATATGACCGGGATCCAGGAAGAAGCGGTCACGTCCTTCGTACTTCATATTGCGGGGGTCATACTCCAGGAACTCGCTGAAAAGCACGTTGATGAAGTCAGCGCCGCCCATAGCTCCGCCGGGGTGTCCTGACTTGGCTTTTTCAACCATAGAAGCCGCCAGAATACGGATATTGTCGGCAGCTCTGTTCATAATCTTGATGTCGTTCATATTCAGTTGATGTTTTGTGATTTGCATTTAATTTTAGCGTATCTACAAAAATAACTCTTTTTGATTAATTATCTTTGCATGCAGTATGAGGAACATTAGGAATTTTTGCATCATAGCCCACATCGACCACGGGAAAAGCACTCTGGCGGACCGAATGCTGGAATGCACCAAGACCCTTGACGAGCGGGATATGGAGGACCAGGTGCTCGACAGCATGGATCTCGAGAAGGAGAAAGGCATCACCATCAAGAGCCACGCCATCCAGATGAACTACAGCCGTGACGGCCAGGACTATGTCCTCAACCTCATCGACACTCCCGGCCACGTGGACTTCTCCTACGAGGTGTCCCGCGCCATAGCATCCTGTGAAGGCGCCCTGCTGGTGGTCGACGCCACCCAGGGCATCCAGGCCCAGACCATCTCCAACCTCTACCTGGCCATCGAACACGACCTGGCCATCATCCCGGTGCTCAACAAGATCGATATGGACGCTGCGATGATAGATGTCGTACGCGACCAGATCGTCGACCTCATAGGTTGCGACCCCGACGAAGTGCTGCTGGCCAGTGCCCGCACCGGCGAAGGAGTCCCGGCCATCCTCGATGCCATAGTGGACCGCGTGCCCGCCCCCAGCGGCGATCCCGACGCTCCTCTGCAGGCCCTCATCTTCGACTCCGTGTTCAACCCTTTCAGGGGCATCATAGCATATTTCAAAGTAGTCAACGGCAGCATCCACAGCGGTGACAAGGTCAAGTTCGTCCACACCGGACGCTCCTATGACGCCGATGAGGTGGGTGTGCTCAAGATGAAGCTTTGTCCCAGGGACGAAATTCCCTGCGGCAGCGTGGGCTACATCATCTCCGGCATCAAGACTGCCGTCGAGGTAAAGGTGGGAGATACCATCACCCACGTGGAGAACCCCTGCAGCGGCCACATCGCCGGTTTCGAAGAGGTCAAGCCGATGCTCTTTGCCGGTGTCTATCCCGTAGAGGCCGACGAATACGAAGACTTGCGCGCCTCCCTGGAGAAGCTCCAGCTCAACGACGCCTCGCTGGTGTTCGAGCCCGAAAGCTCGCTGGCCCTCGGCTTCGGCTTCCGATGCGGATTCCTCGGCCTGCTCCACCTCGAGATCGTGCAGGAGAGACTCTACCGCGAGTTCGATATGGACGTAATCACCACCGTGCCCAACGTATCCTACAAGGTCTACACCACCCAGGGCGACGTAGTGGACGTCCACAACCCCTCAGGGCTTCCCGCACCCACCCTCATCGACCATATTGAAGAGCCATATATCCGCGCCCAGATCATCTCCAAGAGCGATTTCTTCGGGCCTATTATGAAGTTGTGCCTCGACAAGCGCGGCACCCTCGCCGGGCAGCACTTCCTCACCTCGGACCGCGTGGAGCTCAACTACGACATGCCCCTGGCCGAGATCGTATTCGACTTCTATGACCGTCTGAAATCCATCTCCAAGGGCTATGCATCGTTCGACTACCACGTCACAGGCTTCGACAAGGCCGACCTGGTGAAGCTCGACATCCTGCTCAACGGAGAGCCGGTCGACGCCCTGTCGTCGCTCATCCACCGCGACCACGCCTACGACTTCGGCCGCCGTATGTGCGAGAAGCTCAAGGAGCTTATCCCGCGCCAGCAGTTCGAGATTGCCATCCAGGCCGCCATCGGCGCCAAGATCATCGCCCGCGAAACCGTCAAGGCCGTGCGCAAGGAAGTGACTGGAAAATGCTACGGAGGTGACATCACCAGCATGCGCAAGCTGCTGGAGAAGCAGAAGAAAGGAAAGAAGCGTATGCGCCAGATCGGCAACGTGCAAGTGCCCCAGAGCGCGTTTATGGCTGTTTTGAAACTGTAAGAATTAGAGCCCGTAGGGCGTTGGGCAAGTCCCTTCCCCGAGGGAAGGGATTTAGGGTTAGGGATACGTAATAATATTGCATTGGTGTTTAGTTTCGCAACACATCAATGCTCGAACAAAAGTTAAATATTTAATTGCGAAACTCACCAATGAAACAGTATCTGGATTTACTGCAATACATCAAGGACAACGGCGTGAACAAGGGCGACCGTACCGGCACCGGCACCAAGAGCGTGTTCGGCTACCAGATGCGCTTCCACCTTCAGGACGGATTCCCGCTGCTCACCACCAAGAAAGTCCATCTGCGCTCGATCATCTATGAGCTGCTGTGGTTCATCAGCGGCAGCACCAACATAAAGTACCTCAACGACAACAAGGTCACGATATGGGACGAATGGGCCGACGAGAACGGCGAACTGGGTCCTGTCTACGGCCACCAGTGGCGCAGCTGGCCCACTCCCGACGGCGGTCACATCGACCAGCTGGCAAACCTGATGGAGCAGCTCAAGAAGAACCCTGATTCGCGCAGGCACATCATCTCTGCGTGGAACGTGGCTGAAGTGGACAAGATGGCCCTGCCGCCCTGCCACACTCTGTTCCAGTTCTATGTGGCCGAAGGCCGTCTCAGCTGCCAGCTCTACCAGCGCAGCGCCGATGTTTTCCTCGGCGTTCCGTTCAACATTGCTTCGTACGCCCTGCTGACCCAGATGGTCGCACAGTGCTGCGGCTACGAGCTCGGCGATTTCGTGCACAGCTTCGGCGACGTGCACATCTACAACAACCATTTCGAGCAGGTAGACCTTCAGTTGAGCCGCACCCCGAGGGCTTTGCCGGTGATGAAGATCAACCCGGACGTCAAGGATATCTTCAGCTTCAAATACGAAGATTTCCAGCTGGAGGGCTACGACCCCTGGCCGGCTATCAAGGCTCCCGTGGCCGTGTAGGCAGTTTCCATACAACCAGTTTTCCCTGCGATGCAACCCGAACAGATCATCAACATAATTGTGGCAGTGGCTGACGACTGGGCCATCGGCCGTGACGGCGATATGCCCTGGCACATTTCCGAAGATATGAAGTTCTTCAAGGCCAAGACTATGGGCGGCAGCCTCATAATGGGGCGGCGCACCTGGGAGTCCATCGGCTGCAAGCCGCTGCCCGGCCGCGAAAACATCGTTGTCAGCGCCCGGCTGGCAGAAGCAGGGCTGGGCTATGAGGCACCCGCAGACGCTGCTTCCGGAAATGCCGCAGCGAACCGTACCTGTGCCATAGCCGTGGAGTCGCTGGAGCGCGCCCTGGAGGTGGCTTCCCGCCCGGATGTGTTCGTGATGGGCGGAGGGATGATCTATCGCCAGGCCATCGACATCGCCGACCGTCTGTTCGTGACCCACATCCACACTCTCGTGCCCGATGCCGATACATATTTCCCCGTCATCGACAAGGAAGTATGGCAGCTTTACGAGTGCAGCAAAACTTCCATCGACCCGCGCTGCGGACTCAAATACGAATTCAGAACCTACTTGAGGAGATCTTCCGATGAGTAATCAGACCCCCGCCAAACGCGACGGTTTCGTCAGCAGCCTGGGCATCCTCCTTGCGATGACCGGCTCTGCCGTCGGCCTCGGCAACCTCTGGCGCTTCCCCTACCTTGTGGGAGAGAACGGCGGCGCAACTTTCATCATATTCTACCTTGTCTGCGTAATATTCATCTGCATGCCTATAATGGTGTGCGAATTCATCATAGGCCGCCGAAGCCAGGCCAATGCCTTCGGTGCTTATAAAAAGCTCGGCGGCGACAAAGGCTGGAAGGTGGCCGGCCTGCTCAGCGTGCTTGCCGCCGCTTTCATCCTGTCGTTCTACAGCGTGGTAGGAGGATGGAGCATCCGCTATCTCGTGCTTGCCTGCGGACTGAAGTTCACTGCGGCAGGAGGCCTCCAGCCCGAGACGATGTTCAATTCTTTCGTCACTTCGACCTGGGCGCCCATCATATATACCCTGCTGTTCCTTGCCTGCACCGGCATAATCATAGTCGCCGGCGTGAAGAACGGCATCGAGAAGTTCACCAAGGCGCTGATGCCTGTGCTCTTCGTGCTGATGGTGATCCTGGCAGTCCGCTCGATGACTCTGCCCGGTGCCGGGGAAGGCGTCAGATATCTCTTCAAGCCCGACTTCTCGAAGTTCACTGCTTCATCGGCCATTGCTGCGCTCGGGCAGGCGTTCTTCTCGCTGTCGCTGGGTTGCGGAACCATACTTACCTATGCTTCTTATGTGCCACGCAAGGAGAACATCCTGAAGTGCGGCGCTGAGACCACCGCTCTCGACACTTTGTTCGCGCTCATCGCCGGCTGCGCCATAATGCCGGCAGTCTTCGCCTACGGCATCAGTCCTGGACAGGGTCCCGGCTTGGTTTTCGTCACACTGCCTGCAATCTTCTCCGAGCTGCCTGCCGGAGGGTTTGCTGCCATACTGTTCTTCGTGTCGCTGTTCCTGGCTGCGCTGACTTCGGCCATCTCCCTGCTTGAGGTGGTCATCGCGTTCCTCATCGAGGAGTGCAATCTGCGAAGGCCGGTGGCTGTTGGAGTTTCGATGTCTGTGTTCGTGGTGCTGGCAGTGCTCTGCTCTCTGTCGCAGGGTGCGCTCAGCCACGTGAAGATCTTCTCGCTGAACATCTTCGACCTGTTCGACTATGTTTCGGCTAATGTGCTGATGACCTTCGGCGCTCTGCTCGCAGTGCTCTTCGTCGGCCACAAGCTCAAGCGTGACGACATTATGGACGAGCTCTCCAGCGGCGGCATCTACGGCATTCCCCGCGGCTTCTTCAATGTGCTGTATTTCATCATACGCTGGGCCGCTCCCGCCGTCATCATCGCCATCCTCATAGCCGGCCTCTTCTCGTAAGACCGCTGGGGCCATTCCCAGATGATTTCCGCTAACAGCAGCCTTCGGGCGGCTCGCCCTAGCACAGACATGTTTTTCGGCGACCTACGTTCGCTGACGCTCACTCCGACCCCCCAATTGCCTGCTTCGTCCTGCTGCGCAGAACTCGCATTCAATCGGTGCCCCCCTCTTTACTACCGAGGGCGGTAGTGTCGCCTTCAAAACAGTCTGTTGCGCGCGGCTCCGCGGCGTCGCCCTCCGCGAAGTTATCCTAGACAGGCAAAAGGGAGCCCATGGGCAGAACTCCCTGCCTGGCTGGAGATAACTTCTTCTTCCGACAGCCAGTTCCCAGCTCCTCTCCGCCACTGCTTTTGCCACAGAATGCCTCAAAGTGCGCATTTAGCCATTCTGTGTCCCGAAAACGCCCGAAATCCTGCAAAACAGTGCCACAGAATGATTCCCGCACCCCCTACAGTCATTCTGTGTCCACGAAATGAGTTGCCGCACCCAAACCCGAAATTCGCATTCCAAAAGCATCCCCTCTACAAGTACCTGCAGAAGGGGTGACGTGTCAATGCGGGGGGAAATCCTCCCGCATTCCAAGACGACCCCCTCCAGAGACCCCTCCAAGGCAGGTGTCTCACGAATGCGAATTTCGGGTTTGTTCTGTACCGCTCAGAAGATGCGCTCCATAAGCTGCCATTTGTCGGCGGAGCTTGCATCGGCGGCACAGCCCTGGAACTGGGAAACGTAAGCCTCCCACTCGGCTTGACGGGGAAGCGTGGCCAGGCGAGCCATATCGCGCCCGAAGTCGAAGTCGTCCACGGTATCCATAATCATAAAGAGGCTGCGGCCGCGGCGGTAGATCTGCATATCGACGATGCCGACCTCGCGCTGGCCCGCAATCACCTCGGGCCACACGTGCGCGTGAACTTCCACATATTTGGCAATCATCTCCTCGTCATCGACGAGGGTAAGGGTCTGGCAGTATCGTTTCATATGCTTTGCTTATTTCTGCTGCGCCTGCCGTCCCTCAAATCAGGACGGCGGAAGCATTTTCCCTATGTTTTCGCGCCTGCCGTCCAAAAATCCGGGACGGCGGGAGCGCCTTAAGTCTTACATCCCGGCCCGTCGGATGACTAGTCTTATCGCCTCGGGATGTGCGGTTGCAAAGGCTGCGGCATCATCCACGACACACGCGAGGTATCCGCCGCCTCCGGCACCCGGCATCTTCCAGGCCAGCACTCCAGGCTCAGCGCTGTATTTATCGATCACTTCCTGCACGCCCGGCTGTATCATCGCCGGGAATATCGCAACCTGCGCCTCGAACGAAGCGCGGTAAGCTGCAGCGAAGCCGGCAAGGTCGCGCGCAAGAATCGCGTTCCAGCAAGCCCCGGCAGCCGAAGCCAGCGCCTGCACCTTCTCGAGAGTAATGTCCTTCCCCTCCACCACGGAACATCCCGGCCGGCGCGGCTCCATCGGAACCATCGCCAGATGCTCCTCCAGCCAGCGCAGAACTGCCTCATCAGAGCATAGATCTATCTTCTCTGGCCAGAAACGCCCGTTATAGTAGTGTCTGCAAAGTCCCGGCACGCAAATGCCTATCGCATCCTGTGCACCGCTGGTAATGCCGTCGGAACGCTCGGGGTCGTTCTCGAAGCAGAACACCAGCTTGGCCAGCATCTCGGGATCCATATTGGGCAGCTGATAGGGCCAAATCTTGCGGATCATATTGCGCGTGGACGTGGCCAGTCCGCAGCGCTCACGGATCTCGAACGTTGGCTCCAGCGAAATGGTGATGGCCCAGCCCGGAGTAAAACAAGATACATACGGCTGGTCTATCCACGTTCCTGCAAGGTCCAGACGGGTAGGCACCCTGCTGGAAACCTGCTTGAGCGCCGTGGACGAGCGAGCCTCCAAGCCCTCGGACGGCAAGCGCTTAAGCACGACATATTCCATCCCGCGCTCGCGGCACAGCTGTTCCTTTTCGGCAGAGCCGCCATCCTCGTTCACCACCAGTATATCCGGCTTCACTATGTCCAGCGTGGGAATGAAATCCAGCACGCCGTTGCCAGCATTGATGTAGGCATCCTTCACGTAGCGTATGCTCTTGACCATAAACAGCCGCTCCTGCTCGCTATAGACGGTCTTGTGATGCTTGTAGCCGAGAATCGTGGCGTCGCTGCCGATGCCCACATACAGGTCCCCATACTCCGCCGCCTGACGGAAAAACTCTACGTGCCCGCTGTGCAGCAGGTCATAACATCCCGAAACAAATACTTTTTTTGCCATTTAATCTTGTTTGGATTCTCCCTTCCGAACTCTTTTTACAGTATGTTTGATCTTTCCTATGATGAAATTCAACTCTAGAGAAGACTCTGTTTCAGATGTTTCCATATCCGGCATCACTATATCAGTCAACACCTCTCCAAAATGTTTCATCTTAATCTTCTGAACCTCCTTGTCTGACTCACTGTGCAACTCCTTCAATTCTCGCTTGAGATTATGCACTTTGGCAAATGTCTCGATTATAGCCAAAGTCGCACTTGTAGCCCGCTGGGATTTCAATATTGTAGCCATCATATACAATCCCTTTTCAGTAAAGGCTTTATAATTATATTTCGTATGGTGGCCTCTTCCTCTTGTCGCCTGCTCTAAGGTCAAATTTTTTGATCTTAAAGCGGATGTCTCTTCATCGGTTAAAAACAATACATAGCCATCGGGAAACTTTTGTGGATTGTTGCGTACAGCCTGATTCACTTCTCTCGTCTCTACTCCGTACAACACAGCCACATCCCTGTCTAACAGCACTCGCTGATTGCGTATCTCCACAATCTTCTCTTCCACTTCCTCGGCACTTATCAGTACCCGACCGGAATCTTTCTTCACAATTTCTCCCATAACAATGAACTTTTACACCCCAAATTACAGATTATTCGGCACATATGCGAAAAAACCAAAAGAAAATGTTTAACTTAGAATGCCGCAGAAGAGCATTATTACTACATCATATGAAAAAACTCATTCTCCTGACCACTGTCATCGCCGGCCTGATGGCCATAGGCTGCACCGGCGCAAAATCTCCCCAGGACCGTCTTCTGGCCAACGAAGCCAAGATCAACGACATAATCTCCCAGATGACTCTCGAAGAGAAAGTCAATATGCTCCACAGCAAGACCAATATGTCTTCTGCAGGCGTGGAGCGCCTCGGCATCGCCGATATGAACTATGCTGACGGCCCCTTCGGCATCCGCGAAGAAGGTGTTCCTAACGGCTTCCAGTCAGCAGGCTGGACCGTCGATTCAGCCACATATTTCCCTACAGGCAGCGCCCTGGCAGCAACCTGGAGCGAAGACCTGGCCTACAAGTACGGCACCGGAATGGGCAAGGAAGCCCGTCTGCGCGGCAAGGACATCATCCTCGGCCCCGCTATCAACATCCAGCGTCTTCCCGTAGGCGGCCGCAGCTACGAATACCTCAGCGAAGACCCCATCCTCTCCGCAGCCCTCTCGCTCTACTACACCAAGGGCGTCCAGGACCAGGGAACTGCAGTCTGCATCAAGCACTTCGCCCTCAACAACCAGGAGACCAACCGCGGCAGCGTCAATGTGGTCGTAGATGAGCGCACAATGCGCGAAATCTACCTCAAGCCTTTCGAGCGTGCAGTCGTTGAAGGTGGCGCTATGAGCGTGATGCCGGCCTACAACAGGGTCAACGGCGACTACTGCTCTGAGAATGAACACCTGCTGAACGAAATCCTCCGCGGTGACTGGGGTTTCCTCGGAATGACCGTTTCAGACTGGGGCGGCACACACAGCACTATGGGAGCGATGCTCCATGGCCTCAATGTCCAGATGACCGGATCCAGCTATCTTGGTCCGGCCGTGATCGACTCCATCAACACAGGAGCCCTCACCGAGGCTCAGGTCGATGAGAAGGTGCGCCAGATCCTGCGCGTGCGCTTCGCCATCGAGCCTGTTCCCGCCGACCAGGCCAACCAGGCCATCACCTCTCAGCCCGAAAGCCAGGCAATCGCCCGCCAGGTGGCTGAGAAATCCATTGTCCTGCTGAAGAACGAAGGCATCCTGCCCATCAAGTCAGGCGTGAAGAAAATCGCCGTCATCGGCCAGAACGCCGTGCTCAAGACCCAAAGCGGCGGTGTCGGAGCAGGTGTGAAGGCACTCTACGAAATCACTCCCCTGCAAGGCATCCAGACCCGTGCAGGCAAGAACAATATCGAAGTGGCTTATGCTCCCGGCTACAAGAACTTCCCTGGCCGCCGCTGGGGAGGCGCCGCAGCAACACCCGACCCGCTGGTGGCCACAGCCATCGACGAGCCCGCTGACCCCTCCCTTATGGCAGAGGCGGTAGAGCTTGCAAAGAACTCCGACATCGTGATCTTCTTCGCCGGTACCAACAAGAGCATCGAGACTGAAGGCTCCGACCGCAGCGACATCAAACTCCCCTGCGGCCAGGAAGAACTCGTCCGTGCACTCCGCGAAGCCAATCCCAACCTCGCGACTGTCCTCATCTCCGGCGGTCCTACCGACCTCCAGGTGCTTGAACCCGCCTCACCTGCCATCCTGCAGGGCTGGTGGAACGGTATGGAAGGCGGCACCGCTCTGGCAGAAGTCCTCTTCGGCGACATAGCCCCTTCAGGCAAGCTGCCTTTCACCTTCCCCGTGAAGCTCGAGGACTCTCCCGCATATGCTATGGGCAACTTCCCGAACGACACCAAGGAAATGGACCTTTTCACTTCACTCTACAGGCCTGATATGACTCCTGCGGAGCGCCAGGCACTGAACGCCAAGAGGCCCATTCCCCAGAGCCCCTACACCGAGCGCTTCTATGTCGGCTACCGCTGGTTCGACACCAAGAACGTGAAGCCGATGTTTGCATTCGGCCACGGCCTTTCATACGTCACCTTCGGCTATGGCGACATCAAGGCTGCAGCCAGCAAAAAGAATGTGAAAGTGACCTTCACCCTCAAGAACGAAGGCGGTATGGATGCTGACGAAGTGGTTCAACTCTATGTGAAACGCATCGGTTCGAAGGTAGAATGGCCTGAGAAGGAACTCAAGGCATTCAGCCGCGTAAGCCTCAAGGCCGGCGAGAGCCGCGAAGTTACCCTGGAAATCCCGATGAACGACCTTCGCTACTGGGATGAGGCATCGAACGGCTGGGCCCTGGAGCACGGCAAGCTGCAGCTCCTGCTCGGCTCTGCATCCGACGACATCCGCCAGACCGCTGAAGTAACCATCTAAGCATATACAGATGAAAAAGATACTGACAATAATATCACTCTTCCTTCTGGGCGCAGGACTCACCGTTTCCGCTCAGCAGGCTCTCGGCCCGGGTTCGGGCATAGTATCACCTGAGATCAACCCCGACCACAGCGTCACCTTCCGCTTGCGCGCCCCCAAGGCCGTAAAGGTGCAGGTGCGCGGAGATTTCGCCGCACGGCCCTGCGATATGACGGAAGGCGAGGGCGGCGTATGGACCTTCACCACCGAGCCGCTCGAGGGCGAGCTCTATTCCTACAATTTCGTAGTGGACGGCCAGCGCACTCTCGACCCTTCGAACGTATATATGAACCGCGACGTGGCCACCTGGACCAACATTTTCACCCTCAGCGCAAAAGAGGGTGACAAAGGCTGGTACTATGAGGTTCACGACGTTCCGCACGGCAGCGTTTCCCACGTCTGGTACGACAGCCCCACCCTGGGGATGAAGCGCCGCCTGACCGTCTATACCCCGGCCGGCTATGAGGACAACCCCAAAGCCAAATATCCCGTGCTCTATCTTCTGCACGGTTCCGGCGGTGACGAGGATGCCTGGAGCGACCTCGGCCGCACAGCCCAGATTATGGACAACCTCATCGCAGAGGGCAAGGCCCAGCCGATGATCGTGGTTATGCCCAACGGCGTATACTTCAACCAGGCAGCACCCGGAGCAGCCATCAATATGTTCCAGCCGACTATGACCAACAGCCGCAGCCAGTCCACCATCGAGATCGAGAACAGCTTCCCCGACGTGATGAAGTTCGTGGAGAAGCACTACCAGGTGGCAAAGGGCGCAGCCAACACTGCAGTGGCAGGCCTTTCTATGGGCGGACGCCAGTCTGCTATGCTGTCGCTCCACTATCCCAAGTCTTTCGGATATGTCGGAATGTTCTCCGGAACGGCCACTGTAGAGGACAATGAGGACGCTCTTGCAGCCCTTTTCGCAGCCAAACCCAAACTCTTCTGGGTAGGCGTGGGCAAGGATGACACCGGCATCAGGGCCACATCCCTCAAGCTCAAGGAATACTGCGACGAGCACGGCTATCCTATGACATACTACGAATCAGACGGCGCCCACATCTGGCGCAACTGGCGCGTATACCTGACTGTTTTTGCACAAAAACTCTTTAAATAAACCTTTATCAACATTTAAAAAACACTAATTTTTCCATGAAAAGAATATTTGCAGCTATTGCAGCTCTGTTCCTCTTCGCAGGCGTTCTCAACGCTCAGGAACTGGCCAACTTCAGCAGAGGAGGCGCCCCCGTGGTTTCTCCTGACATCCAGGGCGACAGCGTGACCTTCCGTCTGCGCGCAGACTATGCTACCATCGTACGTTTCAGCGGTTCCTGGCTCACAGGCGGTCCCGTGGATATGAGACGCGGCGAGAACAACGTATGGTCAATCAAACTCCCTTGCCCCCGTCCCGAAATCCACACCTACAACTTCATCGTCGACGGCGTGGCTGTAAACGACCCTCAGAACATCCTCGTACAGCGTGACGGAACACGTTACCTGAATATGCTCATCGTTCCCGGCGAGCGCAGCGAGAACTACTACTCAGCCAACAAGCGCGGCACAGTGAGCCATCCCTGGTATGACAGCAAGATCCTCGGCAGCAACCGCCGTCTGACTGTCTACACTCCTTACGGCTATGAGGCCAACCCCAAGAAGAAATATCCGGTGCTCTATCTGCTCCACGGTGCAGGTGGTGACGAGGAGGCGTGGACCAGCATGGGCCGTACCGCTGAAATCCTCGACAACCTCATCGAGAAAGGTCTTGCAGAGCCTATGATCGTGGTTATGCCCAACGGCAACCCCGGACAGCAGGCAGCAGGCACCCTGAAACTCCCCACCAAGCAGGTGAGCGAGCCTGACGCTTATGTGAAGAGCCTTGTGACCGAGATCGTTCCTTTCATCGAGAAGAATTATCGCGCCATCCCCAAGAAATCTTCACGCGCCATCGCAGGTCTGTCAATGGGCGGCGGCCACACAACCCGTGCTACCATCCTCTATCCTGACGTATTCGACTACATCTGCCCGCTCAGCTGCGGTATCCGCGAGAGCGCAGAGCTCGACGCTCAGCTCCAGGGCATCAAGAAAGCCGGCTACAAACTCTACTGGGTAGGTTGCGGTACTGAAGACTTCGCATGGCCCGGCACCGAGGTTCTCGACAAGGCCCTCGAGCGCAACGGTATGCCTCACACCATCTATGCTTCAGACGGTGGCCACACCTGGTTCAACTGGAGGCTCTATCTGAATACTTTCGCACGCCTGCTCTTCAAATAGCAGTCAGCTGAATTAAAGAAAAAGCACTGTCCCGGAATGAGACAGTGCTTTTTTTATTGTATCGTACAATTCTATTTGTAGAACACGGTGTCAAAGAATTCCTGCATTTTCTTTGCGTAGGGAACGCCGTACTGGGCGAAGGTATCCTTGGTGCGCTGGTCGGGTTTCCAGTCGAAAAATGCGTGGCTTGCACCTTCTATGAGGTGATATTCCACCCTCTGGCCCTTGTCCTTGAGAAGCTGCACGTACTGCTCCATCGGCTCGCGGCCCACGGTGCGGTCAAGAGTTCCGAGAGTGAGGAACTGAGGAATGGCGCGTTTGCGGACTTCAGGCACGTTGTCCATAGGCACGATTGCCTTGGTTTCTTCTTCAGAGAGACCCTGTGCGAAACGGCCGAGCGACTGCGCGTCGAACACTCCGTAGCTGGGTGCTGCAGCCTTGATGCCTTTCAGCCATCTGCGTGCACGGCCCATCCACATACCCTTGGGCATATATGTAGGCACGAAGCCCTTCTTTCCTACGCGCTCCACTGCATCAGCGATGAGAGATGACAGGTGACCGCCTGCGCTGTCGCCCGTCACGGCAAGTTTGCGGCGGTCCAGACCATATTCCTTTGCGTGTTTCTGGATGTGAAGCACGGCACCGTAGCAGTCGTTTACGAGGTCGGTCATAGTGTTTGCTGTCTCATCACCGTCAGCATTGCCGATGAAGCGGTAGTCGATGCTGAACACCACGTATTTGCCACCCTTGACGAGCTCGCGGGCAAGGCCGCGCATAATGTCTTCTGTGTTCGAAGACCATCCGCCGCCGTGAATGATCACTACTCCGGGAAGATTCTTCGCTCCGTCGGGAATGAAGGCGTCATACTTGAGCGGTTTAACGCCAGGCTGTGCATAGACGATGTCCTGGATGACTTTATAGCCTTCGGTGCGGGATGCTTCCATAATCGAAGCCCCGAGGCCCATAACGTTGCCGGTTACCTTGAAAGAGAATTCCGGCTCCATTGACTCCTGATAGACCGGCCAGCGAACGGCACCGCCCATCATCAGGTAATAGCCGCTGTCAAAAGCCCATCCGGGCTCTATGTCGCTGATCTTGACATTGAACACAGTGCCTGCGGGCACCATTCCGTCCTCGGGAACGGCAGGAGTGACAGTCATCTTCGCGTGCTCAGGCTCCTGAACGTTCACGCGGAACATATCCTGAGCGGAAGCAACGGTAGCGACACACAGCATCACCACTGCAAAATAAAGTTTGATTTTCATATTGGAACTTATTGGTATTGACTTTTCGAAATAAAGGTAAGCACAATTGCACAAAAAATAAAAAGCCGGCTGGAGAACCAGTCGGCTTTTATCGTTATCTACGCGCTAAGCTTAGAAACGGAATCCGAGTTTAAATTGCGGGAATTTGAACACTGAAACGTTGTGGTTGCTTGCGTAGTAAGGCATCTGATCGTTAATCTGCAAGTGCATGAGCGTATACTGGTAGAGAACAGGTGAAATCTCAAGACCGATAATCAAACCCTCCATCAGAGAGTACTGAACACCGAAGTCGATACCACCGCCAAAGCCCAGCATCTGACCAGCCCTACCGAATGCGCGGAAATTCTCGATAGGAATATTGTCCGCGTAGTTACCCTCCTGAAGAGAGTCGGAAGTTACAGTCATTCCGGAATAAGCCGGATAATACGCATTGATGCGCGCCCATTTCACCTGGCCATAGATTCCGATGTAGGGATTGATGCGCTCGTTGGGAACAGTGAAGTAGTAGTTGCTACCAAGCTGTCCGATTGCGGCATTCTGCACTGAAGCAAGGATAGCTTTGTGTGCGAAAATGTCACCTACGTCATAATGAGTAGATTCAGGATCAATCAGTACATCAGAAGTATTGCTATGAGCCATTCCAAAAACAGTGCCTTCCACATAGTTCTGACCAGGCTCGATATTGATATTGTATGCACCCATAAAGTTCAAGTCAATCCTGTTTGTCAGGAAATAACGGGCCTGCATACCAATCATATTTGCCAGGTTGTTCCTGTTGAGGAAGCCAATGTTGATGGTCTGGGTCAAGTCAGTGATAACGTTTTCCCTTTCTGAAGGCACTGAAATACCGATAGTGGAGCCAAGAGGCTGGCCATAGCTGTCGGGAAGCAGTGTCATGCTCAAAGCGGCTTCGTTACCGAAGAACTGATTCTGTCCGAGGACAAGATCAAATTCCCACTGACCTGCGCGCGGGGCAAACATACACTCGCAACTTTCCTCAGGTTGTGCCATTGCTGGCACAACCATGAAGAGAGTCAAAAGTATTATGCTTAATTTTTTCAACATAATCGTTGTTTTATTCTTCGACTTAGTTGATTAATTATTCCTGGTTAGAAATGTATTCGATAGCTGCTTCGTAAGCTGCTTTCCAGTATTCATACCAGAACTCGATGTCAGCAACCTCGTCAGCGGCGAAGCCATTGAGGATGTCAACAACTGCGAGGTAAGCCTCTTCGATGTTATCGAGTTCCTCGCTCTGGATACCGTTCAGCCAGATGTTAGCTTCTGCAATCTGACCTGCGAGATTTGCAGCCCATTTTGACCAATCCTCGTACATATCGAGGCAGTAGTCAATGATACCCTGAGGATTGCCAGGACCGAAGAACGGAGCGCCAGCGTGGAGTGCGTAAGCACCGCAGAGGTCGTTGTACATCTTCATATAGAAGTTGTAATCAGTCCAAGCCTCAACGAAGCGGTCGTGGATCGGTTTCAGACCCTCATCGTAAGCATCCTGAGCAGCCTTGATGGCAGCATCTTTCTCACGGAGAGCATCCCTGATGGCATCACGGTAGTCCTTGAGGGCAGCGTTGTAAGCCTTGGCGTCCTCTTCGCTCTTAGCCTTCTTAGCATCAGTGTCAGTGATAACCTTGTCGAGATCAGCTTTCACTTGCTTGAGAACCTCACCGAGTGCCTCCCAAACCTCATCGAATGAATCGGCGTTGTTGGCAATGTATACGAGGTATTCAGCAGCGAAGAGCTGGAATACGAGAGCCTCTTTGTCCATTTCAAGAACTGCATACTCATAATTGTGATCTGAGTAATCGTTGAAAGGTTTGAGGTTATTCTCGATAGAGTTAACGATGAAGCCATACTGGCTTGAGTAGCGGTTGATAAGTTCAGGAGTAGTAAGGTCGACAGCGATAACATTGCCTTCGGTATCCTTGAAGTACTCAGGAATCTGGCGGAATACTACTGCGTTGGTAGGCTCAGCAAAGGTCTTGAAAGTGAAGAATACTTTCTCACCGAAGCCGCCGAAGCCGTCCTCACCGAAGTAGATGTAGCAAGCCTCGAGCCAATCCTGGAGAGCCTGACCTTCCTCTGACAGAGGAGCGTATTTCTCGAACTCAGGGCTGTCGAATCCACGATAGTAAGCAAAGGTCTTCTTGCCATAGTTTGCACCGTGGCCACCGTAGCTGTGCTCTGAATTACCGTCATAGTACCACTGTACCCAGTCGAAGTACTCTGCAAGACCTGATCCTTCGAAGCTGTAATCAGCATCGTCCTCATCATAGAGACCGTCATTAAGAGCAGGAACTCCATCGACAAAGTGAGCGAACAGATCAATAAGGTTTGACATTGCATCGTAATATTTGGCAAGATTAGGCTCTGCATCAGCAGGGTTGATAGCCTTGTTGTCATAGAGTGCAGCCTGGAGAAGACCCTTAGACTTAAGGTAACCGTTGGTCTGCTGAGTCTTGAGGCCTGAGAATTCAATCTTGTCAGCCCTTACTTTGTCAACGACATAAGTAAGACCACCGTCCTTAGAAGCCATAAACTTCAAGTAAGGAACTGCATCTTCGTTGACAGCAGCGACTTTGGTGAAGAATTCCTTGATAGCGTTGAACAATGCAAGTGAGTCTGCAGGGAGGGGACCCTGAGAAACTGCTATATCATCAACACTAATAGAAGAATCGTCAAAGAAATTAGCTAATGCATCTGAAGTAACGAATTCAGTTTCTGATGTAGTGCTTGCAGGTGCAAATTTACGAGGACTCATAGCAAATCCCTTATAGTAAAGGATTGCAGGACCATCAAATGTGTGGCCAGATACTACATTTGAATCATCATAATTATAGTCATCTCCAGTAACAGCAACAAGATCCGAAACAGTTTTAATGAGATCATCAAGACCTTCTGCTGATTCAGCTACCTTGTCATACCAAGCTTTCAGAAGGATGTCGGCGTAGTTGGCGGGAGCGCTCTGGAGGATGTTGAGGATGCTGTCATAAGCAGCCTTGACTGAATCCCTGTAAGCCTCGAGTACGTCGGCGTCAGCCTCGATACCGGCAACTTTGCCATAGAGATATTCACGACCGAAGTCTTCGTATGCTGACCAGAGACCGGTGCTCATCTTGAGAGTGCTGGTGCTGGTCTGTGCGCCTGACCATACAGAGTCAACTTTGAGCTGATAGTCAGCTTTCTTTGCAAACTCGTCGATTGCTACATAGAGAGTGTCGCGTTTGTCCGGCTCGCGCTGAACGAATTCAACTTCAGGATCAAGATAGTTGTACCAAGGACCAAGATATGCCTCATAGAGAGAAACCATATCGCCTTCAGCGTGCTCGGGAAGAGCATAGCCTTTCTTCTTGAAACCGTATTTGAAGTCTTTAGCTTTAGCAACATCCTTGTATTCGCCCTTGTCATTAACGGTAGTATCGTTGATGTTCTTAGGCGCAACTACGTTACCCTTGATCTTCTCAACTGCCTTGTCGAAAGCCTCTTTCGGCTCTTTTGCAGCCTCTTCGAAAGCTTTCTCAGCGTCAGCGATGGCTTTCTCAAGGATAGGAAGGTTGGTGTTTGCATAGATGACTGAGTCACGGAGAAGGTCAGCAAACTCTGAAGCGAGAGCGTCAGCGCTGTCCTTGTAAGTGTCGGCCTGTGCAATGAAATCGAATACGAAGTCGTTGGTCAGATTTTTCCAGAACTCTGCTGCTTTCTCAGCGTTTGCGAGCTCCTGCTCTTTAACGGCGATCTTATCAGCGAGGAATGCATCGAGGTAAGGCTGCTCGGCAGCGTCGATGATACCGTCATAAAGTGCATCGTACACTTCTTTATATTCCTCTTTAAGTGCATCGGCGAGGTCTGAATAGAATTTCTCGAGCTGACCTGCATAGAACTCGTAGTTGGCTTTGATGTAGTTGATTGAAGCCTGCTCTTCCTGAGAAAGACGGAGACCGTCGATTTCGAGAGCGCGAAGAACGTCAGCGAGGTTCTTCTGAGCTTCTGCCAACTGTGCCTGGAGACCAGCCATTGTTGCCTCGTGTTTGAGAGCGTCTTCTTCCATCTTTGCCTGGAGAGCTGCCATAGCTTCTTCGTTCTGAGCAGCCTTCAGTTCGTTAAGAAGAACCTGCCAGTCGGCTTTGGCCTGCTCCTGAGCTGCGATAGCCTGCTTTACAGCAGCTTTAGCCAGGATGAACTGTGCTTCTGCCTTCTGAACCTCGGCGTCAGCATCTTTGAGAGCTCCGAGTCTGTCGAGATAGCGAGCATAAGCTAACCTCTCTTCCTTGATACCATCAGGCTCGAAAGGTTCAATACAAGAAGTGATGATGCCGCCCATAAACAGCATCGCCACCAATGAATAAATAATCTTTTTCATAAAAAAATTGTTAAGTGTTTGTATTTGGTTAAACATTAATGCCAATAAATCGTTTCAAATGTAAACATTAATTTTTGAATACACAAATATTTTTTTGTTGATAAGTCTGTTCATTAATAGAACCTAGCTCGGTTGTCGTGCACGTCTGCTTCCTCTGAAAGAACGTTGCTCAGATACTGCTGACGGTACTGTGCCTCCTGCGCGGTGCGCAGTTTCACGTCGTCTTCGGTGTAATATGCTCCAGCCTCAGTGTCAAGCACCTCGAACAGGTATACGCCGATCTGACCCTTCACGGGGCCGCATATTTTGCCTTTCGGGGCATTGGCCACTGCTCCGATGAAGCTCGGATCGAGTCCGCCGCCGGCTGAGCCGAACGATACGCCGCTCTGGTGGCTTACAGTGGTGCCGAGAGCCTCTGCCATCTCCTCGAGAGTGGTCAGACCCTTGGTCTTCTCAGCCACGTCGGCAGCTGCAGCATCCAGACGTTTCTCCATCGCCAGGACGCTGTAGATGTCATCGGCCACCTCCTCTACCGGAGGAATGCCTTCCTTGCGGGCCTTGGTCAAGGCCGCTACGAAATAGTACTTGTTGTCGACGGTTATAACGTCGCTCACCTCTCCTTCCTTGGCGTCAAAGGCCCAGGAAACCACTTCACGGGCATTGTCGACGGTGCCTATGCGGCGTGTACCCTGCACTATCCTGGTCACAGGCGTAACGGGCAGGTCGTCTTCCTTCACTGCTTCCGCGAATTTCTCGTATTTGCCGTCAGACTTGTCGGCAAGCGCGGTGGCCTGCATCAGATAGTCGCGATAGGTCTCGTCGCTGGGAGTGATTATCTTTGTGAGTGTGGCGAGCTTCACGCGCTCTTCAGGTTTGGTGCGGTCGGTCACCTTGAGCACTGCCATAGCCTGGAGTGATGAAAGGCGCACTGCCACGGCCTTTCCTACAGGAACGTCGAAAGCTGCGTTGAATTCATTGAAATTGTTGGCCTCGTTGAACTGCTGGGTGATCCAGCCCATTTCGCGGAGGTCTTCATAGTCGCGGCCCGCATTTAGCACGGCTGTTACCGAATCGGCCTTGGCTGCGTCGGTAAGGTCGAACAGGGCATACCATAAATATATAGAGTCGGGCATTACCTTGCGGTCGACCACGCGGACTGCTGAAAGGACGTTGTCAGCTACGGACACGTCGCTCACCGTTGCGGGGATCACGCCCCTTGCGGGGAATGCGAACTCCTCGAACGCTGCGGGAACTTCATCCCTGCCGAGATATACCTCGCTCCAGCGGCTGTCGGAGTTGAGGGAGATGAAGTTGCGGGGATTGTCGCTGTCGGCGAACTCGGCCACGAGGTTGTTGAAGGCCTCGGTCTGCTCGTCGATGTCCTGCTGTGAAGGAACCACCTCGTACATAACATATTCGATGTCGCGGTTGGCGGCCTGCTTCATCAGCTTCTTGAACCTGTTATAATACTTCTTGATATCGTCGTTGGTGATGTTGAGGGTGCTGTCGGCAGCGAAACCCACGGTAGTCATCACGAAGTCAACGTCGCTGGTGAGGTTGTTGGACTCGATGGCGAGGTTGGCCTGCAGGGGGTTGTATATCGAACTGTTGTAGAGCAGAGCATTGTACTTGCTGTAGAGCTGCTGCTTGTAGATTTGGTCGCGCAGATAGTTCCAGTATGCTCCATATGAGCCGGTGGCATCGTAGTCGATGTTCTGGATGAACTGGGCGAGAGCCTCGTGGCTGAAGTTGCCGTTCTCGTCGGTGAATGCGCTCTGGGCAAGCAGCACCGGAGAGATGTTCGATCCCTGGGTGAGATCGTACATTTCCTGGTCACCTACGTTGATGCCGGCTGCGGCTGCCTTGGGCTCGAACACCAGGCGGTCGAAATAGTTTTGCCAGGTGTAGTCGCGGACTTCTGCGAGCTGCTCCTCTGAAGAAAGGCTCTGACCATAGAGCGACTCGAACAAGTTCTTGTTCTGCTCAACGGCTGTGTAATAATCTTGATAAGTGATGTTTTTGCCATTCATCGAACCCACTTTGTTGTCTGCTGACATTCTCTGGAAAGTGGTTGAAAGGGTTGAAGGATCTACAATGAACGACAATAGCGAAAGCGCTATAAGGATTGTTATAAACACTCCGAGTTTGACGCGGATGTTTTCAAGTACGGCCATTTATTTGTTGAGTTTAAGTTTTAATATTTTCATTTACAATTACTTACGGGCGTATCTTACAGCAGCGACAGCCCATACAAGGACGCAAAAGTAAACAAAAATACCTTATGTAGATGCTTATTTTCCTAAAAACGTTGCAGCGGACCCACAAAATTTACGCTGTCGAAGTAGAAATAGGTGCTGTCGCGGTCAATTCCGTATGAATCAAAGGGGTGGCGGATGATTGCGTTGTCCGCCTTTTCGTTGGATTCCATACCGTAGCCCTGCATAAGACCTTCGGGCGAATACATCTGTATGAAACAGTCGGTATAGATCATCTGGCGGTCGCGGTCCCAGTAGAGGGTGTCCGTAAACGAATGTTCTCCCTTGATGAGATTCTGGATATGGACGTTTCCGTAGGCCAGCCATTGCTCCTGGCCGGTCACGGTGTTGTGGCGGGCTCCGTCGGCGTTGATCTGGGTCTCGAGCAGGCCGTCGGCAGAATAGCCGAGCATCTCGAAGCCGCCACTATATATTTCATAGGTATGCTGCACGCCGGAAGTGTCGCTGTAGTCATAGCGGTCCATCCTGCCTGCACGCATATCGTATGTGAGGTTGGCCCACTGGAAGCGGCGCGCAACCATATTCTCCACCGACTGCACCGGAGTCACGCTGAAGTCGATGGGCGGAATATCAGCATCGGTGCCTTTGCACGAAGCAAGGGCACCGATGACGATAAATATGAGAAGTGTTTTCTTCAACTGTTACTTGAGAGTACGTACTGTGGTGGTTTCGCGCAGTCCGCCGCAACCTGCGGTGTATGCCTGACCGTCCTGAACGTCATACATAAAGGCGTCTGCCTGCTGAGGGAAGTATCTGCGATACTGTCCTGCAAGCTGGTCGGCTTCTGAAGCGAGGCTGGGATCAGCTTCGCGGGCCTTGCTCATATAGTCAACTGCAACCCAGTATTTGGCGCGGCGCTCAAGCTCGTTGCCACCGCAGTTCACGCTGGCCCAGATGGTGCCGAGAAGCAGGTAGCACTTGCCGGCGAGCTTCGGATTGAGGTCGATGGCCTCCTTTGCAGCGCTGGCTGCCTCGCCATATTTCTGCATCTTCTTGAAGTAGAATGAACCGAGCTCGAAGCAGTAGTCGGCTGCTTTGGTCACATCGTCGCCGCAACGCTCGATGGCGTCAACCAGTGTGGCTGCCGCATCGTCGTTCTGGTCGCGTGATGAATAGAGCTTGTAGAGGTAGTATGCGGTGTTGGCGCTGGGCTCCATTCCGTGCAGCTTCTCAACTGCTGACAGATAGAGGTCGCTGTCGAGGCACTCGCTGTTGCCGAGGAGTTTGACGATGGTGTTGAGAGTGGTCTTGTCGTCAGGATTTGCCTGATAGCGGGGGGTGAACAGACCTACCAGGTTGTCGCAAGATGCAACGCCTGAAGCTCCGAGCATTTCCTCGATGTCCTGTTTTGCACCAACCATCTGGCCGTCGGCGTTCTCGGCGAGAGCCGCGTCAACGTAGCCGGCAATGTCGGTATAAGTGTTCATCAGGGCCTCGGGCTCAAGAATACCGTTCTTGTAGAGGTCAACGCCTGTCTGCATATAATTGGCCAAAACCATGGGAGAGGCCTTTGAACCTACGAGATCGACGATCTTCTTCAACTCCGCGAACAGAGCGTCCGGCTCGTTGCTCTTCCATTTGTAGTTGAGCATATCGATGGCCTTGTTGTTCATTGCGGTCACTGCATTCTTGGGATATTCTGCAGCACGTACATCGTACAGCATAATCAGTGAGTCAAGAACCTCAGCCCTGCGGGCGGCGTCCTTGGACTGGGTGTACTCCCAGCGCATCAGACGGCAACCGTCAATGAACATGTTCTGGCTCGCTGAGGGCGGGCACACGGCGATGGCCTTCCTCCAGGGAGAAATGGCGTTGGCCATATCGTTCTGTTTAAGATATTCTCTGTAGTAAGAAAGGTTCACTACGCAATCTACACTGTCCTGTCCGGTTCCATACTTCTGTGCGAATGCAGGAAGGACTGCGACGAGTGCAAGGATTAATGTTGCTACTTTTTTCATTTTCGTTGTGGTTATTTGGCAAATTTATAAAATAGTATCAGTTGTACAAAACTTTCTGGAACCAGATGTCCAAGAGGTTCAGGCCCAGAGATATCTTCACGTAACGCTCCCTGATGTTGCCCGGGGAGGTGAGGCTGGCGGCTCCCGCAAGAGAAGTCTGGCCGAGGTCCACGGCCACCGATACCGAAGTGCGGCGGTTGTAGACTGGCAATGCGAAGCCGAGTGTGATGCCGTTTGTGGTGACGGGCTTTCCGTCCAGCATAATGTACTGGTTCCTGTGGTAAGCACCGATGCGGTATGTCACCGTGCGCAGGTAGTAGCGCACGTCATATCTGTTGGGAATTATCTCGAAGCCGGCGTTGAACGACTCTGCGAGTCCTGGAGAGAAGTTCACTCCGGGAGTAGGGTCGAACACGCTGCCGGTCCAGTCCTGGCGGGTGTAGTCGAAACCGAACATCCATACGCCGCTCTTGCGCAGGGTGAAACCTGCCGCCATTTCCTGGGGGATGCTGTAGGCAACCTGCTTTTTCACGTTGATCGTGGTGTCGGCGTAGTTGCCGCCGCTGGCATAGGCGAGGTCGTGGAACTCTCCCTTGACCTCGGAGCCGAGCCTGTATGTGGCTCCGACCGTCAGCGACATTGTTTCTCCGAGGGGCTGCTCATACTGGATGCCGGCCTTTGCCGACAGACCGCGGAGCACCGTGGTCCAGTTCCTGGAAGCTGTGCGCTGGAAGGTATTGGTCGTGAAATATGTAGAAGAGTTGCGCTTGATCGTACCTATATAGAATATACCGTCTGCTCCGAGGCTCAGACGGTCGAAAAGGGTGACGCCTGCACCGGCGAAGAGCTGGTTGATGCCGCCCTGGCCCGCGCGGAAGTACTGCACGTCACCGAGGCTGGCGATTACCGGATCCTTGTCCTCGTGGTACATAAAGGCGTAGCCGGTGTTGCTGAACGGCATCACGCCCACCCTGAAAGCAGAATGCTTGTAGATGGGGAACGTTGCCACGATATGGTCGATATTGAAGAGGTTCTTGGCGCTGCGGGCGAGGTTGCCTTTGGCGTCAGCTCCTGCGAAGATCATATTTGACTGCTTGAGGCCGAAGTCCAGCATAAAGGCGTCGGCGTCGCGGGCGGTCACGGCTGCGGGATTGAGGAGGTTGATGAGGTTCGGGTCGCGGAGACCGACTCCGATGCCACCCATAGCCGCAGTGTTCTGGTCACCCACGGATTCGAGCTGTCCGAGACCGAACATTGAGTACGGAGAATATGATGAGAAGGCTTCCTGAGCCGCTGCGGGCAGCGTCACAGTCAGAACCGCTATCAATATGAAAAACTTTTTCATCGTCTTTTTCATAACAATTCCAAAACAGCCTCCAAACCTATCAGGACCAGGTCCTGCTCAACTGTCGCCTTTCCGTCCAGACCTTCGGCAAAACGGGCTGAATTGCCTCCGGTGAGTATGAGCTTGCGCGTCGGATGAGCGGCGACGTAGCCTTTTATTTCAAACATTATGCCGAGAATATTGCCGGCGGCCAGGGCGGTGTCCAGATCATAGCCCACGCTGTCGATTGAATTGATGTCGTGGCTGTCCAGGAAATCGTCCGGATTGAGGTAGGGAATCTTGGCCGTATAGTGGCTCAGGGCACGGTAGCGGGTGCGCAGGCCGAGGGATATCGAGCCGCCCCTGTAGTAGGGATAGACCACCGAAGGATCAGCCTCGTCGCGTACTGCGTCGATGAATTCCACTGTCGTTGCCGTGCCGAAATCGAAAACCAGTTTGTCCTGGAGCGGATAGAGCACCTCGGCGCCGAAGATGGCAGCCATCCGGTCGGCACCCATTCCCAGAGGCATATGAGCGAGAACAGTCAGCGGATCTGCGGGGGCGGGCTTCTTCTTTTCTATCAGGTCCTTCACGAAGTCCTCGTCGAAGTTGATGAAGTTCCCGCACTTGAGCTCGAGCATCTTCTCGAGGTAGAGGCTGCGGTTGCGAACGTTGCTCAGCACGATGTTGTCGGCCTTGCGGCGTCCCAGACGCTGTCGCACATATGAGATGGATTCCTTCTGGGTGGCGAAACGCATAACGTCGGCTCCGGCCAGACGCTCTGACGGATGGGCCGGGCAGAAAGCCACCTTGCAGGAAGTGTTGCCTATGTCAATTAATATGTTCATAATTTGGCAATGAACCACAAATATACAGAATTTTTATATCTTCGCATCAAATGACCGGGGGTCAGAACACATTTTCGCAGGCAAACTGGTTTGTCAACCTCGAAAACGTCCGGGGCGCAGTCTCGGCGAAAGCCGTCTATTTCTCAAAAATTGCGAAACAACTGAAAAACAAAGCCTTGCATCTGGTCGTAATGGAGACCAAGAAGCAGGCCCTCTTCTTCACCAGCGACATCTACAATTTCTTTGACGAAGAAAACGTCTATTACTTGCCGCTTTCCGGCGAAGAACGCTCCAAGGAATCGCTCAAGGGCGTGTCCGAAAAGGTGCAGCGCACATCTGCGCTCGCAGCGATAGAGAACTTCTCGGCGAAGGTCGGCTGCGACGACCTGCCCCAGGCCCTGGGATCCTGCCGCTCGGTCGACATCGGCGACGGACTGCGCGACCGCAAGGCCGGCCGTGACCAGACCGTAGTGGTCTGCTACCTCGATTCCCTCAGGGAAAAGGTGCTCCGCAAGAAAACCACCCGCGAAAACGTAGTCTCCATCGGCGTCGGCCAGCGTATCGGCCACGAAACGCTCAAGGGCGTGCTGCAGGCCATAGGCTTCACCGAGGCCGATTTCGTCACCAGACCCGGAGAATTCGCCCTCCGCGGTTCCATCATCGACATATTCTCATTTGCAGACAACCAGCCCTACAGGGTTGATTTCTTCGGCGACGAGGTGGAGAGCATCTCCCATTTCGAGGTAGACAGCCAGCGCAGCACCGACAACCTTCAGCAGGTGGAGATATGCCCCGACCTCTACAGCAACTTCGAAGAGAAAGATTATGTGGGAATAGAGGATGTGCTGCCCTCGAGGGCTGTCATCTGGATGGAAAATGACTTTGTGGAGCAGCAGCTCGGCACTTCCGGCTATGAGAAGCTCCTGCAGCCCGCAGAGGTCAAGACCCTGCCCCAGCCGGTCTTCAACAAGAACTTCGAGATCCTGGTGCACGACATAGCCGACAAGCAGGAGAAGGGCTACAAGGTCAACATCCTTTCGGTCAATCCCAACCAGATTTTCCGAATGCAGCAGGTGCTCAGGGAGTTCTCCTCCTCGCAGGCCATCATACCTCCCGCATTCCTCGACCTGTCGCTGCACGAGGGCTATGTGGACTGCATTTCCAAGAACTGCTACTACACCGACCATCAGATATTCGAGCGCTACCACAAGATAAAGGTGCGCCGAGAAGTGGCTCCTGCCGAAAGACTCACCATCAACGACCTGATGAGCTTCAACATAGGCGACTATGTGGTGCACATCGACCACGGCATCGGCCAGTTCGGAGGCCTCGTGAAGACTGTGATAGGAGACAAGATGCAGGAAGCCGTGAAGCTGATCTACAAGGACGGCGATGTGATTTTCGTGTCGATCCACGGCATCCACCGCATCAGCAAATACAAATCGGCCGACGGCACTCCCGCGAAGGTCAACAAGCTGGGAACAAAGGCCTGGGAGACGCTCAAGCACAAGACCAAGTCGAAACTGAAGGACATCGCCGCAGACCTCATAAAGCTCTACAGCGAGAGGATGAGCTCCCGCGGCTTCGCTTTCAGCCCCGACAACTACCTGCAGCAGGAACTCGAGGCCTCGTTTATGTACGAAGACACCGCCGACCAGCAGAAAGCCACCGCGGCCGTGAAGCAGGATATGGAGAGTCCCCATCCGATGGACCGCCTCATCTGCGGCGACGTGGGCTTCGGAAAGACCGAAATAGCTGTCCGTGCGGCTTTCAAGGCCGTTTGCGACGGAAAGCAGGTGGCCCTGCTCGTGCCCACGACCATCCTTGCTTTCCAGCACTACCAGACCTTCAGCGGCCGCCTCAGGGATTTCCCCTGCAACGTGGAATACCTCAGCCGGCAGAAGACCGCCCAGCAGGTGAAGGAAATCGGAGAAAAACTGGCTGCCGGCAAGATAGACATCCTCATCGGCACCCACCGCATCCTCAACAAGAACCTGCACTTCAAGGATCTCGGCCTGCTGATAGTCGACGAGGAGCAGAAATTCGGCGTTTCGGCCAAGGAAAAGCTCCGCAGCCTGCGCAGCAACGTCGACACGCTGACGCTCTCGGCTACTCCCATACCGCGTACTCTGCAGTTCTCACTGCTCGGAAGCCGCGACCTGTCAATCATCAACACTCCTCCCCCCAACAGGATACCTATCTCCACTGAACTCATCGATTTCAACGAAGACACCATCCGCGACATAATAATGACCGAGGTGGAACGCGGAGGCCAGGTATTCTTCCTTCATAACAAGGTTGAGGACATCCTGTCGGTGGAAGACATCATCCGCCGCATATGCCCGGGCATCCGCACCTGCATAGGACACGGCCAGATGGACGGAGAAGACCTCGAAAAAACGCTTCTGGACTTCATTGACGGGGATTATGACGTGCTCATCTGCACCACCATCATAGAGAATGGCATCGACATACCCAACGTCAACACAATAATAATCAACCAGGCCCAGAACTTCGGCCTGAGCGACCTTCATCAGCTCAGGGGACGCGTGGGACGCAGCAACCGCAAGGCCTACTGCTATTTGATAGTGCCTCCTATGACATCTATCTCCGACGATGCAAGGCGCCGCCTGAGGGCCATCGAGACCTTCAGCGACCTCGGCAGCGGCTTCAACATAGCGATGCAGGACCTGGACATCCGCGGCGCCGGCAACCTGCTGGGTGCCGAGCAGAGCGGTTTCATCGCCGAGATGGGCTTCGAGACATATCAGAAGATACTCCAGGAAGCACTGGTGGAAGCCCGTACCGAAGCCGGAGTCTACGAAGAATATGAAAGGGCCCTGGAGAAGGCTTCTGCAGCCGACAGCAAGAAGAAGAGCAAGCAACTCCACACCGACTTCATATACGACTGCCATATCGACACCGACATCCAGGCTCTCATCCCGGACGCATACATCAACATTCCTGCTGAGAAGATAAGGCTCTACAAGGCCCTGGACTCGATGAAGACGGAAGAAGAACTGAAGGGCTTCAAAGAAGAGATGGAAGACCGCTACGGACCCATCCCTCCCGAGACTTCAGAACTTATGGACATCATAAGGCTGCGCAGCCTGGCCATTTCTCTAGGTTTCGAGAAGATAGTGCTCAAGAAGGGCATTCTGCTGGCATATTTCGTAAGCAACCAGCTGTCCGCCTATTACAAATCCAATATTTTTGAGTCGATTTTGAATTTTATACAGCGTCCGGGACGAAAATATTCACTTACGGAAAAAGACAATAAACTTTACATAAAGTCATCTCCGGTGAAGACAATTTCCGAAGCCGTCGCTCTTTTACGGGAAATCAGCGAAAACGTCTGATCAGAACAGATTTCCACTTACTTCAGCCGATCTGCGGGTAAGACCCAGATGTGAATAAGCCAGGGCAGTAGCCTCTCTTCCGCGAGGCGTACGGTTGATAAAACCCTCCTTTATCAGGAAAGGTTCATATACCTCCTCGAGTGTGCCTACATCTTCGCTTATTGCAGTTGCTATGGTTCCTGCACCCACAGGACCGCCGTTGAATTTTTCTATTATCGTAGATAGAATCTTGTTGTCGATGGCGTCCAGACCGCGTTTGTCGATGTTCAGGGCGTCAAGGGTTATGCGGGTGATGTCCAGATCGATGGTGCCGCTGCCTTTCACCTGTGCAAAGTCCCTTACCCTGCGCAGAAGACTGTTGGCTATACGGGGTGTACCGCGGCTTCTCATCGCTATTTCACGCGCTGCCGCTGCATCAATGCCTATTCCGAGTATTTCAGCACTGCGCTCCACTATGTTCGACAGAACGTCGCTGTCGTAGTATTCCAGATGCTCCTGAATGCCGAAACGGGCCCTCAAAGGAGATGTAAGAAGTCCGCTGCGGGTAGTGGCTCCTATCAGAGTGAAAGGGTTGAGATTGATCTGCACGCTCCTGGCACCGGGACCCTTGTCTATCATTATGTCGATCACATAATCCTCCATCGCAGAATAGAGATACTCTTCGACTACCGGACTCAGACGATGTATTTCATCAATGAAAAGGACATCTCCTGGCTCAAGCGATGTAAGAAGGCCTGCAAGGTCTCCTGGCTTGTCAAGCACGGGACCTGAAGTGATCTTCATATTCACCCCGAGTTCATTGGCTACGATATGTGCAAGAGTGGTCTTTCCAAGGCCAGGAGGACCGTGAAAAAGAATATGGTCCAGAGCCTCTCCCCTCATCATGGCAGCTTTTACATAGATATTGAGCTTTTCAATGATCTGCTGCTGCCCGTGAAACTGGGTAAAGTCCTGCGGCCTTATCTTATTCTCAAAGTCCTTGTCCTTTACCTGAGACTCTTCCCTCGGATTATAATATTCGATAGCCATATAACTATTGCTTGTACTACAAAATTACATTTATTTTTGAAGAAAAGAAGGCCTGAAGGAATATGGCCACCCCGGCCAAGGAAGAGGGAGGTTGCCTGCTGGATACGAGTTCTGCGAAGCAGGACGAAGTAGACAGGAGGAGGGTACGAGTGAGCATCAGCGAACGAGCTTCCTGAAGGCCTTACTTTTCTTCAATACATCATAATTATCAATAATACCTTTTAAAAAAATTCTATGATGATTATTATTGTTTGTTGATAGTGTTTATAAGTAATTAAAACGGCTGTGGAGATAGATAGAAGGCAGTTTTTATAAATAAGCCGTGTTTATTTGAATGTTTATAAAAACCAATAAATAGATTTTATAATTAAGAGGATATTTTTATGGTGTTGAAAACTCTTGATTTTTATAAGAAAATATCCACATATTATCAGCACAATTTAAACACTTAATCAACGCAAAAAGGCGGGATGACCCGCCTCCTTGCATATAGAAAAATAAACACTTAAACTCCTTAGTCTTTGAACTTTGCCTTCAGGAATTCCCTGTTCAGGCGAGCAATGTGACTCACGCTGATCTTCTTGGGACACTCCATCTCGCAAGCCCTGGTGTTAGTGCAGGCACCGAAGCCAAGTTCGTCCATCTTCGCAACCATAGCCTTGGCACGCCTTGCACCCTCCACTTTGCCCTGAGGAAGAAGAGCCAGAGAGCTGACCCTTGCAGCAACGAACAGCATAGCAGAACCATTCTTGCAGGTAGCAGCGCAGGCACCGCATCCGATGCAGGCTGCAGCATCCATACTCTCCTCGGCATTGTCCTTATTGATAGGAATTACGTTTGCATCAGGAACACCGCCGGTGTTTACATTGATAAAACCGCCTGCCTGCAGGATCTTGTCGTATGCACGACGATCCACAACGAGGTCCTTGATGATGGGAAAACCGTTGTTGCGCCAAGGTTCGATGGTGATTGTGCTGCCATCCTTGAACTTGCGCATATACATCTGGCAGGTAGTGACACCGCTCTCAGGACCGTGTGCACGGCCGTTGATATAGAGAGAGCAGGCGCCGCAGATACCCTCGCGGCAGTCGTGGTCGAAACTTACGGGGCCTTCCTTGCTCTTGCAACCCTTGTCGAAAGATACGGGATCTATATCAGCGTTCACAAGTTTCTCGTTGAGAATATCAAGCATTTCGAGAAACGAAGTATCGGGCGAGATGCCGTCGATATTGTAAGTCTCGAAGTGACCTTGTGACTTGGCGTTTTTCTGACGCCATATTTTCAATGTGAATTTCATAGTTTAATCTTTATAGTTACGGGTTGCAACAGTGCAATATTTGAATTCAAGCGGTTCCTTGTGGAGTTCAGGCTCCTTGTCTTCGCCCTTGTACTCCCAGGCAGCGACATACATAAAGTTCTTGTCGTCGCGTTTGGTCTCACCGTCTTCGGTCTGCATTTCCTCGCGGAAGTGTCCGCCGCAAGACTCTTTGCGGTTGAGGGCGTCGATAGCCATCAGTTCGCCGATCTCGAGGAAGTCAGCCACGCGGAGGGCCTTCTCAAGTTCCTGGTTGAAGTGAGAATTATCGCCGTCCACGAATACGTTTGTCCAGAATTCCTTCTTGAGGTCGCGGATCTTCTGGATGGCAGTCTTCAGACCAGCTTCGTTGCGGGCCATTCCGACATATTCCCACATAATGAGACCGAGTTCCTTGTGGATGCTGTCGACAGTTCGTTTTCCCTTGACAGAGAAGAGTTTGTCGATTCTCTCGCGAACATTCTTTTCAGCCTCTGCGAACTCCGGAGCGTCGGTGTTGACCTTGGGCTCCTGGATCTTCTTGGCCAGATAGTCGCCGATAGTGTAAGGAAGGATGAAATATCCGTCTGCAAGACCCTGCATAAGGGCTGATGCACCGAGGCGGTTTCCACCGTGGTCAGAGAAGTTGGCCTCGCCGATGGCATACAGGCCGGGGATAGTGGTCTGCAGGTTGTAGTCAACCCAGAGACCGCCCATTGTATAGTGTATGGCCGGGAAAATCATCATAGGCTCCTTGTAAGGATCCACGTCATTGATTTCCTCGTACATCTGGAAGAGGTTTCCATATTTTTCCTCGATATAGGCCTTGCCTTTCTGCTCCATGCAGGTCTTGAAATCGAGGAACACGGCCAGACCCTGCTCGTTCACGCCGTAGCCGGCATCGCAACGCTCCTTGGCGGCCCTTGAAGCCACGTCGCGCGGCACGAGGTTACCGAAGGCGGGATAGCGTCTTTCGAGGTAGTAGTCACGGTCTTCTTCAGCAATGTCGCTGGGTTTCTTGGTGCCCTTGCGGATGGCGATCACATCGTCCATCTTCTTGGGAACCCAGATGCGGCCGTCATTACGCAGGGATTCTGACATAAGGGTAAGCTTGCTCTGCTGGTCTCCGTGCACCGGGATGCAGGTCGGGTGGATCTGCGCGAAGCAGGGATTTGCGAAGCAGGCACCCTTGCGGTAGCACTGCATAGCAGCAGAACCGTTGCTGTTCATAGCGTTGGTGCTGAGGAAGTATGTGTTTCCATAACCACCGGTGGCAAGAACCACTGCGTGGGCTCCGAAACGCTTGATTTCGCCTGTCGTAAGGTCACGGGCGATGATTCCTTTGGCTTCGCCGTTGATGACTACGAGGTCGAGCATCTCGTGGCGCGGGAAACTCTGCACCTTGCCTTTGGCAACTTGACGGTTGAGGGCGGCATATGCTCCCAGAAGCAGCTGCTGGCCGGTTTGTCCGCGGGCATAGAAAGTACGGCTTACCTGTGCTCCACCGAAAGAACGGTTGTCGAGCAGTCCGCCGTAGTCCCTTGCGAAAGGAACGCCCTGTGCCACGCACTGGTCAATGATGTTGTTGCTCACTTCGGCCAAACGATATACATTGGCCTCACGGCTGCGATAATCTCCGCCCTTGATGGTGTCGTAGAATAGACGGTAGATGGAGTCATTGTCGTTCTGGTAGTTCTTGGCAGCATTGATACCTCCCTGGGCGGCGATAGAGTGGGCGCGGCGGGGAGAGTCGCTGATGCAGAAAATCTTTACGTTGTATCCAAGTTCTCCAAGGGTTGCGGCGGCGGAAGCGCCTCCGAGTCCGGTACCGATGACGATGATGTCGAGTTTCTTCTTGTTGGCAGGACTGACGACTTTGATGTGCGCCTTGTGGTTAGTCCATTTCTCAGCCAACGGGCCATCGGGGACTTGTGATTTCAATTCGATCATTATGGTTAGTTTAGTTGGTATTTCAATTCTTACAAATATCCTAACTTTTTTTGAATAATTTGTAATTTTGCAGCGATAAAAAATACCGATATGGAATTTTTTGCAACGGCAGGCAATGTTCCCGTCCACATCAACGATACCGGAAAAGGAGACAAAACCCTCATTTTGCTTCACGGCTATCTCGAGACGATGTATGTGTGGAACGAATTCGCCGACGCTCTCAAGGATTTCTGCAGAGTAATAACTATTGATCTTCCGGGCCACGGACTGTCTTGCGGCGCCCCCGTGAACACTATGGATTTTATGGCCACGACTGTGAAGGGCGTGCTTGACAAATGCGGTGTGGAAAAGGCTTTTGTGGGAGGCCACTCGATGGGTGGATATGTGGCTCTGGCGTGCTGCAGGATATTTCCCGAGACTTTCGAGGGCTTGATGCTGATCAACAGCAACCCTTACGCCGACCCGGCCGAGAAAGCGGCCGACAGGGCCCGTGAAATCGATGATATCCGCGCAGGAAGGCTGATGTCGATAGCCGAAGCCGCAGTGCCGAAGATGTATTATTCCGAGAATCTCAGGCGCTGCGACGACAAGATCATAGAGACCATAGAACTGTGCGACACCCACGACCCAGAGGGCATCGTATCGTGCCTCAAGGGAATGATGGAGCGTCCCGACAGCTGCGCACAGATGAAGGACCCTGCGATTCCTGTGATGGCGATTATGGGCGACCACGACAATTTCATGCCGATGGAGAAGATTCTGGCGATGAAGGAATCATTTCCCAAGGTGCGCTTCGAAATCGTCGAGAACTGCGGTCACAACAGTTTCATCGAGCAGACGGCTCAGGACGTTGCCCTGGTGCGCGATTTCTTGAAAATATAGCTTTAAGGAATGGATACAGGTGTTTTAGCGGCGGTAATACGCGACAAGGACAGCGAGCGCACGGCTACCGAGTACCTTGACGAGCTGGAATTCCTGGCGATGACGGCCGGGGTGACCACTCTGCGCCGCTTCACGCAGCGTCTGGACCATCCCAACAACCGCTTCTACTTCGGCACCGGCAAGCTCGAGGAAATCAAACAGTACGTCCAGGAGAACGAAGTGGACTACATCATTTTCGATGACGAACTGACACCCTCGCAGATGCGAAACATTGAGAAAGAGACCAAGGTGAACGTCATCGACCGTACCGGCCTCATCCTCGACATTTTCGCCCAGAGGGCAGCAACGGCTTATGCGAAGACACAGGTAGAACTCGCTCAGTATCAGTATCTATATCCCCGTCTGACCGGTATGTGGACCCACCTCGAGCGTCAGCGCGGAGGTATAAATATGAGGGGTCCCGGTGAGAGCCAGCTGGAGACCGACCGCCGTATCGTCCTCGACAAGATCACCCGTCTGAAGGAGCAGTTGCGCAAGATCGACCGCCAGATGGAGTCGCAGCGCGGCAACCGCGGCTCGATGGTTCGCATTTCGCTGGTAGGATATACCAACGTGGGCAAAAGCACCCTTATGAACCTGCTGGCCAAGAGTAATGTATTTGCAGAAAACAAGCTGTTCGCGACGCTCGACACCACAGTCCGCAAGGTAGTCATAGAGAATCTTCCCTTCCTGCTGAGCGACACCGTGGGATTCATCCGCAAACTGCCCACACAACTCATAGAATCGTTCAAGAGCACCCTCGACGAGGTGCGCCAGAGCGATATCCTGATGCACGTGGTGGACATTTCACACCCGGGTTTCGAGGACCAGATCGCTACCGTGGAGCGCACCCTGCGCGAAATCGGAGCCGGCGACAAGCCCTGCTTGATGGTTTTCAACAAGATAGACGCCTATGAGCACGAGGAGTACGACGAGTTCAGCCTCGACGAGAAGACTCTGCGCAATTATACCCTCGAGGAGATGAAGAATATGTGGATCGCCCGAGAGCACACGCCCTGCATCTTCATAAGCGCGAAGGACAAGATCGGCATCGACAAACTGCGCAACGACCTCTACAAGATGGTCGCTGAAATCCACGCAGGACGCTATCCCTTTAACAATTTCCTCTGGTAATTATACCGCTTTTGCGGCCCTCCGTATCGTGGCGATAGGGGTGCTGCGTAAGAGACTATTATTCTAGTCTCCTAGCAGCAGCCCCTGAGCCCAAAGGAGGGCCAAGCACAAAAAAAAGAGGCACATTTCTGCGCCTCTTCTTCATATCGTATTTAACGAATTTACTAGCGGAGCTGGAAGATAACCGGGAAGGTATAGGTTACGCGGACGGGTTTGTCACGCTGCATACCCGGTTTCCATTTCGGTGAAGATGAAACCACCCTGACAGCCTCTTTGTCAAGAGATGAGTCCACGCCACGGAGCACTTTCACGTCGCTTACAGAACCGTCGGTATTAACCGTGAACTGGAGGGTAACACGGCCCTGGATACCGTTTTCCTTAGCGATTTCAGGATACTCGAGCTGTGAGTTCACCCACTTAGAGAAGGTGTTCGCATCACCGCCCTGGAAGGTCGGTTTGTTCTCTACCAATGCGAACGGAATGGCCTCTTCCTCAACCTCTTCCTCTTCTACGGTCTCGATATAGTCCATGATTTCCACACCAAGGGTGGCATCGTCCTCGAATGAGAACACAGCGTCGTCCACCTGGATATTGTCATCGACGATGTCGATAGCGTCTGAAAGGACGGGGATTTTGGGCATCTCAGGCGGAGGAGTCTGCTCTTCCTGAGTGATAGGGATGATTTCTTCCTCGATGATCACAGATTCCTGCTGATCAAAGATAGATTCTTTCTTCTCTTTGCTCTGCCATTCGAAAGCAAGCAAAACAAGGCCCAGAACAATAATAAAGCCGATTTCACGGAACAGAGTCACTGTTCTGGAGAGGTCTGCCTTAGGTGATTTTTTAACTTCCATCGTATGTTTATTTTTTTCTTTCTAAGATGTACGGTGTGTAAAGTTAGAAAGAAATATTTTTTCAACAAAATAATTGTTAATAAAATCGGTTAACAACTTTTGCCGATACGTTATACAAGATTCATGCCTTTAAGCACGTCGTTGGTCTTGGAAACAGCGGCTGCGCTCTTCTCAAATGCCTCTTTCTCAGCTGCATTGAGCTCAATTTCAACCACTTTCTCCACACCGTTCCTGCCGAGGACAGCTGGTACGCCGATGCAGATGTCGTTCTTTCCGTATTCGCCTTCGAGAGCTACGCAGCAAGGGAATACTTTCTTCTGGTCGAGGATGATTGACTTTGTCATAACAGCTGCGGCTGCACCGGGACCGTACCAGGCGCTGGTGCCGAGGAGACCGGTGATGGTTGCTCCACCGACCATTGTGTCGGCAACGACCTTGTCGGCTGCTTCCTTGCTGAGAAGTTTGGTGACGGGCTGTGACTTGTAGGTAGCCTTGCTGATCAGTGGGATCATAGTGGTGTCGCCGTGACCGCCGATAACGATGCCTTCAACGTCGCTCGGGGCTGCGCCGAGAGCCTGGCTGAGGTAGTATGTGAAGCGGCTGCTGTCGAGTTGTCCACCCATACCTACGACTTTGTTCTTCGGCAGACCGGAAGTCTTGTAGGTGAGGTAAGTCATGGTATCCATCGGGTTGGCGATGATCATGAAAACAGCGTTGGGAGAATACTGGAGGGCACTCTTTACAACAGTGTTCACGATGCCGGCATTCACGCCGATGAGTTCTTCACGGGTCATACCGGGTTTGCGGGGAATACCTGAGGTGATGATAACGACATCAGAATCAGCAGTTGCTGCATAGTCGTTGGTTACGCCCTTGATGCGGCTGTCGAAGCCATAAAGCTTTGCGGTCTGCATCATATCGATGGCTTTACCTTCTGAAAGACCTTCTTTGATATCAATCAAAACAATGTCGCTAACACAGTTGAGGTGTGCGATAGCGTTTGCGCAGGTGGCACCCACATTACCGGCGCCGATTACAGTTACCTTTGACATTTCAAAAAATTTATACTTGTTTTTATTACTTTTGCCTTGAATTATAGTAATTCAGAAAGGCAAAGGTATAAATTTTATCCAAAGTTTAAGCAAGTTAAATATGATCTGTTTCTTTTCGGAAGATATTGCTTTCAATCTTCAATCAAAAATGCTGTTCAAGAAGTGGTTAAAGAAGTTGGCGGAGGGATCCGGCCATAGCGTCGGCAACCTCAACTACATCTTCTGCAGCGATGCTTATCTTCTGGAGATGAACAGGCAGTACCTGGGCCACGATTACTACACCGACATCATCACTTTCGACAGCCGCGAAAACCCTGACTCCAAGAAGGTTGATGGAGATGTTTTTATCAGCGTCGACACTGTCCGTGCGAACGGGGAGGAGTATGGGGAAGGTTTCGAGAGGGAACTGCACAGGGTGATGGCTCACGGCCTGCTGCATCTGACCGGCTATGACGACGGCACCGAGGCCGAGCAGAAGAGGATGCGCGAGGCCGAAAATGCGGCGCTTGCACTCCTCGACTCTCTGCGTGAAGAATAATGCACTTTGATTACGACATAATCGTTGTTGGTGCCGGGCACGCCGGCTGTGAGGCTGCGACCGCTGCGGCAAGGATGGGTGCGCACGTGCTTCTGGTGACGATGGATATGCGCAATATCGCCCAGATGAGTTGCAATCCTGCCATAGGCGGCATTGCAAAGGGCCAGATAGTCAGGGAGATAGACGCATTGGGCGGATTCTCGGGCATTGTGACGGACCGCAGCACCCTGCAGTTCCGTATGCTCAATATGAGCAAGGGCCCGGCGATGTGGAGTCCCCGTGCGCAGTGCGACAAGACGCTCTACACTCTGCACTGGCGTCAGGTGCTTGAAGACACTCCGAACCTCGACATATGGCAGGACGTCATCACGAAACTGACCATCCGTGACTCTAAGATATACGGTGTCGAAACCCAGCTCGGCACATCCTTCACCGGCAAGGCTGTCATCATCACTGCCGGCACCTTCCTCAACGGCAAACTTTTCATCGGACAGCAGACCACAGTGGGTGGCCGCATAGGTGAGCTGTCGAGCTTCGGACTCGGCGAACAGCTTGCTGCAGAGGGTATTAAGGTGGCCAGAATGAAGACCGGCACCCCGCCTCGCATCGACACCCGCTCCATAGATCTGAGCGCTCTCACAGTGCAGGAGGGGGATGCAAATCCGGCCCGGTTCTCGTTCCTTCCGATACCTTCGGCCATCCAGGAAAAGGGTGTCCAGAAGGCTTGTTATATAGTCCATACCAACGAGAGGGTGCACGAGATTCTGCGCAGCGGCTTCGACCAGAGTCCGCTCTTCACCGGCAAGATCGTCGGCATCGGGCCGCGCTACTGCCCGTCAATCGAAGACAAACTCCGCACTTTTGCGGGAAAGGACAGCCACCAGCTCTTCTTGGAGCCTGAGGGTTGGACCACCAGCGAATATTATCTGCAGGGTTTCTCTTCTTCACTGCCTTTCGATGTCCAGATCAGGGCTCTGAGGGAGATCGAAGGCTTCGAGAACATCAAGGTTTTCAGGCCTGCCTATGCTGTGGAATATGACTATTTCGACCCTGTGCAGCTCCACGCTACGCTTGAGAGCAAGGTGATTTCGGGACTTTATCTGGCAGGGCAGGTGAATGGCACTACTGGCTACGAAGAGGCTGCGGCTCAGGGACTTATGGCTGGCATAAATGCTACTCTGGCCATCCAGAACCGTGGCGAATTCATCCTCAAGCGTGACGAAGCCTACATCGGCGTACTCATCGACGACCTCATCACGAAAGGCGTGGACGAGCCTTACAGGATGTTCACTTCGAGGGCTGAATACCGCATCTTGCTGAGGGGCGATAATGCGGACTACCGCTTGACTGCGAAGGGCTATGAGATTGGCCTGGCCAGCAAGGAGAGGTATGAGAATATGCTGTCGAAGTATTATGCTGTCGGCCGTCTGAAGGACGAGATCTGCACGACTTCGATCCGTCCGGAGGATGTCAATCCTTATCTTGAGAGTGTGGGCTCTGCTCCTATCGAGAACCGCAAGAAGATTGCTGAGTTGCTGACGCGACCTTTCGTTAATATAAAGGAGTTCGAGGAAAAAGTTCCACGTGGAACATTCGTGGATATAGACGGTATCCTTGCGGCTTGCGGTATCGAGGATGGCAGGCGCGACGAGATCGTGGAGGCTGTGGAGATTGCCGTGAAGTATCAGGGTTACATTGACCGCGAGAAGAAGCTTGCCGACAAGATTCTCCGTCTGGAGAACATCAAGATTCCGGAGGACTACGATTTCTCGAAGATTACGGCGCTGTCTATAGAGTGCCGCATAAAGCTCGACCGCTACAGGCCGCGCACCATCGCGCAGGCTTCGCGCATCTCCGGCGTTTCCCCCGCCGACATCTCAGTCCTCCTCGTCCACTTCGGCCGTTAGTCACTGCCTTTTTGTGGCATATAGGATAACGCCTCCGGGAGCAGAGTGCGTCCGGGCGGCGGATTTCACTTCGGCCACCTGTCGCGACGAACTCGCCCTTTTAGTCTGCATCTTTCGTTGTCGGCATGCCTCCACCTCAATCTGCGCCTAACGTGGCTCAGACATCATCGCTCCCGGGCGGTGGCCTCAACTCATCCTTGTTTCCGCCCTCCCGCAATGCTCCCTACGTCGTTTCCCTAGCCACAAGCGGCTCGCCTTAGACGGAAAGAAGGTCTGAGCGGGGGCTGGCCACCCGCGGCTCGCAGAGCGGGAGGGACCCGACGACAGCGAGTTATCGCGCAGCGATGACGATGATGGCGTTGGGAGGGATTGGAGAGAGCGTTAACGGGCGCCTGCAGGCGCTAGCGGAGGCCGTGTGGGCTGGGAAATGCTGATAGTAGGCCAGAGCGGCGGGGTTTGGGGCAGCGCCCCAGTAACGCGAACGGAACCCCCCGAAGGCCTTGCTTTCCGTCCAAAAAGGCGAAGCCGCAAGTTCCCGTATGCCACCAAGAGTGGGAATACTAAATAATAATAGGTAAGGTTATAATATGTACGGCTTGCCGTGTTTCCAGGCGACCCGTGTCTTGGAGATCTCCCAGCTCCGTGCGGCATTGTTGTAGCCCTGGTAGAAAAGCCAAGTGCGTCCGTCCGTATCCTCGAAAATGTCCGGATGCCCCGACTCCATCTCATTCCAGCTGCCCGGCTCCCCGTTGCGGAGGAACGGCTCCTGCGACATACGCTCCCAGTGGATGCCATCCTTGCTGGTGGCAACTCCGATCATCTGAGGCGAGCGGTTGTATGCTCCGGCATAGAACATATAGAGAGTCTTGCCGCGGACAATGGTCGTAGCACCCTCGATGCACTTGCCTTCCCAGTCAAGCTCCGGCTTCAGTATCGGCTCGTCAATCTGCAACGTCCAGTCGCCGGCGTGCAGACCCGAATTCTTGTTGGCGGCAGCCACACCCTGGAACTGGATCTCCTGAGCAGGGTCCCGTGTAGCAAAATACATAAAGTATTTGCCTCCAAATTCTACCACCTCGGCATCGATGGCCCTTCCGCAGTTCCAGTCGCCTGTCGCAGTGAACACCGGGTTGCTCGGGTCGTGCTCGAAATTCACGCCGTCCACCGAAGTCGCGTGGCAGATGGCCTCAGTTCCGAAATTGCCGTAAGACTGATAGAACAGGTGGAGAGTGTCGTTGCGGATGATGGCACCCGGAGCGCAGATTGCATTCGTCTCAGCTTCCTGCTGAGGAAGAATTTGTGAAATTCTTTTCCAGTTCGTCAGATCGTCGCTCTCCGCAATTCCGACGCACAAACGGTTTACTCCGGCACTGTCGGGGTAGTATGCAGAGTAGTACATAAAATATTTGCCGTTGAACTTGACGATGTTTTCGTCCTTGGCAAAGGGAGCTGACGTATACGCAGTGTCTATGAAAAGCATCTCCCCGTCACGAAAATCGGGTCTGTGGCTACATCCAGAGGGGGTAAGAAGTGATACAACTGTAAACAGAGCGATGAGAAAAGTTCCACGTGGAACAAATCTAAACATAGCTATTGATAAATTTCTTTTATGGTATCCTTGTATTTCGCGTAGATGTTTGCACGCTTCAGCTTCAGCGTCTGGCTCAGCATCTTGTTGTCCACAGTCCACTCGTCGTTGACAAACTGCTCTCGCTTGATTTGCTCGTGAGGAGCGAGAGTCTCGTTGACCTTCTCGATCTGTGTCTGCAGCAGTTTCTGGATTTCAGGTTTCTGCAGCAGGTCGTCATTGTCAGTGAATTTGATCTTCTTGTATTTGGCGTAAGATGCGAGTTTGCTGAATGACGGGATGATGATAGCAGAGGCGAATTTCTCGTTCTCGCCCACAACCATACAGTTCGAAATGAAGTTAGAAGTTTCCTTGATTCGCGTCTCTATGGCCTGCGGAGCCACATATTTGCCGTTTGACAACTTGAATATCTCTTTCTTGCGGTCGGTGATCTTCAGATATTTGTCGTCCTGCAGGTATCCGATGTCGCCGGTGTGCAGGAAACCGTCGCTGTCGATGATCTCAGCAGTCAGCTCAGGAGCTTTGAAATAACCCAGCATAACGTGAGGGCCTTTGGTAAGAACCTCTCCGTCGCTGGCAAACTTCAGCTGGGTGCCTTCGATGGGAGTTCCCACGGTACCGATCACCTGGATGCGGTGTCTCGGGTCGCCCACGGCTATAACAGGTGAAGTTTCGGTCATTCCGTAGCCCTCATAGCACTGGATGTTGGCTGCCGTGAAGCAGCGGAGGATTCGCGGCTGGATGGAACTTCCGCCAGAAATCACCTGCATCTCCTTCTGTCCGCCCATTTTCTCGCGCCATTTGCTGTAAACGAGCTTGTCGAACATCCTGCGGCGCCACTGATACAGCGCACCGTCATTGTAGTTGTCGTAGTTGTTGGCGAACTTCCAGGCACGGCGGTAAATAAGAGCCTGGATGCCCTTGAGGCTGGTGCGGGCCGCTTCGAGCTTGCTGTACAGCATCTCCAGAACCCTCGGAACGGCACAGAACCCGTCTGCCTTGCTGTCCTTGAGGTCGGCTGCGAAGTTTGCTATGTCAGTATAATAAATGCTTATACCTTTCTCCTGATAATGATAGTTCATCGAGCGCTCATAAGTGTGGCAGAGCGGCAGAAACGATATCATTTTGTTCTCCTTGCCCAGATACTGGCGTACAGCGTGTCCGTGCGAGTTGAAAACCAGGTTGTAATGGCTCAGCATCACGCCCTTCGGCTGTCCGGTGGTTCCTGAAGTATATATAAGTGAGAAGAACTCGTCTTTGTCGGTGTTGCGGATGTTATCGGAAATGACCGCTTCAAGAGCCTCCTTGTCCTTTTCTCCCTCTGCCAGGAACTGCTTGAAGCAGTAGTGGCTGTCGCTTTCGTCGATGAGAATCACCTTGGCAGGCTTGTCCATCTGCTCTGCAACCGGAGCGATCTTCTTATAGAGCAGCTCGTTGCCGATAAAGATTATTTCAGCCTCGGAGTGATTGAATATATAAAGGTAATCATCGGGGCTGAGAGTGGGATACACCGGAGTGTGGACCATTCGCGACAGTGCGCAGCCCATATCGATGAAATTCCACTCAGGGCGGTTGTTGCAGATGCTGATGATTCTGGTGCCGGGCTTGAGACCGAGGGCCAGAAAGCTTCTAGCGGCAGCGTGGGAGAGGCGCACGTAGTCTTTGGTGCTATATTTAACCCATTGATTATTAATGCGTCTGGCCAGCATATCCTCTTTGTCAGGACAAATCTGTTCCAGATTGGTGAGGAGATCGAATACGCGGGTTAGTTCCATAAAATACAACCATTAGCGGGGCAAAGGTAACAAAAAACACAGACTGTCATCCGGGCAGCCTGTGTTTCATCGAATTCTTGTTGATATTACTCTTTTGTCTTGTCAACGATTTCAGCAGTCGGCGCGTTCTTCTTTACAGAAGCGATACCGTTCTCCATGTTGGCGTTGTTTGAGTACATTTCGCTGGTACCGATCACCTGACCGTTGGTAGCAACCAGGTTGAAGAAAGGTTTGCCGTTCTTTGCAGTCTTGCGCTCGAAACGAGCATCGTCAAGGCTGTTTTTCTTTACAGAAGCGATGCCGTTGAGGCAGCCGTCCATTGACTTGTAGCCCTGGCTGGTGAGGATTACCTGGCCGTTGGCGGCCTTGAGGTCGAACTGAACGTCTCCGTTTGTGCGGAGTTTGATAACGAATTTGCCCATTGTTTTGAGTTATTTAATTGGTTAGTTTATAGTCGATTTCTACAAAATTAAAAAACAAATTAGTTTTTAACAAGCAAACTGGTCATCGAAGTTTGGCTTTGCAGAATGCCGTGCAGTTTTTCGATAGCGACTCTTTCCTGTCTCATGCTGTCGCGCTCGCGGATGGTGACACAGTTGTCATTCAGCGTGTCGTGGTCGATAGTGATGCAGAAAGGAGTACCGATGGCATCCTGACGGCGGTAGCGCTTGCCGATGGAGTCTTTCTCGTCGTACTGGCAGTTGAAGTCATATTTGAGGATGTCCAGGATTTCGCGGGCTTTCTCGGGCAGGCCGTCTTTCTTCACCAGCGGCAGCACGGCGGCCTTGACGGGTGCCAGGGCTGCAGGAATGCTCAGCACTACGCGCTCTTCGCCGTTCTCCAGCTTCTCCTCGTGATATGAGCTTGAGAGCACTGCGAGGAAGCAGCGGTCCAGACCGATAGAGGTCTCAATGACGTAGGGAGTGTAGTTCTCGTTCTTTTCAGGGTCGAAATACTGGATCTTGCGACCGCTGTACTTCTGGTGGTTGCCAAGGTCGAAGTCGGTGCGTGAGTGGATTCCCTCGAGCTCCTTGAAACCGAAGGGGAATTCGAACTCGATGTCGGTGGCTGCGTTGGCGTAGTGAGCCAGCTTGTCGTGGTCGTGGAAGCGGTATTTCTCGTCGCCCAGACCCATTGCCTTATGCCATTTCAGACGTGTCTCTTTCCATTTTGCGAACCAGTCGAGTTCGGTGCCAGGCTGGATGAAGAACTGCATCTCCATCTGCTCGAACTCCCTCATACGGAATATGAACTGACGGGCCACGATCTCGTTGCGGAAGGCCTTTCCGATCTGTGCGATGCCGAAGGGGATCTTCATACGGCCGGTCTTCTGCACGTTGAGGTAGTTTACAAAAATACCCTGTGCGGTCTCGGGACGCAGGTAGATGGTGCCGTCCTCACCGCTGATGTTGCCTAGCTGGGTAGAGAACATAAGGTTGAACTTACGCACCTCGGTCCAGTTCTTGGTGCCGCTGATAGGGCAGACGATGTCGCTGTCGATGATGATTTGCCTCATCTCGTTCAAGTCATTGTCGTTGAGGGCCTTGACCATACGGTTGTGCACTTCGTCCCATTTGGCCTGGGTGCGGAGCACATTGGGGTTGGTGGCAAGGAACTGGGCTTCGTCGAAGCTGTCGCCGAATTTCTTGCGGCCTTTCTCCACTTCCTTCTTGATCTTGTCTTCCAGTTTGGCGAGATATTCCTCGATGAGGACGTCGGCGCGGTAGCGCTTCTTGCTGTCGCGGTTGTCGATCAGGGGGTCGTTGAAAGCAGCTACGTGGCCGCTGGCTTCCCAGATGCGGGGATGCATGAAGATGGCGCTGTCGATACCTACTATGTTCTCGTGCAGGCGGGTCATGGCTTCCCACCAGTATCTCTTGATGTTGTTCTTGAGTTCAACTCCGTTCTGGCCGTAGTCGTACACGGCGCTCAGACCATCGTAAATCTCGCTGCTCTGGAACACGAAACCGTATTCTTTGCAGTGGGCAGTCAGGTTTTTGAAAACTTCTTCTTGTGTCATATTTGTTGATAATTGTTTATTTCATTGCTTTGGCAGCGGCTTGCTGCATCAGTCCGAGTACAAAGGGCCGCTGGAACACCTGTTTGTGTGGGATTGTGAGCTCAGGCTCGTCCATCACCACGCCGTTGAGGTGCAGGATGTCGATGTCGATGATGCGGGGAGCGTAGATGCGGCGGCCTTCGCTGTCATAGACGGCTTTGTGGGGCTTGCGGCCCATCGCAGCCTCGATTCCATGGCAGCGGTGCAGCAGGTCGCAGGGCTCGAAATCGCCGTCGAAAGCCACTGCCTGGTTGAGAAAGGCCGGGCCGTCGAAACCTATGGCTTCGGTCTCCAGCACTTCAGAGCACAGCAGTCTCACGCCAAGCTCCTGCGAGAGAAGTTCCCTCGCACTGCTCAGATTGGCACTTCTGTCGCCCATATCCGTTCCCAGCAGCAGGTATATCATAATCACAACTTATAGCAGTCCGAGTTCCAGCTTGGCCTCGTCGCTCATCATATCCTTGTTCCATTCGGGCTCGAACACCAGCTCTATGGCCACGTCCGTCACGCCCGGCACGTCGCGCACGGCTGTCGCCACGCTGTCCACCACTATGTCGGCGATGGGGCAGTTCGGCGCCGTGAGCGTCATTGTGATGTCGACCTTGTTGTCTTCGTCGACCTTTATTTCGTAGATCAGTCCCAGATCATATACGTTGACGGGAATCTCCGGGTCATATACATTGCGGAGAGCCATCACGATATTGGCTTCGAGGACCGTTTTATTTTTGTTCATTGTCTTCTTTCTGCAAAAAGGCAAGCGCATAGGCCTTTATCTTGGTTATCATTGAGTGCAGACCGTTGGCACGGGTGGGCGACAGGTTGTCGCGCAGCCCGATGGTGTCGATGAACGACAGGTTGGCGGCCACGATGTCTTCCGGCTTCTGTCCGTCGAACACCCTGATCAGCAGGGAGATGATGCCCTTGGTGATGACGGCGTCGCTGTCGGCTGTGAACCAAAGCTTTCCATCACGCTCCTTGCAGTCAAGCCAAACCCTTGACTGGCAGCCTTCTATGAGATTGTCTGCAGTCTTGGCCTCCTCGTCTATGGGGGGCAACTGTCGGCCTGTCTCGATCAGGTACTCATACTTGTCGAGCCACTCGTCGAACACCGAGAATTCCTCAACGATCTGTTCTGTTATCTCCTGTATAGTCATCTCAACATAGTTATCGCACGCTTCAGGGCGGCGATGAATATCTCAACTTCCTCCGGAGTGTTGTAGGGCATCAGCGACGCGCGCATCATCCCGTGCTCCGAATATTTCCTTATCAGCGGCTCGGCACACATAAAGCCCGTGCGCACGGCCACTCCCATCTTGTCCATTATCTGTGCTGCGTCGGCCGGATGCACTCCGTCGATGCAGAAGCTGAATATGCCCTTGCGAAGCGGATTGGCCAGGCTGGGGCAGTGCAGACCCTCTATCGTGGCGAGCTGCTCTGCCATCAGGCGGTCGGTGGCTTCGGTTGCGGCCTGCAGCGCGGCGTCTTCCTGCACTTCCCGTGCCAGCTTCATCGCCGGTGCAAGGCAGGCTGCCGCGGCTATGTTCTGCGTGCCGGCCTCGAACTTCAGGGGCAGCGGTCCGTAGGTCGTCTTTTCGAACGAAACGCGGTCCACCATATCGCCTCCGCCCATATACGGGGGCATCTTTTCGAGGAGCTCGCGCTTCCCATAGAGGATGCCGATTCCGGTCGGGGCGTATATCTTGTGGCCGGAGAATGCGTAGAAGTCGCAGTCCAGGCTCTTCACATCCACTTTGCCGTGTACGATGCCCTGGGCACCGTCCACAAGCACTACCGCACCGGCTTCGTGGGCTGCTGCGATTATCTCCCGCAGCGGATTCTCCACTCCCAGCACATTTGAGATGTGGGCTACGGCCACCAGCTTCACTCCGTTGTCCAGCTGCCTGCGGAAGGTTTCCATATCGAGGGTTCCGTCTTCGCCCACCGGAGTCACGAGCAGGCTGGTACCGTATATTGCGCAGGCCATCTGCCACGGAACCAGGTTGGAATGGTGCTCGGCCTCGGTGATGAGGATCTTGTCGCCCTTTTTCAGATTAATGCGGGTGTAGCAGCTTGCCACAAGGTTGATGGCTGCCGTGGTGCCGCTGGTGAAGATAACCTCGTCGGCAGGTGCCCCGATGAAGGCTGCTGCAGCCTCCCGGCCCTGCTGGTAGAGGTCTGTTGCGTCCAGTGCCAGACGGTGAACGGCGCGGTGCACGTTGGCGCAGGCCTCGGCGTTCATCTTCTCCAGCATCTCTATCACGCAGTCCGGCTTCTGGCTGGTGGCCGCATTGTCGAAATAGACAAGCGGCTTGCCATAGATCTGCTGTGCAAGTGCCGGGAAGCGGCTTCTGAAGTTTGCTGTGGCTTTATCCATCTGTCTGGCGTTGGGCGAGTGTTGCCGTAATTCCGCAAAAATAATATATTTTTGTGTTAGAATGTTTTCATAACCAATATAAACGTTTATGTACGATTATGTTAAAGGCCGTCTGGAGGAGCTGAACCCGGCTCAGGCGGTCGTCGAAGCTGGCGGTTTCGGCTACCGCATCCTCATCAGCCTGCAGACCTATTCCGCTCTCGAAAGCAAGGTTGGCTCGGAGGTCAAGGTCTATCTCTACCACTATCTCCGCGAGGATGACGAGGGCTTTTTCGGCTTCAGTACCAAGGATGAGCGCAGCCTCTTCGAACTGCTGATCTCCGTGAGCGGCATCGGTCCGTCCACCGCGCGTATGGTGCTGTCTTCGATGACCAGCGACGAACTCAGCGCCGCCATCGTGGCCGAAGACATAAACAAGATCAAGAGCATCAAGGGCATCGGCCTCAAGAGTGCCCAGAGGCTGGTTCTGGAGCTCAAGGACAAGATCGTCAAGGGCGGAGGAAAGGACACCAGCTTCATCGGAGTTTCCGGCAATCCGAACCGCGAGGAGGCTGCTACGGCGCTTGTTCTGCTCGGCTTCCCGAAGGCCGCTGTGGAGAAGACTCTCGACAAGCTTGTCAAGGACAACAAGGACGCTTCTCTCGAGGATTTGATAAAACAAGCGTTGAAAATGCTTTGATATTAAAAAGTTATTAACTATATTTGCTCGGTACAAGCGATTTAGCTAGATATGAACATTCCTGATACACTGAAATACACCGAAGACCACGAGTGGGTTATGCTCGATGGCGATGTGGCCACAGTCGGGATTACCGACTTCGCTCAGAGTGAGCTTGGTGACATTGTTTTCGTAGATATCCAGACGGTCGGCGAGACTCTCGCCAAAGGTGAGAAATTCGGTGACATAGAGGCTGTCAAGACGGTTGCGGAGGCATATATGCCGATGAGCGGAGAGGTGCTTGAGCTCAATGAAGAGTTGGAAGCCGCTCCCGAGCTGGTCAACAGCGATCCCTATGGTCAGGGATGGATGATTAAGATCAAATGCTCCGACCTGTCGGAATTTGATAAGCTTCTGAGTGCTGTTCAGTACAAGGAAATAATCTGATTTTTTAATCAAATGTGATGTGTGTTTAGGGCCGCTCCTCACCAACGGGAGCGGCTCTTTACGTTATGTCCGTCCGCCAGCAGCCCTGCCTCCCTTGCACAGACTTGTTTTGCGGCGACCTCCGTTCGCTGACGCTCACTCCGACCCTCCCATTGTCCGCGTCGTCATCGCAGCGCGATAACTCGCGTTCAAAGGGCCCCTCCCTCTTTACTACCGAGGGCGGTAGTGTCGCCCTCAAAACAGTCTGTTGCGGGAGGCAACGCCCCGCTGCGCTCCGCGAAGTTATCCTAGGCAGGCAAAAGGGAGCCCAACGGGAGAGCTCCCTGCCTGGCTGGAGATAACTTCTTCTTTCCTACGGTCAGTTCCCAACTCCGCGCCGCCACTGCTTGTGCCACAGAATGCCGCGAGATGCGCATTTAGCCATTCTGTGTCCCAAAAACGCCCGAAATCCTGCAAAACAGTGCCACAGAATGATTCCAGAACCCCTCCCAGTCATTCTGTGTCCGGGAAATGGGATGGCGGGCATTGCTGGATTTGCACAGAATGAAAGTGAGTGCTTCCACGTTCATTCTGTGAGGCAGATTGTGAGTGAACTGGGCAAAAACCGCGCACAGAATGAACGAGAGCGTCCCCACATCCATTCTGTGTCCACGAAATGAGTTGTCGCACCCAAACCCGACATTCGCATTCGCGAAACACCACCTCCACAAGTGCTTGCAGAAGGGGTGACGCGTCAATGCGGGGGGAAATCCTCCCGCATTCCAAGCCGACCCCTTCCACAGACCGCTCCAGGGCAGGTACCTCGCAAATGCGAATTTCGTCTTTGCTCACAGCGGCCTCTTTCGTTTTGCTGACCCCAAAAACATCCCAAATCCCACAACTAAAAGCTAATGCGCTCCCGAAAATCACTATATTTGCGCAAAATTCAGTAAGACAGATGAAAAAACTCCTCGTTATGCTTCTCACTTCTCTTGTGGTGGCTTCGTGCGGCCCTAAGGTGCAGTTCAAGCTTGCAGCGACCGACCAGCCGCTCGCCACATCCAAGACCGATAAAGTTGTAAACGCTCTCTACGACCGGATGACGCAGGAAGAGCGCATCGCCCAGCTCTACGGCATCCGTCCCGGTGAGCTTATGGGCGAAGACGGTCACCTCGACCCCGCACTCTGCGAGGAGAAGATTCCCGCTGGAATCGGCCATTTCTGCCAGTACGGCAGCGGTGACGTCCGCGATCCCGAAAACCTGCGCGATATGGTTGCAGAGCTTCAGGACTGGCTGATGCACCACACTCCCAGCGGCATTCCGGCTCTCTTCCACGACGAGGTCATCAGCGGAATCGCAACCAAGGGCGCTACGGCATATCCCCAGCAGATCTGCTACGCAGGTTCTTGGAATCCCGAGCTGGCAGAGCTCAAAGCCCGTCAGACATCTGCAGATATGCGCAAGATCGGCGGTTTCCTCGCACTCTCGCCTATGGTCGATGTCGTTCGCGACCCCACCTTCAACCGTCTTGAGGAAGGCTACGGCGAAGATGCATACCTGACTGCCCGTATGGGCGTCGCCTTCGTGCAGGGTCTGCAGCAAGGCGGCCTTGAAAACGGCGTGGCTACCACCAGCAAGCACTTCCTCGGCTATGGCGGAGGCGGCAACAGCGAGCAGAAAGAACTTATGGAAGAAATCCTGCTGCCCCACGAGGCTATGATGAGGGTTGCAGGCAGCAAGTCAGTGATGACCGGCTACCATCAGGTGCACGGCGTCAACTGCGTTGCCAACGAAGAGATAATGGGCGACATCCTTCGCGACTACATCGGCTACGACGGAATGTTCGTCAGCGACTATAGTGCAGTCAACCAGATTCCGCTCGAGCGCGGTGACTACGTAGGCAAGGCGGCAGCTGCCATCAATGCCGGCACCGAGGTGGAATTCTCGGAAGGAACCTGCTTCTCACACCTGCAGGCAGCCATCGACAGCGGCCTCGTGACTATGGAGACCTTCGAGAAGGCAGTCAAGAGGGTGCTCACTATGAAAGCCCGTCTCGGCCTGCTCGACGAGAATCCCAAGCTCTACGAAAGCGGCCGCATCGAGTTCGACACTCCCGAGGAGCGCCAGACAGCATACGACCTGGCCGCACAGTCAGTGGTTCTGCTCAAGAACGACGGCGTGCTTCCTCTCAAAGGCAACCTGAAGGTGGCTCTGGTTGGCCCGAACGCCAATTCGCACTGGGCAATGCTGGGTGACTACACCTACCATTCTATGAAATATTTCTGGAACAGGGTTGACATTTCTCCCGAAGATCCCGGCATCGTGACGCTGCTCTCAGGCCTAGAAGGCAAGCTCCCCGCAGGAATGCAGATGAGCTACAACCGCGGCGTCGACTGGGTAGCCGAGCCGAAAGACCTCGATGAGGACGCATTAGGCGACTCAAGGGCTGCCGCAGCGCTGCGCTTCTTTATGCGCCGCCGCGTGGAGAGTCCCGACGAGACTGACGCCGAGAAGGCTCTTGCAGCAGCAGCCGAAAGCGATGTGATCGTGGCTGCGATGGGTGAGAACGTGCTTCTCTGCGGCGAGAACCGCGACCGTGGAGGCATCCGTCTTCCGGGTGACCAGGAAACCTTCGTAGAAGCCCTCGTGGCTACAGGCAAGCCTGTTGTGCTCGTGATGTTCGGCGGCCGCGCCCAGGTGATCGGCGACCTCAAGGACAAGTGTGCAGCCATCATCCAGGCCTGGTATCCGGGTGAGGAGGGTGGCAACGCCGTGGCAGACATCCTGCTCGGCAACGTCAATCCTTCCGGCAAGCTCACCGTCAGCTATCCTGCCAAGGAAGGCACCGGCCCTCTCTGCTACAACTACTCTACTCAGCAGAATCAGGATGTGGCCTGGCCATTCGGCTTCGGCCTGAGCTACACCAAGTTCGAGTATTCGAACCTCCAGGTGACCCGCAAGCTGGCCACGAACGCCAAAGCCATCGAAATCAGTTTCAACGTGCGCAACGTTGGTGACGTGGCAGGCGACGAGATCGCACAGCTCTACGTCTCTCCCACTTCCGACGCCCAGGCCCTGAAGCCCATCCAGCTTCGCGGCTTCGACCGCATCAGCCTGCAGCCTGGCGAGATGAAGACCGTCAAGATGATAATGTCGCCCCAGCAGCTGGGTCATTTCGACGACTGGCAGTGGACCATCGAGCCCGGCGACTATGTTATAAAAGTCGGCGCATCATCGATGGACATCCGCCTCGAATCTGCTGTCAAACTCACAGGAGAGCCCACTACGATGCCTCTGCGCACAGTTTACTTCTCAGAAACATTATAAAAGATGAAAAAGATACTTGCAATTTCACTTGTGTGTCTGCTGTCGGTGACAGCTTTCGCACAGAAAGTTTCGCAGAAATTCATTCCCGACAAGAGCAAGCCGGTGCTTCTGGTCTTCACGGCCGACTGGTGCGCTCCTTGCGAGGCAATGAAGCAGAATGTCTTCACGGTCGATTCAGTTGCAGCTGCGATGAGCGGCTACAACGTGCTGCTGGTGGATATCGACACCCCTCTGGGCGCGACCTATCAGGAGCGTTTCTGCGGCCGTGAGGTGCAGATTCCCTATTTCGTGGTGCTTGACCGCGCCGGTGCCGTGAAAGGCCGCCATCTCGGTGCGATGCAGGCCGGTCAGTTCCTCGGTTTCCTTCGCGAAACCGGCACTTTGGGCACTGTCGGACAGGCTCCGCTGGGCGGTTTGAAGTATGTGAACGTTCCAGACCGCGAGAATTTCAAGAAGGGCTGGGAGTTCGAAGGTGCGCTCGGAGGAGCCATCAGTTCTGCCTCTGACACAACCGCCACCAAGCCCGGTTTCGCCATCGCCGGCGGCATAAGGTACCGCACATCAAAGCTCGTCGCCTTACGCAGCGGCGTCGACGCCGTGATCGTTCCCGGCGCAGTGGGCTACATCCCTTCGTTCACCATTGCCGTCCCTCTCGACATCGAGCTCTATCTGCTCGACAACGGATATGGCTTCGGAGGTGTTTTCTGGGGCTATCACAGCGCTCCGAAGATTAAGGGCATCGGCGACATCGGCTTCCGTATCGGTGCGGGCTACAGGTTCAATGCCTTCGACGTCCGCCTGACCTACAACCTGGGTGTCCTGAACCTCAACAAGGGCGACATCGTCAACCGCGTGTCTGCGAATGCAATGACGCTGACGGTTGGATACTGCTTCTAATTATTTTGCTCAAAAGGATTATTTACCTATATTTGCAGTCCCCTACGTGGGAATCCGCGATTTGAGGGTGTTTGGTGAGGTGGGTGAGTGGCTGAAACCACCAGTTTGCTAAACTGACGTACGGGTTTACCGTACCGGGGGTTCGAATCCCCCCCTCACCGCAAAGCGGAAGAAGCATCGCAGCGCAGCTGCGGTGCTTTTTTGATGGTTTGCCCATTGTGAGCAAGCTCACATAAGGGAAAGACATCAAAAAAGCACAAGAGCCACAAAGTGGCGAAGATGCTTATGGAGCATTGCAAGGGCCCCTCCGGCGAGGAGGTGGGGATGTCAGAGGGCGAAGCCCGAAGAAATCCCGGTGAGGGAATAAAAATAATCACTACCTTTGTCGCGTTCGGGATGTGGCGCAGTTGGTTAGCGTACTTGGTTTGGGACCAAGGGGTCCTCCGTTCGAGTCGGAGTATCCCGACACAAAAAAAAAAGGCTGATTCATCATCAGCCTTTTTTCGTATCTAAGCCTCCCCCGCTACTTCTTGGCGATATTCTCGCGCATCTCGGTGTCAGCCTGGATATTCTTGAACTTGTAGTAGTCCATAATGCCCAGATTGCCGTTGCGGAAAGCTTCGGCCATAGCCAGCGGCACTTCTGCCTCGGCCTCGATCACCTTCGCACGGGCTTCCTGAGCTTTCGCCTTCATCTCTTGCTCCTGGGCAACGGCCATTGCACGGCGTTCCTCGGCGCGGGCCTGGGCGATGTTCTTGTCGGCGTTGGCCTGGTCCATCTGGAGCACGGCGCCGATGTTCTTACCTACGTCCACGTCGGCGATATCGATAGAGAGGATCTCGAACGCTGTGCCTGCGTCAAGGCCTTTCTCGAGCACTACCTTTGAGATGCTGTCGGGATTCTCAAGCACTTCCTTGTGGCTCTCGGCGCTACCGATCGACGACACGATACCCTCACCAACACGGGCCAGGATGGTCTCCTCTCCTGCTCCGCCGACCAGCTGCTTGATGTTTGTACGCACGGTCACGCGGGCTTTGGCGATGAGCTGGATACCGTCCTTGGCGACTGCCGAGACGGGAGGGGTGTTGATCACCTTGGGGTTGACGGACATCTGCACTGCCTCGAACACGTCGCGGCCTGCGAGGTCGATGGCTGCAGCCATCTTGAAGTCGAGGGAGATGTTGGCCTTGTCTGCAGAAATCAGGGCGTTGACCACCTTCGGCACATTACCCTTGGCCAGATAGTGGGCCTCGAGCTCGTTGGCGTTCAACTTCAGGCCAGCCTTGGTACCGGTGATCATAGCCATAACGATGACTCCCGGGGGCACCTTGCGCCAGCGCATCAGGATGAGTTGGATGAGGGAAATCTTCACTCCGGAGATCAGGGCCTGGAACCACATGGTCACAGGGAACAGCCAGAGCAGGATCAGCAGGCCTACAAAGCCTATCGCAATCCAGAACGGTAGTGATAACATAAGTATTAGTGATTATTTAGTTTGTTTATTTTTCTTCCTTGACGAGCTTCACGAAGATCTTTTCTTCGTCGATTTCAGCCACTCTCACGTGCCTGCGCGATTCGATGAGGCCGTCGAGCGAATGGACTTCTGCCTCCTCACCGTTGTCGAAGCGCACGCGGCCCATAGGGTTGAGGCGGGTGGTGGTGACACCGGGCATTCCGATGGCAATGCCTTTGTCCTTGGGTTTCTGGTCCACTGCCGAGCCGATCTTGGTCTCAAGGGTGGCTTTCTTCCAGGTATTGGAACGCAGGATCCACACCATAAAAGCGGCAGCCACCAGCACGCAGATGATGATGGTGACGATGCCTCCGGTGTTGCCGAAGTTCACGAAGCCGAAGTAGCACGCCGCAGCGAGCGACAGCACTCCCAGGATGCCTGTGAAGAAGAAACCGGGGAGCAGCAGGGTCTCCACGAGAAGCAGGATAAGTCCGAGCAGGATCAATAGTATTATAGGTCCCATAACTTTGTTATTTGATGGTATCGGTTGAAACTCCCTTCGCTCCGGCAGCCCTCAGCTTGGCTGCGAGGCTTTCGGCTTCGGTCTGACTGTCGAAAGGTGCTATGTAATATATGACTTTGCCTTCGTCGGAGGTGCGGCGGGCGATGTCTTTGCTGCTGTTGGCCCTGATGACCTGCATCACATCGGCAGGAATACCGTCGGGATATTCGCTGAAGATCACCTGGTAGCGGTCGACTCCGGCGGCTTCGGCCTTGCGGGCGTTGGCTACTGACATACTCTTTCCGTCACGGAAGGCCACGATGTAGGCCGAACTGAAGTATCTCTTGACGGTGGGCAGGGCCTTCTGGGCGTCTGCATACCTCGGGAACTTGCCGACACAGTATGTGTAGCGGCCGTTGGACTGCCTCTTCTCGAACACGGGGCTCAGGCCTCGCAGCTGACGCACGGCCAGCTTGCTGGAGCCGGAAACAATCTGGATCTGGTAGACCAGTCCTTCGTTAAGCACGTCGTTGCTCTCTGCTATGACGGCTTCGTCCTCCACCCTGAAGGTATAGTCGAACTGCTCTTCGGGTTGCTCGAAGACGGCCACGATGCGTCCGGGAGCGGGGAGGCGCAGGAATTCATAGTCTGGCAGCTGCAGGATGTCGGGATTCTTGCTCTTCTGCTGCCTGCTGAACAGCGAAGGATCGATGGAAACACCTTTCTGCAGGCACTCCATCTCTGCTGCCTGGACTTTGCCGGCTGCGGTGCGGAGCTGCTGCTGGAGGCTGAACATAGCCTGTTCGGCCGATGCGAGGTTGCGCTGGAAGAGGCCGCGCTCAGACTCGTCGCTGCTGGCTGCATAGCGGGAGCGGAGGTCTGCCTGCCTTGCGCTGACGGCTGCTATGGAATCCTTCACGTCCTGGTACTGGGCAAGCGCAGCTGCATATTTGAGCTGCAGGGGGTCGGCGTTGTCCAGGGCTTCGTCCTGCACTTCGACTGCCTGCTGTGCCTGGGGCTTGTTCACCTCGAGGGCAGCAATCCTGCGGGCTTCTGCTGCAGAGACTGCAGTCTTCAGGGGTTCGTTCTTGAAGGCAAGGACGTATATGGTGACGGAATCGGCTCCGCAGTCGCGGTTGCTTGCGAAGATGGTGAAATTGCCGTCGGGGGTGTCGCTGTAGAGGAAGTCATCTCCAACTGACGAGAAGGGGAAGCCGAGGTTCTGAGGTTCGCCCCAGTTGCCGGAGGCTTCGTCCCACTGGCATACGAATAGGTCGTATCCGCCCATTCCGAAGAGTCCTTTCGAAGAATAGTAAAGCTTCTTGCCGTCGTACGACACGATGGGCATCACTTCGTCCTTGGACGACATATGGCTGGAGCCCAGAAGCTCGGGAGCGCTCCAAAGGCTGTCGCGCACGCGCGTGGATGTATATATGTCGCTCTGTCCGTCGGCCCTGCGCTCGAAGAACATCTTGTCCAGCGAAGGGTCGAAGGCTGCCAGGGTTCCGTCGGCAAGGCGGCCCCAGCGGTCGGCGGCGATATGCTTGTAGTATTGGAAAAAGTTTGCGGCAGGGACGGTCTTTTTTGCCACGACCACCGGCTTGCAGGCGAACGAGAGCATTCCGAGGCCGTTGTCGCACTGGGCCATCTTCTCCACCATAGCGTTGCGGAAAGCGGCGTCGCTGCTGGCGTCGTAGGCCCTGCGGTAAAGGTCCTGTGCTGCGGCGAAGTCATAGTCCTTCAGCTTGGCGTCGGCCTGTCTTTCAAGCACAACGGAAGTCTGGGCCGCGCAGGTGAAAGTGGCCGCCAGCAAAAATAACAGAATTGTATGTGCTTTATTAACAATCATTGTGTCTTCCGGAACAAACAAAATTACGAAATACTTTAAATATTAGGAAAAAATACTATTTTTGCAGACTATTTTCGATGAAGGAAAATTGTTAATAAAATAATATCCAATTATGCAAAGTAAAGGCGCCATTCGTTTAGTGGCAATTCTGATTGCTCTTGCATGTCTGTTCCAGCTCTCTTTCACGCTGGTTACCGCCCTGCAAGAGAAAAAGGCTGCAAAGTACGCCGAGACCGTTGTCGACACCGTACAGCAAGAGCCTGCATTCAAAGCAGTATCGGAACTTGACAGAGCTTTCTACCTTGATTCTGTCCGCACTGCTGCCAACAATTCTTATCTTGATTCGATCTCAACCGAGAATGTGTACTTCGGTTACACATACAAGAAGGTAAAGGAGAAAGAGATCAACCTCGGTCTGGACCTCAAGGGCGGTATGAACGTTATGCTTCAACTCGACCTTGCACAGCTCATCCGCAACTGCGCGCGTGAGAAGACCACCGATCAGTTCAAGCAGGCACTCGCTCTCGCAAGCGAAAGGGCTGCAACTGACCACACCGATTTCATCACTCTCTTTGCACAGGCCTGGGATGAGGTTGCACCCGACCAGAGACTGTCGTTCGACATCGACCTCGACAAGCTCAACGGTGACATCAAGAACAAGTCAAGGGCAACTAACGAAGAAATCATCAACCTCCTCAAACAGGAAGCTGCCAGCGCCATCGACAACTCATACAACGTTGTTGAACGTCGTATCAACCAGTTCGGTGTAGCTCAGCCCAACATCCAGAAGATCGCCAGCACAGGTCGTATCCTCGTCGAGCTTCCGGGTGTGAAAGAGCCTGAGCGTGTCCGTAAGCTCCTTCAGGGAACTGCCTCACTCGAATTCTGGCACACTTACACATACAACGAGATTCTCCCTTATCTCCAGGAAGTCAACGACGCAGAGCGCGAAAGGCTCGCATCCCTGAAGAGCGGTGAGAATGCAGAGGGTGCAGCAGTCGATTCAATCGCTGCAGCTCTCGGTCAGGGCAACACTGCCAGCGACGTTTACACCGAGACCAATCCCCTCTTCTCAAAGCTTCAGCCTCTGGGCAACAACACTGCCTGCCTCGGTCTCGTTCACTATCGTGACACCGCTGAGGTAAGCCGTATGCTCAATGAAAGCCGCGTGGCATTCCCCAACGATTTCGTTGCAGCCTGGTCTTTCAAACCCAGCGACTATGCACAGAGCCCCGTTTACTATGAGCTCGTAGCTTTGAAGAGCACTGCCGGCAAGGGCGCTGTCCTCGACGGCGGCGTGATCACTTCAGCCCGCGTGAACTACAACCAGATCAGCGGCAATGCTGAGGTAAGCATGACTATGAACAGCACCGGTGCAGCACGCTGGGAAGTGATTACCGAGCAGAGCATCGGCCGTCAGATCGCCATCGTGATGGACGGTAGCGTTTATTCATATCCTAACGTACAGAACAAGATCAGCGGCGGTAGCAGCCAGATCACCGGTAACTTCTCACAGGAAGAGGCCGACGACCTTGCAACTGTCCTCAAGTCTGGTAAGTTGAACACCCCCGCCCGCATCGTTCAGGAGCAGGTTGTAGGTCCGTCACTCGGTAGCGCTTCTATCCGTGCCGGTATGCTTTCATTCCTGATTGCATTCTGCCTCGTGCTTCTCTACATCCTCCTGTGGTACCGCAAGGCCGGTCTTGCAGCTGATATCGCCCTGTTGTGCAACGTTCTCTTCCTCTTCGGTACCCTGGTATCGTTCGGAGCCGTCCTTACCCTCCCTGGTATCGCCGGTCTCGTGCTGACTATGGGTATGGCCGTGGATGCGAACGTGATCATCTTCGAACGTATCAAAGAGGAACTCCGCGCCGGCAAGGCTCTGCGTCTGGCCATCAGCGACGGTTACAAGAATGCATACTCAGCCATCATCGACGGTCAGGTGACCACCTTCCTTACCGGTGTCATCCTGTACATCTTCGGTAGCGGTTCCGTAAGGGGCTTCGCCGCCGTGCTGGTTATCGGTATCATCACTTCTGTCTTCACCGCAATCTTCATCACCAGGCTGATTTTCGAAGGCTGGCTGAAGAGGGGCAAGGACATCACTTTCGACACTCCTGCCACCAGGAACTTCCTCCAGAACACCAAGATCGACTTCATCGGCAAGAAGAAGATTTCTTATCTCGTATCAGGAATCCTCTGCCTTATCTGCCTCGTATCGTTCTTCACCAAGGGCTTCAGCCTCGGTGTTGACTTCAGCGGCGGTCGTACCTATGTAGTACGTTTCGACACTCCGGTTACCGCTGAGAGCGTGCGTGCAGCTACCATCGACGAGTTCGGCGAGGCTGCCGAGGTTAAGCAGTTCGGTGGTGCATCTCAGATGCGTATCACTACCAAATATAAAGTAGACGACCAGTCACAGGAGACTGACAAGGAGATCGAGGGTATGCTCTACAACGCTCTCGGCAAGTTCTTCGCAACTCCGATGACTCTCGAGCAGTTCACTTCAACCCTGGAGAACCCGAACGGTATCGTTTCATCCGACCGCGTGGATGCGTCCATCGCGAGCGAGATGCAGAGCAAGGCCATCATCGCGGTGATCCTCGCCCTGATCGTGATCTTCGCTTACATCGCCTTCCGTTTCAAAGGCTGGGCCTGGGGTCTCGGTGGTGTGACTTCACTTGTACACAACACCATCATCCTCGTCGGATTCTATTCAATCTTCTCTGGAATCCTGCCGTTCACCCTTGACGTCGACCAGCAGTTCATCGCTGCAGTCCTGACCATCATCGGTTACTCAATCAACGATAACGTGGTTATCTTCGACCGTATCCGTGAATACAGGGCTCTCTATCCCAAGCGTGACCTGAAGGAGACTGTCAATGTCGCCTTGAACGCAACCTTGAGCCGTACCATCAATACCTCACTCTCAACTCTGTTGGTATTGATCGCAATCGCAATCTTCGGTGGTGAGTCCATCCGCGGATTCTCAGTTGCCCTGGCTCTCGGCGTTGTAGTCGGTACTTACGCTTCAATCTTCATCGGTACACCTGTTATGTACGATATGAACCAGAAGCGTCTTGCCAAGCAGGCAGCCGCCAAGAAGTAATCTTCACTACATACCATAAAATGCGCCGGAGGTCGATTCGACCCCGGCGTTTTTTTTGCCCGGTGGTTGCCACCCTGGTAGCGGCAGCTCCGGCCACCCTGGCACAGACTTGTTTTTCGGCGACCTACGTTCGCTAACGCTCACTCCGACCCCCCAATTGCCTGCTTCGTCCTGCTGCGCAGAACTCGCATTCAATCGGTGCCCCCCTCTTTACTACCGAGGGCGGTAGTGTCGCCTTCAAAACAGTCTGTTACGGGTGGCATCGCGCCGCCGGGAGATAACCTCCTTTGCACTGCGGTTGCATTAGCACCTCCCACCTGCCGAACATTCGCAGCGCAAAAGCACCTCTTCCATAAAAGCCGCTAGCGCTCCTTGCCGTGCGCTGCGACGCCAAATCTCCTCACACCGCATTCCAATGTGCCCCACGATGCCCACAGCGCCACTCCGTATGGACTGCGAATTTCGGCTCCGCGAAGTTATCCTCGGCAGAGCGAGGAGGGCCTTCCACCGAGCCCCCCGCAGCGCCGCCGGGAGATAACTTCTTTCCAGGCGGCTTGGCACGGAAAGCAAGGCCTTCGGGGGGTTCCGTGAGCCTTTCGGCTCACTCCAATCCCTCCCAACGCCATCATCGTCATCGCTACGCGATAACTCGCTGTCGTCGGGTCCCTCCCGCTCTGCGTGCCGCGGGTGGCCAGCCCCCGCTCAGACCTTCTTTCCGCTGCCGTCGCCTCACCGCGAAGTTATCCTAGACAGGCAAAAGGGAGCCCATGGGCAGAGCTCCCTGCCTGGCTGGAGATAACTTCTTCTCTCCTGCGGTCAGTTTCCAGTTCCGCCCCGCCACTACGGTTGCCACAGAATGCCTCGAAGTGCGCATTTAGCCATTCTGTGTCCCGAAAACGTCCGAAATCCTGCAAAACAGTGCCACAGAATGATTCCTGCACCCCCTACAGTCATTCTGTGTCCACGAAATGAGTTGGCGCACCAAACCCGACATTCGCATTCTCGAAGTACCCCCTCTACAAGTGCTTGCAGAAGAGGTGACGTGTCAATGCGGGGGGAAATCCTCCCGCATCCCAAGCCGACCCCCTCCAGAAACCCCTCCAGGACAGGTGCCACACGAATGCGAATATCGGGTTTGCCCCACGAGCCCCAACCCGGGTCGGGTTCTGCCAGAGACTCCACTTTTGTGTCCGTCCGGCGCCCTTCCGCGAAGTTATTCTCGGTAAGTATTGGTTACGGGACGGGATCGTAGCCGCTGCCGCCCCAGGGATGGCAGCGCAGCAGACGCTTGAGGGCGAGCCAGCCGCCTTTGAAGATGCCGTACTTGCTGATGGCTTCGTATGCGTACTGGCTGCAGGTAGGGGTATATCGGCAGTGATTTCCCAAATAGGGCGATATGCACACCTTGTAGAAGCGGATGAGCTTCAGCGCGGGCCACGCTAGTATCTGCCGCAACTTACTCATTGCCGGAAGTATTATCGGAATTGTCCAGCTGTGCTTTCTCGGCGCTCTTGGAGCTGCTCTCGACAGCATTGGCGTCAACGAGGTTAGCCTCGGCGCTCGTGTCCGGAGTGTTCGCCTCTGCGTTTCCGGCAGCGCTCGCCGCTTTTGCGGCTGCCTTGGCGGGAACCGCGGTGAACGCCTCGACCACGGCCTTCTCGATGTCTGCGTAGTCCAGCACTTCGCCCACGCGGTAGAAGAACAGGAAATCAGCGCAGAAGCCTTCTGGCAGATGTTGGCGGTTCAGGCGGATGGCCTCGCGGGTGCGCCTCTTCAGCAGGTTGCGCTTCACAGCCCTTTTGAAACTTTTCTTGGGAACGCTCACCGCGAACCTGCACCCGGCCACGTTTTCGCCTGTTCCCGGGGCCACAGCGCCCGCATTACACTCGCGCACACCAGTCGCGCAGGCCACATCCCCCGCTATGCCGTCAAGCACCTCTTCCGGGCATTCCCGCACCAGCCAGAAGACCTTGAACACGGCGTTGTAGTGCGTGCTCGCCGAATCCAGAAGGGCCTGGAAATCCTTGCGGTAATGCAGCCTGACGCTCTTGGGATATGACAGTGAAGCCATAGCGCGCGCCTCCCCGCGTTATTTCGCGAAATAGTTTGAAAGGGCGACGGCGATTGAAGGAGATTCGGGAGTGGGAGCCTCGATCTCTATGCTCAGAGAGGCATCCTTGGCGGCCTTGGCCGTGCCTTTCCCGTAAGTGGCTAGCAAGAGGTCTTTCTGGGTGAACTCCGGGAAGTTCTGGAACAGCGACTTCACGTCGGAAGGGCTGTAGAAGACCACCATACCGTATTTCGACAGGTCGACGTTCTGCTTGATGTCGCTGCACACGGTGCGCACGAAGATCGCGCTGCCGAAATCGTATTTTGCGTTGGTGAACATTGCCTTGATGTCGGGCCTCAGCGAGTCGGTACACGAGATCAGGAACTTCTCGTTCTTGTGCTTGGTGCCGATGCTCTCCACCAGCGAAGCAGTGGTGCCCTTGCCGAAGAATATCTTGCGCTTGCGATAGACGATGTACTTCTGCAGATAGAGCGCGATAGCCTCGGACTGGCAGAAATACTTCATTGTCTCCGGAATGGTGACACGCATCTTCTTGGCCAGGTTGAAGAACGAGTCGATGGCCGTGCGCGAACTGAAAACAATAGCCGTGTAGTCGAGGATATTTACCCTTTGTGAGCGGAAGTCGTTCAGAGTGACCGGCTCGACCTTGAAAAAGGGAATGAAATCGATATCCAGTCCGTATTTGTTGACAAGTTCGGTATAGGGAGAACCTACGGTGGGCGCAGGTTGTGAAATCAAAATCCTCTTCTTGCTATCTACTGTGCTCATAATGAGATAATTGCACTAATCAGTAAGCCTGCTGGCAATAATTCTAGCGCGCAAAGATACAAAAAACAGAAAAAAATAGAAAAACCAGCCTCCAGAAGGTATTTGCAGGCCCTTCCGCAGTAAATTAGGAAGCATCCCGTGAATACCGCGAGGAAGAAGCTCCTGGCAAATCCGGCATACTCCTGTCCGAAGAACATCGGTATCACGAACGACGGGATGGCGAGCAGCACGGCAGCCACCATCGTCACCTTCCAGGAGTTGCGGATGGTGTCGAAGACACCGTCTGTGCCCTTGTACCACGCGATGAACTCGAACGCAATCACCCTGATGATCAGGAACGCGATGAACGCCACGCAGAGCCAAGACAGGTCCATCCCCGTCCAGCCCCTGTTGAAGAGCAGCATCACGAGCACCGGAAGGCATATCACGCAGGCTGCGTTGACGGCCGACAGGGAAGTCTGGTTCTCGCAGATGTTCTGGATTTTCTCGCTGCTGCTGAAGAATGTCCTCAGCGACAGCGACGATGCGAGTGCTATGCGGTTGAAGAAGATTATGCAGTAGAAGACGGCCAGCAGCACGAGGATGGTCATCGGCCAGTAGTAGCCGGGTCCCGGAGCTGCGGAGTCCTGCAGGAAAGCTGTGTAGTCAGCGATCTTGGTACTGCCCGGCCAGGCCTGGTCCAATGTCTGCAGGAATGTCGTCATCTGTCGTCAGTTTCCTCTTTTGGCGTTGTATCCCATACCTTTGAGAAGTTCGACCACGCGGTCGCGGAAGTCACCCTGGATGATGATCTCCCCGTCCTTGGCGCTGCCGCCCACGCCGCATTTGGTCTTGAGCGTCTTGGCCAGGGCGGCCAGGTCGTCGCCGGTTCCCACGAATCCTGTCACGAGCGTCACCTGCTTGCCTGCGCGGGCACGGCGGTCGATGCTCACGATGAGTTTCTGTTTCGCTGCGGGCAGGGTTTCGACCTCTTCCTCTGCGGCAGTCTCATATTTGAAATCAGGGTTTGTGGAATACACCACGCCCAATCTGTCTTTCCAATCCTGCATAACTTCCTAAATGACCCTGCAAAGTTAGGTATAAAAAAAGTAATTACTAAATTTGCCGTTTTACGGAATCATTTCTGATATGGAAAAAAGGAAATTCACAAGGATAAACAGAATCATCTCCATTGTGGTTCTGGCATTCTCAAGTTTCATATATCTGGCCACCATCGAGCCGACCGTCAGCTTCTGGGACTGCGGCGAGTTCATCGCTTCGTCCTACAAGCTTGAAGTGGGCCACGCACCCGGCAACCCCGTGTTCCAGCTGTTCGCCCATATGTTCACTATGTTCACCAGCCCTGAGCACGCTGCAGCCGCCGTCAACTGCTTCAGCGCAATGTGCAGCGCGTTCACCATCTTCTTCCTCTACCTGACCATCGTGCATTTCGGCCGCAGGATCATCGAGGCCAGAGGCCGCAAGCTCACCCTCGGCAACTCCATAGCCGTATGGGGCGCAGGCGTCGTCGGTGCTCTCGCCTATGCATTCTCCGACACATTCTGGTTCAGCGCCGTGGAGGGCGAGGTCTACGCGATGTCGTCGATGCTCACTGCCATAGTCTTCTGGGCCATCCTCAAATGGGAGGAAGAGGCCGACCAGGCCTATGCCAACCGCTGGATCATCCTCATCTGCTTCCTCACCGGCCTGTCAATCGGCGTGCATCTGCTGAACCTCCTGGTAATCCCCGTGATTGCCTTCATAGTATACTACAAGCGTCACGAGAATGAGAAGACCTCCCTCTGGAAGTCGTTCCTCATCCTCTGCCTCGGCGGAGTGCTGGTGGCCGCGGTGCTCTTCGGTATCGTGCCGCTGCTTCCGAAGATCCTGGCTGTCGCCGACCGCTTCTTCGTCAACACCCTCGGCTGCCCGTTCAACGTGGGCACGACCGTGATGATGCTGCTGATCTTCGTGGCCTGCTTCTTCCTGCTGGCCCGCTTCCGCAAGAAAAACCGCGTTCTGGCCCACACCATAGTCCTCGGCCTGACCACCATCCTCATCGGTTACTCCACCTTCGCCATAGTGCTCATCAGGGCTTCTGCAGGCACTCCCACCAACGAGTACAACCCCCGCAACCCCTACACGCTCATCCGCTATCTCAGCCGCGAGCAGTTCGGCTCGGCCCCCCTCATCTACGGCCAGCAGTACACTTCTGCCATCGAGGCCAAGGAGAGCACCTACTACACTGAGCTCGGCGACCGCTACATAAAGGCCGACAGCCCTCTGTCTGGCAAGTATCCTTCAGGCGCGAAGACCATCTTCCCGCGTATGTGGAGCACCCAGAGCCCGGCTCACCAGACTTTCTATGACACCTACACCAACGGAAAGTTCAAGACCGGCAAGGTGAAGATGTCCAACGGAGAGTGGCGCAACAACAAGATGCCCTATTTCAAGGACAACCTGCGCTTCTTCTTCGACTACCAGCTGAACTATATGTATTTCCGCTACTTCTTCTGGAATTTCGTGGGCCGTCAGAACGACTTCCACGGCCAGATTCCGGGCGACGTGACCAACGGCAACTGGGAGAGCGGAATACGCTTCATAGACGAAGCGCGCCTGGGCAACCAGGAAGTGCTTCCCGACTATCTGGCGCACAACCGTGCGAAGAACCACTACTTCTTCCTGCCGCTGCTGCTGGGCCTCATCGGCTTCTTCTTCCAGCTCAACAAGGACGGCCGCGGCTGCTGGATCAACTTCCTGCTGTGGTTCCTTACCGGCATAGCCATCATCCTCTATCTCAACCAGCCACCCTACCAGGTGCGCGAGAGGGACTATGCCTACGCAGGTTCGTTCTATGTCTTCGCGATATGGATCGGCCTTGCCGTGATGTGGCTCAAGGACCTGCTCGACAAGATCCTCAAGCCCGGAGAGGAGAAGGATGGCGTCCGCAAGGGCGTGATTTCTGCCGGAGTGGCCACCGCCCTCTGCCTCGCAGTGCCGGTGCTTATGGGCTGCCAGAACTGGGACGACCACGACCGCAGCAACCGCTACACGGCCCGCGACATTGCCTACAACTATCTGAACAGCTGCGACCCCAACGCCATCATAATAACCCACGGCGACAACGACACCTTCCCTCTGTGGTATGCACAGGAGGTTGAGGGCGTGCGCACCGACGTCCGTGTGATGAACACATCGCTGCTCGGAATGGACTGGTACATCGACCAGATGAAATGCAAGATGTACGAGTCTGAGCCGCTGCCCATCGACCTGGAGCGCATCGACTACCTCTACGGCACGAACGACTACGTCCCGATCGTTGAAGCCATCCAGGGCACCCCTGAGCTTAAGTTCGTGATGGACATCTTCAAGGATCCGAAGTACCGTCAGGAAGGCTCGCGCGACGGCATCATCGTGGCCAAGAACTTCCGCATCCCCGTCAACAAGGAGAACGTCATCAAGTACGGCATCGTCGACGAGGCGCACTACGACCAGATACAGGACTACATCGACATCACGGTAGACGCCAACGCAGTGGACAAGAGCGAGCTGATAATCCTCGACATCCTGAGCAACTACCAGTGGGACCGTCCCATCTACTACGTGAGCTCGAGCGGCGAGGGCAGCATCAAGAATGCAAAGTACCTGCGTGACGACGGATTCGCATACAAGCTGGTTCCCTACGACTGCAACGCACTCGAAGACTCCGGCAGCATCGACGCCGACCTGATGTACGACCGCATAATGAACGTCTTCCGCTACGATTCGTTCGGCAAGGACTTCAACGTGGACTATCAGAACATCTACACATTCCTCGCTGTCTGCCCGATCCGCGTGCAGTTCGTCAACACCGCCGAGGCGCTTCTTGCCCGAGGCGACCGCGACAAGGCCGTGCAGGTGCTCGACAAGTGCATCGAGGTTCTGCCGCAGAAGAACTTCCCCTACAATGCGCAGATGCTCCAGAGCATCAACGAATACAGCATGCTCAACATCATAGAGCTCTACCTCAAGTGCGGCGAGATTGCGAAGGCCAAGACCATCGCCGATGCATTCGTCGACGAGAGCGCCAAGGTCACCAAGTACTACGGACAGGGCTGGCCCAGCGAGAGCGGTATGCTGAACGAAGACAGGGTCAAGAGCAATTTGCAGTATATATATTACGTCAACTCCATCTTGAAGAACTACGGTGAGGAAGAATTTGCTGACCAGCTGATGGAGAAAGTAAAAGCATTATAAAAAGAGATGAAGAAGAATTTTGTACAGGAGCTTCAATGGCGCGGTATGGTGTATGACATGATGCCGGGCACCGAAGAATTGTTGAATAAGGAAATGGTATCTGCCTATCTGGGCATCGACCCTACGGCAGACTCGCTGCATATAGGACACCTTGTGGGAGTGATGATGCTCAAGCATCTGCAGAACTGCGGCCACAGGCCCGTGGCTCTCGTGGGCGGCGCCACCGGAATGATCGGCGACCCGTCGATGAAATCCGCAGAGCGCAACCTGCTTGACCAGGAGACCCTGCGCCACAACCAGGAGTGCATCAAGAAGCAGCTTGCCCGCTTCCTCGACTTCGACAGCGACGCTCCCAACGCCGCCATAATGGTCAACAACTACGACTGGATGAAGGATTTCACTTTCCTCGATTTCATCCGCGACATCGGCAAGCACATCACCGTGAACTATATGATGAGCAAGGATTCCGTGAAGAAGCGTCTCAGCGGCGAGGACCGCGAGGGAATGTCCTTCACCGAGTTCTCATACCAGCTTGTGCAGGGCTACGACTTTATGTATCTCTACGAGCACGAGAACTGCAAGCTGCAGATGGGTGGCAGCGACCAGTGGGGCAACATCACCACCGGCACCGAGCTCATCCGCCGCAAGCTGGGCGGAGAGGCTTTCGCAATGACCTGCCCGCTGATCACCAAGGCCGACGGCGGCAAGTTCGGCAAGACCGAGAAGGGCAACGTTTGGCTCGACCCTGCCCGCACCTCTCCCTACACCTTCTACCAGTTCTGGCTGAACGTGAGCGACGAGGACGCCAAGAAGTACATCAAGATCTTCACTATGCTCGACCAGGAGCAGATCGATGCCCTGATCGCTGAGCAGGAGCAGGCTCCGCACCTGCGTCCTCTCCAGAAGGCCCTGGCCCGCGAGATCACCGTGATGGTGCACGGCCAGCAGGAGTACGACAAGGCTGTGGAGGCTTCCGGCGTGCTGTTCGGCAACGCCACTTCGCAGGTGCTCCACAACCTCGACGAGCAGACCTTCCTGAGCGTGTTCGACGGCGTGCCGCAGTACACCCTCGACAAGTCTAAGCTCGGCGGCCTCGTGCTGGATATGCTTGCAGTCGACACTGACGTGTTCCCTTCAAAGGGCGAGTGCCGCAAGATGATCCAGGGCGGCGGACTGTCTGTCAACAAGGAGAAAGTCACCGACATCAACGCCGTTATGCCGGCCGACCTGCTCCTCAATGGAAAATACATCCTTGTCCAGAAAGGCAAGAAGAACTACTATATCCTCAAATTCGAATAGTTTTCGACTATGGAAGGTAATGAGAGCACCAGGCAGCTGAAGGTTGCCGGCCAGATAAAGCGCGATATGGCGGAGATCATCCGCAGCAAGGGTATGGCCGCGTTTGACGGCGCCCTTGTCACGGTGAGCGGAGTGAAGATCAGTTCCGACCTCGCCGTCGCAAAGGTCTATCTGAGCATTTTTCCCTCGAGCAAGACCGAAGGCGTGATGCAGACCATCGCCCAGATGTCGGGTTCGCTGCGCGGAGAGCTCGGACGCCGTGTGGCCAAGCAGCTCCGCATCGTCCCGGAGCTGACTTTCTATGTGGACGACTCCCTGGACTACGTGGAGCACATCGACGAGCTTCTGAAGATGTAGACCCGAATGAAGCCGGATTTTTTCATAGCGAAGCGCTACCTGTTTGCCCGCAAGTCGCATAATGTCATCAACATTATCTCGATCATCTCTGCGGCAGGAATAGCGATAGGCTGCGCTGCGCTCGTGATAATCCTTTCGATCTACAACGGCTTCGACACGCTGGTCAAGGATCTCTACGACTCTACCAGCCCCGACCTGCTGATCACTCCAGCCAAGGGCAAGACTTTCTCCACGGAGGGGGAGGCCTTCGCCAAGCTGCGCAGCGACGACAACGTGGCGAGCTTCAGCGAGATCCTCGACGAGAACATTTTCCTGATGTACGGCGGCAACCACGCTGTGGTGACTGCCCGCGGCATAGACAGCCTCTACGGGGAGCAGTCGGGCCTCGGCAACTACATCACAAGCGGCGAGTTCCGCATCTGGGAGGGGGATTCCCCTAGGATGGTGCTGGCGGCCAAAGTTTCGGGCCAGCTGGCAGTGAACCTGGGTTTCCTGACACCGGTGCAGGCCATATATCCTGCTATGGGCGACACCCTGAACATTTTCAACCCTGCTGCGATACTGCAGACCGAGAAGCTTTTCCCTGCCGGCATCCTGTCGGTCGACGAGAACTTCGACGGCAAGTATGTCTTTATGCCGCGCGAACTGCTCGGCTCCCTGACGAGCCACGATGATGTCAGCTGCGTGGAGCTGCGCCTGTTGCCTCAGGCTCTCGGCTCCGACGGTGTGGTGACTGGTGCCGTGCAGAAGGCTGTGGCCCGCACCCTGGGGGACGATTTTATTGTCAAGAACCGCTACCAGCAGAACGAGAGCCTCTATAAGGTGATGCGCTACGAGAAGCTGGCGGTCTATTTCATATTGATCTTCGTGATGCTGATTATCTCCTGCAATGCTCTGGGCTCGCTCTCGATGCTCATCATCGACAAGAAGGAGGACATCGGCATCCTACGCTCGATGGGCGCCACCAACAGGCAGATCCGCCATATCTTCCGTATGGAGGGGTGGATGATCTCTCTGCTGGGCATCGTAATAGGCATCGCGCTTGGCCTGCTGATCTGCTTCCTGCAGGCCCGCTTCGGCATCGTCAAGCTGCCGGGCAACTTCGTGGTCGACGCATATCCGGTGAAGGTGCAGTGGGGCGACGTGCTGCTGGTATTCGTGATTGTGGCGGCCATAGGTGCCTTAATGGCACAGCTGCCGGTCAAAAAGGGTATCAAGTAGTGCCATTTTGGCAGAAATTGCCGGGTGGCACTCAATTTGCCGTATTTCGGCCTCGGTTAGAAAACAACAAAAAATTAAAAAATACATTACTATGAACATTAAACCTTTAGCAGACAGAGTGCTGGTCGAGCCCAAAGAAGCGATGACCAAGACAGCGAGCGGATTGTACATCCCTGACACCGCAAAAGAGAAACCCCAGGAAGGAACAGTCGTTGCAGTGGGCAACGGAACCAAGGATGAGCCGATGGAGCTCAAGGTTGGTGACACCGTTCTTTACGGCAAGTACGCTGGCACTGAAATCTCAGCTGACGGCAAGAGCTATCTGATTATGCGTCAGAGCGACGTCGTTGCAATCGTTTGTTAATTTTTAAAATCGTAAAACAATATGGCAAAAGAGATCAAATTTGACATCGATGCACGCAACCTGATGAAGGAAGGTGCAGACGAACTGGCGAATGCGGTGAAGGTGACCCTCGGTCCCAAAGGCCGCAATGTTGTCATCGACAAGAAATATGGCGCTCCCCAGGTTACCAAGGACGGCGTGACCGTTGCCAAGGAAGTTGAGCTGGAGGACCGTTTCCAGAATATGGGCGCCCAGATGGTTAAGGAAGTTGCAGCTAAGACCAACGACCAGGCCGGTGACGGTACTACTACCGCTACCGTTCTTGCACAGGCTATCCTTGACGTAGGTCTGAAGAACGTAACTGCAGGTGCCAACCCGATGGACCTCAAACGCGGTATCGACAAGGCTGTCGAGGCTGTTGTCGAGAACCTCAAGAAGCAGAGCCAGACCGTGGGCCACGACTACTCTAAGATCGAGCAGGTCGGCACCATCTCTGCCAACAACGACAACTACATCGGCAAGCTGATCGCCGAGGCTATGGAGAAAGTCCAGAACGACGGTGTGATCACTGTCGAAGAGGCCAAGGGTACTACTACCGAGGTTAAGGTGGTCGAAGGTATGCAGTTCGACCGCGGTTACATCTCAGCATACTTTATGACTGAGCCTGACAAGATGGAGGCTGTCCTCGACAATCCTTACATCCTGCTTTCTGAGAAGAAGATCTCTACGATGAAGGATCTTATGCCTATCCTCGAGCCCATCGCCCGTGAAGGCAAGAGCCTGTTCATCATCGCTGAGGATGTTGACGGCGAAGCGCTGACCACTCTCGTTGTGAACAAGATCCGCGGCACCATCAAGGTTGCTGCCGTTAAGTCTCCGGGCTTCGGCGACCGCCGCAAGGCCATTATGGAAGACATCGCTATCCTGACTGGCGGCAAGGTTATCTCTGAGGAGCGTGGTTTCACTCTCGAGAACGCCACTATGGATATGCTCGGCCAGGCCGAGAAGGTTGTCATCACCAAGGACAACACTACTATCGTGAACGGCTGCGGCGACAAGGAAGAAATTCACAACCGTGTTGTTTCCATCCGCAAGCAGATCGAGACCACTACCAGCGACTACGACCGCGAGAAGCTCCAGGAGCGTCTTGGCAAGTTGGCCGGTGGTGTTGCAGTGCTCTATGTAGGTGCAGCCAGCGAGATTGAGATGAAGGAGAAGAAGGACCGCGTTGAGGATGCTCTTAGCGCTACCCGTGCTGCTGTCGAGGAAGGTATCGTTCCTGGCGGTGGTGTTGCTTACATCCGTGCTACCGAGGCTCTCAAGAAGCTCAAAGGTGACAACGAGGACGAGCAGACCGGTATCAACATCGTTGCCCGTGCCATCGAGGCTCCGCTCCGCACTATCGTTGAGAATGCTGGTGTTGAGGGCAGCGTGGTTGTCCAGAAGATCAGGGAAGGCAAGGGTGACTTCGGTTACAATGCCCGCACTGACAAGTATGAGAATCTCTACGAGGCTGGCGTCATCGATCCTACCAAGGTGGCTCGTATCGCTCTCCAGAATGCGGCTTCAGTTGCCGGTATGTTCCTCACCACTGAGTGCGTGATTGCCGACATTCCCGAGCCGGTTCCGCCGACTCCCCCGATGCAGGGCCCGATGATGTAATCCATCCGTGGCACACATCTGAGAAACAGGCTGACGCTTCCCGCCAGCCTGTTTTTTTGTGCCAGCGCGCCTGCTCCAGCCTCCCTTGCACAGACTTGTTTTGCGGCGACCTCCGTTCGCTGACGCTCACTCCGACCCCCCCAATTGCCTGCTTCGTCCTGCTACGCAGAACTCGCATTCAATCGGTGCCCCCCTCTTTACTTCCGAGGGCGGTAGTGTCGCCTTCAAAACAGTCTGTTGCGGGAGGCATCGCGCCGCCACATCAATGGCTGCCGCCAACCTTGGTGGCATCGTCATTCCAGCGCTTTCTGCCAAAGTGCGTTGCGCCTACCCCTTCTACAGGAGCTTCCAGAGCCTATAGCCGAAGCGCACGGGCCTTTCTAAGGGGGGTGCGTTGTGCTCACTGCCTCTGTATGCAATCTGAGCCACATCTCCCTGACGCACTTTGGCGAAAAGCAGCCTTCGGGCGCTTGGACAAGCGGCTCGGAGGGCGCAGACACGCTCGGGCGGCGTCTTTCGCTGCGTTCGCCTGTCGCGACGAACTCGCCCTTATCGTCTGCATCTTTCGTTGTCGTCTGACTGTGTCTGCTAACGCAGCCCAGTCGGCCTCCACCTCAATCTGCGCCGAACGTGGCTCAGACATCGTCGCTCCCGGGCGGCTCACTCCGCTCATCCGCTTTCTCGCCCTCGCTCAAGCGCCCTTTACGCCGCTTTCCCACGCCCCTGGCTGCTGCGCTCCGCGAAGTTATCCTCGGCAGAGCGAGGAGGGCCTTTCACCGAGCCCCCCGCAGCGCTGCCGGGAGATAACTGCCTTTGCACTGCGGTTGCATTATCGCCTCCTACCTGCCAAACATTCACAGAGCAAAAGCACCTCTTCCACAAAGCCGCTAGCGACCCTTGCCATGCGCTGCGACGCCAAATCTCCTCACACCGCATTCCAATGTGCCCCACGATGCCCACAGCGCCACTCCGTATGGACTGCGAATTTCGGGTTTGTGCCTCCCTGTACAGACTTGTTTTGCGGCGACCTCCGTTCGCTGACGCTCACTCCGACCCCCCAATTGCCTGCTTCGTCCTGCTGCGCAGAACTCGCATTCAATCGGTGCCCCCCTCTTTACTACCGAGGGCGGTAGTGTCGCCTTCAAAACAGTCTGTTACGGGAGGCAACGCGCAGCCCGGGCACAAAAAAAGGCTGACCGCAATGGCCAGCCTCTTTTGAGAGTAGTGCGTCTATAATTAGAAGGTGAACTTCAGACCAACGCAAGCTACGTTCTGGTTCCAACCGAAACCACCGGTGATACCATCGTGAATGGTTGCATAGTATCCAGGGTTCCAGTCGATAGAAAGTGCGAAAGGAATAGCGCTGAATGCATACTCAAAACCGATGTTGCCGAAAACGCCAAGTCTGAGAGCAGTATAGTCACCAAACCAAGCACCAGCTGCAGCACCAAGGCCATAGAAGAACTGGAAACCGCCAGAGATCGGAACGTTCCAATCGAAAGTACCTGAAACGAAGAGGTTCAGATTCTCGTGGAAAATGTCAAGATCTGCTTTATAGTCGATAAAGTTGTTGGGGCCAGTGAACTGTTTGTAGGTAAGACCAAGGCCGCCGAAACCACCTTCAAGACCGATAGCTGCATTGTAAGGCTGAGCCTGAACTGCTGTGAATGAAAGGAACATTACAGCGATTGCGATAAAGAATTTCTTCATTGTCTAAATTGTTTTGTGCGTTAAAATTCGCTGCAAATATAGCAAATTATTTATATTTGGTCTAAAACCACCGATTAATGAGATTCCGCCACATCCTCGCAATAGCCCTGATCCTGGCCCTGGCGCCTTCCTGCAAGGAAAAGGATCCCGGCCCGAAACCCTTCCCGATGCCCAACGTCCCCAGTATGGTGGCCGCAAGCGGCAATGTCCAGAACTATATGGTAGAGCACTTCTGGCAGCCCTTCTTCGCCGAGGACAGAGTCTTCTCGAAAGACACTTCCCTGATAGGCGGAGTCACGAAGGAAGCCTTCCAGGAGGCCTTCGTCAACTATGCCACCCTGCTCCTGTCGGCCGATATCAATAAGGGCCTCGCCGCGCAGAAGTATCTCCTGCAGGAAGCCGAGAAGATGGAAGCCGCCAATCCCGACGGCAAGGTGTGGGAGTCAGTGCTGTCGATATGCGACGCGATGCTCTACGACCCGCAGTCAATCATCCGCAACGAGGAGATGTACATCCCGGTGGAAGAAGCCAAGGTAGCGTCGCAATTCACCACCGACGAGGAGAAGGCTGACGCCGCCGCGCTGCTGACCCGCCTCAAGCTGAACCGCCTCGGCACCCCGGCCGCGGACTTCGCCTTCACCCAACTGAACGGCCGCACCATCCGCCTTTATGACGTCAAGGCCGACATCATCGTGATGCTCTTCTCCAACCCCGGCTGCGAGAACTGCAAGGCCGTCATCGACCAGCTCCGCGCTATGCAGGGCCTGGACGACCTCATCGCAAAAGGCAAGCTGGCGATAGTCAACGTCTATCCCGACGCCGACCTGGACGAATGGCGCAGCTACGCCCCGGTTTATCCGAAGAACTGGTACAACGGCTATAACGGAGACCTGGACGTCGCAGGCGGTCTCTACAACCTGCGCGCCATCCCTTCACTCTATGTGTTGGATGAAAACAAGAACGTGGTCTTCAAGGACGTGGACCCTGTGATTCTGATGCAGTATCTGAACTCAGCCCTGGCCGCAGCCCGCTAGCTGCTACTCGGCAGCCACCTCTGATGCAGCAGCCTCAGCTTCCTGCTTGTCCACCATCTTCTTCCATTCAATCCATCCTCTGATGGAATTGATGAGGTAGAAGGCCCACATAATCACCATCGGGCCTGAGTGCGGCTCGCCCTTCACGAACAGGGCCACCCACATAGCCAGGAACAGCGCGTTTGAGAGGTTCCAGGGAACCCACTGCTCCATATAGGCTTTCACCATCAGCACCATTGCGACTACGCAGAGCATTGTGCTGGCACCGTCCTGCCACGGCTTGGCGTCGCCGAACTTCATCAGTATCAGCGAGCATACGACAATCAATGCAGCACAGATCACAGTAGTCCATATGCGGCCTTTTGTGCCCATCTTGCGCGGTACCACGATCGTGCTCTGGCCGCTCTGCAGCCTCTTGCGCCACTGGAAGAAGCCTATGAACTGCATCGGAGTGTAGTACAGGCCGTTCAGCGCGGCGGCACCCCACAGCTGCGACTTGTAGCAGATGTATGCGTAGAGCGTCACGTTGATCAGGCCGAACAGGTAGTTGGTGATGCTGCCGTTGACGCAGAGCACCACGCAGACTATGCCGGCAATCGACGATATCGTGCCGATGATGTCGAAGCTGTTCGTAGCGATTGAGTTGACGACGTTGCAGGCCACGATTCCTATGAGCAGGAACCAGTCGAACGGACCGAGCAGATGTTTCTTTGCCATTTTCGAAACAGTTTAAAGTGAGTACGATGTAATGAACTGGAAATTGTCTTGCCAGGTGTGCGTAGGTATATCCAAATAGTGTGCCCAGCGTACACCCAGCTGCAGCTCGGCGCCGATGCGCAGGAAGTGTCCCTGCAGGGTGGCCGACGTTCCGTATGACCACAGATGCACTTTGTTCGGGCCGCGGAGATTGTCGATGGCGCAGTCGATGAAGGGGATGAGGTTCACCCTCATCAGGTAGAACAGCGTGGTGGGCTGGAAGTCGCCGATATAGATGGGCAGGGCGTAGTCCACCGACACCTTGGCGTAGTCGCGCAGGATATATGACTGGTAGCCCCTCGGCATCTTTGCCAGGTTGGTGATGGAGCCGTTGTTGCCGTTGCCGGTCTGGTACTGGTATTCGGCGTCGATCTTGAAGCCCTGCTGCTTGGTGATGCCGGGCAGGTAGCCGTAGCCGTGCATATAACCCAGCATTCCGTTGTTGTTGAGGTTGCCTTTGGCATAGGCTCCGCGCAGTTCCAGGCCTATTCCGAGCCTCGGCATAAGGGCGGTCTTGGTCTGCGGGAGCATACGGTACCAGCGCAGGCCGTACTGCAGGTCCCAGTTGTAGTGGGCTTTCTGTCCTTCGTATTCTATGACGTCGTTGGTGAAGTTGAAGGCTACTTCGGGAATGAGACCGCTGTTGATGCCGCCGCGACTGAGGTTGATGGGAATGTACATCTTTGATGCGATCTCGAGGGCCGACCTGGAAGTGGTGTCGACGAACGACACGCGGGCGTTGTCGACGTCCATCACGCGGATGATGTTCTTGTTGCGGTCGTTGTAGTCGACTGCCAGCTCGAAGGCGGGGTAGAGGCCGTTATATACGAAATGGGCGTGGCCGGCGTGGAAGCCGTGGTGGAATGAGTAGCCCAGCTGCGTCTCGGCGGTGCCGAGCAGGTTCTGCATCAGGATGGTGGCTCCGGGAGCGGCGAGCTGGTAGTAGTGCTCGTAGCTGCGGTCCATTATGCGGTTCACGCTGAAGTAGAGCGGAGCCCACGAGTGGATGTGGAAGAGGTCGGCGGCCTTGCTGAAATGCCTGGGCTGGATGGCCTCTATCGAGTCGCGCAGCGCTGCCTGCTCTTCTTCGCCCATCGGCTGCACGCGGGCATTGGCCATCTCGGCGAAGTGCTCTGCGAAATAGAACTTGTAGGGCTCGTCCCAGCTGGCCTGGGTGTTCACCAGCGAATCCTGCGGGGTGCGAACGGGATGGTAACCCTTGTTGTCGTAGTATGTATAGTAGAGCATCCTCTTCTCGTCGTCATAGTAGGGAGAGAAGGCGCCGTAGGGCACATTGGTCAGTTTCGTGAGGACTCCTGTGTAGGGAGAGTAGCTGTAGAGGTTGGTCACTCCGTCCAGGTCTGTTTGGAACACTATGTCGCTGCCGTAGTTGTTGAGGTTGAGGATGGTGCGGGTCTGGTCGGGGATCTCACAGCGCCAGGCTGACTGTCCGAGGCCCATCGAGATGTCCTGCAGAAGGATGGAGTACAGTCCCCAGCCGTCATTGGTCACTATGCCGGCGTACATCCTGTCGCCCACCCATATCGTGTGCTTTATCTGGCCGTCCTTCGCTGCGCGGACAGTAGCCACCCGTTCTCCCGAAGTCCGGTCGATGAGCACCAGGTTGGAGCTGCCCTGCAGGGGATATTCGGTGACGGAGATGAGGTTTCCGGCGAAGGTGAAGGCCGGGTTGTAGTAGCGCGTGCCGTGGGTGATGTTGCGCACCTTGCGGGTGTTGATGTCATACTCCCGGATGATGGAGTGGTCCTCGAGTTCCCAGCGCTCGTCGGGGATGATTTCGCTCCACATCAGGCTGTGGTCGGAAGAAGGCTTCACCTGGCTGACGCGGCCTTCGGAGGCGAAGGGGCGGATGAAGTGCTCGTTGCCCTCGGGGTCGATGCTGATCAGCTGGCTGACGTTCTCATAGCCGGCCTTGACTGCATAGACGTTGCCGTCGCCAAGCATCACGGGAGAGTGGTATGTCGTGTAGTATTTGTTGGGGTTGTTACTCAGCCACTCCATATAGTTGGTCTCTCCGCGCTGGGCGAGGTCCTGGGTGAAGTACTCGCGGAACAGCTTCACGCCGGAACGGAAGTGCTTGCGGGCGGTGTTTTTGGAGTAGCGCATAAACGCCACGTTGTAGATGCCGAGGTTGGCGACTTCGTGGGTCCAGGCATTGAGGATCTCCCCGGGATAGTAGTAGTTGTCGCTGTAGTACATCGCCGTGGAGTGCATCAGATAGCCCAGGGTGTACTTGTTGGGGGCGTAGTTGCGGTACGAGCCGTAGCGCCAGTTGTCGTAGCTGCGGTTCTCGCCCTCCATTATGGAGGCCTTGATGTCCATCAGGAAGTTGGGGTCGCGGCCACGGCCGACGTTGCTGAAGTTTGTCTCGTTGTGCACGGCGTCGCCCTCGAGGAACCAGCCGGAAGGGTACATACCCACTCCGAGGCCGGAACTCTGCTCGCCCATCAGGTACGACAGGAACTTGAAGAAGCCCTTGGTGTAGTGGGTCATCTGGTCGATGTGGCGGGCTTCGTGGAGCGAGAGCTGCTGCTCCCACGGCTGTGCGTAGCCGCCCTTGAACTCAGGGGTGGAGAGGATGTCGACGCGCTTGGGGGCCCACACCACGGTGGCGTTGCTGACTGAAGTGTAGGGGTGCAGCACGAGGGGGATGTTGACCATCTCGACACCCATACCCTCGTCGGAGAGCTTGCGGTTCTTCTCGAAGTTGAAGAGATAGACGCGCGCCAGGGAGTCCATATAGTTGGGATAGACTATGCTGAAGTGCTCTGACTTCATCCTGTTCCACTGGACGAACGCAGGGTCGGAGCCGATGGTGTAGTACTGCGCATACGCCTGCCGGCAAGGAAACAATGCCGTCAGCAACACCATCGCCGCCGCGATTCTCGCTATGTTCAGAAGCCTTCTCTTCATACGCGCGCATATGTGCAAATCACAAAAGTAAGAATTATTGCGAAAATCCCTACATTTGTAGAAGTAGACCGTGCGCCTAAGGCGCGGGTGTTTGGTTGCAGTGAGGACCCTGGCCACCCTCGGCCGATAGAGGGAGGGGCCCACGCGCAGCGTGGGAAGGAGACGCGAAGCGTCGGTCCGAACAGCAACAAACAGAGCGCCAAAGCACGGTCGTCTTCAGATATGGAAGTACGCGAGAAAGTTGAATACCTGCCGCATTCGCCAGGAGTCTACCGGTTCCTGAACGACGAAGGCACAGTCATCTACGTGGGCAAGGCCAAAGACCTCAAGCGCCGCGTGTCGCAGTATTTCCGCCCGCCCGAGTCTCTCGACCGCAAGACCCGCGCGATGGTGAGGTACATCGCCGACCTGATGCACACAGTCGTTGCTTCCGAAGAAGACGCCTTCCTGCTCGAGAACAACCTCATCAAGGAACTCCAGCCCCGCTACAACATCCTCCTCAAGGACGGTAAGACCTATCCTTGGATCTGCATCCGCAACGAGCACTTCCCCCGTGTCTTCCTCACCAGAAGATTCGTTAAGGACGGCTCCCGCTACTTCGGCCCCTACAGCTCCGCCACATACGCCCACTCGCTCATCGAGCTCTTCGGCAATCTCTACCAGCTGCGCGACTGCAAGCTGGCCCTCACCCCCGAAGCCATCACCGACGGCAAGTTCAAGAAATGCCTCAACGCCCACCTCGGCAAATGCTCCGCACCCTGCGTGGGGCAGATTTCCGAAGAGGCATACAATGAGCAGATCGACGCCATAACGGCGATCCTGAAAGGCGGAGTGGCCCAGATCATACGCGACAACAAGGCTGCCATGGCACAGGCCGCCGCCGAACTGCGCTTCGAAGAAGCCAACATATACAAGGAGCGCATCCAGATGCTCGAGCGCCACTATGCCAAGAGCCTGGTGGTGAGCGCCTCCATCGATGACGTGGACGTCTTCTCGATGGTGGAGGAAGCCGGCGACGCCTACTGCAACTTTATGCGCGTCAAGGGTGGATGCATCGTGCAGTCGTTCAATATGGAGCTGCGCAGCCGCATCGAAGAGAGCCAGGAGCGCCTGCTGGGCCTGTTTATGGCTGAGATGATCAGCCGCTTCGGCGAACTGTCGAAGGAAGTCGTGGTGCCTTTCCCTCCCGAGGGCAACTTCGAAGGCCACAACGTCCACATTCCGCTGAAGGGCGACAAGGCGGCCCTACTGGAGCTCAGCCGCCGCAACGCCGCAGCAATGAAGGCCGACCGCTTCAAGCAGGAGGAGCACCTGCACCCCGAGGAGCATCAACAGAAACTGGTGGCCGTGCTGCAGAAGGACCTCAATCTCGACAAGCCCCCGCGCCATATGGAGTGCTTCGACAACTCCAACATCCAGGGCACGAACCCCGTGGCCAGTTGCGTGGTGTTCCGTGACTGCAAGCCCAGCAAGAAGGAATACCGCCACTTCAAGATCAAGACCGTGGTCGGGGCCAACGACTTCGCCTCGATGAAGGAAGTGCTTAACCGCCGCTACTCGCGTATGATGGCCGAGGGCGAGGAACTGCCCGACCTGATAGTGGTCGACGGCGGCAAGGGACAGCTGCACAGCGCCCTGGAAGCCCTGCAGGAACTGGGTATCGATGACAAGATCAGGATCGTAGGCCTGGCAAAGCGCCTCGAGGAGATCATCGTGCCGAACGATCCGCACCCCCTCTTCCTCGACCGCAATTCCAGCTCGCTGAAAGTGATGATGCACATCCGCGACGAGGCGCACCGCTTCGGCATCACCTTCCACCGCAGCCTGCGCAGCAAGGGACAGATCCGCAGCGAACTGCTCGAGATCGAAGGTGTGGGCGAGGCCACCGAAGCCAAGCTCATCCGCCGCTTCCGCAGCGTGGCCCGAGTGAAGAAAGCCAGCCTGGAAGAACTCACCGCCGCAGTCGGCAAGAAGCAGGCCGAGACCATCTACGCCCACTTCCATCCCACACTTCTTTGATAAACACTGATATTTAGCTATTTTTATATCGCTAAAAAAGCATAGAATGAAGAAAGCACTCATCACTGGAATCACCGGCCAGGACGGTTCGTTCCTGGCGGAATTTCTCATCGAAAAGGGCTATGAGGTGCACGGCGTGCTGCGCCGCAGCAGCTCGTTCAACACCGGCCGCATCGAGCATCTCTATCTCAACGAGTGGGTACGCGATATGAAGCAACCCCGCTCGGTGAACCTTCACTGGGGCGATATGACGGACAGTTCGAGCCTCATACGCATCATCAGCGAGGTTCGCCCCGACGAGATCTACAACCTTGCTGCGCAAAGCCACGTGAAGGTGAGCTTCGATGTGCCGGAGTTCACTGCAGAGGCCGACGCTATGGGTACGTTGCGCCTGCTGGAGGCAGTGCGAATTGCTGGTCTGGCCGACACTTGCCGCATCTACCAGGCTTCGACTTCGGAGCTCTTCGGCAAGGTGCAGGAGATTCCCCAGACCGAGACGACTCCGTTCTATCCCCGCAGCCCTTATGGCGTGGCCAAGCTCTACGGATTCTGGATAATGAAGAACTACCGCGAGAGTTACGGGATGTTCTGCTGCAACGGCATCCTCTTCAACCACGAGAGCGAGCGCCGTGGCGAGACATTCGTCACACGCAAGATCACGCTGGCAGCCGCGCGCATTGCGCAGGGTTTGCAGGACAAACTCTACCTTGGCAACCTCGATGCGCTCCGTGACTGGGGCTATGCCCGCGACTATGTGGAGTGTATGTGGCTCATACTGCAGCAGGACAGTCCCGACGACTTCGTGATTGCTACCGGCGAGAACCATAGCGTCCGAGAGTTCTGCACCCTGGCTTTCAAGGAAGCCGGCATCGCACTTCACTGGGAAGGCGAAGGTGTAGACGAGAAAGGCATCGACGTGGCCACCGACCGCGTGGTCGTCGAGGTCGATCCGAAGTATTTCCGCCCAGCAGAAGTCGAGCAACTGCTCGGCGACCCTACCAAGGCTCGCTGCGAGCTCGGCTGGAACCCCCAGAAAACCAGCTTCGAGGACCTCGTCCGCATTATGGTACAACACGACTTGCAGGAAGTAAGGAATGCAAAATAGCAGCACAGAAGGAAAGAGGGTTGAATGGGGGCTGGCCACCCGCGGCATGCAGAGCGGGAGGGACCCTTTGAATGCGAGTTATGCGAAGCATGACGAAGCAGGCAATGGGAGGGATTGGAGTTCGCGAAGCGAACGGAACCCCCTGAGGCCCTCTGTTCCTTCTGTGTTGCTAGCAATGTTTTTGCTTCTTTTATCATCTTGCCAAAGTGATCATATAGCAATAGATCAGCCGATTCGTGGTGAAGGTCCGAAGTTCAATAGGGAGCACGGTTTGATGGAGGATCCGTTTGAACTGACGATTGCTTCGCAAGATGGCGGGGCAGTCTACTACACATTGGACGGAAGCATTCCAACTCCCAAGAGCACCAAGTATACCGGGCCTATATCCGTAAACCATACGACCATCATACGCGCCGTTGAGGTGACCGGCAAGAACTTACCATCGCGAGTAACGACAGCCAGCTACCTCTTCGCCGACGACATCCTCGACTTCACCACCGCCCCGAAAGACTACCCCACCGAATGGGGCCCTTACAGCGACATCGAAGGCCGAGCCAAAGCCGACTATGTTATGGACCGTGCTATGACTTCCGACCCAGAGCTACGCGCCAAGATGAAAGAAGGCCTCAGGCAGATACCCATCGTCTCGATAGTCACCGACAAAGGCAACCTCTTCAATGACTCCACCGATCCCAACACCGGAGGCATCTACATCCATACCGGCGCACCCGTGGGAGACGGCACCGGCCGTGGCTGGGAGAGGCCTGTATCCTGCGAGATCTTCGATGGCGGCAGCCTCGATGTGACCATAGACTGCGGCATCAGGATTCACGGCGGGCATTCGCGCCTTGCCGAGAAAAACCCCAAGCACGCCTTCCGCCTCAAGTTCGAGGACAAATACGGTCCCACGAAACTCCACGCCCCGGTCTTCGGCTCTGACGGTCCTGATGAATACAACACTCTCATCCTGCGCACCTTCTTCGGCAACTCCTGGCAGCACTGGGTCGAGAGCAACCGCCGCAGTGCTCAGTATGTGCGCGATATGTGGGCCCGCAGCGCCAGCGCAAGCCTCGGGATGCCCGCCAGCGCAGGCCGCCACGTCCACGTCTTCCTCAACGGAATGTACTGGGGCATCTACTGCCTCTCTGAGAGGATAGACGAAGAATACTGCAAGACCCATTTCGGCGGAGAGACCACCGACTACGACGTGCTCAAGGTCGACGAGGAGCAAGGCAACGCCGTGGTTGCTTCTTCCGGCAGCTATGCGGCCTATGCCGAGCTCGCCGCCCTCACCGGAAAGGAATCCTTCGAGCGCATTCAGAGCCTGCTCGACGTCGACGAGTTCATCGATTTTATGATCCTCAACCAGTACGGCGGCAACACCGACTGGGACTACCACAACTGGTTCGCCATCCGCGACAGCAAGACTTCCGATGGCTTCAGTTTCCTCGTATGGGACTCCGAAGGCATCTTCGTCAACATCGACGACAGCGTCCTCGACCAGAACAACAAAGGCAAGCCCACCGGCATCTTCTCGCGCTTGATGAAGAACCCCGAGTTCAAGCAGCGCTTTGAGGATCGTGTGATGGAGTTGAGTAAGCCTGGAGGCATACTTACCGCCGAAAGAACCGTCGCAATCTGGGACAGCCTCTACCACTCGATCGACCTGGCGCTCTACTGCGAAGCCGCCCGCTGGGGTGACTACCGCGCCACCGTGCATCCTTACAACAGCCGCGGGCAGCGCTTCGACGTCGACCACTGGTATATGCAGGAGCGTGAAAGGCTCCTGAACGGATATTTCCCCGACAGGCCGTGGACCTATATCAAGCAGCTCCGGGCCAAAGGATGGTATCCAGAACAGTAACAAGACTATGGAAAAACACAGCAAGATATATGTGGCAGGCCACCGCGGAATGGTGGGAAGCGCCATCGTGCGTGAACTGCAGCGGCAGGGCTACGACAACATAATAACCCGCACCCACGCCGAGCTAGACCTCACCCGCCAGGCCGAAGTGGAAGAGTTCTTCGCAGCCGAGCGTCCGGAATATGTGTTCCTCGCAGCTGCCAAGGTCGGCGGCATTGTGGCCAACAACAGCGCCCCTGCCGACTTTATGTACCAGAATATGGTGATGGAGATGAATGTGATCCACGCTGCCTGGCAGAATGGCTGCCGCAAGTTGGAGTTCCTCGGCAGCAGCTGCATCTATCCCAAGCTGGCTCCCCAGCCTATGCCTGAGAGCTGCCTGCTTACCTCGGCCCTCGAACCGACCAACGAGGCCTATGCCCTGGCCAAGATCAGCGGTCTGAAATATTGCGAATATCTCCGCCGCCAGTATGGCGCAGACTACATCAGCGTGATGCCCACCAACCTCTACGGCCCCAACGACAACTACCATCCTGAGCACAGCCACGTGCTGCCGGCCCTCATCCGCCGCTTCCACGAAGCCAAGGTGGCAGGTGCTGAAAGCGTCACCTGTTGGGGTGACGGCAGCCCCCTGCGCGAGTTCCTCTATGTCGATGACCTGGCAAATCTCTGCGTGTTCCTGATGAACAACTACAGCGGCGCCGAGACGGTCAATGCCGGAACGGGCAAGGAGATTACCATCAAGGGCCTCACAGAGCTTGTTGCCCGCGTCATCGGCTACAACGGTCGCATCGAGTGGGACACTACCCGCCCCAACGGCACTCCACGCAAGCTGCTCGATATTTCCAAAGCCACAGCCCTGGGCTGGACCGCCAGGACAGAACTCGAAGACGGCATCCGCCTGGCATACGAAGATTTCCTTAACAACCCGGTGAGGGCAGAACGATGAAAAGGTTTTTATATTCCATCATCAACAAGCTTTGCTGGAACTTTCCCCGTCTGGTTCCGGACAAATTGTGCATAAAGACTTTCTACTACAGGGCCTTCAATAAGGAATTGGACCTGGAGAATCCTCAAACGTTCAGCGAGAAACTGCAGTGGCTCAAGTTGTATGACCGCAAACCTGAATATTCACGGATGGTCGATAAAGCTACCGCCAAAGATTTTGTTGCAGAACGGATAGGTAATAAGTACATAATACCCACATTGGGAGTGTGGGACAGAGTGGAAGATATAGACTGGGAGAAATTGCCGGACAAGTTTGTGATCAAGTGCACCCACGACAGCGGATGCGTGATCATCTGCCGCGACAAGTCGACTTTCGACAGGGAACAAGCGGAGAAACAACTCGCTAAAGGCTTGAAGCGTGACTATTATCTGCTTGGCCGCGAGTGGCCATACAAAAGCGTTCCACACAGAATCATAGCAGAGACTTTTCTGGAACCCGACCCGGAGACAAACGACTTGCCTGACTACAAGTTCTCTTGTTTCGATGGTCAGGTGACGGATGTGATGGTATGCTCGGGCCGCGCGACGGGCAGTCCTACATTCTATTTCTTCGACAGAGACTGGAATTTGTTGCCGCTTAACGTTCGTGGCAAAAATGCCCCGGAAGGATTCACTCTTCCCAAACCTGCCTGCATGGATGAGATGTTCGACATCTCTTCCAAACTTTCAAAAGGGTTACCCTATGTGAGGGTTGATTTGTATGCAGAAGGAGACCATCCTTATTTCGGAGAGATGACATTCTTCCCGCACAGTGGCTATGACCCCAACCTTTTACCAGAAACAGAAAAATGGCACGGATCGTTGATCAGGCTGCCGAAATGATGAAAAATGAAAACAGTAGGTTTACCGATTTCTCACAAGGAAAATGAAAAGAGACGTGCTCTGACAGTGGCTGATATCAGAACGATCAAGCATAAGGATCATATCTATGTAGAAAAGGGGTATGGTGAGGTCCTTGGTTTGAGCGATGAAGATTACCTGTCGGCAGGAGTGAATGTCGCTTCGCGCGAGGAGGTCCTTGGCAAGGATATTATCTGCGACCCCAAGATAGGAGACGCAGAATATCTTGAGCATCTGAAAGACCAGACCATCTTCGGGTGGATGCACGCCGTCCAGAACCGAGACATCACAGACAAGATCGTTGCCGGGAGGTTGACCGGCTATGCCTGGGAAGATATGTACGAGGAAGGAAGGCACTCTTTCTGGCGCAATAACGAGATAGCCGGCGAAGCCGCCGTATTCCACGCATATATGTGCCACGGAGTGTTTCCATACAATACGAAGGCTGCGGTGATAGGGGGTGGAAACATAGCGCGCGGTGCCATCAAGACTTTGAATTATATGGGTGCCAGCGTAGTCCAGTATGGACGCAAGCAAGAAGCGCTGTTCCGTAAAGAACTGGACCGGTATGACGTCATCGTGAACGGTATCTTATGGGATACATCTCGCAAGGATCATATCATCTATCGCGATGACCTCAAGCGTATGCGGCGGAATACATTGATAATCGACATCAGCTGCGACCGCAACGGCGGCATCGAAACCTGTATTCCGACCACTATTGACAATCCTACATATGTCGTCGATGGAATTACCCATTATGCAGTAGACCATACTCCCACTCTGTTTTGGAAAACAGCCTCCGAAAGCATAAGTGCCGAAGTCGTCAAGTATCTCGACAGTCTGATCGAAGAAACTCCAAATGATGTGCTCCTGCGAGCTCATAACTTTGAGAAGGGGAGGATATTGGATCGTCGTATCATAGAGTTTCAACAAAGGTGACATTAACAACAAATATTATGTTTCAACTTATAAATCTTCCTTATGCGCCTGATGTGCTTGAACCTGCCATCAGCGCCCACACTTTAGAGTTCCACCACGGCAAGCACCTGCGTGCCTATGTCGATAACCTCAACAAACTGCTTCCCGGCAGCGAATATGAATCGCTTCCGTTGGAAGATATCGTTCGCAAAGCACCTGCCGGCCCGGTGTTCAACAACGCCGGTCAGATCCTCAACCATAATATGTATTTCCAGCAGTTCTCGCACAAGCCACAGACTGCTCCCTCAGGCCGCCTTGCCGCCCAGATCGAGAAGCAATGGAGCAGCCTCGACGCCTTCAAGGCCGAGTTCGTGGCCAAGGGTGTCGGCCTCTTCGGCTCAGGATGGGTATGGCTCTCCGCCGCAGAAGACGGCAGCCTAGTCATCACCCAGGAGCCCGGTGCCGGCAACCCCGTGACAAAAGGACTCAAGCCCCTGTTGACTTTCGACGTATGGGAACACGCCTACTACCTCGACTTCCAGAACCGCAGGGCAGACCAGCTGAATGCCTTGTGGGGGATAGTGGATTGGAAGGTAGTGGAGGAGAGGTATAGATAATAATGTCGGACTTCATCATCAATCTGTCGAACCTGATCTGCGGATATCCGCTGTTCGTGTGGCTCATCGGGGGCGGGCTGTTCCTGTTCTGCCGTTCGAAGGCTGTGCCGGTGCGCCGCATCGGAGCGGCCGTGCGCTCGCTGCGCACGCGCCACGAGGGTGCCGGTCAGATCAGTTCGTTCCAGGCTCTGATGAGCGCCATCAGCGCCACCGTCGGGATGGGCAACATAGCCGGCGTGGCGATAGCACTGGTGGTGGGCGGCCCCGGCGCCATATTCTGGATGTGGGTGAGCGCCCTGCTGGGTATGGCCACGAAATTCTTCGAGGGCACACTGACCATAATGTACAAGGGCCGCAACGACAAGGGAGAGGTGCGCGGAGGTCCGATGTATGTGATAACCGAAGGCCTCGGCAAGCGCTACAGGCCGCTGGCGGTGATGTTCGCCTGCGCAGGCCTGATAGGCTGCCTGGCGGTGATGCAGGCCAACCAGTTCGTGGAGGCGTTCACCACGGTGTTCATACCGGGTGCTGAAGGCAATGTGTGGGTTCGCTTCGCCATCGGCGTGGTGATGACGGCAATCGTCGCCAGCGTGGTGCTGGGAGGCATCACCCGCATATCCAAGGTGGCAAGCAGGGTGGTGCCGGCAATGGTGTCGCTCTACTTCCTGCTGGTGCTGGCGGTGATAGTGATGAATTGGAGGGAACTGCCGCGCGTATTCGCATCGATCTTCGAAGGGGCCTTCAGCCTCAAGGCGGGTCTCGGTGCTCTGGCGGGAGTGGCTCTCACGGGAGCACGCCGCGCTATGCTGGTGAATGAGGCCGGCGTGGGAACGGCAATGATGATGCACGGAGCGTCGCGCAATGCCGAGCCGGTAAGGGAAGGCTTCGTAGCGATGCTCGGCCCTGCCATCGACTCCGGTCTGGTCTGCACCCTCACGGCAATTCCTATCCTGATAGCCGACTGCTATCACGTGGAAGGAGTGAAGGGGCTTGCCATAGCGATGCAGTCTTATGACACGCTGATTCCCGTTGCGGGCAAGTATCTGCTGATGGTGCCCGTGATATTCTTCGCCTTCTCGACGATGTTCTCCTATTCGTACTACGGCCGCCTCTGCTCCGAATGGCTCTTCGGCAAGGACAAGGCCCGCTACTACGACTGGTTCTATCTGGCGATGATCCTCGTGGCCAGCGTCATTGCCCTCGACGTGGCCGTAAGCATAATGGATATGGCTTTCGCGCTGATGTCGGTACCCACTATGTTCGCAGTATTCAAGCTATCCCCGAAAGTGGTCAAAGCCCTGAAAGGTTATAAAGAATAAAGATCAAGCTATCTAACCCTGTAAGTCAGGTTGCGCGATGCCAGGAACTCCAGCAGGGCGGGTTCGGGGCTGACGTTGATGGTGCGGGAGAAGTACTCCACGTTGTTGCGCAGGTCGAGGTCGAGCACGTTCACGTAGAGGCGGGCGTGGCCCTTGCACTTCTTGCAGACCTTCTTGAGATGCTCGGTGAAGTCTTCGGTGACGGCCTCCAGCGGCATATCGATGATGAAGTCCTTGACGAACTCGTCCTTGACGTTGGAGAGCAGGTGCATCTCTTCGATGGCCATCTCGTAGCGCACCTCTCCGCTGTCCTTCTCGCTCTTGCCGCGGTAGCGCTCGCGGGTGCGGAACTTGACGAGCAGCGTCTGGCCTTCCTGAACATACTGCATCCAGCGCTCGAAGTCCTTGCCGAAGAGGGCGACGTTGTAGCTGCCGGTGAAGTCCTCGATGTCGAACTTCACGAAGGGGCGGTTGTTCTTGGTCATCATCCGCGCGGCCTGCGTCACGAGGCCTGCCACGGTGAAGGTCTTGTCGAGCACGTTGTCCTTGGGCAGCCTGCGGCCCTGGGACTTGATGAGCGCGTCGCTCTCCATCCGCAGCTGGATGTCGGGCAGGTGGCTGATGCTCTCGGTGGCGAAGTTCTCTATCTCAAACTTGTACTTGTCGAGAGGGTGGGCGCTGAGATACATTCCCACGACTTCCTTCTCTTCCTTGAGTAGAGCCAGCTCGTCGACCTCGGGGGCGGTGGGGTAAGCCGGACGCACGGGCTTGAGCTCCTCCACGTCGCCGAAGAGGCTTGCGCCCTGGTTGATGGCGTCGTTGTGGAACTTGTTGGCGTAGCGCACCAGGTCGTCGAGGTAGGTTTCGCCGGTGACTGTCTCCGAAGGCACGAAGAACTGGGCGCGGGTCATATCGCCGAAGCTGTCGAAGGCTCCGGCGTAGGCCATGCACTCAAGGCCCTTGCGGTTTATGACATTGAGCGGCACACGCTCCAGCAGGTCGAAGATGTCCTTGAAAGGGCCGCCTTTCTCACGGATGGAGATGATGGTGTTGATGGCGTTGGGGCCTATGCCCTTGATGCCACCGAGGCCGAAGCGGATGGCTCCCTTCTTGTTCACTGTGAAAGTGGTGTCGGACTCGTTGATGTCGGGGCCGAGCACGGCGATCTTGGCCCTGCGGCAGTCGTCCATCAGCTTGGTGATCTCCTCTATGTCGTTCAGGTTGCGGCTCATATTGGCAGCCATGAACTCGGCGCGGTAGTGCGTCTTGAGATAGGCGGTCTGGTAGCCCACCCAGGCATAGCAGGTGGAGTGCGACTTGTTGAAGGCGTAGGAAGCGAATTTCTCCCAGTCCTTCCATATCTTCTTGAGGATGGCCTCGTCGTAGCCGTTGGCGATTCCGCCCTTGATGAACTTGGGCTTGAGCTGGTCCAGCTTCTCCTTGATCTTCTTGCCCATCGCCTTGCGGAGCGTGTCGCTCTCGCCGCGGGTGAACCCTGCCAGCTGGCGGCTCAGAAGCATCACCTGCTCCTGGTAGACCGTGATGCCGTAGGTGTCCTTGAGGTACTTCTCCATCACGGGGATGTCGTACTCGATGGGCTTGCGGCCGTTCTTGCGGTCGATGAAGTCGGGGATGTAGTCCATCGGGCCCGGGCGGTAGAGGGCGTTCATCGCGATGATGTCCTCGAACTTGGTGGGCTTGAGCTCGCGGAGGTACTTGCGCATACCGTCGCTTTCGAACTGGAACACGGCTATCGTGTCGCCGTTGCTGAAGAGTTCGTAGGTGGCCTTGTCGTCGAGGGGAATCTTCTCCACGTCTAGGTCTATTCCCTTGCTTTTCTTTATGTTCTTGACGCACTCCTTCTGGATGGAGAGGGTGGACAGGCCGAGGAAGTCCATCTTGAGCATTCCCACGTCCTCGATGAAAGAGCCTTCGTACTGGCTCACCAGCATATTCTCGCCGGTCTCCTTGTCCTTCACCACGCTGAGCGGGATGTAGTCGGTGAGGTTGGAGCGGCCGATGATGGTGGCGCAGGCGTGCACTCCGGTCTGGCGTATGCTGCCCTCCAGCCGCGCAGCGAAGTCGATGGTCTCCTTCACCAGCGGGTTGTTCTTGGCCGCAGCCTCGTAGGCCGCCTTGAACTCGGGGTAGTACTGTATGCAGTTGGGGAGGGTGACGGGCAGAGTCTTCTCCTTCATCTTGCCTTCGTGGTCCGGGTCGGGCACCTTGGCCTCGAAAGGCCTTGAAGGGATGATCTTGGAGAGGCGGTCGCTGATCTCCAGGGGCACCTGGTGGATGCGGGCCACGTCCTTGATGGCACTCTTGGCAGCCATAGTGCCGAAGGTGGCCACGTGCGATATGTGGTCCTTGCCGTATTTGTTCTCGACGTAGCGGAACACGTTGCCGCGGCCGTCGTCGTCGAAGTCGATGTCGATATCGGGCATATTGATGCGGTCCGGGTTCAGGAAGCGCTCGAACAGCAAGTCATACTTCAGGGGGTCGATGTTGGTGATGTGCAGGCAGTAGGCCACCACGCTTCCGGCTGCGCTGCCTCGTCCGGGGCCGACCCAGGTGCCTTCCTTGCGCGCAGCGGCTATGAAGTCCTGCACGATGAGGAAGTAGTCAGGGAAGCCCATATTGGAGATGGTCTTCAGCTCGAACTCTATCTGGCTTGCCTGCTCCTCGGTGAGTTCCTTGCCGTAGCGCTCCTCGGCGCCCTTGTAGGTCAGGTGGCAGAGGTAGGCCACGGACCACGCGAAGTCCTCGCCTCGCGGAGCTCCGGAGGTGTTGCTCAGGCCCACGTCTATGATGTCCTTGTATTTGGCAAGGTAGGTGTCGATGTCCTTGGTGAAGTCGTCCGGCAGGATGAACTTCGGCAGGATGGCAGGCGAGTCGATGTCGTAGCGCTCCACCTTCTCGGCCACTTCCAGCGTGTTCTCGCATACCTCCGGGTGGTCGGCGAAGATGGCTGCCATCTCCTCCTGCGTCTTGAGGTATTCCTGCTGGGTGTAGCGGATGCGGTCCGGGTCGTCGTAGTTGTCGTTGAAGGTGAGGCAGATCAGGCGGTCGTGTGCCGGGCCGTCCTCCTTGCGCACGAAGTGCACGTCGTTGGTGGCGATGACCTTCACGTCGTATTTCGCCGCCAGCTCGAAGATGGCTTCGTTCACCACCTGCTGCATCATATAGACCTTCGTGTCGGCGCCGGGCACCTCCGTCTTGTGGCGCTGCACCTCCAGGTAGAAGTCGTCGCCGAAGAGGTTCTTGTACCACTTGATGGTGTCCTCGGCCTTCTGGAAGTTGCGGGAGTAGATGGCCCTCGGAATCTCGCCGGCCAGGCAGGCGGAGCTGCAGATGAGGCCTTCGTGGTATTTCTGCAGCAGCTCGCGGTCGATCTTGGGCTTCTGGTAGAAACCTTCGATGAAGGAGTAGGAGCTCAGCTTCACCAGGTTGTGGTAGCCCTGCATATTCTTGGCCAGCAGGATGAGGTGGTGGGGGCTGCGCTCCTCCTTGTTGTCGGTGAGGAAGCGGTTGTCGTTGGGGGAGACGTACATCTCGGAGCCGATGATGGGCTTCACGTCGGGATATTTCTTCGCGTATTTGAAGAACTCCTTCACGCCGTACATATTGCCGTGGTCCGTGATGGCAAGGGCGGTCTGGCCGTCCTCGTGGGCCTTCTCGAAGAGCTTCGATATAGGGGCCGCGCCATCAAGGATGGAGTACTGCGTGTGGACGTGGAGATGTACGAATGCCATAGTACAAATATACTACTTTTCGGCGCTCATCACGAATTTCAGGGTGCCGCCGGCCATTATGTCGTCGTGGCTGATGGTCTTGCCGGTGAGGGGCTGGCCGTTCAGGTACATTTCCTTGACATAGATGTTCTGGGGGCCGTAGTTCTCGGCTATGACGGTGAATTTGTTGCCATTGGCCAAGTTGATTGTGGCCTTCGGGAGCTGCGGGGCTCCGAGGACGTACTCGCCGCCGCAGGGGTTCACGGGGTAGAAGCCGAGGGCCGAGAAAATGTACCAGGCGCTCATCTGGCCGCAGTCGTCGTTGCCGCAGAGGCCGTCCACGTCATCCTTATACTGGGTGGCGAAAATCTCGTGGATCAGTTCGGCGGTACGGTCCTGGCGGTCGGCAAGGGTGAAGAAGTATACCACGTGGTGGCTCGGCTCGTTGCCCTGGGCGTACTGGCCGATGAGGCCGGAAACGTCGCTCACGTCGCCCATTCCCTCAACTTCGCTCGGGACGGTGAAGAGGCTGTCGAGCTTGTTGGCCAGCTGCTTGTGACCGCCGTAGAGCTCAGCGAGGCCTTCGAAGTTCTGCTGCACGTGCCAGGTGTACTGCCAGGCGTTGCCTTCGGTGTACTGGCCGCCCATATTGCCTGCCTGCGCCAGGGCGTAGGGGCTGAAGGGAGAGGCCCAGTTGCCTTTGGAATCCTTCGGGCGCATAAAGCCTGTGCTCGGGTCGAAGACGTTGCGGTAGTTCTCGCTGCGCTTCAGGAAGAACTCGTAGTCGTCCATCTTGCCCAGGGCCTTTGCGAACTGGGCTGCGCAGTAGTCGTCGTAGGCATATTCCAGGGTGCGGGACACGCTCTCCACGTCGATGACGTCATAGGGCAGGTAGCCGTACTTGTCGAGGACGGTCCAGTCGGAGTTGATGTGGTCCACGGTGAGGGAGCGCTTCACGGCTTCGTAGGCCTTCTCCACGTCGAAGTTGCGGTGGCCTTTGAGGTAGGCGTCCACGATTACCGGCACGCAGTGGTTGCCGATCATACAGAAGTTGTCGCCGCCCCAAAGCGCCCAGATGGGCAGGAAGCCCTGCTTATCGTAGTGGCCGAGTGCCGACTGCACGAACCAGTCGACTTTCTCGGGAGTAAGTATGGTGTAGAGCGGATGCGCGGCGCGGTAGGTGTCCCAGAACGAGAAGGTCGAGTAGTAGGGGTTCTCGCCGGCGTCGGCTATGTTGTTCGGATGTATGAAGAGGTGGTACATCGAGGTGTAGAACACGTCTTTCTGCTCGTCGGTGCCTTCGATCTCGATAAGGGAGAGGTATTTCGCCCACTGCTGTGCGGCTTGTTTGCGGATGGCGGTCAGGTCCCAGCCGGGGATTTCCTGTGCGATGTTGTTGCGGGCGCCTTCGATTGATCTTGAAGAGACGGAGACTTTGACCTTGAGGGTCTCGCCTTGTTTCAGGTCGAAGTCGAGGACGTAGCGGGGCGCTTTCTCGCGGGGGTCACGCTTGGCCAGCTCGGTGGCGTTGGTGAAGGGCTTGTCGAACTCAATGACGTAGTAGTAGGTGCGGTCGAGCCAGACATATGTGCGGCACCAGCCGCTGATTGTGCGGTCGTTCTCGAAGTTCTGCTCTGCAGCGAGGACGTGGGTGTGGAACTGGTTCTGGCCGCTGACCATCGCGCTCTGGAAGTCGAGCAGGATGTGCGGGGTGTCACTGCCGTCGAAGGTGTAGCTGTGGATGGCTGCGTGCTCGGTGGCGGACATCCTTGCGGTGACGTCATATGCGTCGAGTTTCACTTCATAGTAGCCGGGCTCGGCCTTTTCGTTGTCCTTGCTGAAGGGGCTGGTGAAGTCGTCACGTGCGGGGACTCCGGACTGCGTTGCGGCTGCGCTGGCTGTGCTCGCGCTGGGCTCCGCCGCATATTCCCCCGTGAAGGGCATGATGAACACGTCGCCGAGGTCGTGGCAGCCGGTGCCGCTCAGGCGGTTGTGCGAGAAGCCGATGATGCTGCGGTCGCGGTTCTGGTAGCCGGAGGTGTAGGCCCAGGAGAAGTTGCCGGTCTGCGGTCCCACCTGGATGTTGCCGAAGGGCACCGTGGCTCCGGGGTTGCAGTGGCCGTTGTCCGCCGCTCCCACGAAGGGATTCGCATAGCGGTTGTACTTGGTGGCATCGCTTGCCGTGTCCTTGCAGCTGGTGAAGGCCAGTGCGAGTATTGCCGTCAGCGCTGCAGTAGCGAGTATGAAGAAATATCTTTTCATAGTTTATGGTTTTCAGTAGAGTTATACAAAAATAGCAAAAGCTCTGCAAAGTGAGGGCTTTTTCATTATCTTCGTGACCAGTAGTCATTAGAGGCGAAGGATTATTGATATGGAGAAAAATGACAACTTGCTTTATGCGGTTGAGGCTGATCTTGGTCTCAACATCCCTTTCATCAAAGGACAGACAATCAGAGTCAGGAATTGCTGGCACTTCAGTACCGACGGAGCAACCGTCGACGGTATGTTTTTCGACGAACTGGATTTCCGTGAGGGAATGGATCGGGTCGCATTGCTGAAGCAGCGGTACGATGTCCGTATCCTGGCTTTCTCACTGATGGACACCCACGTTCATTTCATCCTGCATGGAGAATTCAATCAGTGTAATGCTTTTATGCACGAATATGTGCGGAAGACTTCCTGGTCGATATCGCGCCGCCATAAAGACAGGCATAAGTTCAAGAATGTGCCCATTAACCATCAGGTCATAGATACAGACAGCTATCTGAAGACAGCCATTTGTTATGTTGTGAAGAATGCCCCGGTGGGTGGTATTCCGCAGAATGCTTATGATTATCCCTGGTCAAGCGGCCCGCTGTACTTCAGGTCGGCCGGCCATTGGTCATCGCCACAATGGCTTAGCGGCGATGTTCAACATAATTGTGATGGAATAATCTTTCCCGGTTATTATGTTGATTACAGGCTGGTGGAGAAGGTTTTCAAAACGCACAAAAGTTTCAACTTCTTTATGTGTGTAAGCAAGGAGAGGGATGTGGAGGACCGGGGTGGAACTATCTCACATCTTTCTCTGCCTCTGCAAGAACTTCGCCAACACAAAGGAGAGGTTTGCTACGAACTGTTTGGCGTGGGCAGCATCCGCACACTGACTACAGCCCAACGCTTGCAGCTCGCCAGAACTTTAAAAGCCAGGTACAACTCTTCTCCGAAACAACTCGCACGTGTCTGTGGACTTATCTATGATGAAGTGAAAACAATGCTCTGAACAACCTGAAATTCGCATTCGGTTGCTACCCCTTCTACAGGGTGCTGCAGAGGGGGTAACTCGAGAATGCGGGAGGATTTCCTCTCGCATTTGCTTTCAATGTGCCCTACAGGAGCCTACAGGGCTGGTCTGCAACGAATGCGAATTTCGGGTTTTAAAAGGAAGGGCGTCAGGAGAGGCTAGGAGGGCATTGGGAAAAAAGTTGACATTCGCAAAGGGCAGAAATAGCCCTTGTGGGTGAATTGGCTCACAAATGCGGAAGTGAAGTTCTGCTGCTGGGAAGCACTGGCTCAGCGGCGGTGCGGAAGAAGTTATCTCCCGTCTGCCAGCAGGAGCTCTGGTGGGGGCTCCTGCTGCCATCCGAGGATAACTACGCAAAGTGCTGCAGCCTGGTGCCGGGCACAAAAAAAGAGGGCGAGCGGGTCGTCCTCTTTTTTCATTCAAGAGATTGGATCGGTTATTTCTTCTTGAAGAGTGAGATGATCCAAAGGAGCAGGACAGCGCCTACGCAGGCTGTGAGAATTTGGCCGATGATAGTTCCACCGAATGATACACCAAGCCAGTTGAGAATGTTGCCACCGATGAAACCACCGATGAGACCGATGATAATGTTACCAAGCAGACCAAAGCCGAAGCCTTTGAAAAGAACGCCGGCGAGCCAGCCTGCAACTGCTCCGATGAGGAGAGTGATGATAAGAGCTGTTAAATCCATAATATAAAAGTTTAAGGTTGAAGTGTTAGTTTAGTCAATCAGGCATTCGCCGGTCATATCTGCAGGCTGGGGAATGCCCATCAGGCGCAGCATTGTCGGGGCGATGTCGGCCAGTCGGCCGTCGCGTACGCTCTTCACGTCGTCGTCGACAACGATGAACTGCACGGGATTCAGGGAGTGAGCGGTATTCGGAGAACCGTCCGGGTTCACAGCGTAGTCGGCGTTGCCGTGGTCAGCGGTGATCAGCACGCTGTAGCCGTGAGCACGGGCCACGTCCACAACCTTTCCTACCAGGTCGTCGATGGTGGCGACTGCCTTGCAGATGGCATCGTATACTCCGGTGTGACCTACCATATCGCCGTTCGCGAAGTTGAGGATCACCATATCGTGCTTCTCGGTCTTAAGGTCGTCCATCAAGGCGGCGGCAACCTCGGGAGCGCTCATCTCGGGCTGGAGGTCGTAGGTAGCCACCTTCGGGGAGTTGATGAGGATGCGGTCCTCGTTCTCGAACGGAGCCTCGCGGCCGCCGTTGAAGAAGAAGGTCACGTGGGCGTATTTCTCAGTCTCTGCGATACGCAGCTGAGAGCGGCCGGCGGCAGAAACCACTTCGCCGATAGTATTGGTCACGTTCTCCTTGTCGAAGAGGATGTGGAGGCCTGTGAACTTGTCGTCGTAGGGAGTCAGGCAGCAGTAGTAGAGGGGAATGGTGTGCATTCCTGCCTCGGGCATATCCTGCTGTGTGAGCACGGTGGTCATCTCGCGTGCGCGGTCGTTGCGGAAGTTGTAGAAGATGACGGCGTCGCCTTCCTGGATGGTGGCCACGGGCTTGCCGTCAGCGCCGACAACGCAGATGGGTTTGATGAACTCGTCGGTGACGTCTTCGGCGTAAGACTCCTTGATGCCCTCGGTGGCGGAAGTGACTTTCTTGCCCACACCGTTCACGAGCAGGTCATAACCCTGCTTTACGCGCTCCCAGCGTTTGTCGCGGTCCATTGCGTAGTAGCGGCCCACAACCGAAGCGACCTTGCCGGTGGTGGCGGCCATCTTCTGCTCCAGCTCCTCTACGAAGCCCAGTCCGCTGCGGGGGTCGCAGTCACGGCCGTCCATAAAGCAGTGTACATATACTTTCTCGAAGCCCTGGTTTGCAGCCTCCGCGAGGAACTCGTAGAGATGGTTCAGAGAACTGTGCACGCCGCCGTGAGAGCACAGGCCGAGGAAGTGCAGGGCCTTGCCGCTCTTCTTCACATAGTCATATACTGCAGCGATCTCCTTGTTCTCGAGAAGCTTGTGGGCAGCGCAGGCGCGGTTGATCTTCACCAGGTCCTGGTAGACGATGCGGCCGCCGCCGATGTTGAGGTGACCCACCTCCGAGTTGCCCATCTGGCCGTCGGGCAGACCAACGTCTTCGCCGCAGGCCATAAGGTGTGAGAAAGGATATTTGGCGCGCAGTGCGTCGATATGAGGTTGACCCTGGGTGTAGATGGCGTTGCTATGGTCGTGCTTGCCCTCTCCCCAGCCGTCAAGAATCATCAACAATACTTTTTTGTCCATATTTTCAGTTATATTTGTCTATAAGTAATCAGATGCAAATCTACGGAAAAATCGTTTAAGTTTTGCATCCCCAACAATAGGGATTTAGCGTATGTCGAAGAAAGTAAAACTCCGCAAACAGCAGAAGGAACATCAGAGGAAAATGGATGCCCCCCGCATCAGCGTCAAGGGGCGCCGCAGCAAGAGTCAGGAAGAGCTTGAAGGCGTAGTGAGCCTTGCCCGCGACGGCTTCGGCTTCGTGGTGGTGGAAGGCAGCGACAACGACATATTCGTGACGCAGAGCAAGCTTCGCGGTGCACTGAACGGCGACCGTGTGAAGGTGGTGGTCACAAAGAAGAAGAGCGACTCCCGCCGTCAGGAAGGCGAGGTTGTGAAGATCATCGAGCGCAGCAGGAGGCCCCACATCGGCATACTCACTGTCCGCGGCAACCAGGCCTGGGCCATCATCGAGAGCGCCCGTATGCCCTATGACATCCGCATACCCATCGAAAGCCCCAAAGACCTTCCCGAGATCGGCGGCATCCAGGCTGCCAACGGAGTGAAGGTGGCAGTGGTGGTGACCGACTGGCCCCGCAACAGTATGGAGCCCATCGGCAAGATCGTAGACGTGCTGGGAGAATCCGGCAAGAACGACACTGAAATGCACGCCATCCTGGCCGAGTTCGAACTGCCATACCGCTTCGAGCCGGAGGTGAGCCAGGCTGCCGACAAGATATCCGATGCAATCTCCAACGCCGAGATAGCGAAGCGCAAGGACTACCGCAAGGTTACGACCTTCACCATAGACCCTGCCGACGCCAAGGACTTCGACGACGCCATATCGTTCATACAGCTCGACGAGGGCCGCTATGAGGTGGGCATCCACATCGCCGACGTCACATTCTACGTGAAGCCCGGCGACATTGTGGACAAGGAGGCCTACAACCGTGCGACTTCTGTCTATCTGGTGGACCGCACCGTGCCGATGCTGCCCGAGAACCTCAGCAATAAGCTCTGCTCTCTGCGACCGCACGAGGACAAGCTCTGCTATGCGGCAATATTCGAGCTGGACGAGCACGCCAAGGTGCTCAGCGAGTGGTACGGCCGCACCGTCATCAACTCCGACTACCGCTTTGACTACGAACAGGCCCAGCAGATCATCGAGACTCACGAAGGCCCTCTGGCCGCGGAGATAGGCAAGCTGAACGACCTGGCCACGATACTGCGCAAGAACCGCTTCGACCACGGCGCGGTGAACTTCGAGAGGCCGGAGATGAAGGTTACGGTCGATGCCGAGGGCAAACCTATCGCCGTAGGGCAGAAGGTCAGCAAGGAGAGCAACTGGCTCATCGAGGAGTTCATGCTGCTGGCCAACAAAGGCGTGGCGGAATATGTCACCCGCAAGCTGCCGTCGTTGAAGCAGCCTACTTTCGTATATCGTATCCACGAGACGCCCAACACCGAGAAGCTCGATTCGCTGCGGTCGTTCGCCAAGGTCTTCGGCCACACCATGGGCCCCACCGAAAATACGAAACAGACCGTGCGAAGCCTCAATAACCTCCTGAAGGAGGCCAAGGGCAGGCCGGAGGAGAGCGCGCTGCAGATTCTGGCCCTGCGTTCGATGGCCCGTGCACGCTACAGCACCGACAACATAGGTCACTACGGTCTGGCCTTCCAGTACTATACCCATTTCACTTCACCCATCCGACGCTATCCCGATATGATGGTGCACCGCCTGCTGGCGATGTACACTTCGGGCGGCAAGAGCCAGGACAAGGACTACTTCGAGAAGTGCTGCGACTGGTCGTCACAGCGCGAGCAGATAGCTGCCGACGCCGAGCGGGCCAGCATCAAGTACAAGCTCATCGAGTTTATGCAGGACAAGGTGGGTCAGGAGTTCGAGGGTACGGTGAGCGGCGTGACCGAGTGGGGCATCTACGTGGAGATCGATCCCACCAAGATCGAGGGTATGATTTCCGTCCGCGAGATGATGGACGACTACTACACCTTCGACGAGGAGAAATATATGATCATCGGCAAGGCTTCGCGCCGGACTTTCACGCTGGGCGACCGCGTAAGAGTACGCGTGCTTAGGGCCAGCCTGGAGCAGAAGCTACTGGACTACGAGTTCCTTGAGAAACTCGAGGCGGAGAGTCCCGTCCCGGAAGTTCCGGAGGGCGGCAGCGGTTCTGGAACCAAGGGCGTTTCCGGCAAAGTGGCAGCAGGCCATGGCCGGAAGGCTGATGCTGAGGTGGCGCCAACCGGCAAAGCTGCATCCACGAAAAGTGCCGCCAGGACTGCCGGCGAAAGTACCGCTGAGAAGCCTGCCCGCGCACGGAAAAATAGGGCCGAGAAGCCCCCGGTAAAGGCCGTCACCCGCAAGCCCGCCACCAAGGCCGCTCCGAAGGCCGCCGGCAAGGCAACCGGCAAGAAGGCCATCGCAAAAGCCGCGAAAGCCACCCCGAAGAAGGCTGCAGGCAAGAAGGCTGCTCCGAAGGCCACCGTGAAGAAAGCAGCTAAGCGTGCAGCAAAGCACTCTGCCAAGTAGGGCGGAAAATCTGTGGTACTAAAATGAGTTGCTACTGGTAGAGCTCGTGGAGTACGTCGAGGGAGCGGAGGTTGAGGTTGATGCCGAGGTGGTAGGAGATGTAGCGGATCATCCGCTCGCAGAAGTCGCGGCGGCGTGCTCCTGTGAGGGGTATGGCCATCGCATCCGGGAATTCCGCTGCGGCGAACTGCCTCAGCAGGGCCAGGTTGTCGAATCTCGCGGACTGCAGCAGGTCGCAGCCGTCGAAAAGCCCTTCGCGGGTGGGGCCGAAGCCCATCACAGTGCAGAATCCTGCCAGGAACCACAGATGGAAGTTTGCTATGTTAGTCCCGGATGGTTTCGCAATGTCTTCGTCTTTTCCTGCCGCATCCAGCAGGGTGATGGCGCTGCAGAGCCAGCTGAAGAGGCGCTCGTCGTTGTTCTGGCCGACGATGGTGCGGTAGAGCAGCTCGCTGATGAACATCGCGATGGCGTTCTTGTCCATATCGCTGCGGAGCGAGGACAGATGGACGGCCGGCTCGTATTCCTTGATGAGGGACATCGAACTGCGGGGATTGGCGACGCTTACGATGTCGAGGATGGCGAGGTTGTGGAGCGAACCCATCGTCACGCGCTTGCTGCGGCCGACGCCGCGGAGCATATAGCTGCAGCGTCCGCACGCCGAGTCGATGCAGTGCACCACCAGCGACGAGTCGCCGTACTTTGTGAGGTTCAGGACTATTATGCGGGATGACTGTATCGCTGCCATATCTTTGTTTACCAATTGTGCCTTTTAAGCAATAGTCTGTGCGGCCTTCCAGGCGTGAAATTCAGGCTACTCGCCTTCTACGGAACCTTTCTCGGCAGACTCGGAAGATTCTGCTTTTCCAAGCCCCAGGTGGGCGGCGAGCAGGTCGAGGGCACGGCCGCGGTGGGAAATGGCGTTCTTCTCGTCGAGGGTGAGCATCGCCATCGTCTTCTCCATACCTTCCGGCACGAAGACGGGGTCGTAGCCGAAGCCCAGTTCGCCCTGGGGTTCGAGGGCTATGTGGCCTTCGCAGGTGCCTTCGAACACGCGCAGGATGCCGCCGTCAGGAAGCGCAAAACCTCTGTCGCCGTCGGCCCTCGCTTCACTCTCTTCCGGAAGTCCCTCGCAACCCTCCGGATCCCTTTCGATCAGCGCTATCACGCAGCGGAAGCGGGCGGTGCGCTCGGCGAAGGGCACGCCTTCGAGCTCGCGCAGCAGTTTCTTGACGTTCTGCACGGGATCCTTCGGTTCGCCTGCATATCTCGCTGAGTAGACGCCAGGTGCTCCGTCGAGCGCGTCGACCTCGAGTCCGGTGTCGTCGGCGAAGCAGTCCTTGCCGAACATTTCCCACACGAACTGTGCTTTTTCGATGGCGTTTTCCCTTATGGTGAAGTGCGTTTCGGGAACGTCATCTGCATATCCCAAGTCCGCAGGAAGTTCAAGATTGAAGCCTTCGCCGAGCACTCCGGCGGCTTCGATGAGTTTGTTGCGGTTGGCGGTCGCGAAGACCAGCGTCTTTTTATTGTCGGTCATCAGGATTATCGAATTTACAATGCCCAAAGATAGCCATCTGTTTTGAAAAAATGAGCACGGCGTGCGCGTTTTGCCGGTGGTTGGTTTGGGCGTTATTGCGGAGCTTGGTGCGGAAGAAGTTATCTCCCGGCGGCGCTGCGGGGAGATATGGACGGTCTCTCCTTGCTTCGCCGAGGATAACTTCGCGGAGCGCAGCGGAGCGGAGCTGGGGCTCTCGGGAGCAAACCCGACATTCGCATTCTGGGACGAGGGGCTCTGGAGGGGTCTCTGGAGAGGGTCGGCTTGGAATGCGGGAGGATTTCCCCCCGCATTGACTCGTCACCCTTTCTGCAAGCACTTGTAGAGGGGGTGCTTCGCGAATGCGAATGTCGGGTTTTGGTACGCCAACTCATTCCGTGGACGCAGAATGACTGAGAGGGGTGCGGGAATCATTCTGTGGCACTGTTTTGCGGGATTTCGGGCGTTTTCGGGACACAGAATGGCTAAATGCGCACTTCGAGGCATTCTGTGGCACAAGCAGTGGCGGCGCGGAGCTGGGAACTGACCGCAGGAGAGAAGAAGTTATCTCCAGCCAGGCAGGGAGCTCTGCCTATGGGCTCCCTTTTGCCTGTCTAGGATAACTTCGCAAACCCGAAATTTGCAGTCCTGGCGGGGCGGCGCTACGGGCCTCGTGGGGCACATTGGGATGCGTTGTGAGGAGATTTGGCGTCGCAGCGCATGGCAAGGAGCGCTAGCGGCTTTTATGGAAGAGGTGCTTTTGCGCTGCGAATGTTCGGCAGGTGGGAGGTGCTAATGCAACCACGGTGCAAAGGAAGTTATCTCCCGGCGGCGCTGCGGGGGGCTCGGCGGAGGGCCCTCCTCGCTTCGCAGAGGATAACTTTGCGGAGCGCAGCGGAGCGGAGCCGGGGCTCCCTGGAGCAAACCCGACATTCGCATTCTGGGACGAGGGGCTCTGGAGGGGTCTCTGGAGAGGGTCGGCTTGGAATGCGGGAGGATTTCCCCCCGCATTGACTCGTCACCCCTTCTGCAGGCACTTGGAGAGGGGGTGCTTTTGGAATGCGAATGTCGGGTTTGGGTGTGCCAACTCATTTCGTGGACACAGAATGACTGTGTGGGGTGCGGGAATCATTCTGTGGCACTGTTTTGCGGGATTTCGGGCGTTTTCGGGACACAGAATGGCTAACTGCGCACTTCGAGGCATTCTGTGGCAACCGTAGTGGCGGGGCGGAGCTGGGAACTGACCGCAGGAGAGAAGAAGTTATCTCCAGCCAGGCAGGGAGCTCTGCCGTGGGCTCCCTTTTGCCTGTCTAGGATAACTTCTCGAAGTTCTGCCACTGGGAGAGCTGGCGAAGACGCGGTGCCGGGGCATGGTTTTTGGGTGGAGGGTCCCGAGATGGCTGGGGCCTTCGGGCCGCGAGGAGATTCCCGGGGGGTCCGTCCCAAAAAAGGCAGGGATACGGGGCCGGGGGCGATTCCCGGGCTGGGTGTCCCGAAAAAGGCGGGATTTTCGGGCCAGATGGCAGTAATTTGGGCACTTGGCCCCAAAACACCCGGAATTTCGGGACAGGTCACGGCCACAACGAAAAAAAGAGTACTTTTGTAGAACAAATAGACGTTAGAACAGAATGAAAAGAATCACTGCGTTTTTCTTTATGCTGACCCTTTCGGTGGCAGCGCTTGCCCAGTCGCAGAATTTCACGCTCGGACAGAGCCTTGAGATACAGAACTCGATATTGCGCAACCTCACGCGCACCTATGTCGACTCCCTGGAGTACGACAAGATAATGAAGGTCGGCATCGACGCGATGCTCGGCTATATCGACCCCTACACGATGTACTTCCCGGAAGAGCAGGACGAGAGCGTGCAGATGATGACTACCGGAAAGTACGGCGGAGTGGGAGCCGTGATCCGCAAGCGCGTGGGTGGCGGAGTCGTGATCAATGAGCCTTATCCCGGATCGCCGATTGCGAAGGCCGGCCTCGTGCCGGGCGACACCATCATCGCCATCGACGGCATCCCCGTATTTGACGAGACCTCAGAAGAGGCCTCCGGCAGGATGAAGGGCCAGCCCAATACCGATGTCCGCTTCAAGGTGGTCAAGGGCGGCACCCGCGACACTGTCGACGTGGTGGTGACCCGCGAGACCATCCACCGCAGCGACGTGGAGTACAGCGGAATGGTCCGCGACTCTATAGGATATATCATCACCTCGGGATTCACACAGGGCGTGAGCGACGAGATCCGCCAGATCGTGAAGGACCTCAAGGCGCAGGGAGCCAAGAGGCTGGTGTTCGACCTTCGAGGCAACGGCGGCGGACTGATGGAGGAAGCCATCGAGATACTTTCAATCTTCCTGCCTCAGGGCACTATGGTAGTGTCTTCGAAAGGCCGTATGCCCAACCAGAACCAGGAATACTTCACCAAGGAAGCCCCCGTGGACACCCTCATCCCCCTGATGATACTTGTGGACAGCGGTTCGGCTTCTGCATCGGAAATCGTGGCCGGCGCCATCCAGGACCTTGACCGCGGCGTGATAGCAGGTGCCAAGACCTATGGCAAGGGTCTTATCCAGACCATCCTTCCCACAGCATACAACGGCACGGTGAAAATCACCACCGGAAAATACTACACCCCCAGCGGCCGCTGCGTGCAGGCCATCGACTACAGCCACCGCAACGCTGACGGCAGCGTGGGCGCAATCCCCGATTCGCTGACCAGCGAGTTCCGCACTAAGAACGGACGCATCGTGAAGGACGGCGGCGGAATCACCCCCGACATCAAGGTGGAGAGCCACTCATACAGCCGTCCGACCGTATCGATGGTACTCAACGGCATCGTCGACGACTATGCAGTGAAATACCGCACCGAGCACAAGACCATCGCACCGGTGGAGAGCTTCCGTCTCACCGACGCCGATTTCGAGGACTTCGTAAAATATGCCTGCAGCCAGGAGTTCGACTACCGCAGTGGAATGCAGGCCCAGATCGAGCAGCTCAAGAGGGTTGCGGAGCAGGACGGTATGTACGACACCTTCAAGGATGAGATCGACGCCCTCCAGGCTAAGATGCAGATGGACAAGGCTGATGTGATCCGCAGCAAGAAGGACGAAATCCTGCCCCTGTTGGAGAACGAAGTGGCCGTGCGCTACTACTTCTATCCGGCCGGTCCGGCAGTCAGCCTGAAGTACGACAAGCAGATGTCGGAATGTCTCGACAATTGGAAATAATTGCTTAACTTTGAGATAACCAGCATCCCGCAGCCAGATGTCCGTAATCGACAAGATATATTTCCGCAGCAGCACCGAAGAGTTGCGCTCCATCCTCCAGGACAAGAAAGTGTTCATCATCATCGACAAGCAGGTGGAGAAGCTCTACGGCTCGCTGTTCCCCTTCCAGAAGGTGTTCATCGACGCCAGCGAGGAGACGAAGAACCTCGCCACGGTGCAGTCGGTGATAGACCAGCTGATGAAGATGGGTGCGGACCGCGACTGCTTCCTGCTGGGAATCGGCGGCGGCATCATCACCGACCTGACCTGCTTCGTGGCTTCGGTCTATCGCCGCGGCGTGAAATACGCCCTGATCCCGACCACCCTGCTGGCCCAGGTAGATGCGGCCATCGGCGGAAAGACCGGCATCAACAATGCGGGTTTCAAGAACATAATCGGCCTGTTCAACAAGCCGGAGTTCGTATATGTCTGCTCGCACTTCCTGCGCACCCTTGACGAGAAGAATATGCTCAGCGGCGCGGCGGAGATGCTCAAGATCGGAATCATCGGCGACAGCACCCTCTACAAGAAGGCCGTGGCCTGGTTCAAGGAGAACCATCTGATGGACTACGACACCAAGGAGGACCTCGAGTCGCTGATCCTGCGCGCCGCGAAATACAAATGCAAGATAGTGGAGAAGGACTTCCACGAGCACGGTCCCCGTAAGGTGCTGAACCTGGGACATACCTTCGCCCACGCCATCGAGAAATGCTCTCCCGTGCCGGTATCGCACGGCAATGCGGTGAGCGTCGGCATCATAATGGCGGCCCGCATCGGTGAGAAGATGGGCAAGACGAACCCCAAGGTGACGAACGCCCTGGTGGCCGACTTCACCGCGATAGGCCTCCCTACCGCTACCACCATAGACATCCGCACGCTGATGGAAGCCATCAGCAAGGACCAGCGCCACGCCGACGGCACCGTGGATTTCGTGATCCCCGAAAAGATCGGCTCAGTCAGCATCAAGCGCATCGACATCGACCAGCTCCGCACGCTGGCATTCTCCATCTGAGAACCAAAACAGCACTGTAGAAATGTTCTTCTATTGTCACAGTCTTTCGGACGTAGACTTCGCGTATTGTGTCTCCTACAGGAAATTCCTGCAGAAGAAGGCCATCGTGGAACTGCGCCTCGACCTGCTGGAGTTCGACGCCGACCAGGTGAAGGACTTCTTCAAGCAGACGGCGGGCCTGCCTTCCATAGCGACCTACCGCCTTGCGGAGGAGGAAGACGAGGAAATGATGGCAGAAGAGCTGGACAAGGCTGTGCGTCTGCTGTCCGCTGCGGTGATGGCAGGGGCTGCATACATCGACATCGACCTCGAGTTCCCGGAAAACGAGCGTGAATGGCTGATAACCCTGGCGCTGAACTACCACTGCGGCCTGATAGTATCCTACCACAACTATTACGGAGTGCAGCCGGCTTCCGAACTGAAGGCGATCGCCTCGCGCTGCTTTGCTCTGGGAGCGGACCTGGTGAAGATCGCCACGACGGCCCGCCATCCCGACGAGGCGGAATCGGTGCTGGCACTCTATGACTGGTTCCCGGCAGACAGCCTCGTGGCGTTCGCAATGGGCACATACGGCAGGATGTCGAGGGTGAGGGCTCTGGACAAGGGCTGCCCCCTGTACTACGTGTCGCCGCGCCAGAGCCGTCTTGTGGCCGACGGCCAGCCCACAGTGTTCGACATCCTCGACAAGGAATACAAGAAGCTGGTAGGGGACGTCAAGGCTCCGTGCTCATCGAGCTATGCGGTGAGGGCCATAATAGCCGCCGCCCTCTGCAAGGGTGAGAGCCGCATCCGCCAGGTGAACCTTTCGCTCGACGTGACGGCGGCGATGAACGTTGCCCGGCAGCTCGGCGCCCAGGCCCATTACAACAAGAAGACCCGCATCATCACTGTGAAAGGCGCGCAGGAGGACATTGCCTTTGAAGGGCTGAAGGTGGAGGGAAATATGCTCGACGCAGGGGACAGCACTCTCGTGGCGGAGATATGCATAGCCCTGGCCACGCTGAGCCGCGAGCCGGTGACGGTGACGGGCGGCAAGACTCTGCTCAAGAAGCGTTTCGCTGGCACCTGCACTCCTCTGCTGAGGCACGGTGTGCAGATGAGTTTCACCCAGGGCCGGCTGCCCGTGACAGTGAGCGGCCGTCCGACTCCCGGCACCTACGTCATCGACGGAACACGCCGCTCGGGTGCCGTCACCGGGCTGCTCTTCGTTCTGCCGATGCTGGAGAAGGGTTCGAAGGTGGTAATCCGCAAGGCTGTGGGTGTGCCGTACATAAGGATGACGATGAACATCCTGGAGCGCTTCGGCTACACCTTCAACGGCGAGGATTTCTCCGGACTGGACATCTTCGTGGCGTTCAAGGGCAGGCAGGAGATGCATCCGGGAAGGCTGCGCATCGAAGGTGACTGGACCGGCGCCGCGCTGTGGATGGTGATGGGCGTGACGGTGGGAGAGAGCATGGTCCGCAGACTGCCTCTGGAGACCGACCAGGGAGGCAATATGATCCTCGACGTGATAGACCGTGCGGGTGGCGACGTGGGCTACTTCATCGACGAGAAGGCAGGAGTAAACAGGGGCGATTTCTCAGCCCTGCGCAGCGTGACTTTCGCATTCAAATACGACCTGGCGGAGACCCCCGACCTGATAGGGCCGCTGCTGATGCTTGCCCTGCGCAGCGAGGGCACCAGCGAGCTGACAGGCATCTCACGCCTCAACGGCTGGGAGGCCGAACGGCTGCGCAACTTCGTGACGGAATTCCGCAGGCTCGGGGCCCTGATAGAGGTGGAGGACGACACGATGAAGATCACGGGCAGCTTCGACAACAAGCTCCGCGGTGGCAAGGCAGCTTCGCACGGCGACCCGCTGCTGGCGATGGCGCTCTCTGCGGCGAATCTCATCAGCGATGGCGAAATCGAGATTACAGACCGTGCAGAGGCCGAAAAGACCTGGCCCGGATTCAGGTGTTAGTTTCTTGTGGAAAAATAGGAACTCCTTTTTTGCGATTACTTCTGCTGTCTGGAGTAACTTGCATAGCCTAAAGACAGATATCAATCCAGATTATGAAAACTTTCAGTTTCGATGAGGCGCTGGCCTCGTCGAAGGACTATTTTAAGGGTGACGAGCTGGCCGCTTCGGTATGGGTCAGCAAATATGCCCTCAAGGATTCGGACGGAAACATCTACGAGTTGAATCCCGATATGATGCACGAACGCATCGCATCGGAGTTCGCGCGTATCGAGAATAAATATCCCAACCCCCTCGACAAGCAGAAGATATTCGAACTCCTGAAGGATTTCAAATATGTGATTCCTCAGGGAGGCCCTATGAGCGGCATCGGCAACAACAACCAGGTGGTTTCGCTGTCGAACTGCTTCGTGATAGGCCACGACCATCCTGCAGACTCCTATGGCGGCATCCTGATGATCGACGAGGAGCAGGTGCAGCTGATGAAGCGTCGCGGCGGTGTGGGTCACGACCTGTCGCATCTGCGCCCCACCGGCACTCCGGTGCTGAACAGCGCCCTGTCTTCTACAGGCGTGGTGCCGTTTATGGAGAGGTATTCCAACTCCACCCGTGAGGTGGCCCAGGACGGCCGCCGCGGTGCGCTGATGCTCACCATAGCCATAAAGCATCCCGATGCAGCCCGTTTCATCGACGCAAAGATGGAGCAGGGCAAGGTCACCGGTGCCAACGTTTCGGTGAAGGTCGACGACGAGTTTATGCGCGCAGCCCTCAACGGCAAGCCCTATGTGCAGCAGTTCCCCATCAATTCCACCCATCCTATGGTGGAGCAGGAGATCGACGCCGCAGCGCTGTGGAAGAAGATCATCCACAACGCCTGGAAGTCTGCAGAACCTGGAGTACTGTTCTGGGATACCGTTCTGCGCGAGTCCGTGGCCGACTGCTATGCCGATCTGGGTTACCGCACCGTCAGCACGAACCCCTGCGGCGAGATTCCGCTGTGCCCCTACGATTCCTGCCGCCTGATCGCCATCAACCTCTATTCATACGTGGTCAACCCCTTCAAGCCCGACGCATATTTCGACTTCGACCTGTTCAAGGACCACGTCCGCAAGGCGATGCGCCTGATGGACGACCTCATCGACCTCGAGATGGAGAAGATTGACTCCATCCTGGCCAAGATCGAGAAGGATCCGGAGGACGACAGCGTCAAGAGGACTGAGTACGACCTGTGGCGCAAGATCCGCAAGAAATCGCTGGGTGGCCGCCGCACCGGACTGGGCATCACCGCAGAGGGTGATATGCTCGCCGCCCTAGGCCTGCGCTATGGCACCGAGAGGGCTATGGAGTTTGCGGTGAAGGTACAGAAGACACTGGCTGTGGAGGCATACCGCTCGTCTGTGGAGATGGCTTCGGAGCGAGGTGCATTCCCCATCTATGATGCCGAAAGGGAGAAGGACAATCCGATGATACTCCGCATCAAGAACGCCGATCCCGCCCTCTACGACAAGATGGTCAAGGTGGGCCGCAGGAACGTGTCGATGCTCACCATCGCCCCGACAGGCACAACCAGCCTGATGACTCAGACCACCTCGGGCATCGAGCCTGTGTTCCGCGCATTCTACAAGCGCCGCAAGAAGGTCAATCCCAACGACAAGGGCGTGAAGGTGACCTACCGCGACGATGTGGGCGACTGCTTCGAGGAATATTTCGTGTTCCACCACAAGTTCCTGGACTGGGCTGTCAGCACTGGTCTCACTGAGGAGCAGGTGCGCGCGATGGACGCCGACCAGCTGGATGCGCTGATGGCACAGTCTCCCTACTACAAGGCTTCTGCCGGCGACATCGACTGGGTGGCCAAGGTGCGTATGCAGGGTGCCATCCAGAAGTGGGTGGACCATTCCATCAGCGTGACCGTGAACCTTCCTGAGGACATCAGCGAGGAGATGGTCAGCGAGGTGTACCGCACGGCGTGGGAGTGTGGCTGCAAAGGTATGACAGTGTACCGCGAGGGCTCCCGCAGCGGCGTGCTCATCGAGGTGAAGAAGAAGGAAGACACGGCTGCCAAGCCCCGCAAGCGTCCCGAGAGCCTCGAGGCCGACGTGGTACGCTTCCGCAACGGCAGCGAGAAGTGGATAGCCTTCGTGGGTATGTTCAAGGGCCAGCCCTACGAGATTTTCACCGGTATCCTCGACGAGGAGACGCGCACCGTGCCGCAGTCCATCGAGCACGGCTGGATCGTGAAGGTGAAGGATCCTGCCACGGGCAAGAGCCGCTACGACTTCCACTATGTGGATGCCTACGGCTATCCGAACGTGGTGGGCGGCATCTCGCATATGTTCAACAAGGAGTACTGGAACTATGCCAAGCTGATTTCCGGGGTCATCCGCAACGGTATGCCGATCGTGGACATCCTGAACCTGGTGCACGGCCTGTCGCTCGACAGCGAGTCGATCAACACCTGGAAGAACGGTGTGGAGCGCGCCTTGAAGAAGTACATTCCGGACGGTACCCGCGACGAGACCGGCAAGACCTGCCCGAACTGCGGCGGCAACAGCCTGGTCTATCAGGAGGGCTGCCTGGTATGTATGGACTGCGGTTATTCTAAATGCGGATAGCGGATGATTGCCTTTCCGAACGCGAAGATCAACCTGGGGCTGAACGTGCTCCGGCGCCGCGACGACGGCTACCACGACATCAGCACTGTGTTCGTGCCCTACAAGGGGTTGAGCGACGTGCTGGAGGTGGTGTTCGCCGATGAGCCGGGGATGTTCTGCTACGGCATTCCCTGCGGATGCGAGCCGGAGAAGAATCTCTGCTACAAGGCCTGGGAGCTGATGGCTCGCAAGTATGGGGTCGGTCCGGTGAAGATCTATCTCTACAAGAAGATTCCTTCGGGATCGGGGCTGGGCGGAGGTTCTGCCGATGCGGCGTTCACTCTGCGTCTCATCAACGATCTTTTCGGGCTGGGCCTGAGCGATGCGTGTCTCGCGGCTGATGCGGCAACGCTAGGCAGTGACTGCGCGTTCTTCATCTACAACCGTCCGATGGCGGCTTCGGGGAGGGGGGAGATCCTGCGGGACTGCCCTCTTTCGCTGGAGGGCTACCGCGTTGAGGTGGTTGTGCCGCCGGTGCAGGTGAGTACTGCGGAGGCCTACCGTTCTGTGAAGCCTGCAGTGCCAGCGGTGTCGGTGGAGGAGATTGTGGGTCGTCCGGTGGAGGAGTGGCGTGGCTTGCTCGTGAACGATTTCGAGCGCAGCATTCTGCCGGCTCATCCGGAAATTGCTGCCGCCAAGCAGGCCTTCTACGGCCGCGGGGCAGTCTACGCCTCTATGTCCGGCTCCGGCAGCTCTGTCTTCGGCATCTTCCGCTGCACAGAATAGCAAATGCGCCTTTTGCGGCATCTTGTGGCAAACCTGAAATTCGCATTCTGGTACGATGGGCCTTGGAGGGGTCTGGGGAGGGGGGTCGGTGGTGAATGCGGGAGGATTTCGTGCCGCATTGACACGTCACCCTTTCTGCAAGCACTTGGGGAGGGGGTACTTCGTGAATGCGAATGTCGGCTTTTGGCGCACCATCCCATTTCGTGGACACAGAATGACTGTAGGGGGTGCAGGAATCATTCTGTGGCACTGTTTTGCAGGATTTCGGACGTTTTCGGGACACAGAATGGCTAAATGCGCACTTCGAGGCATTCTGTGGCACAAGCAGTGGCGGCGCAGAGCTGGGAACTGACCGTAGGAAAGAAGAAGTTATCTCCAGCCAGGCAGGGAGCTCTGCCTATGGGCTCCCTTTTGCCTGCCTAGGATAACTTCGCGGAGCGAGGCGGGGCGGAGCCTCTCGCAACAGACTGTTTTGACGGCGACACTACCGCCCTCGGTAGTAAAGAGGGGGGCACCGATTGAATGCGAGTTCTGCGCAGCAGGACGAAGCAGGCAATTGGGGGGTCGGAGTGAGCGTTAGCGAACGGAGGTCGCCGCAAAACAAGTCTGTGCTAGGGAGGCCGGAGATGGGAACTGACCGCAGGAGAGAAGGAGTTATTTCCCGGCGCCCGAAGTCCTTGCTTTCCATCATAAAAGGAGAAGTGGCAATGCTAGCGGTACTTGGTCTGGTCTTCGAGCATACCGAGGTAGGAGTTGTAGCGCTCGGGGGCGATGGTGCCGTCGTCGACGGCCTGCTTCACGGCGCATCCCGGCTCGTGAGTATGCGTGCACGGCTTGAAGCGGCAGTTGTCCATCACTGCCAGCATCTCCGGGAAATAAGTGCTGAGCTCCTCCTTCTCGAAATCGATGAGGCCGAAAGAACGGATGCCCGGAGTATCGATGATGAAGCCTCCGCTGGAAATGGGATGCATCTCGTAGAAAGTAGTGGTGTGCTTGCCCTGCAGGTGTGCCAGCGAAATCTCGCCCGTGCGGATGTACTCCAGCTTAGGGTCGATAGCCTTGATGAGCGACGACTTGCCCACGCCCGAAACCCCCGAGAACAGATTTATCTTGCCGTTGCAGGCCTCGCGCACCACGTCGATGTTCTCGCCCGTGATGGCAGAAACTTCCAGGACATTGTAGCCGGCCTGGTCGTGGTAGATCTCCTTGAAAACCTTCAGCAGCGCGAGCGAATACTCGTCGTCGATGTCGCGCTTGTTCACCACGATGTTCACCGGGACTCCGTAGGCCTCGCAGGTCACCAGGAAGCGGTCTACGAACGGAAGCTTCACCTCCGGGAACTGCATCGTGACGATGAGCCACACGCAGTCCACGTTCGCGGCGATGATGTGCGCCTCGCGCGAGAGGTTGGTGGAGCGGCGTATGATGTAGTTGCGGCGCGGATGGATGGCGTCGATGGTGCCCATAGCGTCCTCCGCCTGCTCGTCGATGCTGTAGTCCACCACGTCGCCCACGGCGATGGGGTTCGTGTTGCTGCTCTCCTTGAGACGGATGCGCCCCCTCACCACGGCAGGGAAAAGATCCCAGGCCGGGAGTTCGCTCAGCAGATAGTGGCTGCCGGTGTGCTTGACTACAGTTGCCGTTCCTTTCTTCATAGGTGAAAACAAATATAGCAAAATTCCGCTTTAACCGGAGAATTTGCTATATTTGAAGATTAAACGGAGGATTGTAATGTATACTTTGCAAGAAATAGATTCGATAATCAGAAAGTCAGTATTCACCATCGATTTCAAGAAGGAGCCGTCGTCGCTCTACGAGCCGTTGGAATATATGCTGGCAGTGGGTGGCAAACGTCTGAGACCCAGGCTGTGCCTTACGACGTTCAGCCTTTTCAAGGACAACATCAACAACGACATAATCCTGCCCGCACTTGCACTGGAGCTTTTCCATTCCTTCACGCTGATGCACGACGACATAATGGACAACTCCGACCTGCGCCGCGGCGTGCCGACAGTCCGCAACAGATGGGGCGACGACTGCGCCATCCTCAGCGGCGACGCGATGTTCGTGCAGGCCTACCAGTTCCTTCAGGGCTACAAGGGTCCCGAATTCCAGAAGATAATAGAGATGTTCACCGAAACCGCCATCAAGGTGATGGAGGGACAGCAGTACGATATGGACTACGAAGGCAACCAGGTGATAATGATGGACGACTACCTCAAGATGATCGGCCTCAAGACCGCCGCCCTCATAGCCTGCAGCGCCAAGTTGGGAGCCCTCATCGCAGGTGCCTCCGACCAGGTGTGCGACGCCCTCTACGACTATGGATGGAACTTGGGAATGGCCTTCCAGATAACCGACGACTACCTCGACACCTTCGGCGACCCTGCCGTATTCGGCAAGAAGATCGGCGGCGACATAGAGAACAACAAGAAGACCTGGCTGCTCGTCAAGTGCCAGAAGCTGGCCACCGGCGAAGACCGTCCCTACCTTGAAAGCCTGCTCGACCAGTCCGAGGACCTGCCGGCCAAGATTTCTGCGATGCAGGCTCTCTACAAGAAGCTGAAAGTAGATTCACAGGCCCTCGACGCAATAAGCCAGTATCACGAGAAAGCCCTCGCAGCCATCGAATGCATCGGCCTCGACCGCGACCAGCGCGCCTGCCTCGTGGAGTTCGCCAGAGGCGTGATCTACAGAAAATTCTGACGATGGATCCCCGGCAGTTGGAGATAATGGCCCCTGCGGGCAACTTCGAATGCCTGCAAGCCGCCATCCAGGGCGGGGCGGATTCCGTCTATTTCGGCATCGGCCGCCTGAATATGCGGTCGCACTCAGCCAACAACTTTGCACCCGAAGACCTTGCGGAAGTATGCCGCATCTGTCGTGAGAACGGAGTGCGCTCCTACCTCACCCTCAACATAACCCTTTACGACGAAGACCTCGAAGATATGAGGCAGGTGCTGCGTATGGCGGCACAGGAAGGCGTGTCGGCAGTGATCGCCTCCGATATGGCTGCCATAGCGTACGCCCGCAGCCTCGGCCTCGAGGTTCACATATCCACCCAGCTCAGCATATCCAACCGCGAGAGCCTGCGCTTCTACGCCCAGTTCGCCGACGTGGTGGTGCTGGCACGTGAGCTCACCCTCGTGCAGGTGAAGGAGATAAAGAAGACCATAGACAAGGAGAACATCTGCGGCCCGTCCGGCAAGCCGCTGCGCATAGAACTTTTCTGCCACGGCGCGCTGTGCATGGCGGTGTCCGGCAAATGCTACCTGTCGCTTCACGAATACAACGCTTCGGCCAACCGCGGAAGCTGCTACCAAGTGTGCCGCCGCGGCTATGAAGTCACCGACCTCGAGACAGGAAGCCAGCTTGTGGTAGACAACAAGTACATAATGTCGCCGCGCGACCTGTGCACCATAGAGTTTATGGACCGCATCATCGACGCAGGCGTCACAGTTTTCAAGATAGAAGGCCGCGCCCGTTCGTCGGAATATGTGAAGACCGTGGCCCAAGCCTACCGCGAAGCTGCTGACGCAGTGGCTGCCGGAACCTATACGCCGGAGTTTGCCGCAGGACTCAAGAAGAGGCTCGAGACCGTCTTCAACCGCGGCTTCTGGGACGGCTATTACCTCGGTGCGAAGATGGGCCAGTGGAGCGAAGTCTACGGCAACCGCGCCACCCGCACCAAGCGCTATGTCGGCAAGGTGACGAACTATTTCGAGAAGATCGGCGTGGCTGAGATCCTTATGGAGACCGGCAGGATGGCCGTGGGCGACACAATAGTGATTTCCGGGCCGACCACCGGAGTCTATGAGGCAGTCGTCCCGGAAATAAGGGTTGATCTGAAGCCCGTGCAGGAAACCGTCAAGGGTGAGCTATGCTCGATTCCCGTGCCTGTGAAGCTGCGCCGCAGCGACAAGGTGTTCCTGTTCGAACTGGTACAGAACTAATTGTAATTGTACAGAAGGTAGTAGAATCTCAGGGTCAGCACGAGCATCACTCCGATGAAGACCGTGAAACCCCACAGTTGCATTTCGGTGGCTTTGCCAAGGGCTATTGCATACATACTCCAGATGATGTAGACGAAGAGGCCCATCATGCAGAGCTTCATCTCGCGCATATACTTCCAGCCGTTGGCGTTGAGCCATTCACGGCCGTTGTCGCTGAGCCTCTTGGGATAGTTGATCATTTTGGGGTGCTTTTCAGCGAAGGTCATCATTGCAAAGATGAGCAGTGCGATGCAAGGCATAAAGATGAATATGCTTGCATCTTCGGTGCCGTTCACGGCGCCTTTGGCATCGAAGTGCGAGGGCACTTCGGTGCCTGCAAGCTCACCGTAGGAGAACAGAGGTATGAAGCAGCACACCAGCAGAAGGATTGAAACCATCTCTATGGCGAAATGCGGCCAGTTGCGGATCTCAGTATTCATTTTCTTCCACTTTTTTTGAGAGCTTCTTCGATTATCCACGAAATCTGCCCGTTGATGCTGCGGAATTCATCCTCGGCCCACTGTTCGAGTTTTTCCATAGTGGCCGCGTCGATCCTCAGCACAAAGCTTTTCGTGTCCTGTTTCTCTTTAGCCATTTTATTTATGGAGAGTGCCGGTGTTAACCACTGGTTGTGCCTGTTCGTCGCCGCAGAGGACTACGAGCAGATTGCTGACCATGGCAGCCTTCTTGTCGTCATCGAGTTCGATGATTTCTTCGTCAGAGAGTTTGTCGAGAGCGATCTTGACCATTGAAACTGCGCCTTCCACGATCTTTTCCCTGGCTGCGATGATGGCTTCGGCCTGCTGGCGGCGGAGCATCACGGCTGCAATCTCGGGAGCGTAGGCGAGATAGTTGATGCGGGCTTCGACCACGGTGATGCCGGCCATTGCGAGGCGCTGGTTCAGCTTGTCGGCCAGCTGCTGGTTGATCTCCTCACCGCCGCTGCGCAGCGTCATGCCGTCTTTCTCGTCGCCGAGGGTGTCATAGGCATAGAGGCCTGCAACCTGGCGTAGGGCAGCGTCGCTCTGCACCTTTACGAACTCCTCGAAGGCGTTCATACGCTTTGCAACTACAAGGCTGGTGGTGTCGGCGCTGGCCTGGACCCTGCCGTTGACTGCGAGGCTCTGCGAGTCGATCTCGAAGAGGGCCTTGTAGACGTTCTCGAGCTTCCATACGATGACCATACCTATAAGTATAGGGTTACCGTTGCGGTCGTTGACCTTGATGGGCTCGGGGTTGAGGTTGCGGGCGCGAAGGGAAACTCTCTTCTTGTTGAGCAGAGGGTTTACCCAGTGATATCCTGTCTCGCGGTATGTGCCGCGGTATTTGCCGAAGAACAGGAAAGCTGCGGCCTCGTTGGGCTCGAGCTTGATGAAGCCGTTCCAGAAGAACATCGCCAGAATGAAGAGGACGATGCCGGTGACCATACCCCATACCTGGATGTTGTCATTGATGCCTGCGACAACCATATATATGGGGAGGAATACTGTCATTGCAAGAGTGATGAAGAGCATTACGAAACCGTTAGCCCTTAAACCTTTGAAAGCGAATTCTTTATTTTCCATAGCAATTGATTTGATATTATTTTGATATCGCAAAGATAGCAACGAAAAATATATCTGCAAATTTTTTGAAACAATTTTTTCGCTCAGAGGCGTGCATTAGTTGAAAACTTGTTGGTAATTGTCTAAAAATTACTATCTTTGCAGCCCCGCAAAATTGCGGGAATTAAACATAAATACAAGAATAACAACTATTTATGCCCACTATTCAACAATTAGTTCGTAAAGGTCGCGAGGTTATCGAAGTCAAGAGCAAATCTCGCGCGCTCGATGCATGTCCTCAGAGACGTGGTGTTTGCGTACGTGTGTATACAACCACTCCCAAGAAACCGAATTCGGCTATGAGAAAGGTTGCCCGTGTACGTCTCACCAATCAGAAAGAGGTCAATGCCTACATCCCGGGCGAGGGTCACAACCTTCAGGAGCACAGCATCGTGCTGGTTCGTGGCGGTCGTGTTAAAGACCTTCCCGGTGTACGTTACCACATCCTTAGGGGAGCTTTGGATACTGCCGGTGTAGATGGACGTACTCAGAGTCGTTCACTCTATGGCGCTAAGCGTCCGAAGAAAGCTAAGAAGTAATTTTTAACTGTTAATTAATTGAAGAAATGAGAAAAACGAAGCCTAAAAAGAGGATTCTACTTCCTGATCCCAAGTTTCACGACGCTAACGTTACCCGTTTCGTGAACAATTTGATGTTGCAGGGGAAGAAGAGTATCGCGTATTCTATTTTTTACGATGCCATTGATATGGTAGGCGAGAAGATGAAAGATTCTGAAAAGGCTCCTATCGACGTTTGGAGGAAAGCTCTTGTAAACATCACACCGCAGGTCGAGGTTAAAAGCCGTCGCGTGGGTGGTGCGAACTTCCAGGTGCCGACAGAGGTTAGACCGGAACGCAAAGTCTCTCTCAGTATGAAGAATATGATTCTCTACGCCCGTAAACGTTCCGGCCATTCCATGGCAGAAAAGTTGTGTGCAGAAATAATTGCGGCTTACAACTGCGAAGGTGCCGCATATAAGAGGAAAGAAGATATGCACAAGATGGCAGAGGCCAACAAGGCATTTGCCCACTTCCGTTTCTAATTTCCACATTCTCTACTGTTAGATGGCAAGAGACCTGACATATACCAGAAACATCGGAATCATGGCCCATATCGACGCCGGTAAGACCACGACCAGCGAGCGTATCCTCTACTATACGGGGAAGACTCACAAGATCGGAGAGGTTCACGACGGCGCCGCCACTATGGACTGGATGGTTCAGGAGCAGGAGAGGGGTATCACTATCACCTCTGCCGCCACCACCGCTTTCTGGCACTACAACGGCGAGACCTATCAGATCAACCTGATAGACACTCCGGGCCACGTCGACTTCACTGTCGAGGTGGAACGTTCGCTGAGGGTGCTGGACGGTGCGATTGCGACATTCTGCGCCGTGGGCCGCGTCCAGCCTCAGAGTGAGACAGTATGGCGCCAGGCCGACAAATACCGCGTACCGCGTCTGGCATACGTCAACAAGATGGACCGTACAGGTGCAGATTTCCTTGCCGTCATCGATGAGATCCGCGCTAAGCTCGGAGCCCGCGCAGTTCCCATCTCCCTGCCCATCGGGGCTGAGGAGAATTTCGTAGGAATCATCGACCTCATTGCTATGAAGGCCATTTACTACAACGACAGTGAAGACCTTGTCAACTATGAGGTGAAGGATATTCCCGCGGATCTGCTGCCGGAAGCCGAGGAGTGGAGAGGAAAGCTGATTGAGGAGATCGCCGAGTTCAACGACGATATCCTTGAGAAGTTCTTCAACGATCCCGACTCCATCAGCGAGTTTGAAATCATCGAAACCTTGAGGAAGGCCACCATCAGTCTGGCAGTAGTGCCTACCTGCTGTGGCTCTTCCATCAAGAACAAAGGAACCCAGTTCCTTCTTGACGCGGTGGTCCGTTACCTTCCCAGCCCGATCGACATCGGTCCGGTGGAAGGCTACGACCTGCGCTTCAACAAGAAGGTCGAGCGCAAGCCTTCGGCAAGCGATCCTTTCTGCGCTCTCGTGTTCAAGATTGCCACCGACCCTTATGTCGGACGTCTTGCATTCATGAGGGTGTATTCAGGACATCTCGATGCTGGTTCCGCAGTATTGAACTGCCGCTCCGGTAAAAAGGAACGTATAGCAAGATTGTACCAGATGCATTCCAACAAGCAGAACCCCATCGACTTCGTCGAGGCCGGCGACATCTGCGCTGCCGTAGGGTTCAAGGATTTGCGTACAGGTGATTCAATCTGCTTTGAAAATAATCCGGTTGTTCTCGAGTCAATCACCTTCCCTGCACCCGTGATCGGAATTGCAGTGGAGCCGAAGACCCAGAACGACCTCGACAAGCTGGGACTTGCGCTGAGCAAGCTCTCGGAAGAAGATCCGACATTCACCGTGGAGACCGACCAGGAAACCGGACAGACCATCATCAGCGGTATGGGTGAGCTTCACCTCGATATCATCGTTGACCGTCTGCGCCGCGAATTCGGAGTCGAGATCAACCAGGGTGCGCCTCAGGTTCAGTACCGTGAGGCCATCACGTCGAGCTGCGAGCACCGCGAGGTGTTCAAGAAGCAGACCGGCGGCCACGGCAAGTTTGCGGATATCGTTGTCGAACTCTCACCTGCCGACGAGGGTGTTGACGGATTGCAGTTCATTGACGAGGTCAAGAACGGCAATGTTCCGCGCGAGTACATCCCTTCAGTAGAAAAAGGATTCAAGTCGGCTATGGTCAACGGCACATTGGCCGGTTTCAAGGTCTCATCGATGAAAGTCCGTCTTCTCGACGGCAGCTTCCATCCTGTGGATTCCGACACTATGTCATTCGAGATATGTGCCCGTATGGCTTTCCGCCACGCAATGGGCAAGTGCAATCCGGTGCTTATGGAGCCCGTGATGTCACTGGAGGTTGTCACCCCCGAAGATTATCTCGGAGATGTGGTCGGAGACCTTAACCGCCGCCGCGGCCAGATTACCGATATGGATTCGAAAAACAATGTGCGTATTGTCAAGGCCAAAGTGCCCCTTGCAGAGCAGTTCGGTTATGTAACCGTGCTCAGGACCCTTACTTCCGGCCGTGCCACGAGCTCTATGGAGTTCAGCCACTACGAGGAAGTTCCGGCGAACATCGCCAAGGAGATCATTGAGAAGCAGGGCCGCATGTTCCGCTTTGCCAGACGCGACGATGATGAATAATCATATTAGTATTTAAAATAATGAGTCAGAAAATCAGAATTAAATTGAAATCTTACGATCACGCTCTGGTTGACAAGTCAGCCGACAAGATCGTCAAGACTGTAAAGGCTACCGGCGCTGTGGTTAGCGGTCCTATTCCTCTGCCCACAGACAAGAAGATCTTTACTGTCAACCGTTCGACTTTCGTCAACAAGAAAGCCCGCGAACAGTTTGAACTTGATTCTTATCGCCGCCTGCTCGACATCTACAGCTCAACTCCCAAGACTGTTGACGCTCTTATGAAGCTCGAGCTCCCCAGCGGTGTAGACGTTGAGATCAAGGTCTAAACCATAGTTTGGTCCCATAGCTCAGTTGGTTAGCAGCACCTGACTCATAATCAGGGGGTCGTTGGTTCAAGCCCAACTGGGACCACCCAGTAAAAAGCCGCAGAATTTCTGCGGCTTTTTCTGTGTGGTCCTGGGACCCATTTTTCTACGGGGGCTCTGCCCCCGAAACCCCTGCGGCGCAAAGCGCCGGCCGCTGACGCGGCTAATTACAGGGAATGATATTGCTAATTAGCTGGAAATCATTATATTTGTTGAAGACGGTCAGCAAAAAGAATACTTTGACCGTCAGGTAGGCGGATTGTTAATTATTTAGTTATGATTATGAAAAAGTTATTTAGGACTTCTATTGCGGCTTTGACTGCTGCTCTTTTGACCATGACTATGATCTCCTGTGGCCCCGATGCGCTGGACACTCCAGGCGGTGGCAGTGGCCAGACAGGTCCCGCAACCGTGGCAGTAACGGGAGTGTCTCTCAACAAGACTAGCCTCAACCTTGTGGAGGGCAGTTCGGAAACCCTGACGGCCACCGTGGCACCTTCCAACGCCACAAACAAGACAGTCAGCTGGAAGTCTTCTGATGTCTCTACTGCCTCAGTTGACGACAGCGGTAAGGTTACGGCTGTGAAAGCCGGCTCAGCAACGATAACTGTAACGACAGCAGATGGTTCCAAGACGGCTACTTGCTCAGTGACAGTTACCTCCAAGACAATAAGTGTCACGGGCGTATCTGTTGACAAGACTAGTCTGGAGATTACTGAGGGCGAAACAGCAGTGATTAAAGCAACCGTATCTCCTGATAATGCGACTGACAAGTCCGTGAAATGGTCATCTTCTGATGAAGCCATAGCCACAGTATCTTCAGACGGGACGATTACAGCCCTTAAACCTGGGAAAGTGACAATAACAGTGACAACTACAGATGGTTCCAAAACCGCCTCCTGCGAAGTCACAGTGAAGGCTAAATATGTTCCAGTGACAGGTCTCAAAATGGACAGTTGGGCGCTTGTTCTCGTCGTGGGTGAGAAAGCGTCTCTGGAATATACGGTTTTACCCGACGATGCGACAAACAAGGAGGTTACCTTCTCGTCAAGCGACACAAAAGTAGCGACAGTGGACAGCAAGGGCGTCGTCCAGGCAGTATCACCAGGATCCGCAGTTATGACAATCAAAACGGCTGAAGGAGATTTTACGGCAACTTGCACGGTCACGGTGATGGATGTTGGGGGAACTTTTGAGGCAGGTGGGATATATTTCAAGAACTTCGAAGGTAAGCAATTAGAAGTTGTGGCAAATCCTGTGTCGCCTTATTCCGGGAATATCACGGTTCCAGCCACTGTTTCGTACAATGACATCGAATACGCTGTTTTTAGAATCGCGGCTCTAGCCTTTAGTAATTGTGAGAACCTGGTGAGTGTAACCTTGGAGAATGGCATAAAAGAGATTTCGTGGGGAACATTTACCTATTGCCCCAACCTTGAGACAGTGAAGATTCCGGCATCAGTCAATCATATCTCAGAGGACATGGATTTCGCATATAGTCCCAAACTGGAGTTGATTGTCGCTCCTGACAACAGGTGGTTTTTTGTTGAAGATGGCGCCTTATACTATAATACCACATCCGGTAATTCTACTAGGGAACTTTATCTAAAGTGGGTTCAAGAGAAGAAAACAGGAACTTTAAAAATAAATGAAGAGACGGTCAGAATAGCGCAGTACTCATTGGTGAACACGAATATTGATAAGCTGGAGATTCCAGCGAGCGTAACCGAAATCGCTACGCGCTTTTTTGATAGAAATTGTAAAACTCCGCTGGAAATTGTTTTGAACTGGACAACAAAGGAAGATATTGACAGAATATCGACTCGGGAAAAGGAACCATTCAAATTCTATTTCAATAAAACAGATATGACGAAGGTCACTGTCTCAGTTCCCGCCGGCACCAAGCCCTTCTATCAGGCCCATTGGCTCTGGGGCGCCTGTGGCAATATCGTGGAACGTTAGTTACGGAGGATCAATAATTAATGATAAGCCACTTTTCTGCGTGTTAAAAAGGACAGCCTTTTGGCTGTCCTTTTTTCGTGTTTCCCCGACACCCCTGCGGCGCAAGTCGCCGGCCGCTGAAGCGGCTTGTTTTATTTCGTGGTTCCAGGACTTATTCCTTCACGAAGAGGGCCCAGGGGATTTCGGAGGGAGTATAGATCACGGCATCGTTCTTCCATATGTAAATATCATTCTCGCCATTTGCGTATGCTGCGCTGTACACAGTTCCTGTTGAGGTTACGGCTACCCCGGACGGGAAGATATAATCCATTTCTTTAAGATTATACAGCAGAGACTTATTCTTGTAAACAGCAACCCTCATATTGCCTTCGGAAGTATCTTCGTTGACAAGTGAATAGACGTCGTTGCCGACGACTGCGAGTTCGCAGCATCTTGAAGACTGTCTGTTAAGGGCTTCTGTAATCAGATATTGGCGTTCTCCGTTTTTGTATGCGGCCAGCCTTGACTTGTATACACCATCTTCGACACCACCTCCTTCATAGACAAGACACCATACGTCATCGCCGGAAACGGCCACGGCACAGGCTTCCGTGTCCTTAGACCCGTTAGCCATCGGAATTTTGGTAACGGTCAAGTCTTCGGACATCTTCCAAAGCATAGCATTGCGCACATTGAATTCATCCTTGAATTCACCTGTAATATAGACATTGCCTTTATTGTCTGCAGCAACGTCTGTTATGCTTATAGTATATGTAGAGGATCCTTCAGCGATGAAGTAGTCATCTATCACACCATCGCCAATTCTCTTGACATACAGGGATTTTCCCCAATCTTTAGTGTAAGGGGCGAAATAATATCCGCCACCAGCTGCTGCCTTGGATGTAGGTGGATAAGATGATGACTCATTAAAAGAGGCGGAACTGTAGCGCGTGACAATAGCTCCATTTTTGGCAAGCACCAATTCATTATAGGCACCATCCGCATAAGAGTAATAGACATTTCCTTCAGGATCGATGCAGGGGTAGACTATGTGGAGCCCCAGGTCTTTTCCATTCAGCATCAGGCTGTATCCCTGGTACCAATAGAGGCCGGCAGTTGTGGGAGAAGTTACTGACACCACGCACGAAGCTACGAATGATCCTTCCTCGCTGGTTGCGGTAATGGTTGTCTCGCCGGCTGAAACGGCCGTTACTACACCGTCATATGAAATGGTGGCCACGGATGGATCGGAATTTGTCCAGAAGACATTTTTGTTGGCGGCATATTCGGGAGTGAACACGAGTTTCTCCTTCATATTCATCTTGGAATTGATTTCCATTTCGTATTTGCCGGCGCTGAAAGCTATGCCCTTGAGGCTCGCGTCAGGTTTCACGGTCACCTCGCAAGATGCTTCAATCGACTTCCCTTCCACTTTGGCAAATATCTTGGTCTTGCCTGCTTTCAATGCGGTTACAAGGCCGGCATTATCGACCGTTGCCACCTCTTTGTTGGTGCTCATCCACGATATTACAGGTGATGAGGCATCAGCGGGGCTTATGACGGCTTCGAGCTGGGCGGTTTCACCTTCTGTCATTTCGATGACATCAGGAACGACAGTTATGCTTTCCACCTCGATGACTTTGGCCGATACGGTCACTTCACAGTCTGCAGTCTTGCCGCCGTCAGCCGTGGTAACTGTAATGGTCGCCTTTCCAGCCTTGACCGCTGTCACCTTGCCGTCAGCCACCGTAGCAACGGTTTCGTCGGAAGACTTCCAGCTGACAGCCTTGTTTGTTGCATTTTCTGGAGCTACCGTAGCAGAGAGTGTCTCTGATGCACCCTCAACGAGGCTGAGAGTATTCTTGTCCAGAGATACACCAGTGACAGCAATTGTTTTTGCTGTGACAGTCACTTCGCAGGTTGCTGTTTTGTTGCCGTCGGCGGTTGTAACGGAGATGGTAGCCTTTCCTGCCTTGCCGGCTGTCACCTTGCCGTCAGCCACCGTAGCTACTTTATCGTCAGACGATTTCCAGCTGACAGCCTTGTTGGTAGCATTGTCAGGAGCGACAGTGGCAGTGAGTGTCTCTGATTCACCCTCGACCAGGCTGAGAGTGTTCTTGTTCAGAGTCACGCCTGTAACAGCGACAGTGCTTGCAGTAACAGTCACAGAACAGGTTGCTGTTTTGTTGCCGTCGGCGGTTGTAACAGTGATGGTGGTCTTTCCTGCCTTGACTGCTGTCACCTTGCCGTCAGCCACAGTAGCTACTTTATCGTCAGACGATTTCCAGCTGACAGCCTTGTTGGTAGCATTGTCCGGAGCGACCGTAGCCGTTAGGGTCTCTGATGCACCTTCCAGGAGGCTGAGTGTCGTTTTATTGAGCGAAACGCCGGTGACGGCGATATTGGTCGGTTTCGGCTGTTCTGTGGGTCCGCAGCCTGCAAGCAGAATAACAATCAATGGTTGCCACCAGTCCTATTGCAGGCAGCATCCGTCTCTTATCGGTAGTTTTCATAGTCGGAAAGTTGCTTCTTAGTTTCTAAGTTAATGATTTCTAAAGTATTTTTGCAGAAAAACTGAATACAACTATGAGCGAATTCCTTGTAAACAATGAAATCGTGCACCTGATCATCCGCCTGCTGGCAGCTGCGGTGCTTGGTGCAGCAATCGGATATGAACGCGAATACCGCGGCAAGGGCGCCGGTGTGCGCACCCATATGCTGGTATGTGTGGGCGCCTGTCTCTTTATGCTGATTTCCAAATATGGTTTTGGCGATTCTGTCCGTTTTGATGCAGCACGTGTAGCTGCGGGAGTTGTGTCCGGCATCGGTTTCCTGGGCGGCGGTTTGATCATCAAGGGAAAAACCAACCTGATCACCGGTCTGACCACTGCTGCAGGCCTCTGGGTGACTGCTGCAATAGGTCTAGGTGCAGGTAGCGGCCTGGTCATTATGTCTGCCGTCGCAACCTTGCTGGTTCTTCTGTGTATGGATATCCTCAATTCCGTCTCATTCAAGCTGGGCGACCGCATTGTGAATGTCGTCTTTTCATCAAAGGATGACAAGGCTCTTACCGATGCAATACAGGAAATGGGGAAGCAGGTGGACAATTTCTTCCTGAACAAGAAAGACGACACCTACAGGGCTGAAATAGTCCTAAGGGTTCCCAAAAAGGAAAAGCAACTCGATCTGGTGGCCCGACTTCAATCTATCAAAGGGGTCCAGCTCGAAAGCATAGAATAATAAAAAAGGGTTGCCGATTCGGCAACCCTCTTTCAATTAACAAAAGCATTGAAGTTATTCAGTTCCAGTCCAACCAGGGTTCTGGACCAAATTGGGATTCTTGTCCATGACTGAAGTCGGGAACGGGAAGAACTCGTGACGTCCCTCCTTGAAGCCTACTTTCCAGTTTGCATCGATAGCTTCGTGAGTGTAAACCATATAGAAACGGCTGTTGGCTTCTGACCCGTTTTCCCAAATGACGTCCTCGCCGGATTTGGGCTCCCTGAAGAGCTTGTCAAAGAGTTTCGGTACAGCCTGTCCAGCCTGTTTAACTCTGGCAGTGTCGCCCCAGCGTACGAGGTCAAGCCAGCGGCAGCCTTCGTTCCAAAGTTCGTAAGACTTCTCTTTCTTGAGGGTTTCCATATCGACATTTGCACTGATTGTCTTGGATCCGGCGCGCTGTTGGATCTGGTTTACCGCCCAGGTAGCCTGGCCGGCATCTCCGGTCTGCAGGCAGGCCTCGGCGTAAAGGAGAAGAACCTCTGCATAGCGCATCACTATGTTGTTGTTCACGCGATAGTTCTTTCCCTTGCTCCAGGCATCGGTTACCCTCAGAATCTGCTTGAAGGGCAGCCAGAATGACTGGCCGTAGAGGCCGTCCTTGACATCGAGGATGCCTATTTCCTTGCTTGCCTTTTTTTCTTCAAGGCTCATTGCATTGATTTCCTTGGTATTGTATTCCATTCCGTAGAATGCGTCATCGACGTGCTTAAGTGTAGCGTCAAAACGGTATGAATGTCCGTCGTTGGCAAAGAACTCGTCGCCAAACCACAGAGGAACACCGAGTCCACCCCATCCGTCAACGCCGCCGTCATACACGGCCTGCGGAGGCAGCATGCAATGGTCGCTGCGCCAGTTCCAGATTTGGGCCTCCATCCAAGTCATACGTGAGCCGAGCTGGCCGCCACTTGTCATAGTTGCGTCTTTCTCAATGTTGCTCTCAAAAATCTTCTCTTCGTTGCAGTCACCTTCGACGTGGAAATTCTGCCAGTACTTATTGCCGGGAACCAAGGCATATTTGCCTGAATCGATAACTTTCTTAAGAGCGGTCTTGGCACCTGCATAGTCCTTCGCAAAGAGCAGTGCCTTGCCTTCAAGAGCCCAGGCGAAACCTTTGGTGACTTTTACAGCACCATTCTTGTCGCTAGTAGACTTACGCTCATCGAGGAAAGGAACAGCATCTTCGCACTCCTTTGCAACCCATTTGAAAAGGTCTTCGTGGCTCATCGGATTCTCGGGATCCTTGTCGGAGTTATAGGGCAGACCGTCTGAAATCACGTGGTCGATCATCGGCGGAGTGTTCCAAAGAGCAGTCAGGACAAAGTAGATGTGAGCGCGGAGAACGCGGGCCTCTGCCACAGCTCTCTTGGTGGTTTCAGTAGGACCGCCGTTGGGCAGACCGTCCTTGAAATGGTCAATGACAAGGTTGCAGGCGTAGTTTGCAAGGAATAGACCCTGATAGAGGTTCTCCAGAACTTCATTTCCTGAATCATAGCGGAACTCGTTGAGAGATCCCATAAAGTCATTGTCGCCGAAGTTGGAGCCGGCGGCATATGCATCGTCAGCGCACATATTGAGGGCGGCTCTTATCGGCACATAGATAGATGCCCTTCCGCGGCCGGGCACATAGCAGGCATACCTGGCGTAAGCGGCGGTAAGTGCTGACAAGGCATCCTCGTCAGTCTGATAGAATGTCTCGTATGTCGTCACACCTTTCTGGGGAATCTCCAGACGGGACTCGTCGCAGGAAGCGGTGAAGAGAACGACGGCGACGGCGAGAACAGAGTATAATATCTTTTTCATATTCATTCAAGTTTTTAAGATTAGAATGTCAGGTTGACACCGAATACCATTTTCTTGGTGGTAGGATAAGAACCTGAGTCGACGCCACGTGAAGTAGATGAGTTGTAAGAAGCAGTTTCAGGATCTGCACCGGGATACTTGGTGAAAGTGAAGTAGTCGTCGAGTGAGACGAAGAGACGCAGGTCGCTGATGAAGGCTTTCTGGGTGAGTCTGGTCGGGAATGTGTAACCGAGCTGAATCTGTTTGATCTTGAAGAACGATCCGTTGAAGATTGCTGCGCTTGAACTGTAGAAGTCCCAGCTCTGGGCCACCTTCTTCATATCAGGATATTTGGCGTCAGCCTTGTTGACGGCAGGGTTGCCCCAAGAGCTCTTCCAGTATGTGTCGAGGCCGTTGGTCTTGGGACGGTCGGCAGATACCATAAGGTTGTAGATCTCGTTGCCGGCTGCACCGGTGCCGAATACTATAAGGTCGAAGCCCTTCCAGCCGAGGTTGAGCGTAACACCGTAAGTAAGGCTGGGGATACCTTCTCCCAGATACTTCTTGTCGTTGTCGGTGACTGTGTTTGTAAGTTTGCCGTCTTTGTCTATATACTGAGGTTCACCGGTTGCCTGGTCTACGCCGGCATATTCGTATCCGTAGAAGTACCAGATAGGATAACCAGGTTCAAACGCGCTGGACAGTTTCTCGTTCAGACCGCTGACCACGTCGTTGGTGATCCTTGACTTGAGGGCGTGAACCTCCAGGACCTCGTTGTGGAGGGTTGAGAGGTTGGCGCTGATGCCATATGAGAAGTCGCCGATCTGGTCTTTCCATCCGAGTTCGAATTCAAGACCGGTGTTGAGCACCTTACCGGCATTGACAGTAGTAGATGAAACACCGATTTCAGGCAGAGGTGTGATGGAGATGAGCAGGTCGTGGGTGTATTTCTTGAACCAGTCGAATCCGAAGGTCAGGCGGTCACGAAGGAAGCGTGCGTCAAGACCGAAGTCGAGCTGCTCGGAAGTTTCCCATTTAAGATCGGGATTGGCAAGTCCTGAAGGTTTTGAACCGTATGTTCTGATACCTGTGCCAAGAGCGGGATCGAACTGGTACCATTCTCCATTCTTTGTGATGGTAGTTGAATACTGATATGAACCAAGTGCGCTGATGTTACCGTTGACACCCCACGATCCGCGGAGTTTCAGGAAGCTGACGGCGTCACGGCTTACGTTGTCCTTGAAGAATGACTCATTGCTGATGGTCCATCCTGCAGATACTGAAGGGAAGAATCCCCAGCGGGCCTGCTTGGACAGTTTTGAAGAGTCGTATGCGTCAGCACGGAAGTTCGCCTGGATGTTGTAGCGGTTGTCATAGCTGTACTGCAGACGGCCGAAATAAGATATCTGAGTTGACATGCTAGGCGTGTTTCCGACAGACGGGGTCTTGCTTCCGTTCAGGAAGCCGATATACCTGAAGTTTTCTGCGTAGTCCTTAAGGATGTCGGGTCCGGTTACAGAAATGCTTGCATTGTCGGAGTGGTCTTCTGTGTATGACATACCGGCCATTGCTCCCAAGGTATGCCTGCCGAAGGTCTTCGTGTAGTTGGCGAAGTTCTCCCACTGATAGTACCAGCTTGAGTTGACGTTTGCAGAAATGCTGTAGTCTGTAGAGTTCGCCATACCTGTCAGCCAGTAAGGAGTTGAATAACTGTGACTGTTGCTTGAACCGATCCTGTAACCGAAGCGGGAAGTAATGGTCAGACCCTGGATCGGAGTGAAATTGGCGGCAAGAGTACCGCGGATGTTGATGTTGCCGCTGTTGCCGTCAGACTTGTCACGCTGGAACAAGGGGTTACCGGTGGCTTCCTGCAAGTACTTCGAGGTGCCGTAGAAGTCGTTGTTGTGGAGAGGATCCCTGGGAATAGGGTCGCCAGCTGCATAGTGGGCCTGCATATCGACGGGAGTGTCCTCGATCTTGCTGTAATAAGCAGGGGTCAGAGGGTCGATTGAAACTACTGAGTTCAGAAGTGAACCGTATCCTGCAGACACTGATTTCCTCTCATATTTTTCGATTGAGATGTTTGAAGAAACGCCGAACCATTTGAAGAGCTGATAATCGGCATTGACCTGCGCGGTCAGACGTTTGTAGATATCTTTCTTGCCGACAACGATACCATCATCGTCAAGGTAGTTCAGAGATGCGAAGAAATGTCCCTTGTTGTTGCCGCCCTGGAAGGTTATGCCGTGCTGTTTGCTCCAACTGGGCTGGAACACAGAGTCATACCAGTTGTTTTCAAAGCCATTCTTGTAACCGTTCTGATCCAGGAGTTCCTGGGTGATGTCACCGATGTATTTGTGGTAATCGATGTAATCTTGGGCACCGAAGATTTGAGCCTTCTTGCCCAGAGACTGGAGAGTGAAGCGGCCGTTGTAGGAGATGTGTGCGGTTCCGTTGCTGGCGGCTCCGGTCTTGGTGGTGATCAGGACGACACCGTTACCGGCCTGGGCACCGTAGATGGCTGCAGAGGCGGCATCTTTCAGCACCTCCATAGACTCGATCATAGAAGGATCCAGATAACGGATGTTGTCGACCTTCAAACCGTCGACGATCAGGAGGGGACCGATAGAACCTGAGTTTGAAGAATAACCGCGGACACGGATGCTTGATGATTCACCCGGAGCACCTGAGGTGTTGATGACCTGGATACCTGCTGCCTTACCTTGAAGGGCTGCGGCTGCATTGGTTGCCGAACGGTTTTCCAAATCTTCGTGGCGGACTGATGCCACGGCACCGGTGAGGTCGCTCTTGCGCTGGACACCGTAACCGATGACTACCGTTTCTTCGAGGAACTCACTGTCCGGTTCGAGAGTGACATTGATTACAGAACGTCCTACGACCGGAACTGTCTGAGATACATATCCGATGCAGGATACCGTAATGCTCAAGGCATTTACAGGAACTGAGAGTTGCCAGGCACCGTCAGCATCTGTTGCTGTACCTACTCTGCTCTGGCCTGCCAGAATGACGGAGGCTCCGACTATGGGCTCTCCGTTGCTGTCAACTACTTTTCCGCTCAATGACCTGGTCTGGGCATAAGACACAAAGCCCAGCAACAAAGCCACGAGGCAAAGCGTTGCTTTTGTCAGGAAGTTTTTTCTCATAGGTTTAAGTGGTTTGGTTGGATGTTTTTAGTGTATCATTTGATTGATGTTTTGTGATATTTCCGCGTGTTAGGTGTCGAAATGTAGCACCAAGTTAATAAAAAGTCTCCTTTACTGCAATCGGTTTCATAAAAAATGAGGGTTGCCATTCCGGCAACCCTCAACTATTTATATGAATCGGCTCTTTACCAGCCAGGATTCTGCTTGAGGCCTACGCCTTTCTCTTCATCCCAGGGGTTGAGCTCGATAACATCGAACGGGAACGGATAGAGTTCGTGCTTGCCGACCTTGTATCCGCCGCCTGATGCTGCCCAGCCGTCGTCGATCCATTTGATCCAGGCCTTGTGGGGCTTGCCGCTCTGTTTCTTGCCCTTCGATCCGTCAACATAGAACTCGTCGTCGAGGTAAGGAGTCGGGTCATTGGCTTTGAAGTGCAGAGCTGTGGGAGCATCGCCCCAGCGGACGAGGTCGAGGAAGCGGGTGCCTTCCCAGGCGAGTTCGAACCATTTCTCCTGCTTTACATTCTCCATGGTCAGTGAAGAATAGGTAGGAGCGCCGGCACGTTCCGCCACCATATTGAGGTACTGCAGACCGTCGGGATCGTTGGTCATTGCGCAGGCTTCAGCATAGAGCAGCAGCACTTCGGGATAACGCATGATGGTGCGGTTCTCCTCGGTGATGGTCGAGCTGTTGGGAATCAGGTCGCAGGCCCACGGCATAAACTTCAGGAAGAAGTAGCCGTAGTTGGCATACAGCTCGTCATACTTGTTGAAGTCGAGGCCGCGGTTGGGGTCCATCAGCTTTTCTTCCTTTGTCATCACGCTGCCGTCGGCTTTGTGGTCAAGGTCTTTGCCCTTGAAGTCGAAATAGGTGAACTCGGTCAGCATTTCTTCATAAGTGGCGAACCAGGCCTTGCGACGCGCAGAGTTGGGCTCGTGCTTCATCATAGCATCCACGAAAGGCTGTGTAGGAGCACAGTTGTTGCCCCAGCCCTCTTCCTTGATGAGGAAGTCGGGATAAGCCTTGAGCATACGGAAGAACAGTGCGTTGTTGCGCTGGAAGTGATATTTGCCGCTGAATGTGCCGAGGCCTTCGTTATACACGTAGTTGAGCTCGAGAACCTTCTCGGCATTTCCGTCTCCAGCCACGTGGAAGAGATCCTTGATCTGGGAAGTCGGGACGAGGGCGTAGTTGCCCGAGTTGATGACCTGCTTGAGGCTGCTCTTTGCGCCTTCCCAGTCCTTGTTGAACACCTGTGCCTTTCCGAGGAGGGCGAGACAGTTGCCGGTAGTGATCTTGTAGGCGCCGGCCTTGTCGCCGGTGCCCTTACGTGTCTCGAGGTCGGGCAGGGCTGTCTGGTATTCCTTGATAATCCAGTCCATCAGCACCTGGTGGTCGGTGTTTGTGGGACGTGCGTCACCGGGAAGCACGTGGTCTACCAGCGGGGGAGTGCCCCAGTAGCAGGCCAGGAAGAAATGTGCCCATGCACGGATCACGCGGGCTTCGGCCACGCAGCGCTTCTTGACGGCAGAGGTGGCCAGTTCTCCGTTCTCGCCCCAGAAGTTGTCGATCACTAGGTTGCACTTGTAGATGAGCGAATACATCTGCTTGTAGATGTATTTGATGTGCGGAATGGTGTTGTCGTAGGTGTTGCGGAATTCGTTCATATCCTGACCGCCGCTGCTGCTGCCGTTTTTCTTTCCGCCGCCCCAGTACAGCTCATCGCCGGGAGCGTTGACCACCACGTTGTATGACGGGTTGTTGATACCGTTGTTTCCGCTGGAAACTGTAGTGATGAAGCTGGCATAGGCAGCTGTCAGTGCAGACTGGGCGTCTTCGTCAGTCTGGTAGAAATCCTCGTAGGCTACTACACCCTTCTGCGGTATGTTGAGCAGATCCTGATTGCAGGATGAAAGGGAAAACAGTGCCAGTGCACCTGCTATTCCGAATAATATATGTCTTTTCATAACTGTCATCTGTTTTAGAATTAGAAGGAGATGTTGACACCGAAGAGCAGACGCTTGGCATTAGGATAAGATCCTTTGTCAAGACCACGGCCGGAAGTGCTGCCGGTTGATGCGGTTTCGGGGTCGAAGCCCGGATAATTCGTGAAGACGAACCAGTCGTCCAGAGAAGCGAAGAGGCGAAGGTCGCTGATCATAACCTTGTTGGTCAGCCTCTGAGGGAAGGTGTAACCAAGCTGGATCTGTTTGATCTTGAAGAAGTCGCCCCTGAACATCGTAGCCGATGAACTCCAGAAGTCAGTCTGGTCCCAGATCTTGTCGATGGTCGGGATGGTCTTTCCAGCCTGCTCGTAGAAGTAGGTGAGGGAGTTGATGTTCATATGCTGGGTACGGTATACGCAAGGAACGAGGTAGTGACCTGCTGCGCCGGTGCCGAATACGGTGAAGTCAATGCCCTTCCAGTCGAGACGGAGGGTTACACCATATGTGAGAGGCGGCAGGGTGCTGCCCAGGAACTTGAGGTCGGCGTCGACGGGAGACTGGGTGATGCTTCCGTCAGCAGCGTAGTAGTTTGCGCGGCCGTCTTCACCGATGCCTGCATACTCGAAACCGCGGATGAACCATACAGGGTATCCTTCCTGGAAATAGGTTTTGAGTTTGTAGTTGGCGAAGCTTGAACCGCTGATGTGTCCTACTGAAGGCTCAAGATAGGTCACGGTGTTCTTCAGGGTTGACAGGTTGGCGTTCAGTGAGTAGCCGAAATCGCCGATGTGGTCCTGCCATCCGAGTTCGAACTCGAAACCGGTGTTGTTGATGGCACCGGCATTTACGGTAGTTGATGAAATACCTACCTCAGCCACAGGAGAAATGTTTACAAGCAGACCCTCAGTGTTCTTGTTGAACCAGTCGGCGGTGAAGGTCAGGCGGTTGTTGAACATACGCAGGTCTAGACCGAGGTCTGTTTGGACTGAAGTCTCCCAGGTCAGGTCAGGATTGGCCAGGCCATCGGGCTGAGAACCCAGGGAGAGGGCGTTGTCTTCGCCGAACTGATAGGACTGGCTGTTGTACGAAATCGAAGTAGAGTAGGGATAGCCGCTGAGCACGGCGATGTTACCGTTGATACCCCACGATCCGCGGAGCTTCAGGAAGCTGATGGCGTTGTGGCCGACATTGTCCTTGAACCAGGGTTCGTTGCTGATGGTCCAACCTGCGGAAACTGAAGGGAAGTAGCCCCAGCGGTTCTTGGTAGACAATTTTGAAGAGTCGAACGCGTCAGCGCGGAAGTTGGTCTGCAGGCTGTAGCGGTTGTCATAGGTGTAGGTCAGACGGCCGAAGTAAGAGATCTGCGAAGCATTGCTCGGAGAGCCTCCTGAGATGCCTTTTGTGCCGGAACCGTTGTCCTGGGTGAGGTAACGGAAGTTCTCGGCGTAGCCCTTCAGAGGGTCTTCTCCGGTCAGGCTGGCAGTCAGGCTGCGGCTGTCAGAGAAGGTGTAGGACATACCGGCCATAGCTCCGAGGTTGTGCTTTCCGAAGTCGTGGCTGTAGTTGGCGAAGTTCTCCCACTGGTAGTAGAAGTTCTGGGAAGAAGTCGCACTGATATTGTACGTAGTGGAATATGCCTTGACGTTGACGTAGAAAGGCTCCTCGTAGTTGCTCCTGTACGACTGCTGGATGCGGTATCCGAAGCGGGATGTGAAGGTCAGGTCCTTGATGGGGTTGAAGTTGGCGAACACGGTTCCGCGGATGTTCCAGCCTTCCTGTTTGTTCTCGTTGCGGTCACGGTAGATCAGGGGGTTGATGCCGTCACCTTCGAGAATCTTCGAGGTAGAATACCACCAGCCGGGATGGTCGGCGGGTCCGTAAACCTTCTGTACTCCGGCATCGACAGCTCTCTGCATACCTGATGACAGTTCGTCATAAGACTTGAAGTACACAGGTGTGAGAGGGTCGATGATGAGGGTACCGAGCAAGCCGGCGCTGCTGCCTGCATACTCTCCGTGCTCACCGAGAGCCTGCTGCTGGTAGCGCTCCACAGAAGTGTTGGTTCCGACCTGGAACCATTTCTTGATCTTGTAGTCGGCATTGATCTGGGCAGTGAGACGTTTGTAGACATCTTTGTTGCCGCGGGCCATACCGTCTTCGTCAAGATAGTTGAGGGAGAGGAAGTAGCTTCCGCGGTCGTTGCCTCCCTGGGCTCCTATGGTGTGGTTGTGGGTGAAACCCTTTCCATAAAGGACATCTGCCCAGTTGGTATCGGTCACTCCGTCCCATACGCCGGTGGCGATGAGTTCTTCAGGAGTGCCGAGCAGACCTGCAGTGTGTTGCCAGTCCATATACTGCTGGGCGTTCATTACCTGAGCGTGGTGGCCGAGCTGGCTCATTGTCAACTTATAGTTGTAGAATACTGTGCCGTCTTTTGACTTGTTGCCGTTCTTGGTGGTGATGAGTACGACACCGTTACCAGCCTGCGCACCATAGATGGCTGCAGAGGCGGCGTCCTTCAAAACCTCCATCGACTCGATCATAGACGGGTCAAGGTAGTTGATGTTGTCAACCTTCAGACCGTCGACGATCAGCAGAGGGCCAAGGCCGGAACCTGAGTTTGATGATATACCGCGGACGCGGATGGAAGCACCTTCACCAGGTGCGCCTGATGCGTTGAAAATCTGCACGCCGGCAGCTTTTCCCTGAAGGGCTGCTGCAGCGTCTGCAGTCGAACGGTTGGCAAGGTCTGCGGAGCGGACTGATGCAACGGCACCGGTGAGGTCGCTCTTGCGCTGGACGCCGTATCCGATGACGACGGTCTCCTCAAGGAATTGATTGTCCTCTTCGAGTGTGACGTTGACCGCCGGGCGGCCTGCGATAGGAACTTCCTGTGTCACATAACCGATGCAGGAAACTGAGATGGTGGTTGCCTGTGCGGGAACCATAAGCTGGAAGGTACCGTCGGCACCTGTGGCTGTACCTATGTTGGTCTGCCCCGGCACTACGACAGAGGCACCTACGACGGGCTCACCGCTCGGATCCACAACTCTGCCTGACAGCGGCCTCGGCTGGGCAAACGTGATGACGCTCAGCATAAGAGCCGCTATTAAGAGGGTTGCTTTCATTAAGAATGCTTTTCTCATAGTTGTATAGTTTATTTTTTTAATCAGGTTGTTAGTCCCAGCCCGGGTTCTGCTTGAGGCCTACGCCTTTCTCTGCATCCCAGGGGTTGAGTTCGAGCACATCGAACGGGAAGGGATAGAGCTCGTTCTTGCCGGGCTTGAAGCCGGCGCCCTTTGCTTTCCATCCGTCGTCTACCCAGCGGATGACAGCCTTGTGGGGATTGCCGCTCTGCTGCTTGCCGTTGGTGCCGTATACATAGAAGTCGTCGAACAGGTAGGGAGTGTCGGTGGTTCCCTTGAAGGCCAGTTCCTTGGCTGCATCGCCCCAGCGTACGAGGTCGACGAAGCGGGTGCCTTCCCAGGCCATCTCGAACCATTTCTCTTTCTTCACGTTCTCCATCGTAAGAGCTGAATAAGTAGGAGCTCCTGCACGTTCTGCCACCTGGTTGAGGTATTGCAGACCGTTTGAATCGCCGGTCTGGGCGCAAGCCTCGGCATAGAGAAGCAGAACTTCAGCGTAACGCATAATGATCTGGTTCTGGTCGGTGCGGATTGAGCTGTTGTTGAGCAGGTCGGCCTGATAAGGAACTTTCTTGAAGAAGAACCAGCCGTAGTTGGCATACAGGTCGTTGTACTTGTTGAAGTCGAGACCGCGGTTGGGGTCCATCAGTTTCTCTTCCTTGGTCATCAGAGTACCGTCAGACTTCTTGTCACGTTTTGCATAAGGGAACTCGGTCAAGTATTGCTCATAAGATACGATCCAGGCTTTCTGGCGGTATGAGCCTTCCTCGTTGGCAAGCAGGGCGTCTACGAACTTCTTGGTCGGACCCATATTGTTGCCCCAGCCGGTCTGCTGGATGATCAGGTCGGGATAGGCCTTCATCTGGCGGAAGAACAGCGACTGGTTGGTCTGGAAATTCCAGCGGCCGTTGTTGCCGTAGTAGTCGAGGTCTGAGAAGTTGAGTTCGAACACTTTCTCCTGGTTGCCGTCGCCGGCTGCGTGGAAAAGGTCGCGCATCTCGGGGCCGGGAACGAGGCCGTAGTTGTTGGAGTCGATTACGCGTTTCAGCGGAGCCTTGGCGTCGGCATAGTCTCCGTGGAGAACCATAGCCTTGCCCTGGAATGCGAGAGCCGCACCCTGGGTGATCTTCACGGCGCCGTTCTTGTCGGTCTTGCCGTTGCGGGCCGGCAGGGCTTCGGCAGCCTCGCCAAACTCCTTGATGATCCACTTCCAGAGTTCTTCCTTGTCGGAGTTGGTCGGGCGAGCGTCACCGGGCAGCACGTGGTCTACCAGCGGCGGTGTACCATAGTAGCAGGCGAGCTGCATATGGCACCAGGCGCGGATCACGCGGGCCTCGGCCACACAGCGTTTCTTCACGGCCGATGAGGCAAGTTCTCCGTTTTCTCCCCAGAAATTGTCGATGACAAGATTGGCTTTGTAGATGATCTTGTACATCTGGTTGTATACGTTGGTAAGGTAGGCATTAGTGCTACCGAAGGTTGTGCGGAACTCGTTTATTTCCTGTGCTATGATGTTGTCTTCCTTCTTGCCGCCACCCCAGTAGAGCTCGTCTCCGGGAGCGTTGATGAAGACATTGTATGCAGGAGAGTTACTGCCGCTGACGTTGAAGAGGCCTACGAAAGAGTCGTAGACAGTTACCAGTGCAGACTCGGCGTCTTCGTCGGTCTGGTAGAAGTCTTCATAAGCGACGACGCCTTTCTGAGGGATGTTCAGAAGGTCCTGGTTGCAGGACGTGGCGGTCATCATTGCTATTAAGCAGGCAAATCCCAGTATTGTATATCTTTTCATAATTGACATAGGATTAGAAGGCAATGTTTACACCGAAGAGAAGCTTCTTGGCATTCGGATACTGTCCCTTGTCCAGGCCTTTTCCTCTGGTTCCTCCGGTAGTGGCGGTCTCAGGATCGAAGCCTGGATAGTTGGTGAATACGAACCAGTCGTCCATAGAAGCATAGAGGCGGAGGTTGCTGATCATGACCTTGCTTGAGATGGCCCTGGGCAGGGTGTAACCAAGCTGGATCTGTTTGATCTTGAAGAAGTCACCCTTGAATACGGTGGCTGACGAACTCCAGAAATCGACTGAGTTGTAGATCTTGTCGACGGTCGGGATGGTCTTGCCGGCCTGTGCGTGGAAGTATTCGAGAGAGTTGATCTGCGGGTGCTCTGTGCGGAAGACGCAGGGAACGAGAGAGTTTCCGCCGGCACCGGTGCCGAATACGGTGAAGTCGATGCCTTTCCAGTCCAGTCTCATTGTAATACCATAAGTGTAGGTAGGCAATGTGTTGCCGATGAACTTGAGGTCATCAGAGGTAGGAGTGGTGGTCAGGCTGCCGTCTGCCGCTACATACTGCGCTACGCCCTCGCCGTTCATTCCGGCATACTCGTAACCGCGGAGGAACCATACGGGATAGCCTTCCTGGAAGTAGGTCTTGAGCTTGTAGTTTGAGAAGCCGTCACCGGTGATGTGGCCTACGGAAGGCTCAAGATATGTGACGTTATTCTTAAGCGTAGAGAGGTTGGCATTGACAGAGTATCCGAACTCGCCGATATGGTCCTGCCATCCGAGCTCGAACTCGAGACCGGTGTTGTTGATGGCTCCGGCATTGACGGTGGTCGAAGAAATACCTACCTCGGCCACAGGAGATATGTTGACGAGCAGGTCCTTGGTGTCCTTGTTGAACCAGTCGAAGGTGAAGGTCAGGCGGTTGTTGAACATACGCAGGTCGAGACCGAGGTCAGTCTGGACTGAAGTCTCCCAGGTCAGGTCCGGATTGGCGAGGCCGTCGGGCTGAGAACCATAGCTGATGATATCTCCGTGGTCCACGTCATACTGATATGACTTGCTGTTGTATGAGATGGAGGTCGAGTAGGGATAGCCGCTGAGCACGGCGATGTTACCGTTGATACCCCACGATCCGCGGAGTTTCAGGAAGTTGATGGCCGGAATGTTGAACCAGTCCTCGTTGCTGATGGTCCAACCTGCGGAAACAGAAGGGAAGTAGCCCCAGCGGTTCTTGAGAGAGAGCTTCGATGAGTCGAAGGCGTCTGCACGGAAATTGGCCTGCAGGCTGTAGCGGTTGTCGTAGCTGTAGCTCAGACGGCCGAAGTATGAAATCTGGGAACTGTTACTCGGAGTTCCGCCTCCGATGCCTTTCTCTCCCTTGCCGTTGTCGTAGGGCAGATAGAGGAAGTTCTCGGAGTAACCCTTCAGGATGTCCGGACCCCTGAGGCTGGCATTGACTCCGCGGCTGTCACTGTAGGTATAGGACATACCGGCCATCAGCCCGAGTGCGTGCTTGCCGAAGTTGTGGTTGTAGTTTGCGAAGTTTTCCCACTGATAGAAGTAGTTCTGTGAAGAATTGGCTGAAAGATTGTGAACTTCCGAGTGGTTCTTGGGATTGACGTAGTAAGGCTCTTCGTAATTGTTGCTCCAGGACTGGCCGATGCGGTATCCCAGTCGTGAAGTGAACACCAGGTCCTTGACGGGAGTGATGTTCGTGAAGATTGTACCACGTACGTTGAAGCCCTTGCTCTGGTTGCGGTTGCGCGCAACGTTGATAAGAGGGTTGATACCGTCACCTTCCATAATCTTGGATGTTGAGTACCAGTAGCCGTCTTCGTTCTGATAGATTTTGTACGGGTAGGTAACGCCGTCAACGGTGAAGCCGTTGTCATAGGCATTGCGCATATTGAACGGCATATCGTCGACAGTCTTGAACAGAGTCGGAGTCAGAGGGTCGATGATGAGGGCACCCAGAAGGGTGGATCCTGCATACTCAGATCCCTGGCTGAGGGACTGTTGCTGATAGCGCTCCACAGAAGTGTTGGTTCCGACCTGTATCCAGGACTTGATCTTGTAGTCGGCGTTGATCTGGGCGGTAAGACGTTTGTAGTAGTCTTTGTCGCCGCGGGCCATACCGTTCTCGTCAGTGTAGTTGAGAGAGAGGAAATAGCTTCCGCGGTCGTTTCCGCCCTGGGCGCCTACGGTGTGGCTATGGGTGAAACCGTGGCCGAAGAGGACGTCAGCCCAGTTGGTGTCGGTCTTGCCGTCCCAGAAGCCGTTGGCTATGACTTCGTCGCGGGTGCCGAGAAGGCCGGCAGCGTGCTGGAAGTCAAGATACTGCTCGGCGTTCATAACCTGGGCGTGGTGGCCGAGGGAGCTGACTGAATATTTGCCGTTATAGAAAATCTGTCCGTCCTGAGCCTTTGATCCGCTCTTTGTGGTGATGAGCACGACGCCGTTACCGGCCTGCGCACCGTAGATGGCTGCAGAGGCGGCGTCTTTCAGCACCTCCATTGACTCGATCATTTCGGGATCGAGGTACTGGATGTTGTCGACTTTCAGACCGTCGACAATCAGGAGGGGACCGAGGCCTGAACCGGAGTTAGATGAAATACCGCGGACACGGATGTGTGAAGACTCACCGGGAGCTCCTGAATTGGAGTAAACCTGTACGCCGGCTGCCTTTCCCTGGAGAGCAGCCGCTGCACTTGAAACAGAACGGTGCTCGAGGTCGGCAGATCGGACTGACGCTACGGCGCCGGTGAGGTCGCTCTTGCGCTGCACGCCGTAACCGATGACGACGGTCTCCTCGAGGAATTCATTGTCTTCCTCAAGTGTGACGTTGACAACCGGCCGGCCAGCGATGGGAACTGTCTGAGTCACATAACCGATGCAAGAAACCGTGACGCTGGCAGCTTGGGCGGGAACCATAAGCTGGAAGGAGCCGTCTGCACCTGTAGCGGTGCCGACATTGCTCTGGCCGGGCACGACGACGGAGGCCCCGACAATGGGCTCTCCGCTCTGGTCAACAACTTTTCCGGCAAGCGGCCTCATCTGAGCATACGATGCGATGCTCAGCAAAAGTGCCGCTACGCAGATAGTTGCCTTCATTAAGAATGTTTTTCTCATAAGTGTTTAGTTATTGGTTGGTTAAGTGTGAGTTCACACATAAAAGAGATTTAATACCTATATATATATAAAGTTATTACAATACCTAATAAAGTGCAACACAAATCCTAAAAAATTTGTCTAAATTAGCACTCGCTTAATCTGTGTATGCCTATGGAAATCAAGCGTGTGGCTGTTACGGGAATGGGAGTCATTTCTCCCTCCGGAAATGATGTGGCGACATTCTGGAGCAACATCTCAGCCGGCCGTTGCGGCATAGTTCCTCTCGAAGGTTTCGAGGAGACAGGCCTGCCCGTGCACGTGGCCGGAGTGGTGAAGGACTTCGACCCGCTGAATTTCGGAATGACCCCGAAGGAAGCCAGGCGCAGCGACCGTTTCAGCCAGATGGCAGAGGC
>JAFROX010000006.1 GCA_017429475.1 Bacteroidales bacterium
TGCTGAAAGCATCTAAGCACGAAGCCGGCTCCAAGATGAGATTTCCATAGAGGGACGTGGGAGACTACCACGTAGATAGGCCGCAGGTGTAAAGGCAGCAATGTCAAAGCCGAGCGGTACTAATAGCCCGAGAGCTTCGCAGCGCGCAATGCGCGAAAGAAGAAAGCGTGAAGTGACACGAGAAACACAAGAAATGCTTATGCAACTGAAGCTAGCCCTTCGGTTGACGCTAGCGGTGAGTGAGTAAATGCCAAGTTGTCTTTCTCATAAGATATACTGCAGAGAGGAGTGGAATCCTCTCTGTGGACAAATAAGGCGGTTATAGCGGTGAGGATCCACCTCAAACCATTCCGAACTGAGAAGTTAAGCTCACTTGCGCCGATGATACTGCGATACCATGTGGGAAAGTAGGAAGCCGCCGTCTTTCAAGCAAGGCCTCTGCCGAATCGGCAGGGGCCTTTTTTTATGCTTGAAAGACGCCGGCTTAATGCTTTCTGCGAAAAGATTGTTCTAATTAGAAACCGTAGCGGATTCCGACCAGGGCGACTCCCTGATCACCTACGCCAGCTTCCACGAATCCTCGCAGACTCTTGCCGACCTCGACACCCAGAAGCGAAGCCTGGAAACTGATGCCGATCTTTTTACCTTCTTCTTTTTAACCTAAAAATGTTTCATAAAGTTCAACATTTGTAATATCTGCTTGCAGTGAGGTGAATTATCTCTAACTTTACAACAACAAAAAACAACAAAAGAATGATGACACGTTTTTCATGGTGGTGGCGTGACTCAAGGATTAAAAATTCGTGAGACGCTGCAGCCGTGTAAACTAATCAAATACCATCGAAGGCCTGTCGTAATCACGACAGGCTTTTTTTTTACCCAGAATACAAAAACCAAGAACAGATATGAATTACCAACCAGATGAAAACGGATACTATGGCGAATTTGGAGGCGCCTACATTCCCGAAATACTCTACAAATGTGTAGAAGAACTGCGTGAGGCCTATCTCCCCGTCATCGAAAGCCCTGAATTCAAGCAAGAGTACCATCAGTTGCTGCAGGACTATGCAGGACGCCCCTCGCCCCTCTATTACGCACGTCGTATGAGTGAGAAATACGGCTGCAAGCTCTACCTCAAGCGCGAGGACTGCAACCATACCGGAGCACACAAGATCAACAATGCGATAGGTCAGATCCTCCTTGCAAAGAAAATGGGCAAGACGCGGGTGATAGCAGAAACAGGAGCAGGCCAGCACGGTGTGGCGACCGCTACCGTATGCGCCCTAATGGATATGGAATGCGAAGTCTTTATGGGCAAGACCGATATGGAACGCCAGCATATGAACGTAGAGCGTATGAGAATGCTTGGCGCCAAGGTCACCCCCGTGACGACAGGCAACATGACACTCAGCAACGCCTGCTCGGCGGCAATCAGAGACTGGTGCTGTCACCCTTCAGACACCTATTATCTGGTCGGCTCGACTATGGGCCCCCATCCTTATCCCGACCTTGTCGCAAGACTGCAGAGCGTAATCTCCGAAGAACTCAAGTGGCAGCTCCAGGAAAAGGTCGGCAGGGATTATCCCGATTATCTGATAGCCTGCATCGGCGGAGGCAGCAACGCCGCCGGTACCATATATCACTATGTGGACGATGAAAGAGTGAAGATAGTCCTTGCAGAAGCCGGTGGTCACGGAATCGATTCGGGCTACACGGCAGCCACCATACACCGCGGCAAAGTCGGTATCCTGCACGGCTCCAAGATGCTTGTGATGCAGACTCCCGACGGCCAAATAGAAGAAGCCTTCTCCATATCCGCCGGACTGGATTACCCCGGCGTCGGCCCGATGCACTGCAATATGGCCCGTAAAGGCCGCACGAAGGTCCTTGCCATAAATGACGACGAAGCTATATACGGAGGCTATGAACTCACCCGGATGGAAGGCATCATACCTGCCATAGAGAGCGCACACGCAGTTGCTGCGCTCGGCAAACTGCAATTCCGTCCGGACGATGTGGTCGTCCTTACCGTAAGCGGACGCGGGGACAAGGATGTAGAGACATATATTAGAAACAAGGAAATGGCAAAGAAATATGGCAACTTTTAGATATACCACCACGGCCAAAAAACTTTTGGCAGACCTTTATACCCCGGTATCGGTGTATATGAGACTTAGGGATCTTTATCCCCAGTCGGCATTGATGGAATCCAGCGATTACCACGGAGGCGAGAATGCCCGTTCTTTCATAGGCATCGCCCCGATTGCGAGGGTGGCTGTCGAGCATGGAGTGGCTGTTGCGCAGTACCCTGACGGAAGCAGGACCTCCAGGCCGCTGGGAGATGATTACACGGCAGATATGGCAGTCAATGAATTCCTGCGCAGCTTCGAAGTGGAAGGGGAATACAGCAACCTATGCGGTCTATACGGATATATGACTTTCAATGCCGTGCACTACCTCGAAAACATACAGATCAAAGACGAGACGCAGAGCCGCAACGACGCCCCCGACATCCTCTACATACTGTACAAGTACATAATAGTGTTCGACCACTTCAACAATACCATGATACTCGTAGAAATGCAGAAGGAAGGCGAACAGAGCGGCCTGAACAGGATCGAGCAGGAAATGAACCGCACCAATGTCAACCCTTATTCATTCCATCCGGTAGGAGAGACGACATCCACCATTACCGATGAAGAACACAAGGCGAATGTGCGCAAGGGAATCGCCCACTGCCTGCGTGGAGATGTCTTTCAGATAGTTCTTTCCCGCCGCTTCGTCCAGAAATACGAAGGTGACGATTTCAAGCTGTACAGAGCCCTGCGCAGCATCAATCCGAGCCCATATCTGTTCTATTTCGACTTCGGCGGATTCCGGATCTTCGGTTCTTCTCCGGAAACCCACTGCAGGATCGAAAACGGCAGAGCCTATATCGACCCCATCGCCGGAACCACGAAGAGAACCGGCAACAGCGAGGAAGATGCAAAGGGTGCCGAATTCCTCCGCAACGACCCTAAGGAAAACGCAGAACACGTGATGCTGGTGGATCTGGCCCGCAATGATCTGAGCCGCAACTGCCACGACGTCAAGGTGGATTTCTACAAAGACCTGCAGTATTACAGCCACGTAATCCATCTCGTGTCACGCGTCAGCGGCGAACTCGATGCAGATGCGGACCCTGTCAAGACTTTTATGGACACTTTCCCGGCAGGAACGCTCAGCGGAGCCCCCAAGGTCAGGGCGATGCAGCTCATCAGCGAATACGAACCCCACAACAGGGGAGCATACGGAGGCTGCATAGGCTATATAGGACTCAACGGAAGCCTCAATCAGGCAATAACCATCAGAACCTTCGTGAGCCGCAACAACGAACTCTGGTTCCAGGCCGGAGGCGGAATCGTAGCCCGCAGTGACGAAGAATACGAATTGCAGGAAGTCAACAACAAACTTAACGCGCTGCGCAGGGCTATCCTGATGGCGGAACAGATGTAGCATTATGAAAATAGTTATCATAGACAATTACGACAGCTTCACCTACAACCTTTCCCACCTGGTGAAGTCACTGGGCGTACAGGTCACCGTACTTCGCAACGATCGCTTTGACCTGCCCCAGATAGAGCAGTTCGACAAGATAATCCTTTCGCCCGGTCCGGGAATCCCCTCAGAAGCAGGGCTGCTGCTCGACGTGATACGCAACTATGCCGGCCGCAAGTCTATGCTCGGGGTTTGCCTTGGCCATCAGGCCATAGGAGAAGTTTTCGGTGGCAGGCTTGAGAATCTCAGCGAAGTATTCCACGGAGTGGCCACGGAAGGTACCCAGTTCGGTAAGGACTATATTTTCAAGGGCCTGCCCGAAAGGATAGTGATGGGCCGCTACCACAGCTGGGTCGTAAGCCGCGAAGATTTACCTGAGTGCCTGGAGATAACCGCCGAGAGTGATGAAGGCCAGATAATGGCACTGCGCCACCGCCGTTTCGACATACACGGCATCCAGTTCCATCCCGAGAGTGTCCTGACTCCCGACGGAGCGACAATCATCAAGAATTTTATCAACTCAAAATAACAGAAAATGAAGAAGTACCTTGAAGAGATACTCAACCACGAGTATCTGTCGCGTGAAGAAACACACGACATTCTTATCAACATCACACAGGAAAAGTATCCCGGGGAGCAGATGGCAGCACTGATGAGTATGCTTCAGCTCCGCGGAATCACTGTTGACGAGCTCCTGGGATTCAGGGACGGTATCCTTGAGACAGGCCTTGCAGTAAAACTGAATGCCGACAAATACGTCGATATAGTGGGAACGGGCGGAGATATGAAGAATACCTTCAACATTTCGACCTGTGCCTGTGCTGTCGTTGCCGGAGCGGGATACAATGTGGCAAAACACGGCAACTATGCCAGCACCAGTACCTCCGGAGCCAGCGATGTGATGGCCCGTCACGGAGTGCAGTTCACCTTCGACGAAGACCGTCTGAACCGCTCGATGGAGCAGACACATATGGTCTATCTGCACGCCCAGGTCTATGCCAGGGCGATGAAGTTCGTCGGACCGGTGCGCAAGATCCTGCCTTTTATGACCTTCTTCAACCTGCTCGGTCCGCTGGTCAATCCTTCGCAGCCCAAGTGCAATGTGATGGGTACTGCCACACTCGAGCAGATGCGCCTCTACAACAATGTATTCCAGAAGATGGGCGTGGACTATGCCATAGTCAACAGCACTGACGGCTATGACGAGATATCACTGACAGGAACCTTCAAGATCAACACCAACAAGTACGAGAAGATTTTCGACCCTTCGGACTTCAATCTTCCCCTGACAAAGGACTATGAACTGTTCGGAGGCCGCACGGCAGAAGAAGCGGCGGCAATCTTCGACGACGTTCTGGAGAATCGTGCGACCGAGGGTCAGAAGAACACGGTGCTTGCCAACGCCGCAGTGGCGATCCAGTGTATGGACCAGAGCCTGGACATCCTTGAGACGCTGGATATAGCCCGAGAGAGCCTCGAAAGCGGCAAGGCGCTTGCGAATTTCAAGAAATTCGTGGAACTGAACAGCTGACATGGATATTCTGGATGAAATAACTGCGAATAAACGGCTTGAGGTTGAGGCCTTGAAGCAGCGCACACCCCTTGCCCTTCTGCAGAAGCGTGTGGAAGATGTTGTGGGAATGTCCCAGCCTTCTATGGCTGCCGCGTTGCTGGCCTCACCGACCGGGATCATAGCGGAATTCAAGCGCAAGTCTCCTTCGAAGGGATGGATAAAGGAGGACGGTGATGCCGCGTCAATTCCTTTAGGCTACCAGCAGAACGGAGCGACTGCCATCAGCATATTGGCTGACGGAAAGTATTTCGGTGGCAGTCCGGACTATATACGAGTGGCAAGAGAAAGCGGAGTCGTGCTTCCCATCCTGTACAAAGAATTCGTGGTAGACGAGTACCAGCTTTATATGGCACTCCTTCGCGGAGCCTCGGCAGTCCTGCTGATTGCAGCCGAATCCGGCAAGGATGAGTGCAGGCATCTGATTCGGAAAGCTCACGGCCTGGGGCTGGAAGTCCTCCTTGAAATGCATTCTGAGGCTGAACTTGAATATGCGGAGCTGGACCCTGATATGTGCGGCATCAACAACCGGAATCTGGGCACTTTTGTCACCGATGTGGAAAACAGCTTCCGGCTGGCAGAGAAGCTGCCGAAAGACGCCGTCAAGGTCAGCGAAAGTGGAATAAGCAATCCCGAAACCCTGTCGGGGCTCAGGCAATGCGGCTTCAGGGGCTTCCTGATGGGAGAAAGATTTATGAAGGAACCTGACCCGGGCGCTGCGCTCGGACAATTCATCGCTAAGCTATGAAGATAAAGGTTTGCGGAATGCGCGACGCAGAAAATATCCGCGCGGTAGAGGCACTGGGGATAGACTGTATGGGTTTCATCTTCTGGCCGCGGTCTGCCCGCTATGTCGGCGAAGTGCCGGGATATCTGCCGGAACAATGCAGGCGTGTCGGCGTTTTTGTGGATGCGGCGCCGGCGGACATACTTGCCGCAGCCGAATCTTTCCTTTTGGACTGCATACAGTTCCACGGAAATGAAAGCCCCGGGACGATTGCTGCCGTCAGGAAGATAGTCAGCAGTGTCAATCCATCCATAAGCATCATAAAGAGCCTGCCGATTGCAGAGGCGGAAGACCTGGGGCGGACAGAGCCCTACGAAGATGTGTGCGACGCTTTCCTGTTTGACACGAAAGGCAGACTGCCCGGTGGAAACGGCCGGCAGTTTGACTGGAGCGTGCTGCAGGAATATGGCGGCAGCCTTCCTTTTTTGCTGAGCGGCGGTATAGGCCCTGAAGATGTGGAGAGGATCAAGGCATTCAGTGCCCCGGGGTTCCACGGCGTCGACCTGAACAGCCGCTTCGAGACCGCCCCCGGACTTAAGGATGTGGCAGCGTTGAAAACATTTATTGAACAACTGAAACAATGAACAAGATAGACAGATTATTTGCAGAACGCGGGGACAGGAAACTCCTCTCGTTGTATTTCTGTGCCGGTGACCCGACATTCGAGGGTACGGCTGATGTGATAAGGGCGATGGAACGCCGGGGAATAGCTATGGTGGAGGTCGGCTTCCCCTTCTCCGACCCTCTGGCCGACGGCCCTGTGATTCAGACAGCGGCTACAAATGCCATCCGAAACGGAATGACCATTACGAAACTGTTTGCGCAACTCAAGGAAATCAAGGATGAGGTGTCCATCCCCCTTGTGCTGATGGGCTACCTGAATGTCGTGATGCAGTATGGAATGGAAGAGTTTTTCAGAAGCTGCGAGGAAAGCGGAGTCTGCGGAGTCATAATCCCCGACCTGCCGTTCAAGGATTATATGGAAGAAGTGAGACCGGTGGCAAAGCGTCACGGAATACACGTGATTATGCTTATTACTCCAGAGACAGATGAAGAGAGGGTAAGGTTTATAGATGACAACACCGACGGATTCATCTATATGGTAAGCTCGGCGTCGATCACTGGCGCACAGAAGAATTTCGATGAGCGCAAACAGGAGTATTTCCGCCGTATAGATGCTATGAATCTGAAGCATCCCCGTATGATAGGGTTCGGCATCAGCAACAGACAGACGCTGGAGGCGGCACAAAAAAATGCTGCCGGTGCGATCATCGGCAGCAAATTCGTATCGTTGCTGAGCGGGAGCAGCAGTCCGGACGAAGCTTTGGACAAGTTGTTCGAGGCTCTCTTATAGCTTGATCTCGAAAGGAGATGCGGGCATCCCCTCTGCGTTGTAGAGGGTGACGTCATCCTTTACGAAGTTCTTCCAGAGATAACGCACTTTCTGGGGATTCTTGATGCCGGCCACATAGAGCACGACCTTGTTGCCCATAATGGTTGCGTTGACCCTTTGGTATACGCCGTTCTCATCGGATACGGCGAAGCCCCTGATTTCATCGCCCTTAACCACGAGACCGTTGCCGATCTCGCTGAATGTGAGGTAGATTCGGCCGTCTTTGAGCTCGGCTTTGGTGCATTCGGGAGATAGCACGACTGACTCGCCGTAAGCAATCCTCATGGCACCTTTTGCAAGGCGTTCGGAAATGATCTTCTTGTTGGTGGGGTGGATGTTGTTCCAGCTTCCTATGTCGCAGCCCACTGCCAGCGCAGCGTTCTTGATCATATGGGTGGCGAGTCTCTGTCCCTCGCGGACATTCGCCCATCCGTCCTGGACGGGCAGGAAGGTCTTGGCAAGGTGGCTCGGCAACTGGGCAACCAGGACGGGAAGGTTCTCGTCACGGAAATCCTTTCTCCAGGTGGTCATCATCCTGGCGAGGAAAGAACCGTATTCAGGAGTATTGCCGCTGTTGGTCTCACCCTGATACCATACTACACCTTTCACATTGGCGTTTGTCACCGGGCTCAGCATACCCCAGTACAGTCCGAAAGGATTGCGTACGTTGGAAGTGTGTCTGATGGCAGTTTCCTTATACTGCATAACCACAGGACGCTGTGCAGGAGCTCCGGCAGGCCTGTTGAAATTGCTGGGGATGTCTTCCTTGAAGAATTTCCAGCCGTCATTGAGGGCGATGGTGTCCTTGTCGAGACGGAGATGGTACTGCTCGTCCTCATAGAAGCCGCCGTTCGCGCTGGCGCCGTTGATCTTGATGCAGATGACATTTTTGCCTTCCTTGAGGATGCCTTCAGCGAAAGCGTAATTGCGAGGCGGATACTCGTAGCCGGTTGTGCCGACTCTCACACCGTTGATGAAGGTCTCGTCTGACTGGGTGATGGTTCCAAGCTTGAGCAGATTGTTCTTCGATGCGGCCTGCTCAGCGGTAAGCCAGAGGTCGTGCCTGTAATATATCAGGGCGCTGCCGGTGATGCCGACTTCCCTGAAATAATGGGGCAGGTAGGCGGGAGCCCACTCGGAATCATCGAAATCAGTTTCATAATAAGCCGGGTTCACCTCGGGGCGTGCCGGAGCAGCTCCACCTGCACCGCCGAAGCCGGCGAAGTTGCCGAAGCCTCCCATAGGACCGCCGGTGCGGGGCTGAGGATTGCGCTGTGCCTCGAGGGCCCTTGCGTACTGGGGATAATCCTTGAGGTTGTCAGGACTCATCCAGCTCTCGATGGCTGTGCCGCCTACTGCGCACTGGATGATGGCTACGGGCACCTGATAGGTGTCGTAGATCCTGCGTGCGAAGAAATAGGGCACCATAGACATCTTGAGGCAGGTCTCGGGGGTGACTTCTGTCCAGGAACCGGAAGCAAAATCTTTCTGCGGCCCGTCATAGGCATATTTCTCGCCTACGAGGAACTCGCGGATGAGGGGATTGCTGTAGTGCAGGATATCGTCGCCGTAGTTGTCAAGCGCGCGCTCCAGAGGAGTCTGCATATTTGACTGTCCTGAGAATACCCATACGTCGCCGAATACGACGTTATGGATTTCTATGTCATTGACTTTGATGGTGTAGGTTTTGCCGTTCCAGGGAGTGGAAGGAAGGAGCACGGTCCAGTTTCCCTTACGGTCGGCTCGTGCGTAATAATTGTTGCCGTCGAAAGTGACGGTGACCCTCTCCTGAGGATCTGCGAATCCCCAGATGCGTGCAGGCTTGTCGCGCTGTAGGATCAGGCCGTCGCTGATCATCTTGGGAAGTGTGACTTTTGCATCCAGGCTTTGAGAGAATAGCAATACAGCTATGCTCAAGGCAAACAGAATTTGTCTTTTCATAACACGATATAAAAAGGGGATGATAGATTAAAAAGAAGAGAGCCTTTCACGGGACTCGAACCCGCGACCTGCTCATTACGAATGAGCTGCTCTACCGACTGAGCTAAAAAGGCTTTTTGCATCGCAAAAGTAACAAAAAAACTATTTCTGCAATGCTTCTTTCACTGCTTCTTCGATATCGGTGCCGCGCAGGTTGCGCTTGGCCACCGTACCGTCAGGAGCAAAGAGTATTATGTGGGGAATCGCGTTGATTCCGTACACTTCGGTGGGAGTATGGTCGTCACCTACGAAAATCTGCTCGTATTTGATGCCGAGTTCTTCGATGGCCACGTCCGTGTCGGGCCTTTCGTCCCATACGGGAACTCCGATGACGTTGAAATCCTTGCCGGCATATTTGTCATACACTGCCAGGATGTTCGGAAGCTCTGCCTTGCAGGGACCGCACCAGCTTGCCCAGAAGTCTACGAGAATCCACTTGCCCTTTCCTACATAGTCCGAGAACGAAACAGGCTTGCCGTCTGCGGTCTCACCCTTGAAGTCTGCGAACATCTTGCCTTCAGCAGTGTTTGCAAGTTCCTTCAGGCTGTTGCGTATTTCATTGAAAGGCTCATAGTTCACGATGAAGTCTGCAGCTCCCTCCATTGCCTTGTCAAAATCTTCGACAGTCTCAAAGTCATATATCATATCGGCAAGAGTGATCAGACCTAGGGCGTTTTGCTTGTTTGCGTTGAAGGTGTCGTTATTCACCTTGTCAAGCCTGGCCTGTGCGTCATCGGCGACCTTGTCCATGGCGGTTGCGAGTTCAGCCCCGCTCAGGCTGCCGCTGAGTTCCCTGGCTTTCGACGAATAGTCGTTGAGGATGCCTGCCACTGCAGTGTTGTAATCGTTCAGGGCTTTGTTCAGCGGACCGCCCTGCACCTTGCCGGCATCGAGGTCGACGGCTATGGTTCCGCCCTCGGGAATGAACATCACCGCACCCGCATTGTCGGGCACGCCGCCACACACGAGGATGATGTTCTTAATGGACTCTATGGAGGCCGGGCCGGAGAAAGTGAACTTTCCGTCCACTATCCCGACCGTATCGGCCTGCTTGGAGAAATTGTCAGAGATTACCACGAAGTCAGCCGACCCTATGGCAATGGGATCGACAGTTCCTTTCAAGGTGTATGTTTTGCCGCCGCAGGAAACAAGCAGTACGATGGCGGTTATGGCAATGACCAGTTTTTTCATTTGCACGAAGCTTTACCAGGCAAGTGCGCCTGCGCCGAGTATGGCTGCGTCAGATTCTTTAAGCGCTGAAGGAATGATGGAAATCTTGTCTTTCCAGATTGTCAGCAGGTTGGCATTCATAGCTTCGCGCATCGGCTTGAAGATGAATTCGCCGGCCCTTGCAAGACCTCCGAACAGCACGATCGCCTCGGGAGCGCTGAACGCTACGAAGTTTGCGCAGGATTCGCCCAGGATCTTGCCTGTGTAGTTGAACACGTCGATGGCAAGCTGGTCGCCCTTTACTGCAGCTTCATAAACGTCTTTTGAGGTTATTTCCTCAATGGATGCAAGAGAACTGTCGGCATATTTGCCGCTTTCGAGCCATTCACGGGCAGTCTTTGCGACGCCGATGGCAGATGCATAGGCCTCGAGGCATCCGTCGTGGCCGCATCCGCAGCGACGTCCGTTGTGACGCACGGCACGGGTATGGCCAAGTTCGCCAGCAAAGCCGTCGTGGCCATAGACGAGTGCGCCGTTGATGACGATGCCGCTTCCTACGCCTGTTCCGAGCGTGAGCATTATGAAGTCCTTCATTCCGCGGGCGGCGCCATAGGTCATTTCACCTACTGCAGCGGCATTGGCGTCGTTGGTCACCGTGACGGGAATGTTCAGTTTAGACTCGATGTATTGCTTCAGGAAAACCCTCTTGCCGTTTGCCCAGGGCAGGTTGGGGGCATCCTCTATCATACCGGTGTAGTAATTTCCGTTGGGAGCTCCGATTCCGATACCTTGAATCTGGTCGAGACCGATGTTGGCGGCCAGGCTCTTTATGGTGTCGCATACCGAGTCCATGAATTTTTCACCTTCGTCAGGACCGAATTTCGAAGAGATGACTGTCTGTGCGGGAATTTCTCCGCGGCGGTCCACGATGCCGATCTTGGTGGTCTGTCCACCTACGTCAACACCAACTACATATTCTTTATCCATAGTTATATCTGTCTGTTAATTGTTTAGTCTACTTTGATGTCTTTGTTGACGTTCTTGCTGCCCCAGATTGCATAGTAGAGGAGGTATGCAAGCATTGCGACTACCAGCCAGTAGCTGGGGATGGCGCCGGCGCGCTGTGCGATGGCCTGCTGGATGAGAGGCATGATACCACCGCCGACAACCATCATCATGAAGATGCCGGAAGCCTGCTCGGTGTATTTGCCGAGACCCTCGACTGCCAGGTTGAAGATTGCGCCCCACATGATGGAGGTGCAGATACCGCAGAGGGCGAGGAAGATACATTTCATAGGAACGGCAGAGCCCTTGACGGTCATGCTTATGCTCTCAGGCAGGAAGATTGCGATGAGCAGCAGGAGGATCGCCAGTGAAGACACTGAAATCATCTGGGTGCGGGTGCTGATCTTGCCGCTGAGGGTGCTGCTGAGGAAACGTCCGATCATCATCAGGAACCAGTAAGATGCGGCCAGGAAGCCTGCCACGGCGGCTGAACCCTCGAAGCCGAGGTCAGAAATGTAGAAGTTCAGCTGTGCGGGAATGCCGATCTCAATGCCGACATAGAAGAATATGGCGATGACGCCGAGCACGGTGTGGCGGAAACTCCAGGCGCTGTGTTCGTAAGCGGTGGTCTTGCGCTCCTGTGCGGGCTCGGGAATCTTTACGAATGAAATGATTATGAAAGCCAATGCGAATACGCCCATTGCGATGAAGAGCAGGGGAACGACGTCTGACATGGCAGTGTTGTCAGTAACGGTGCCGATGAGAACGCCGACCAGCAGGGGAGTGAGGGTTCCTGTCAGTGAGTTGAGGGTACCTCCGGTCTGGATGAGCTGGTTGCCGCGGTTGCCGCCGCCGCCGAGGATGTTGAGCATCGGGTTGACGACTGTGTTGAGCATACATACGCAGAATCCGCAGACGAATGCACCGAGGAGATAAACGTAGATGGCGCTTTCGCCAAGGAACTTGAAGCTGGACAGGTACTGGATGCAGATGCCTATGAAACCTGTGGCCAGGGCGATAAGGGTTGTTTTCTTGTAGCCGACCTTGACCAGCATCTTGCCAGCGGGAATACCCATGAACAGGTAGGCGGCAAAGTTCATCATGTTACCCATCATGGCTGCCCAGCTGTACTGGCCCTTCCAGATGTTGCCGAACGGAGCGGCCATGTTGGTTACGAATGAAATCATCGCGAAAATGAAACACATCGTGATTATCGCCACGAGTCTTCCATTTTTGTTGGTAGTAGTAGTGTCTGTCATAATATTATTGGTTATAATTTTCCATAATAGTTATTCAAAATTAACCATTTTAATCAAAAAATCCGCTAAATTTGGTTCAGTTATTGCTTTAGAGGAAAACAAAAACCCGATATCATGAAAAGATTAGTCGCTACAGTAGTCATCGTGCTTGCCTGCGCACTGTCAGGCATGCCTCTCAGCGCTCAGTCAAAACTCGACAGACTTGTCGGGAAATGGCTGATGACAACCGACATGAACGGCCAGACAATGGAGTTTACCTTTAAAGTGGAAAAGGCTGACGGCGGCGTGTTCGCAACGGTCGACATGCCTGACGCTCCGCCCCAGAAACTGGAGATCAAAGAAGCCGACGGCAAGCTGTCCAGCGTGGTGGACATTCCTGAATATGGCGTGTACGCCGATGTCACTTATGTGATCGTCGATGACGACAACGTAAGAATCACCATCGATGCGGGCGGCTTCGTGATGGAAAATCCGCTGACAAGAATCAAAGAGTAAACTGAATCCAACCCTGATATGAAAAACTATGCTATGAACTTCATACTGGCAGCCCTGTTGCCGGTATTGTTTCTGTGCGCAGGATGCCGCACTGTCGTAACCACATCCAATCCCGTAATCTATGCTGACGTTCCCGATCCCGACATCATCAGGGTGGGGAATGACTATTATATGACAAGCACCACCATGCACCTTCTTCCCGGTGTGCCGGTGATGCACAGTACCGACCTGGTCAACTGGGAAATCGTCTCTTATGTCTACGACCAGCTCGAGGACAATGACAAGGCGAACCTTCTGAACGGAGAATTCAGCTACGGAGGCGGTTCGTGGGCATCGTCCATCAAATATGCCGGCGGAGAGTACCACGTATGCTTCATCGCCAACGAGCAGCACAAGAGCTATATATATCACACCAAGGACCTGACCTCAGGAAAATGGACCAGAAGCGACTTCGACGTGGTCTTCCACGATCCGGCGCTGTTCGAGGATGAAGACGGCACCGAATGGGTTGTCTATGGCAACGGAGCGCTGCACATTACCCAACTCACCGACAACTTCCACGCAATCAAGCAGGATGGCATCGTCGACAGTCTGCTGCTCAACCTGCGTTCGCGTGAACTGCAGCTTCAGCCCGAAGGCAGCCACCTGTACAAGCGCAACGGTTACTACTATCTGTTTGACATCGACTGGCCGCGCGGAGGCGTACGCCGCGAAATTGTCAACCGAAGCACGAACCTGATGGGCCCCTACGAGCAGAGGACTGTTCTCTACACGACCCTCAATGAAGGGAAAGGCGGCTTTTCTGCCAACGGCGTTGCGCAGGGCGGCATTGTCGACACCCCGACAGGCGAGTGGTACAGCTTGCTCTTCCAGGACCACGGTCCGCTTGGCCGCTGTCCGGTGCTCGTTCCTATGGAGTGGGTTGACGACTGGCCCGTTATGGCCGGTGGAGATGCAGCCGGTGCTGCTACAGGCAAGACTTTCGGTATGGCCAAGATGCCTGAGGTGGGAGTTATGCCTGCCGAGGTTCCTGTAAAAACCAAGACCGTCACTGTTGCCAACTGGTTCGGCAGCGATGAGTTCGACTATGGCGAAAACAAGCTGGGACTTGCCTGGCAGTGGAATCACAACCCTGTGGCAGAAGGCTGGAGCGTCACTGAACGTCCGGGTTGGCTGCGTATCAAGCCCGTTTCGCTTGCACCCAATGTTCTCAGGGCGCGCAACTCTCCGTCCCAGAGGCTTCCCGGCCCTCGCTGCGACACTGAGGTCCTGCTTGATTTCAGCGGACTGCAGGCCGGCGACAGAGCGGGAATCTGCGCTTTCCAGAGCAATTATGCCTCAGTGGGAATAGCCGTTGATGAGAATGGGGAGAAACGTCTGAGCGTGATGCAGAGGACCGGTGGCGGAAACAAGCGTATGCTTGGAGCCGACGATGACGGTTCGCAGGAAATGCTGGCTCTTCCCGTTCCTGAAGGGGTTTCTACCGTGGCACTGAAGATAAGCTATATCTTCGATCCTGCCGATGACAACGACACCAAGCGCGATTTCGCGACACTTGCATATTCGTTTGACGGCGGCAAGAGCTGGAATGACTGCGGAGTAGAACTGCAGATGCGCTACACCCTCGACATCTTTATGGGATACCGCACATTCCTGTATTGCTACTCGACTCTGGCGACCGGAGGACACGCAGACTTCGACTATTATCACGTGGACGTCAAATAACTTTTCCAGTTATTCGGCCTTAGATCCGGCAAACCGTTTCTGGTATTCCTTGGCTGACATCCCGAAGAACTGTCTGAAAGCCGTCGAGAAGACAGAGGGATTGCTGTATCCCACCGAATAGGCTATCTGCGCTATGTTCTTCTTGTCTCCCTTGAGGAGCTGGGCGGCCTGGTTAAGGCGTATTGAGCGGATGTATTCTCCGGGAGACGAGCCTGTGATTTCCTTAATCTTGCGGTGAAGGTGGCCTCTGCTTATCCCGATTGCCTCTGCCAGGGTCTCGACGTTGAGGCTGGAGTCTGAGATGTGTTCGTTGATTACTTCAAGGATTCTCTGCATCAGGGCGTCGTTGTTGCTCTGGAGTTCGATGGGATGAAGCGTGTCCTTGGAAATCTGCATTTCCTTGATGTGACTTGCCATACGTGAACGGTTCATTATCAAGTTATTGCAGGTCAGAATCAGTTCTTCCTCGTTGAATGGCTTCGAGATTATGGCGTCTGCGCCAGTCAGAAGGCCCTGCACCCTGACTTCTTCGCCAGGCAACGCCGTGAGCAGCAGAACTGGAACGTGGGCTGTGTTTGCATTGCTCTTGAGCCTTTTTACCAGAGAGATGCCGTCGATGATAGACATCATCACTTCGGCGATTACAAGGTCCGGAGTATCAGAGATTGCCGAATTGAGTCCTTCTTCGGGATTGGTGAATGTGGCGATGTTGAAGAGAGGACTGAGCATCTTTTGAAGATATTGGCAAATGGCAGGATATTCGTCAATAGCGATGACGGAGTATTTCCTGCCGGATGCAGGAACTTCCGAGTCGTCACTGTAGTAAGAACTGTCGCTTGACTTGACGAGACGCCAGGTTTCGTCAAGTTTGTCATTCTTGTCGGAAAGCCGATCTTTAGGTATATGTTTATTGCCCAGGGGCAGTCTGATCGTGCAGGTGTGCCCTCCCGGGTAGTTCTTGACGGTAATGTCCCCCTTGTGCTTGTTGACTATATCCTTGCAAAGGTACAGATCCATGTTGGTGCCGGTGACTGCGCCGGAGTCTGAGCGCTGGAGCAATTCAAACAGTTGAGGGATGCAATCGCTGGCGATTATTTTGCCGTTACAGTTGAATTCAATAGTCGCTGATTTTCCGTCATCGGCCACTGCTATGTCCAATTTATTGCCAGCCGGTGTCGCTTTGAGAATCGTGTCGATCAGGGTAATGAGCACTCCGTCGAACCTGTTCCTGTCGAGCCAGGCGACAATACTGTCTTTGTCGCTGTGGAAGCCGAGTTCGACATTGCCCAGTTTCGCCTCGTATTTGAAAATGGGGAGAAGGTTATGTACATACTTGACGAGATCGATCTCACGGAAACGCATGTTTTTATCATCTTCGTCTATCTTGTCTACTGACATTGTTTTGTCAAGAATGGACAGGACCTTTTCTGCATTCTGCTGCATCGTCTCCAACTCCTTTTCGGTGTGTTCGTCGTAACTGTTTCCTGCCAGTTTCTGCAGGGGAGTCGTTATCAGAGTTACCGGAGTCCGGAGTTCGTTTGTAAGGTAGGTCAGAAATTCAAGTTTCTTTTTTGCCGTTTCGCTTTTAGCCGCCTCCTTTTTCTTTGAATTATTGCAAATGAACCATACGGCGAGGCCGGCTGCAGTTGCGGATAGCACGCAGGCAACAATGAGCGGGAACGTAACGAGACCCGATGTTAGAAAAAGTAAAATGTGGAACTGTTGCATGTGACGAAGATATACATTTAATAATCTTCTTTGGTATCTTTGTTACAAACGATGAATTATTTGATACAAAAACATCTATTCGTGAAACACAATAAATAGTACATGCACCGAATCCTAAAGTAGATTTCGTGCTCTGGATTTATCTTTGCACCGAACAATTAAGCCCGCGTTGTTAGGCAATAATAGTGTTTAGGTGGGTAGGGGTGCCGGTGAGAGCCGCCACCCCTACATTTTTAGTTGAAGTCGGAAGGCTTGGCTTCAGTTGAGCCTGCGTGTTTGTCCTGATATTCTTTTGCAGTCATTCCGAAAAACTTCTTGAAAGTGTTCGAAAATACTGATGGATTACTGTAACCGAGGGAATACGCAATTTGCGAAATGTTCTTTTTCTCGCCCTTTAAAAGTTCGGATGCCTGGTTCAGTCTTATTGATCTGATGTATTCTCCGGGAGACAGACCGGTAATTTCCTTAATTTTTCGGTGAAGGTGTGCGCGGCTGATGCCAACTGCTGCTGTGAGCATGTCTATGTTGAGATCTGGATTGCTTATGTTGGCATTTATGGCGTTAAGGACTTTTTGCATAAGAATGTCATTATTGCTTGAGATCTCAACAGGTTGCAGCATTTCTTCAGTTACCCGAATCCCCTTAAGGCGACTTGCAAGGCGCGATCGGCTCATTATGAGGTTTGTGCTCACTATTACAAGTTCTTCTTCGTTGAATGGTTTGGAGATGATGGCATCTGCGCCTGAGAGGAGACCTTTCAGCTGGATATCTTTCTCGATTATCGATGTGAGCAGCAAAACCGGAATGTGTGAGAGGTTTGTACTTGCTTTTATACGCTTGAGTAAGGTCATGCCGTCGAGGTCTGGCATCATCAAGTCTGTGATTATCAAGTCTGGAGCTGAAGTCAACGAGAAGTTATACCCTTCTATCGCGCTGGTGAATGTGGTGACTTTGAATCGCGTGGAAAGAGCATCGTGAATATGTTTGCATATGTCTTCACTCTCATCAATTGCGACTACGGAATACTTCCTGCTACCTTTGACGGTCTTTTCTGTATATTCATCGGGTAATATGTCTCCATAGTATATACTCTGCTCAAACTTGCTGCTGGTGGATGCGGTTCCGTCTGCCATTCTATTTTTGCGGATATGGGCATTGCCAAGGGGAATTCGTACCAGAAACTGCCTACCTTGTCCGTTACTGAGATTGGTTGCCGTGAGCGTTCCTTTTAGGTGTTCTATGATAATGTGGTCAAGATAAAGACCGATGTCCGTGCCGAGAATTGTACCTGATTCATTTCTATAGGGCAATTCAAACATATGTTCCATCTGCTCTTCGCTGAATGGCTTGCCAGTATCCTGTATGACGACTTCTGCATATTTGTCTTTCTTGCGTGTCTCGATTTTTATGCTTCCCCCCTTCGGGGTGGCTTTGATCGAGTTGTCGAGCAAGTTGGATATCACTCTGCTGAAACTGTTCTGCTCGACCCATACGGGAATTTTAGTTTTTGCAGGGGTGTTTGTCAAATCAATGCTTTTATGTTCTGCCCAGTGTTCGACACCGTTGAGCATGTCTGTAATGAAGTCTGACAGATTAACCTGTGAGAATAGCATTGATGCCTTATCTTCGTCTATCTTGCGAACATCAAGTGACTGGTTGAGCAGAGATATCACTTTCTCGGTGTTTCTCTGCATTGATCTCAGTGCTTTGTCAGTTTCTTCGTCATAACGGTTGCCTAGCAGTTTTTGCAAAGGCAAGGTGACCAAGGTCAATGGAGACCGCAGCTCATATGAAAGCAGAGTGAAAAAATCTAGTTTGCGTTCTGTGATCCTTTCGTGAGCTTTCTTTTCTTGGAGTGCCCTATATAAAGCCCTCAAGGCAAATGCTAGCCCGCATACAAGTAAAAAATAAACAATTATAGCCGGCCAGGTGGCATACCATGGCTTACGGATAATGATGTTCAAGCTTGTAGCAGGCGAAACATGTCCATTCTCGTTCAATACAACTTCAAGTGTATGGCGTCCTGGCTTCAGGTTGTTCAGTGAAATCATATTGGATCCGATGGATGTAAGATGTGTATGCTTTTCTCTGTCAAGTAAATATTCAGCACGAATGTTTTCTGTCCCGCGATAATCCAGTGTCGAATAAAAAAGCCGCAGGTCATTGTCCTTGTGAGAAAGGTTGATCTTTCTCGCAGTGTTGAAATTTACATCGGCTATCGGTTTTTTGCCCGAATGTGTGCCGGGATACACAGGAGTGTCGTTGATCAGGACCCTTGTCAGCATTGGAGCATCTTCAATCGGGTTGATGGATATTGATGAGGGGTCGAATCCGGTAATATCTCTTTGCCCCCCGAAAAATATCAAACCATTATTGGGGTCTTGCCAGTAACTGCCTCGGACATATTTAGTGTCAGACAGGCCACGTACTGCCTTATATGTGTCAACTTTGTTTTCACCAGGGTTGAATCGGACGACGCCGTCGAAAGTGCTTGCCCAAATATTGCCGTCGTTGTCTCCGGCCAGTCCGCATATCACCTGATTTTTCAGTCCGTCCATTGTGTAATGAGAATAAAGCTCTGTTGCCTTGTCATATGAAAACAAACCGCCAGAGGTGCCTATCCAGATGATGCCATCATAGTCTTCATATAAGGCATATACAGTAGAAGCGTCAAGTGCGACATTCGCCTGAATGGATTTAGAACTGCGGTCGGCATAACCATATACTCGTATTCCTCCGTAAATGCCGCACCATATATATCCGTCTTTATCATATAGGAGAGTGTTGACTGTGCCGGCTCGGATATTGCGCCCAAGCGTTCCCGTGTCATTGTCGTAGAAGGCAATGCCGCCCGAGAAGAGGGAAATGGCGATGTTTCCGTCGGGACAGGGAAGTATTTTTTTTATATATAGGCCCTCTGTGCCGCTGACAAGGCGAGACGTCCCAGTTTCTTTATTGACAGAATACATCCCTCTGTACTTCGTGCCGACCAGTAGATTCCTGCTGTCTTGTTCGTAGATCGTATAGATGCTTCCTGGCAAAGACACGAAGTTGATGTCGCTTCCGTCGCCAGTGTATTTGTGCAGAATGCCGCTTTCTGAGCCTCCCCAAAGCACTCCGTCGCTGTCATAGTACACGGCATTGACCATCTCGTCTTCTGATGTGTAGATGAACCTTGGACCATAGGACATAAAGTCCGGCTGGCAGCAGCTTATCATGACCACACCATTGTATGTGCTGCCCAGCCATATGTTCCCGCTGCTGTCTTCTATCCAGTCATCTATTGTTACGTGCTCCAGATCGACCTCCTTGTTGTAGAAATAATTAATGGATTGAACTGTCATCGATGTCATATCAACGGTCTTGAACCCCTGCCCAGCTGTCGTCAGCAGAACTCGTCCGTCGTGTGTGGCCAGCAGTTTTGCCTGTGTGTAGGGATTACACTCGTTCTGTAGCATGTCAAAACAGCTGTCCTGTGCGTTCCATCTATAGACTGCGCTAGATGACGCTGCAAATATTTCTCCATGGCTTTCGGCGAAAGATGACAAGGTGGCTTCGGTTTCAATAGTCAGAACATCCTCTTCGCTTAGAAGGTATACCTTTCTGTTGTTCCCGGAGAGCCATGTCTTGCCGGTGCTGTCGATAAAGACTCTCGTGATAGAAGAGCTTGTGAGCTTGTTTACTTCTTCAAGGGGTTCGGCGGTCAGCGTTTCGGTATTCAAGCGGTATATATTGCCGAGTATAATCCATAAATCTCCATTTGCCAGCTCGACCATCCGTTCGGTCGGGATCCTTCTTCCGTCTGGATAATGGACACTGCTGAAAGTGTTGTTGTATCTGTCATAGAGTTGAAGCCCCAGATTAGTTCCAACCCACAACCGTCCTTGGCTGTCAGAAAACAGTTCGTAAATGTAATTGCTGTTAAGCGATGTGGTATCGCCTTCTTCAGTGTATATGTGGTCAAATGTCCATCCATCATAACGATTGAGCCCGTTGATGGTTCCAATCCAGATGATTCCGTCCTCGTCCTGGCATATTTCAGTGATTAGGTCGCAAGTGAGATCTCCGCTGCCAAAGTGTCTAGAAACTGGGGTTTGGGCCAATGCGAAGCAGCACTGGATTGATAGAATTAATACAAAAATGAAATGTCGCATAACCAAATTTAGGTATTAATAATCAAAACAAGCAATAAAAAGTTAATCAAATGAGATTAATTACTGGTAAATGATATAATCTGACAATCTAGTGGGATTTTGAAATAATCTCAAGGGATGTGTCATATCTAACTTTGTATTAGGATAACAAAACTAATGATGGCAATAGTTCCCCAATTGTTAACACCTAAAACAATACTTATGAATAAAACAGTTTCTATTATGTCCAGATGTCTGGCAGTGCTTTTACTGGGGATTATCTCAGTTGGTGCATTCGCTCAACCGCGAACAGTTACCGGTACAGTTACAGACATAAACGGTGATCCGATGGTCGGAGTCAACGTTCTGGAAAAAGGTACACTCAACGGAGTAGTAACTGACCTAGATGGCAGATATTCTCTGCAGCTGGGTACTTCTAATCCTGTTATTGTTTTTTCCTTTATTGGATTCCTGGGCGTTGAGGAGTCCGTAGGAGCCCGCAGCGTCATTAATGTATCGATGGCGGAGGACAGGCAAAACCTCGATGAAGTTGTTGTTATCGGTTATGGTACTGCAAGGAAAATAGACATAACCGGTGCAGTTACACGTGCCGACATGACGGCACTTGAAAATTCACCGAACGTTAATGTACTTCAGGCCTTGAAAGGAACCGTTCCTGGTCTCAACATTGGTGTGGCTACTACTGCCGGAGGCTCTCCTAGCATCACCATTAGAGGAACGAACACTATCTCAGGAAGCACCGAACCTCTTATTGTCATGGATGGAGTAATTTATCGAGGCAGCCTTTCAGATATCAATACAGCCGATGTCGAGAGTATAGACGTTCTCAAAGATGCATCATCTACTGCTATTTATGGTAGCCAGGCAGCCAATGGCGTGCTTATTATTACTACAAAGATGGCGAAGGAAGAAAGTAAGCCCATTGTTGAATATGCTACTTCATTTTCATATCAGACTTTGCTGAACAAATCAATGAAACGCCTTGATCGCGAAGGGTTCGTGCAGCAAATATCGGACATTTATTTATCAGAGAGTCGTATGGGAGAGGATATGAAGACTGTCAATCCGAACTTTGACCCCACCACCAAATTCCGCAATGAACGTGCAATCTCAGGATATCTGGCAGGAGTAGAAACGGATTGGTGGGACTTGCTGACAGTAGATGTGCCATATATAATGAACCACAACCTTAGTGTGCGTGGGAAAAATGAAAAAAGCAGCTATTTCGCAAGTTTCGGCTATACCGATCAAAAGAACCTTGTTATAAACGATACCTTCAGACGTTATAATGCCAGGGTTAACCTTGACACGGAAATAACAGATTGGATGAAACTTGGAGGTCAGGCTTACTTCAATGTCAGTGATCTCTCGGGTGAAAACACTACTTTTGGCGATCTTTTCTCTATCCCGGCTTGTGTATCGCCCTATAACGATGACGGCACTCTAGCCACATATCCTTATATGACAACTCTCAATCCGCTTTTAAGCAAGGATAACCCGGATGTCAACAAACGTTATAATATGTCGGCAAACGTATATGCAGACATATCAATTCCCTGGATTGAGGGGCTCAGCTACCGTGTGAACTTCGCAAATGACTGGATTATAACAAACCAGTATAACTTCGATCCCTATGACAACAACCTTCAGGGAGTAGCTGCCAAAAATTATGGTAACCTGAAGGAGATGCAATTGGATAACATCCTAACCTACAAACGTACTTTCGGACAGCATTCAGTGAATGCAACCCTAGTTTACGGTGTAGAGAAACGCGATTATGAGTCCACTTCTACGACTGCCAAAACCTTTACCGACATGTCACTGGGATACAATAATATGGGACTGGCACAGCAGGATCTGAATGTAATAGGCTCGAGTGCATGGGCTGAGAGCAGCCTCTACAGCATGGCCCGTATCGTTTATTCTTATGCAGACCGCTATATATTGACCGGAACAATCAGACGAGACGGTTTCTCTGGATTCGGTGAGAACAACAAGTTCGGATATTTCCCGTCAGCAGCCTTTGCATGGCGTCTTAGCGAGGAAAAATTCATCAAGGATAACGTGAACTGGATTGACAATCTCAAATTGCGTCTTTCATATGGAAGTAACGGAAACAGAACGGCAGGCCGCTATTCGACTATGGCATCAATGGCCAATAAGAGCAACTTCGGCAGTGCAGCAGGATATGTCTTCGGAGATGGTGCAACAGCTGAATTGTTGCAGTTGATGAGCACCCTTGCCAATCCGGGCCTTAAGTGGGAAACCACAAATTCAGTCAACTTCGGTATTGATTTCGGATTCTTGCATGGCAGACTCTTCGGATCGTATGATTTCTATGTATCAAACACAAAAGACCTGCTCTATAATATTAACATTCCGCTTATGAATGGTATGGTTTCGAATTCGATTCCTACGAATATTGGCAAGCTACGTAACATTGGCCATGAAATAAGCATTACCGGTATTCCTGTGCAGAAGAATGATTTCCAATGGACGGTAACTGCCAACTTCAGCCGAAATCGCAACAAGGTTATTACAATACTCGGTACCGATGAGAACGGAGACGGAGTTGAAGACGACCTGATTGCCAGCAATATCTTCATCGGTGAACCCCTGAATACTATTTATAGCTACAACTACACAGGTATGTGGCAGTTGTCCGATTATTATGCTGGCAATATCCCCACCGGATTTTACTATGGAACTTACAAAGTTGAGGACTTGAACGGTGACGGAAAAATTAACGCTGCCAGTGATCGCAAAAAAATCGGTTACAGGGATCCTTCATATCGCTTAAGCATTCAAAACACCTTCTCCTACAAAAACTGGACTCTCAACGTGTTTATCAATGCGATCCAGGGCGGCAAGAAGTACTATCTGGGACAGCCGGCATCTGGGATGCAGATTCCTGACCACCTGACGAACAACAGTTTTATAAAGTTCGACTATTGGACACCGGAAAATCCTGATGCGCGCTACCGTCAGTTAGGAGCATACAACACTACTATAGGAGTTGGCGGCTCTCCTTATGTGTCACGCAGTTTCATACGCCTGCAGGAACTGTCGCTCAGCTACAGCATTCCCAAAACTTTTCTCAAGAAAATAGGAATGCAGGCTGCAAGAGTTTATATCAGCGGCAACAACCTGTTTACTCTTACTGACTGGGACGGATGGGACCCTGAGGCGGGTCAAGGCCTGTCATATTCTATCAGCGGCTATCCAACCATGAAGAACTATACCGTTGGTCTTAATTTGTCTTTCTAAATCCGGGAATTACCATGAAAAAAATAATTTATACACTAATAGCAGTTGCATTTTGCACTTTGACTGCCTGCGACGAGACAAACTGGTTGAAAGAGGAGCCATTGGATTTCTATACTTCCGAGAACTCTTACACGACATCTGCGCAATTCCAGCAATCGCTGAATTTCTTATATGAACTAATACGTGAGATGCATTGGAACAACAGCGGAGACTATGCAGTGACAATGTTCCTTGGAGACCTTTCATACGGAGGTACAGATCCTGATCTTAAGTTCAACAATTGGGAGACATGGGTTACTGCCAACACTACAGCGGCCAGTTATCACTGGCAAAGATGCTATTCGGGTATTGAGAACGCCAATGTAATCATAAACCGTCTGACTCTTACCGAGAAGGTGGGAGCAGCAGAAAAGAAAGTGATAGATGGAGAAGCACATTTCTTTCGCGCATATTTCTATAACCTTCTTGCCAATATGTACGGAGGTGTGCCCATTGTTACAGATGAGCCCACAGCCCCTCGCACGGATTTCGTCCGCGCCACAAGGGAGCAGGTATACCAACAGTGCAAGGCAGACCTGGAGTTAGCAATAAGTGAGCTTCCGGACATTACGGCTGTTAAAGATGGAAAGCTCAGCAAGCAGGCTGCGCAACATCTAGCCACAGAAGTCTATATTTCTCTTGGAGAATACCAAAACGCTATCAATTCGGCAACTGCCGTCATTTCTCATCCGAGCATGGCCCTTATGACATCTCGATTTGGGACTCGCGCAAAGGAAGAAGGTGACCCTTATTGGGATCTCTTCCAGACAGGTAATCAAAATCGTTCTACTTCAAGCAATACAGAGGCCATCCTGGTGATGCAGTATGAGTACAAGAGCGCTGGCTCAAACTATAGTTCTCAATTTCCTCGTCAGATGTTGCCTTTCTATGCTGGATTGCAGGTAAAAGGTAAGAATGGCGGAAATGTGCTTGCTTTTACGGATCTGACTGAGGAAAAAGGCGGTCGCGGTATCGGCGTGTTCCACCCTACAGACCACTTCCTGTATGATATCTGGGGAGATGATTTCGACAGTGACTATCGCAACAGCAGCAGAATGATTATGCGAGATTTCCGCATTGACAATCCAAATGCAGCCGGATATGGAGAATATGTAGTTGCAGACGGATGGTTGAACAGTGCCGTTTCAGGAGATATTGAATATACCAAGAATGATGCAGGATACCGTAACTTTTATCCTTTCGTACTTAAGTTCAGCCGCGTAGGAGACCTTCCTGATGATTGCTATGTCAAAACTTCTGACGGATCCATCAAGCAGACGGCTCTCGGAGAGCATGTCATAGCATATCAGTGGGGTAGCCTCAGTGCCAATTGCACTCTCAGAGACGATTATCTGTACCGTCTTGCAGGCACGTATCTCTTGAGAGCTGAGGCATATTTGGGCAATAACCAAAAGGACCTGGCTGCTGCTGACATAAATGCTGTAAGATTACGTTCCAATGCATCTCCCTGCTCTGCGGCTGAAGTAGATATCGATTACATTCTTGACGAGCAGTTGAGGGAACTATACTTTGAAGATTTCCGTATACCCACACTCATGCGTCTTGGCAAGATGGTCGAGAGGACACAGAAATACAATTATTTTGGTTATAACGTTAAATCATACCAAGATTTGTTCCCTATTCCATATAGCGAAATAGAACGAAATACCGGCGCTACTCTAGAGCAGAATCCGGGTTATTAGGTTGCGTTGTTAGGTTACTAAAGTGTGTTTAGGTAGTTAGGGGCGATGTCGTAATTCTGTCGCCCCTATTAACCGATAAAAATCGTAAATTCGCCATATGACTAGAATAATAAAGAAAACTATACTGTTTCTGGCTTTCCTCACCGTTTCCATACAGGGATTTGCGGCCAAAAGTCCAAGAGCCAGGGTAAATTTCGACTTTGACTGGAAATTTACACTTAACAATGATAATCCGGCATTTGCACAACCTGCTACAGACGACAGCGCTTGGGAGGATGTTCAGATTCCTCACGACTGGAATATCAAGGAAACTTTTGTAGAAGGACGTGGATCGGATGGATCGGCGGCAAATCTGCCAGGAGGAATTGGGTGGTATCGCAAGACCTTCGATGCACCTGCGTCATGGAAGGGTAAGTCGGTAACAATAATATTCGACGGGATACAGCACCAAAGCGATGTTTACATTAATGGTCATCATCTAGGATTCCATCCTTACGGGTATACATCTATTGTCTATGACCTGACACCTTACCTTAAGTACGGCCAGAAGAATGTCATAGCCGTGAGGGCCAATACAACTGGGCAGCGCCCCCGTTGGTATGCAGGAGCAGGCATATACCGCCATGTAACCCTCGATGTCACCAGCCAGATTCATGTGGACACCTATGGCACTTACATTACGTTTCCTGAGGTCAGCAAAACAGCGGCTAGGGTAAATGTAGTGACTACCGTCAGAAATGATGGCAGCAAGACAGCAAACGTGACAGTCTCTCAGCGTATTCTGGATGCATCAGGCAAGCAGGTTGGAAAAGTTTCAAGTGCCAATGGCAGCATAGCTGAGGAAGCAGAAGGAGACATCACAGTCTCCATGGATATGACTATGCCTGAGCTTTGGAGTATCGAAAATCCATATCTGTATACAATGGAAACGACGGTAAAAGCCGCAGGTGCTGTCAAAGATGTCTATACAACAACATTCGGCGTTCGTTCAGCTCGTTTTGACAAAGACAGAGGTTTTATTCTCAATGGAGAACAAGTAAAACTGAAGGGAGTCTGCCTGCATACAAATTCAGGATCTCTGGGCGTGGCTATTCCAGACCGTTCATTCGAACGTTGCCTTGAAATACTCAAGGAGTATGGAGTGAATGCCATTCGTTTCGGCCATCACCAGCCACAGAGTGTCTTCCTCGATATGTGTGATAGGATGGGATTCGTGGTTTATGATGAGGCTTTCGACAAATGGAAAAGCGGTTATTATGCTCAATATTTCGATGAATGGTGGCAAAAAGACCTGGAGAATATGCTTCTGAGGGATCGCAACCATCCTTGCGTTGTGGTATGGAGCATAGGAAATGAGCTTTCGGAAGCTAATCTCACTACTGACGAAGGTGTCCAGAGGGCAGCTATGCTTCAGGATTTTGTTCACTCATTCGAGCCTACGCGGCAGGTCTCTCTGGCTGCGCAGAACAATCATCAGTTCAAGTTCGCAGGAGTCACCGATGTAATAGGTTACAATTATCTCGAAGCAAGGTTGATAGCCGAAAAGAACTCTGTTGCTCCTGACCGAATTACCCTTGTGACAGAAGAACTACCATTCTACAGAGGAGAAGAGGGCAACATCCGCAGCTATACTCCACTTAATCCATGGGAACTTATCTCCCAGACTGACTTTATCGCCGGAGGTTTCATATGGAGTGGCGTTGACTATGTCGGAGAAGCCTCAAGAGGGAGCCGCGGTTGGCCCAATGGATTGTTCGACGTTACTATGTATGAGAAACCACGCGCTGCATATCATAGGGCAATGTGGAACGATGAACCCGTAGTCCGCATCAATGTTCCTTTCCAAGAGGCAGACATAGATATGGGACGTGACCTTTGGCAATGGCCCAAGGTCGTTAACCATTGGAATCTTCCCGAATCATATATGGGTTATGTGATACCTGTAGAAACACCGACCAATTGCGAAGAAGTGCAACTGTTTCAGGACGGACATCTGATGGGTTCGCAGAAGACAGCGGATTTCACCAACCACACCATAGTATGGTATCTGCCGTACAGGCCTGGAACTCTCGAAGCAAAGGGCCTGATTGGCGGAGAAGTTGTTGCAAGTTGCACGATTACTACTGCTGGTGCTGTATCTAAGGCAGAAGTTAAAGCTGACCGTAACAGCATCAAGGCTGACGGGCAGGATCTAAGTTTCATATCGGTTCAGTTGCTGGATGAGAATGGAAACCCGGTTCAGACAGATGACAGGGAAGTGACGGTGAGTGTAGTAGGTGATGGCCGTCTGCTCGGTCTTGACAGCGGCGACCTTCGCAGGCAGGGCTCATTTGCAGGTAATTCTCTCAAGACCTATTTCGGTCGTGTGCAGGCAACTGTACAGGCAACACGCATGGCTGGTACTATAACAGTAAAGGTTGAGATCGAAGGCATCGAAACACCATATTACGTAGAAGTAAAAACGCTCTAAAAGTTAAAGGTCAATCCAGCGAATGGCCTCGTCGCGTCCCCAGTAGGTCATCTGGCGCTTGGCATAATGCCGGGTGTTTCGCTTGATGGTGGATATGGCATCCTCCAGGGTGCAGAGGCCGTCGAAATAACTGAACAATTCTTTATAGCCCACGGTGTTCAGTGCCGTGAGGTTACGCAATGGCAGCAGGGTCCTTGCTTCTTCGAGCAGACCCTGCTGCATCATTTCGTCAACGCGGCGGTCGATGCGCTCATATAGCACGCTGCGTTCCCTGCGAAGTCCAATCTTTTCTATCTCGAACGGACGTCGTTTCGATGTTGAGGTCTTGTAGTCTGAGAATTTGCGCCCGGTGGCGATGGTTACTTCCAGGGCTCTGACGACTCTCTGCCAGTTGGCGATGTCTATTGCGGCATAGCTCTCGGGATCCAGTCTCTTGAGGTCCAGGCGAAGCGACTCTACGCCTTCCTCCTTGACCCGTTTTGTGAGTTGCTCCCTGAGCTCGGGATCTGCAGGAGGAAAATCGTCAAGCCCCTTGCAAAGCGCGTCGATGTAGAAGCCCGAGCCTCCGGCCATCACTACAGTGTCATATTTTTTGAAAAGTTCTTCCAACAGAGTCATCGCGTCCAGTTCGAACATTCCGGCGGTGTAGGGCTCGGTGACGGAGCGGCAGGCTATGAAGTGATGTTTCACGCGTCGAAGCGTCTCTTTGTCCGGGCGAGCGACTCCTATGCGCATTTCCTTGAAAATCTGACGGGAATCACAGTTGACTATCTCCGTGCCCAGGCTTTCTGCGAGACTGACTGCATAGTCCGTCTTTCCCACGGCGGTGGGGCCGAGCACTATCGTCAGTTTTTTTGACATGAAAAGGGAATGTTAGTCGTCAGAACCGGAATCCACTCCGTCCTCGAACTCGCTGAAAACGTCGTCGTCCTTCTCGTCATCATCCTCGTCGTCATCTTCGTCGTCTTCGTCAAGGACGGAACTTCCGCCCGTCCGGGGAATGTAGACCTGGGGATCTTCATATTTTGCAGAGAACTGGTCGGGGTTGTGACCCTTTTCGAGGACTGTCTGGGGATAATGGCTCCTGGGATTTTCCAGCTCTTCGCCGACTATGGTCAGCACGATACAGCTGTTGTTGTGCATGTCGTAGCAGAACTGCAGCACGTTCTGGCCCTTCTCCACCAGTTGTTCGAAAGACACCTTGTCCATTGATCCGTATCCGAGATCGAACAGCCCGTATACTGCGGCCATCTTGCCGTTGTCATCGATGGCGCGGTAGACTACAATCTGATCGGAAGAGAAACACAGATCGTTTATAATGAATTTGTTGAAATTGAACAGACTCATATTGGCAGGGATTTCATACTCCCTGACGAACACCTTGCTGGAAGGAATAGTTGCTCTTATTTTGTAGATCATGTCAGTAAGCCGGAGCTCGTTTCATCATTGCAAAAATATAAATAAAAGCCTACTTTTGCAATCTGTAATGGATTCAGTTACAAAACCGGTCACAGATTGCTACAAGAGCATCGCAGCTCCCTCAAGAGGCCTTTATAAAGACAAAGGGAGCAAATTTCTCTCTTTTGCGTATCCGGTTTCTTCAGAAGCGCAGATCAAGGATATAGTAGCGTCCCTCAAAAAGGAATATTTCGACGCACGGCACCATTGCTATGCATACCGTCTCGGCCTTTCCGGGGACAGATGGCGTGCAAATGACGACGGAGAGCCTTCTTCTACCGCCGGCCGCCCCATCCTGGGGCAGATCCTTTCTGCCGAACTGAGCGACATACTGATAGTCGTGGTCCGCTATTTCGGGGGGATCCTGCTTGGCACCTCCGGACTCACGGTGGCGTACAAGACCGCCGCGGCGGATGCCATTGCAAACAGCGCCATAATAGAGAAGACTGCTTCTGAGTTGTTTGAGATAAGGTTCGACTACCTTCAGATGAACGATGTGATGAAGGCGATCAAGGAACTCCAGATCGTCCCGATGGATCAGATTTTCGACGAAAAGTGCCTGATCGTGGCTCCGGTGCGCCTGAGAGACATCCCCCGGTTCAAGGAAATGCTTAAAAGTACAGATATATGCCAAAGAGTTTGATATCAATCCACGATTTTTCCAAGGATGAGATGCTGCACATTCTGGATGTGGCTTCAGAGATGGAAAAGAACAAGTCCCAGAAGATTCTGGACGGCAAGGTGGTCGCCTGCCTGTTCTTCGAGCCTTCCACTCGTACGCGCCTGAGTTTCGAGACGGCTGCAAACCGTTTGGGAGCGAGGGTGATCGGTTTCAGCGACGTGGGTAACACCTCCATCAGCAAAGGCGAGAGCCTCAAGGACACCATCAAGATGGTTTCCAACTATGTAGACATAATCATTATGCGGCATCCCCTCGAAGGCGCCGCCCGCTATGCCAGCGAGGTCAGCAACCTTCCTGTCGTGAATGCCGGCGACGGTGCCAACCAGCATCCCAGCCAGACTCTGCTTGACATGTATTCCATCCGTCAGTCGCAAGGCCGCCTGGACGGCCTGACCATCAATATGGTGGGCGACCTGAAATATGGCCGTACGGTACACTCTCTGCTGCAGGCGATGAGCCACTTCGACCCGAGCTTCGTCTTCACCGCTCCGGCCGAGCTTCAGATGCCTTCGGAATACAAGCAGTTCCTGTCAGAAAGAGGCATCGCATACAGGGAGACGACTTCGCTGAACGAACATCTCAACGACTGCGACATCCTGTATATGACAAGGGTGCAGCAGGAACGCTTCAGCGACCCTATGGAATATGAGAAAGTGAAGGATGTGTACAGGCTCGACGCCAGCATGCTCGGCGGCGTGCGCAGCAATATGAAGATCCTTCATCCTCTGCCCCGCATCAACGAGATATCCCTTGACGTGGACGACACGCCCTATGCATATTATTTCAAACAAGCTGAGAACGGAATGTATGTCCGTATGGCAATCATCGCCTGCCTGCTCGGATACAGATAATGGAGGATTAGATCATGACAACGACAGCAAGACAGCTCATAGTCAACGCAATCGAGAACGGAACCGTGCTTGACCACATTCCTTCGGAGAATCTTTTCAAGGTGGTGGATATCCTCAACCTGGCGGAGTCGTCCAACCAGATCACCATAGGCTCCAACCTGGAGAGCAAGAGTTTCGGCCGCAAAGGCATCATCAAGGTGGCGGACCGCTATTTCGAGGACAACGAACTCAATCGCATTGCCCTCGTCGCACCGCAGGCCACCATCAATATAATCAAGGACTACAAGGTCATAGAGAAGCACAAGATTTCGATACCCGAGGAGGTTTTCGGCATTGGCAAGTGCGCCAATCCGATGTGCGTCACCAACCATCAGAAGATAGCCACGCGCTTCAAGACGATAGTCGAAGGAGACCGCATCAATCTTCTCTGTCATTTTTGCGAAAAGACCACAAATATTATAAATTTGTAGCCCCTTACAAGGCCCTTTGAAAATCATAATAATCAACTGAATAAATGAAGAAAGCTTACAATTTTACCGCCGGCCCGTGCGTATTGCCGCAGCCTGCCATCGATGCAGCCATCGAGGCTCTCAAGGATTTTGCAGGAACAGGCGTTCCGGTAGTTTCTATTTCGCACCGTACCAAAGAGTGGACAGCCGTCATGGACGAAGCCCGCAGCCTGTGGAAGGAACTTCTTAACATTCCCGACAACTACGAAGTGCTCTTCCTTGGAGGCGGCGCATCAATGCAGTTCCTTTATGTGGCCATGAACTTCCTCGAGCACAAGGCCGCATATCTCGAGACTGGTGTCTGGGCAAAGAAAGCCCTCAAGGAAGCAAAGGGTCTCGGTGACGCCTATGCACTCGCATCAAGTGCCGACAAGACTTTCTGCTACATACCCAAGGATTTTGAAATTCCCACTGATATAGATTATTTCCATATCACTTCAAACAATACCATCTACGGTACCGAGATCAGGCACGACATCGACAGCCCGGTTCCCCTGATCGCCGATATGTCCTCAGACATCCTGAGCCGTCCGGTGGATGTGAGCAAGTATGCCCTCATCTACGGAGGCGCACAGAAGAACGTAGGCCCTGCCGGCCTGGCATTCGCCATTGTCAACAAGGACGCTCTCGGCAAGGTAAGCCGCTATATCCCCACGATGCTCGACTACCGCACACACATCGAGGGCGGTTCGATGTTCAACACTCCTCCGGTATTCCCGATCTTCGTGATGACCGAGACCCTCAAGTGGCTCAAGGGAGTCGGAGGCGTCGAGGCTATCAACAAGCTCAACGTAGCCAAGGCTGAGAAGCTTTACGCAGAAATCGACCGCAACAGCCTCTTCCGCGGCACCGCAGCCAAGGAAGACCGCTCTATCATGAACGTTTGCTTCGTGATGGCAGAAGGCAGGGAGGCCCTTCAGGACGAGTTCCTGGCCTTCGCCCAGAGCAAGGGTATGGTAGGTATCAAGGGTCACCGTTCAGTCGGCGGCTTCCGCGCTTCAATCTACAACGCCTGCCCTATGGAGGCTGTGGACGCGCTCATCGCTTGCATGCAGGAATTCGAAGCAGATAAAAAGTAAGAAAATGAAAGTATTGGTAGCAACAGAGAAACCTTTCGCATCAGTTGCAGTGAAAGGTATCCGTGAAATTGTGGAAAACGCTGGCCATCAGTTCGTGGCCCTCGAAAAATATACAGACCCCAAAGACCTGCTCAAGGCAGTCAAGGATGCTGACGCGCTCATCGTACGTTCCGACAAGGTCACTGCCGACGTTGTAAAGGCAGCCAAGAACCTCAAGATCGTGGTAAGGGCAGGTGCCGGCTATGACAACCTCGACCTCGACGCCCTCAGCGCTGCAAAGGTGGTGGCTATGAACACTCCCGGCCAGAACTCGAATGCAGTTGCAGAGCTTGCAGTCAGCTTTATGGTCTATATGTCCCGCAACCAGTACACTCCTGCCACCGGCAGCGAGCTTAAGGGAAAGACCCTCGGCGTGCAGGCCTACGGCAACGTCGGCCGTCTCGTGGCCAACATCGCCAAAGGATTCGGAATGAACATAATGGCTTTCGACCCCTTCATTCCTGCCGAGAAGATCGAGGCTGACGGAGTCAAGGTGGCTTCTTCTCTCGAAGAGCTCTACAGCAGCAGCAATTTCATCTCACTCCACATACCCGTAACTCCTCAGACCAAAGGCTCCATTGGCTATGCTCTGCTGAGCCGTATGCCGAAGGGAGGCTGCCTGGTGAACACTGCCCGCAAGGAAGTCATCAACGAGGCTGAACTGGTTAAGGTGCTTACCGAGCGTGAAGACCTCAAGTACATAACCGACATCGCAGCCGACAACCAGGCCGAGCTGAACGAGAAATTCGGTGTCCGCGTGTTCGCAACCCCCAAGAAGATGGGAGCCCAGACATCTGAGGCCAACATCAACGCAGGTCTTGCGGCAGCACGCCAGATATGCGACTTTTTCGCAACAGGCAACACCCGTTTCCAACTTAACAGGTTCTAAGACATTCAGACATGGTAAAAGTAAAACCCTTCGCCGCTGTCAGGCCGCCCAAGGCGGTCGTAAAGGAAGTGGCCAGCCGCCCCTATGACGTGCTGTCATCCGAAGAAGCAAAGGCCGAAGCAGGCGAGAAGTCGCTGCTTCACATCATCAAACCCGAAATCGATTTCGATCCTATAGCCGAAGAGCAGGATCCGCGTGTATATGAAAAGGCCGTGGAGAATTTCAAGCTCTGGCAGCAGCGGGGATGGCTTGTTCAAGATGCGAAGGAATGTTACTATGTCTATGCACAGACTATGGGAGACCGCACCCAGTACGGCCTCGTGGTTTGCGCCAATGTCGAGGATTATATGAGCGGTGCCATAAAGAAGCACGAACTCACCCGCAAGGACAAGGAAGACGACCGTATGAAGCACGTCCGCATCCAAAGCGCAAATCTGGAGCCTGTGTTCTTTGCATATCCCGACAATACTGTCATAGATGCCATCGTTGCAAAGTATACCGCCGGCCAGGCAGAATATGATTTCGTTGCTGACGACGGCTTCGGCCACAAACTCTGGGTGATCGACAATCCGAAGGATATAGAGGTCATTACTGCAGCCTTCGCTTCGATTCCTGCCTTCTATGTGGCAGACGGACACCACCGTACCGCTGCGGCTGCCCGAGTCGGAGCCGAGCGCAGGGAACTCAATGCAGCCCACGACGGCAGCGAGGAATACAACTACTTTATGGCAGTCGTGTTCCCCCAGAGCCAACTCAAGATAATGGACTACAACAGGGTCGTGAAAGACCTTGCCGGTCTGAGTCCCGAAGAGTTCCTGACTGCTCTCAGGAAAGATTTCGAGGTGGAAGAAGTTAAGGGCAGCGGTCCTTACCGCCCGTGCAGGCTCCACAACTTCTCCATGTATCTTGGCGGCCGCTGGTATTCACTTACAGCCAAGGAAGGTACATATGACGACAAGGATCCTATCGGAGTGCTGGATGTGACCGTACTTTCAAACCTCGTGCTCGAGAAAATCCTGCACATCGGAGACCTGCGTACTTCCCACAGGATAGATTTTGTGGGCGGTATCCGCGGCCTTGGTGAATTGCAGCGCCGCGTGGACAGCGGTGAGATGGCAGTTGCCTTCGCCCTCTATCCCGTGACGATGGAGCAGCTCGTGAGCATTGCCGACACAGGCAACATAATGCCGCCGAAAACCACCTGGTTCGAACCTAAACTGCGCAGCGGCATCACCATACACAAGTTCTAACAACAAAGACATGACAGATTACTCTATGAACGCCAACCTGATGGAAAGGGCGCTCGGCAAGCCTTGCAGCGCTTTCACCAGACAGGACCTGATTGATTTTTGCATATCCAACAAAGTTGAATTCGTCAATTTCCACTATTGCAGTTTCGACGGGAAGTTCAAGACACTCAACTTCGTGATCCACAGTCTGGAGCATCTCGAGAATATCCTGACTGCCGGAGAACGGGTGGACGGAAGCAACCTTTTTCCGTTCATCAAGGCGGGGGAGAGCGATCTGTACGTTATACCCAAATACAAGACTGCCTTTCTGAACCCCTTCAGCGAGGTTCCGACACTTGACCTGCTGTGCTCGTATTACGGCCGCGACGGAAAGCCGTACGAGAGTTCACCCGAATATATCCTTCGCAAGGCCCATCAGGCACTCACGGCCGCTACCGGGCTGAAGATGCAGGCTATGGGCGAGCTGGAGCATTACGTCATCAGCGAGAAGGAAGATATGTATCCTGTGCCCGACCAGAAAGGCTATCACGAAAGCGCACCCTTCAACAAGTCGACGGAATACCGCAACGAGGCAATGCGACTCATCGCGCAGTCCGGCGGAAAGATCAAGTACGGACACAGCGAGGTGGGCAATTTCTGCCAGGGCGGCAAGAACTATGAGCAGAATGAGATCGAATTCCTCCCGGTGGACATCGAAGATGCAGCAGACCAGCTGGTGATAGCCAAATGGATTATGCGCGAGTTGGCCTATAAGCGAGGCCTTACCATCACTTTCGCCCCCAAGATTACTGCAGGCCAGGCCGGCAGCGGACTGCACGTGCATATGAAGTTCACCCGCGACGGACGAAGCGTGATGGTCAAGGACGTGAATGTTCCTGCAGATGCAGGTGACGGCAAGGACAACCTCACCGAGGAATGCCGCAGGGCGATTGCGGGTCTTATGATGGCCGGTACTTCGCTCCCTGCATTCGGCAATCCCAATCCGCTCTCTTATCTGCGTCTTGTCCCCAACCAGGAGGCTCCGACTTCCCTCTGCTGGTCGTTCAGCAACCGGAGCGCGCTGGTGCGCATTCCGCTGGGATGGGCCGGTTGCAGCGATATGGCCGAGCAGGTAAACGGGCCGCAGAAGGCTGCAGATGTTGATTTCAGCAAGAAGCAGACTTTCGAATGGAGGGCTTCCGACGGATGTGCTGACATCTATATGCTTATGGCGGCCCTTTGTGCTGTCGTGCGTCACGGTTTCGAGGTGCCCGAGGCTCTCGAGGTGGCCAACAGGACTTACGTGGGCCTTGGCGTGGACATCCACGACAAGAAGAACACTTCGCTGGCGGAGGCTCTGGAGCAGTTGCCGGATTCCTGTGTTGCGGCCGCTGCCGAACTCGAGAAAGACCGTGCCATCTATACGTCGAAGGGGGTATTCTCAGACAGTATAGTAGATTATCTTGAGCGTTATCTTCGCGACTTCGACGATGCCCGGCTTCGCGATGCCATCTCAGGCAGCAAGTCTCTTACAATGGATCTTGTCGAGAAGAATCTTCACGTCGGATAGAAAGTCTCATCAGAAACTTATATAGCCAGTAGCCTGCTGCGGCGAAGAGGATGCCGCAGAATATGCCGGTTAGCACGTCTATGGGGTAGTGGTGTCCCAGATATGAGCGGCTGTAGCAAACGAGCAGCGCCCATATCATAGATACTGCAGTCCAGATTCTGCGCCTGAGAATCAGGGATGTCAGCAGAGCGAATCCTATGGTGTTGGCTGCGTGTCCGGAGAAGAATCCATAGGGGCCGCCAGCCTCGGCGATGAGCCTCACCTGACTGCCTATTACAGGGTCAAGTCCTGGTCTTGGCCTGCAGACGGCGTTACGGATTATGTGGGATAAGTGATCCGTGAAAATATAGCAGACAAGTACCGACACCACTGCGGCCAGCCCTGCTTTCCAGATTTTGACGCTGCAGCCTTCCCTGCTCAGAAGACTGCGCCGGGAGTATGATTTTGGAATGAAAACGGCTATCGCGACAAGGATATACAGCGGGAACCATATGGAAACCTTGGACATCGTTGTCATAAGCTGGTCAGCCCACGGCGACGTCCAGTGATTGATGGCCAGAAGCAGTTGCTTGTCGAGGTCGATAAGCCGGTCCATACTATGAAATTACGGCCTGTAGAAGGGCAGCTTGACTACCTTCGCCTTGAGCAGGCGTCCGCGCACGCTGATGAAGATTTCGCTGTCGACAGCCTTGTGCGCAGCATCGACGTAACCCAGGCCGATGGCTTTCTTGACTGAAGGCCCCATAGTGCCTGAAGTGACGTGACCGATGACAGCACCCTCTGCGTCGCAGATGTCGTAGCCGTGGCGGGCGATGCCCTTGTCCACAAGCTCGAAGCCCACCAGGCGGCGCTTGATGCCGTCGGCCTTGAGTTTTTCCATATATGCGCGGTCGATGAAGTCGCCTTTGGCGTCGTTGAATTTGGTGATCCAGCCGAGACCGGCCTCAAGCGGGGAGGTGGTGTCGTCGATGTCGTTGCCATAGAGGCAGAATCCCATTTCCAGGCGCAGGGTGTCGCGGGCTCCGAGGCCTATCGGCTTGATGCCGAACTCTTCGCCTGCCTCGAACACTGCTTTCCACAGTTTGTCTCCGTCTTCGTTGGCGACATAGATTTCGCATCCGCCGCTTCCGGTATATCCTGTGGTCGAAAGGATGGCGTCGTGGATGCCGGCTATGTCAACTTTCTGGAAAGTGTAGTATTCCATCGACATAATGTCCTGCTTGCAGATTTTCTGCATTGCTTCCATCGCCTTGGGACCCTGCACGGCAAGCTGGCAGATTTCGTCGGAAGCGTTGTAAAGCTCCTTGCCGGGAGTCATTCCGAACTTGTCTGCGAAGCTGCACAGGTGCTTCCAGTCCTTGTCGATGTTGGCTGCATTCACTGCCAGGAGGTATGTCCTGTCGTCGATGCAGTAAACGATGAGGTCGTCGACGATGCCTCCGCGGCCGTTGGGCAGGCAGGTGTACTGAGCCTTGCCGGGAAAGAGGACAGAGACGTCGTTTGAGGTCACGTATTGCAGGAAAGCCGTAGCAGAAGGACCCTTCACCCAGATTTCTCCCATATGGGAAACGTCAAAAACACCCACTCCGTTACGGACGGTGGCGTGCTCGTCGTTGATTCCTGTATATTCGATAGGCATCAGATAGCCTGCAAACGGGGCCATCTTGGCTCCCAGGGCGATGTGTTTTTCTGTAAATACGGTTTTCTTTTCCATTATCTATTCGTGATAAGCTGTTGTTGTGTCATAGATCCATACGTCGTAGGGGCAGGTCTTCTCGTATCTCTTGAAATCGCCCATACTGCGCAGGGCTTCGTTGAGGTCGTCGGTGCCGCTGGCCAGAATGACGTCGTAGCCGGATTTGAAGCGTACGGCGGTTATTTCATAGCCCTTGCTTTCGAGATATGCCTTGTAGTTGACGGCATTTGACGGGACTTTGAACCCGCCCAGGGCGACATAATATCGATGTGAAACTGTGTGGGCGGCGGCTTCCTGCTCTGCGGCGATCCGCTCGGCCTCAGCCTGTGCGGCGGCACAGGAATCATACTTGGCCTGTGCGATTGCTGCCTCCTGCTCCAGCCTGAGAATCTCAAGGTCCTTCGATGTGGGCTTGCCCAGCATTGCACGGAAGACATCACAACTGCTGAGCATTATGCAGGCGGTCATCAGTACTGCGGACAATCTTAAGAATTTCATCTAAACAGGCGTTTTGTGCTTACACAAAAGTAGACAATTAACGTATCAAAGGCAAAAAAATCGTATATTTACACTTAACCACACAACAGCCGCCAATGATAGAAAAAACACTGTCGCTTGAACACTTCGATCCGGTAGAAATCTATGGAGTCAACAACAAAAACCTCAATCTTTTCAAATCTCATTTTCCGAAAGTTAAAGCGGTTGCCAGAGGTTCCCAAATTGCAGTGGAGGGTGCCCAGGAGGATATTGAAGCATTTGAAGCGGCTTTCAACGCCCTCCTTTCAATCAAGGAGTCCAAGGGTGTAATCAGCGAATATGACATCGACTTCCTCTTCGAGGAGGAAGGCCGCGAGGCAGAGGTCGGCAAGGTCGATATGCATACTGCCGACGACTACATCATTGTCTATGGCAATGACGGCAAGTGCATCAAGGCGCGCACCAAGAACCAGAAGCGGCTGGTCAAGGAGTATTACGACAATGACCTGATTTTCGCGCTCGGTCCTGCCGGTACGGGTAAGACATATACGGCTATCGCATTGGCGGTGAGGGCGCTCAAGAACCGCGAGGTGAAGAGGCTGATTCTCACCAGACCTGCCGTGGAGGCAGGGGAGAGGCTCGGTTTCCTGCCCGGCGACCTCAAGGAGAAACTCGATCCTTATCTGCAGCCGTTGTACGATGCCCTGCAGGATATGATTCCTGCCAAGAAACTGCAGGCCTTTATGGAGGACGGCACCATCCAGATCGCCCCTCTGGCCTATATGCGCGGCCGCACCCTTGACCGTGCCTTCGTGATTCTCGACGAGGCGCAGAACACTTCACTCGGGCAGTTGAAGATGTTCCTCACCCGTATGGGCAACGAGGCGAAATTCATCGTTACCGGCGACATCACCCAGATTGACCTGCCCCGCAAGAGCGATTCGGGCCTTGCGCGCGGAGTGGAACTGGTGCGCGGCATACGCGGCATCAGCGTCATCGAGTTCGGACGCGAGGACATCGTCCGCCACCCTCTGGTGACGAAGATTGTAGACGCCTTCGAAAAGGCATCTACCGCCGATCCGAGTCAAGAATAAGGCCGGGGGTGTGCCACACTTTCATATCGTCCTGTTCGCCGTACACCAGGTAGGCTTCAACCCCTTCTCCTGCAAGTTGTGAAGATATGACCCGCTTTGCCTCTTCAGTGCCGATGACCATAAACCAGGTCGCATAGGCGTCAGCCGTGGCTCCGTCGCGGGCGACGACCGTCGCGCTGAGCAGCGAATGCTTCACCGGCATCCCAGAGACCGGGTCCACCGTGTGGGAATACTTCTGGCCGTCCTCTACATAAAATTTGCGGTAGTTTCCGCTGGTGACGAGGCCGCAGTCGCTGATCGACACGACATCCTGCTTCAGAGCTCCGGAAACGTTGTTGCCGTCTTCGGGCTTGTCGATCCAGATGCGCCAGGGACCTCCCTGCTCACGCTGTCCCTTGCAGACTATCTCTCCACCAAGTTCGATTATGTAATTGGCGCAGCCGTAGCTGTCAAGGATATGCGCCACGACGTCGCAACTGTAGCCCTGTGCGATAGCATTGAAATTGAGCCTGCAGCGGCTGTCCGTTTTCGTCAGGAAAGTGCCCTTAGGGGTTTCCTCGAAGCCGAAGAGGTCCATTCCGATGTATTCCTTCATTCCTGTGGCCATTGCGGCTTTCTGCGCAGCAGTGGCTGTGCTGTCTGCAAATCCGAATCCCCAGAGGTCGAACAGCGGTCCCGCCGAAGGGTCGAAGGCTCCGCCGCTTTTCTCCCAGATTTCCTTGGAGATGTTGAAGATATCGATGAATGTGCTGTCGAGGGCCACCTGTTCTCCTGCATTCACCCTGGAGAGGATGGAGCCTTTATTGTATCCTGAAATAGAATTGTCGATTACAAGCAGGGCGCTGTCGATGGAATTCTTGACGTCCTGACGGTTGATTTTCGAAGAGAGGCTGCATTTGACTGACCAGGTGCCGCCTTGGGCGAAGCCGTCCAGAGTGACATAGCGGTCGGTGCTGCAGGCGCAGACCGACAAAAGAAGCAGCAATGTCAAAAACCTCGTTTTCATACTCTTCGGTGGCACGATTTTGGCGCATCCGCCTGCAAATTTACAATAATTAGTTATATTTGCGTTCTATAGACTTATGGCCACGATGAAGAAGATTAGAGGAATAGCCTGTCTGGTATCGGTTTTAGCTGCCTGCCTTTTCGCCGTATCCTGCGAAAAAAAGGCTGATCCGTCATACGAGCATATGGTTGGCAATACCGACTTTGAGCTGGCGTCATTCCTTTCTGTGTCTCAACTCATCGACCTCGATGCCGTGGGTGTAGCCTATCCCGACAACTTCATAATCAAATGGCTCATCCCGGAGGTTTATGAAGACACTCTTACCGGCAGGCATCTGACCATCAGGACTCCCGAAGAACCTGGCTATCTTACGGTCACCGCTATTACCAACGCCGGCGGTTATTTCGAAATGGAATCCAGCAAGTCGGCCATAGTGATCGATACCGTCAGCTCTCTTACAGGCCGTGTGTTCAAAGGAAGATACATCACCGATCCGCGTGACGGCCAGAAATACCATACAACCTATGTCGACAGTCTCGAGTGGTTCGCAGAGAACCTCAAGTGGGCCGGCGCAGGTGTCTGCTACAGCGACTGTGAAGTACTCCAACCCGTTATGGGAAGGCTGTACACCTGGAACGAGGCTACCGGCGGAGAAGAGGGTTCCGGACTCGCAGGCGGTCCGCAGGGCGCGTGTCCTGAAGGATGGAGCGTACCTACAGCCGAGGACTGGGAGAATCTTGGCAAGGCCTTGAACAAAGACGTGGCCGTTCCCTTCCTGTCCAACTGGGCAGGCCTTGGTCAGAAACTGACTGTCGAGGCATATCTGAACGGAGTGAAGATGTGGCCGATCTCTCCCGACAACAACAAGTCCAACACCGTCAACTGGAATGCCCTTCCGACTGGTTACAATCTGCGCTCAAGCGAAATCTACCGCGATTTTATGAGCTACGGTATGTGGTGGAGTTCAGCCCGCAGGAATGCCGACAGGGCCTATTACCGCTACATCTATTTTGATGCAGACTATTGCGGAGTCAACTACGCCAGTGTCAATGATGCTGCCTTCTCGGTAAGGTGCGTGAAACGCATCGGAGGTTTCGATCCGCTGCCGGGCCAGGGAATAGTTGACGCACAATGAAACCCGTCCCCATATTAAGCCAGGAGCAGCAGCTCAGGATCGTCGATGCAATCGTCAAGGCCGAGGAACGCACCAGCGGTGAGATCAGGGTGCACGTAGAGCCCAAGTGCAAGATCGATCCGGTTGCCCGTGCGGTGAAAGTTTTCGACCGTCTTGAGATGTATGATACTGCGGCACGCAACGGTGTCCTCATCTATCTTGCATATGATGCCAGAGTCTGTGCCATCATAGGCGATGTGGCCATCAACGAAGTGATTCCGGCAGGTTTCTGGGAAGGCATACTTGCAGAGATGCAAGCTGCATTCGCTAAAGGCAATTTCACTGAGGGCATCATTGCAGCCGTAGAGGCTGTGGGAGAAGCCCTTTCGGAATATTTCCCCTATCAGAGCGACGATGTGAACGAACAGCCCGACGAGATTTCGTTCGGCGATGACGACGAAGACGAAATGGAAGATGAAGAAGATTAGGGCTTTTGCTGTTTTCGCCATCGTTGTCTTGCTTGGAGCCTTCGCAGCAGATGCAAAGGTCCCGGAAAGACCTTATCCGCAGCGGCTGGTCAATGATTTGGCGGGCATCTTTACGGATTCCGAACTGGCTTCCCTTGAACGCAGACTCGTTGCGTTTGACGATACTACATCAAACCAGATAGCCGTGGTGACGATGTCCGACCTTGGCGGTGACGACATCGGACTTCTTGCGGCTGAGATAGGAGAACAGTGGGGGGTAGGCCGCGAAAAATCCAACAACGGCATCGTGGTCCTCATCAAGCCCAAGACGAATTCTTCAAGTGGCAAGGTTTTTATATCTGTGGGATACGGCCTGGAAGGCGCGATTCCCGACGCCATCACGAAACGCATCGTCGAGAACGAGATGATTCCCCATCTCAGGGATGGCAACGATTATTATTCCGCGGTGAATGCGGCACTGGATGTGCTGATGCCGCTGGCCTGCGGAGAGATTTCCGAGAAAGATTACGACGATGACGTCGACGGTTTTGCCCTTGCAATGCTTGTGCTGTTCCTGATTTGCGTGGCCTTCCTGGTGTTTGTGGCAGCATCAAACGGCGGCAGCACCAATATCGGCAGCGGCAACAAGGGTCACCATCTTGATCTCTGGGATCTCATTGTCCTCAGTCAGCAGATGAACTCAGGAAGGGGCTCCTCAACCTGGGGTGGAAGTTCGGGCGGTGGCTTGGGCGGCGGCTTCGGTGGAGGCGGTTTCGGAGGTTTCGGCGGCGGCCATTTCGGCGGCGCGGGTGCCGGCGGCAGCTGGTAGCGGCTACATCAGATTGTTCAGCATTGCGTAGACCGTGAGGCCTGCGATGGATTTGATCCCTGTTTTTGCGGTAATGTTCTTGCGGTGGGTGTTCACCGTATTCATCGATATGTTCAGCATATCGGCGATTTCCTTGCTCATATAGCCCTTGGCCACCAGTACCAGGATTTCCTTCTCTCTCTGCGAGAGGGCTTCGTCACCCCGGCTGGTTCCGGCTTCAGACTGCAGATTCTTCCTCTTTGAGCGGTCGCTGCCGTGACCTTCCATAAACACTGCTTCTTCCAGTACGGTGTGCCGGCCAAGGTCTTCGGAAAGCTGGAAAATGTCGAAGGTCAGTTCGATGATTTCTTCCGATGATAAGTTCCTGGGCAGATATCGGAAAATGATCTTGGTCAGGTCGGCCAGTTTCTCCTCGATGCTGTCGTGGGCACCGATGAAATCTTTCCTGCTTCTTGCGATGTCCTTTGTGACGATAGGGAAGATGTTGGCCTCCTCGAATGCGAAGTGAGCCTCGACCTCAGTCTTGTAGTCGTCGAAGAAGCGTTTGAGCAGGTCTCCGTATGGGCTTCCCGCCTTGTCGGCAAGACTGTGCAGGTGTCTCTCGATGTGTGGCAGCCGTTCATCTATATAGTAGTGGTGGGACGCCCTGAGATACTGGAGCAGTGCAGGCAGATCCTCCTGGCTGACTTCATTGCCGCTCGCCGTGAATCCCTCGCAGCAGTAGATGTTGCATACGAACAGGAACAGCCTGAGACTCACACCGTGCTCCTCGCAGACCTGGGCGATGGTTTTCCCTCCGAACCCCACAGGAATGCCGAAACGGGGCAGCAGAAGCAAAAGGTTGCGATTCTCAAAAATCACATCCGAGAGTTTCATTCCTGCTGAGAAGGGCGTAGTGGACATTTTTTCTTCTGATTTCGTAACAAAAATATTAAAAAACTGCCAAAAAGTCCTAAAAAGTGACGATTCGTCACCATTTTAGGAGAGGGCACAGGGTTTGAGTATACTTGGTTTCGAAAAGCGAAAAACAAAGAACATTTAAAGAATAGGAGACATTAAAAATGGCACTTGTTAGAAGAAATCAGAATTGGTTGCCGTCATTTTTCAATGACTTTTTCGACAACGACTGGATGGACAGAGTAAACGCATACAATAATGCGACTGCCCCCGCTATAAACGTTAAGGAATCCAAAAATGCATATACCGTCGAGGTTGCAGCCCCGGGTATGACCAAGGAGGATTTCCAGGTACACGTAGATGAGGATGACAACCTGGTCATCTCTATCGAGAGCAAGAAAGAAGACAAGGAGGAGAACAAGGAGGAGAACAAGGATACCCACTACCTCCGTCACGAGTTCTCATATGCAAAATTCCAGCAGACAATGCTGCTGCCCGAAGATGTAGATGTGGAGAAGATCGATGCCAAGGTTGAGCACGGCGTGCTGACCATCGATCTGCCGAAACGCCAGCATGTAGAGCAGCCCAAGGCCAAGAGGCCGATCTGCATCAAATAACATAATATCTGTGCGAGACAGATAAAACGGTTGCCCCGGAGGCTTGTGCTTCCGGGGTTTTTTCATATTTTTACAAATTGCATCGAACAGATGGCTGGCAGCAAAGAGATACTTTTAGGCAGAATACGTGACGGAGAACCGCTTGCTCTCGGGCAACAGGTGAGGCTGACGCTTTACCTGTGCGGACCGGCCATAATGGCACAGGTGGCATCCGTGCTGCTACAGTTCATTGATGCCTCGATGGTCGGCAGCCTGGGCGCCAATCCTTCTGCATCCATCGGCCTGGTATCCACCACAACCTGGATTTTCGGCGGATTCGCAATTGCTGCGGCACAAGGATTCTCGGTGCAGGTGGCCCATCTTATCGGTTCGAACGATTTCGCTCAGGCACGGAATGTAGTGAGGCAGGGGCTTGTAAGCGTCATCGTGTTCAGCATCTGCCTGTCTCTTGCCGGACTTTCCATCGCAGGACCTCTTCCCGGATGGCTCGGCGGCAGCCCTGAAATCAACGGTGCCGCTTCGGCATACTTCCGGACATACGAGATGTTCCTGCCGGCGTCGCAGCTCGTATTCCTGGGAGCCACGATGCTTTCCTGCAGCGGAAACACGAAGGTTCCGGCAATGCTCAATGTGATGATGTGCGTGCTCGACGTCATCTTCAACTTCCTGCTGATTTTCCCTACCAGGGACATCAGCCTGTTCGGAGCACAGGTAACGATGCCGGGTGCTGGAATGGGTGTGCGCGGAGCAGCCCTTGGAACAGGTCTCTCAGAGGCCATCACCGCAGTTGCGATGCTTTATTTCCTGCTGGTCCGCTCGAAAGAGCTCAGCATAGTCCACGAGACCGGATCCTTCAGGCCCACATCGCATTGCCTGAAACACGCCCTCGGCATCAGCGGACCGATGTGGGTGCAGAACGTCATAATGCGCGGAGCACATATAGCCAGCACGGTCATCGTGGCTCCTCTCGGAGCGGTGGCGATAGCTGCCAATTCGTTTGCCATAACTGCAGAAAGTTTCTGCTATATGCCTGGCTACGGTATGGGCGATGCGGCAACGACGCTTGTCGGGCAGAGCATCGGGGCCAAACGGCGTGAACTTGTGCGGAGTTTTTCCCGCATTACCCTGGTTCTCGGAATGGGAATGATGTCGGCTCTGGCAGTGGTGATGTACTTCATAGCCCCGCAGCTGATGTCACTTCTGAGTTCCGATCCTGACGTAGTCGCTCTGGGAGCCCGCGTGCTGCGCATAGAGGCTTTCGCAGAGGCCGGCTATGCCGCCGCGATCGTGGCTTACGGATCCTGTGTCGGAGCCAGTGACACGACTGTGCCTAGCATTATGAACCTTGCCAGCATGTGGCTGGTGCGCATCGTTCCGGCTATTTTCCTGACCAGAATTTACGGCCTGGTCGGATACTGGATATGTATGTGTGTCGAGCTTAATGTCAGGGGACTGCTCTTCATAGGCCGCATAAGCGGGGACAAATGGATGAAGAATATGATAAAAACAACATAAACGATATGAAAGAAATCAAAAATCAGGAATTCGGAGGTGAGAGGCCGCTGTATTGTGAGCACGACCTCTATCTCGAAAACGTAGTCATCCACGCAGGCGAATCCGCGATCAAGGAGACTTCGGACATCACTGCAGTAAACTGCCGCTTCGAAGGTAAATACCCTTTCTGGTGCTGTGACCGCTTCATGGTGAAGAACTGTATATTCACTGTAGGTGCACGCGCCGCACTTTGGTATTCGCGCGACCTGCTGATGGAGGACACCATAGTGGACGCTCCCAAGATGTTCCGCGAAATGGACCGCCTGACATTGCGCCGCGTCATCATCGATTCTGCTGCAGAGACACTTTGGCACTGCGGCCACGTAACTCTCGAGGATGTGCGCGCAGACCGTGCCGACTACATATTCATGCATTGCCACGACGTAGAAATTAAGAACTTCAAGCTCAACGGCAACTATTCGTTCCAGTGGGCGAAGAATGTCGTGATACGTGACTCCATCCTCAACACAAAGGATGCATTCTGGGAGGCGGAGAACGTCACGGTCTACGATTCAGTCATCGATGGAGAATTCCTCGGCTGGCACTCCCGCGGCCTGCATCTGATCCGCTGCCACATCGGCGGTTCGCAGGCGCTCTGCTATGCCGACGACCTCGTGCTCGAGGACTGCACCTTTGCCGACGACGCCGACCTGGCATTCGAGTACAGCAGCGTGAAGGCCACCATCAAGGGGCATATCACTTCAATCAAGAATCCGAAGACCGGTTACATCAAGGCAGACAGCTGCGGCGAAGTGATTATCGACGGCAACATCAAGGCTCCCGGCGACTGCGACATCAAAATAGGATAGAGGCTATGTACGATTTCGACGAAATAGTCAACCGCAGAGGTACGGGTTCCTACAAGTGGGATTCACTGCCGCCTGCAGGAGTCTCAGGAGACGACGTCATCCCTCTCTGGGTGGCCGATATGGATTTCAAGACGGCGCCGTTCATCGTGGATGCCCTGCGCAAGCGCGTGGAGCACGGCGTGTTCGGCTATGTCAAAGTGCCGGACAGCTATTACGAAGCCGTCATCCGCTGGTTCGCCGCCCGACATAGCTGGAACATCAAGAAGGATTGGATACTTTATACCACCGGCGTGGTACCGGCACTCTCGGCCGTCATCAAGGCTTACTGCAAGCCCTCCGACAAGGTCATCGTGCAGACTCCGGTGTTCAACTGCTTCTTCTCGTCGATACGCAATAACGGCTGTGAAATCCTCGACGTCCCCCTGTTGTACAATGACAGGACCTATAGTTTCGATTTCGAAGGTCTGGATAGCGCCTGTGCCGACCCCAAGACCCGCCTCCTGCTGCTCTGTAATCCCCACAATCCTGCCGGAAGAGTATGGAGCGCCGAGGAACTTGCCAGGGTGGGAGAGATAGCCCGCAGGCACGGCGTCGTGGTAGTGAGCGACGAAATCCATTGCGAGATAGTGATGCCGGGACACCGTTTCGTGCCGTTCGCCTCGACATCGGCAGAGAACCAGTCAAACTGCATCACCCTTTGCTCGCCGAGCAAGAGTTTCAACATCGCGGGACTCCAGATAGCTAATATCGTCACTGACAATGCAGATTGGCTCAGACGCATCGACAGGGCCGTCAACGACAATGAAATCTGCGATGTAAATCCCTTCGGCGTTGTTGCCCTGCAGGCAGCCTATTCGGAGCAGGGAGCAGGCTGGCTGGATGAGCTCAATGAGTACATCTTCTCAAACTATAAGCTGTTGAAGGAGAAGATCACGGCTTTCCCCGTCTGCGAACTGGAAGGCACATATCTGGCCTGGATCGACGTGAGCGGCATCGGAATGCCGTCTGAACAGATGGAGGAAGAACTCCTGCGCAGGGAGAAGGTATGGATAAACGCTGGGACTATGTACGGCACCGAAGGGTTCATCCGGGTGAACCTGGCGTGTCCGAGGTCAGTGCTGTCAGAAGGGATTGAGCGCCTCAGGCGCGGTCTTGCCTCATTGGCAGCCGCTTTCCGTAAGTAATCATACGCCATACCCATTCCACGGGTCCGTAGCGGAAATGCTTCAGCCAGATTCCGCTGAAGAAAACCTGGAATGCGTAGACACCGAGCGCAATCAGTTCGGTGGCGAGCAGGTCGACGCCGGCTCCCAGGCCAAATCCGATTCCGTAAAAAATCAGGATGCCGAAGACTGACTGGCTGAGGTAGTTGGTGCAGGCCATGCGGCCGGTCGCGGCAAGTCTTTTCCAGAGAGCCGATTCAGGACGCCTTTCGAACAGAAGGCAGAAGCCTGCGGCATAAGCCAGCCCCATAGGATAGACGCTCAGCAGGTAACTGATGGCCCTGAGGACCGTCGGGCCGCCCTCCATGCTTAAATATGTATAAAGCAGGGATACGGGAAGGCCTATGGCCAGACCTGCCGTCAGGACGGTGCGGAGCAATTTCTTATGTGCCGTGAGGTCGGCGTAGATCTTGTGCCGTCCTATGCAGGAACCCAGCAGGAACAGGCCCAGCACCTTGAAATACCTGTGGCTGCTCACGAATTCCCACATTCTCTCGACTGCTCCCATCCGCAGGAAACGGTGCATTTCACCGTATCCGTCGATATCCCTCAGCCAGGTGCCGAAATTGTCTTCGGTTATGCCGTAGCGGTCGCACAACCCCCAATAGGCATTCTCAAGCGGATCGGCCAGATGGGGGAAGATTGCATCGGAAAGGACGGGCAGCGCGAGGAAAATGCCTGCGACAGTGAGTAAACTGCGCGTAGGCAGCCGATGGAGGAGGGGCAGCAGCATTCCCATCGCTGCATATAGCATAAGGATGTCCCCGCTCCACAGGAACAGCAGGTGCAGGAGTCCAATCAGGAAAAGTACCGACATACGCCGGTAGAACGTCCGCGTCTGCTGGTCGGCATTGTCCAGCTGTATGCTGAAACTTATGCCGAACAGCAACGAGAACAGTGTATAGAATTTGCCATCGATGAAAAAGTACTGCAAAGCCCTGACCACGCGGTCAAGGGGAGACCAGGATGCGGGGTCGGCGAAAGTCCAGAGCGAAAACTCCGGGAAATTTGCCAGGATTATGCCCGCAAGGGCAAATCCGCGTAATGCATCCAGGACAACGTACCTTTTCTTTACGGCCATTTTATTTGGCCGAGAGCTGGTCTTTTATCTGCTTGGCGATAGCCTGCCAGTGGGCTTTTGTGGCAGCGTCGGAAGATTTGGCCTTCTCTGCCTTTTTCTGGATGTCCATCAGGGTTGCCAGCAGCAGGTTGCGGCTGTCGGAAGTGGCGGCTGCAGAGCTGTTCACAACCTCGAGGGCGGAGCTGACGAAGCGGCGCTGCAGATAGCGACGGTAGCTGTCAACCTTGCCTCCCTTGCCCAGCTCTGAGAAGATCATTCCGGTAAGGTCGTCGAGATACTCCTGGGGGCTGTACTGCGAATTGTCGAACAGATAGAACTGGTCCAGACGGTTCAGCTTGGCGATGCTCAGCAGGTTCGACGAGCTCACCACGCCGTTCACGAGAGTGTATAGGCTGTTCTCGGGAGTGTCGGTGAGATCCCAGATGTACGGCACGTCGAGCAGCCATTCAGGCTTGTGGAACAGATTTTCGTCAAGCCAGTTGAGGGCTCTCTTCTGGCGGTCCTTGGGAACCGGGGCGTATTTGACTGCGTTGGTCTCCTCTATGCTGTGGTTGGTGATGAAGCGGCCTGCGATGTTGGCAGACACGTGGCCGAGGTAGCGGTTGAACTGGCTCACCACTGCCTGGTACATACGGTTCACGTTGGTGTACATATCGGCTTCTTCCTTGTTCCATTCGGGAATCTGGGGAAGTATGCGCTTCAAGTTGAGGATACCGTAGGTGCTGGCTGCCACTGCGTCGTCGCTGAGGTCTTCGGTCAGAGCACGCGGGTCTCCGTCACGGCCTTCGCCGCCGAACCACAGGCGCGGGTTGTCAGCCAGACGCTCGATGATCACCTTGTTCCAGTAGAGGTGGTCTTCCTTTGCGGTCTTGAAGTATGTGGGTTTGTATCCGAACTCGATGGCCCATTTGTCATAGTCGTTGATGCGGGGGTAGAGGCCTGCCTTGGAGATATTGTCTTCGGGCTGGGCTACATAGTTGAAACGGGCATAGTCCATAATGCTGACGGTGTGGCCGTGGGCCTCGACCCACTCCTTGTCGCGGAGCTTCTCGACGGGAGTCTGGCTGCTTGAACCCATATTGTGGCGCAGGCCGAGGGTATGGCCTACTTCGTGGGACGAAACGAAACGGATGAGGTCGCCCATCAGTTCTTCGTCATATTTGATCTTGCGGGCGCGGGGGTCAACCGCTCCGGCCTGAACCTGATACCAGTCGTGAACGAGAGTCATCACGTTGTGATACCAACCGATGTGGCTTTCGATGATCTCTCCCGAGCGCGGGTCGTGCACGTTCGGACCGTATGCATTGGCTATGTCTGACGCGAGGTAGCGGATCACTGAGAAACGGGCGTCCTCGAGGCTCATCGTAGTGTCGTTCTCGGGCCATTCCTCGGCGCGGATGGCGTTCTTCCAGCCGGCCTGCTCGAAGGCTACGTTCCAGTCGTTGACGCCGGCGATGAGATATTTTCGCCACTGCTTGGGAGTCGCGGGGTCTATGTAGTATACGATGGGTTTGATGGGCTCTACAAGTTCTCCTCTCTTCTGGCGCTCGACGTCCTCGGGTTTGGCCTCAAGGCGCCAGCGTGCAATGAACCTTATCTGCTCTACGCCCTGCTGGTCATCGCTGAACTCGGTGTAGCCTCCTGCGAAGAAGCCGACTCTCGGGTCGAACCATCTCTGCTGCATCGGAGTTTCGGGAAGAAGGACTATTGATGTGTTGAGGACAACAGTCACCGCTCCGGCTTCACGGCCTGCGGGCAGGTTGGTCGACTGCTGGCCGCCCTGGCCAGGGCCGCCGGCGGGAGCGTTGTATGCAAATGTCTTGGTAACAGTGACTTCAGTGTTGATGGGGTAGGTGCGGATGCTGTTGATGAAACTTGCATCGGGCCTTACTGCTCCAAGGTTGAACTGGCGCTTGTCTCCGGGAGAGAGTGAGAAGACCTGAAGGTCACCTTCGAAGAGGCTGTTGGCCTTGATCCTGGTCACTCCTTCGGGTGCGTCTTTCTCTGGTTTGAAGGATGCTACTATAGGATTTTCGGAGCTGACCTCGACGGCTTTGCGTATTGCCTGGTCCTCAGCTGCGACCGTGCTGTACACATCGGCCCTAAGCAGCAGGTTTCCGTTGGGAGCCTTCTCCCAGTATATCATTTTCTCGTTGACTTCTTCGCCGCCATAGTTGCCGGCGCCGACAGTCATGCTTGTGAAGCGGGTTACGGCGAGCATCCGGCGTCCCAGAAGGTCGTCAGGCACGTCGAAATACCAGTCGTTCTCGTTATGTGCCACACCCACCATTCCGGGAGTGACTTTCAGTTCGACTTTTTTCTCTTCTTGTTTGTCGTTTTCCTTGGCATTGGCTGCCGAGGGCCTGTTGGGCTGGGCTCCAGCCAGAGTGCAGACAGCTATCAGACCTGCTGCGATAAGGATGAGTTTTCTTGACATAATAGTGGTTCTTGAAAAGTGTCTGAAAGGTAAGCATTTTTGTATTAATACCAGTAAACATAAGGGGCCATCACCAATAATAGTGATACTTAATTGACAGAAAATTGCGACCTTTGCAATCCAAGATGGAAGAGCAGGTAAAAGACACGGAAATCACGACGCTGACCGATATCCCTACCGGCAGCAGTTGCATCATCTCCAAAGTTCACGGTCACGGCGGTTTCCGCCACCGCATAATGGAGATGGGCTTCATCAAGGGTGAGAAAGTGGACGTCATCAAGAACGCCCCCCTGATGGACCCCATCGAGTACAGCATTATGGGCAGCCACGTCTCCCTGAGGCGTTCGGAAGCCGACAAGATTGAAGTCGTGGCCCTGGAAGAAGGCTTCCATCCCGATTTCGACTTCAACGGCACCATCGAGGCCCACGTCGCACGCGAAGTGGAGAACAGCGCCAAGACCATCACCGTGGCCCTGGTCGGCAATCCCAACTGCGGCAAGACATCCTTCTTCAATCTTGCCACCGGCCTCCGCGAGAAAGTGGGCAACTACTCAGGAGTTACGGTCAGCAGCAAGGTCGGAACTTTCTATCACGACGGCTACACCATCAATCTCGTGGATCTGCCTGGCACATACTCCCTCACTGAATATTCTCCAGAAGAACTTTATGTGAGGGACTATCTGCTCAACCACCATCCCGACCTCGTGCTGAACATAGTTGACGCCGGCAACCTCGAGCGCAATATGTACCTCACCACCCAGCTTATCGATATGAACCCGAGGCTGGTGATGGCGCTCAATATGTACGACGAGCTCGAAAAGTCGGGCGACAAGCTCGATGTGGAGAGTCTTGAGAAGATGCTGGGATTTCCCATCGTCCCCGTCGTTGCCCGTACTGGCCGTGGCGTAGGTGATGTGCTGGAGAAGATAGTCCGCATCTACCGAGACGAAGAAGGCTATACCAAGCATATCCACATCAACTACGGAGAGAATGTCGAAGACTGCATATCTTCTGTCAAGAAGCTCATCGATGCCGACCAGTCCCTCCGTGACCGTTACCACGGACGCTATCTCGCCCTCGAACTGATACAGGGTGACAAGGTCATCACGAAATCCATCGAATCCGTACCAGCATTCCCGCAGATAAAGGAAGCTGCGGACTCTGCCCGCGCCCGCCTCGAGAAAGAATACCGCGGCGACATCGCCGACATAGTTTCGGATATCCGCTACGGCTTCATCCGCGGCGCGCTGAAAGAAACACTTACGCCTGCAAAGGAGGACAAGCGCAATCTGGCGTATGCCCTTGACACGGTCCTCACCAACAAATATCTCGGATTCCCCCTGCTGGTCATTTTCCTGTGGGTGATGTTCCAGACCACATTCACTCTCGGCGCCTATCCGCAGCAGTGGCTTGAGTCAGGAATAGCAGCCCTGGGCCGCTGGATAGGCGGCCTGCTGCCCGAAGGAATGCTGAACGACCTGCTTGTGGACGGCATAATCTCCGGAGTGGGAGGGGTGCTGGTGTTCCTGCCGAACATCATCATCCTGTTTATGTTCATCTCGTTCCTTGAGGATACGGGATATATGGCCCGAGCGGCATTCATAATGGACAAGCTAATGCACCGCATAGGTCTGCACGGCAAGTCGTTCATACCCTATATCATCGGCTTCGGCTGCGGAGTGCCTGCGATAATGGCCACCAGAACGCTTGAGAATCCGAAAGACAGGATCCTGACGATACTCACGATACCGTTTATGTCCTGCTCGGCAAGGCTGCCGGTTTACCTGCTGTTCGTGGCGGCGTTCTTCTCGCGCAACCAGGGCCTCGTGCTGATGAGCCTCTACGCCATCGGAATCCTCTTTGCGATACTTACTTCTCTCCTTCTGAACAAGACGGTGTTCAAGAATGCCTCCGACCAGTTCGTGATGGAACTTCCACCGTACCGTTTCCCTACGGTACGCAATATCCTCGTGCATATGTGGGACAAGAGCGTGCTGTATCTGAAGAAGATGGCAACCGTGATTCTGGCGGCTTCAGTCATAATCTGGGCACTTGGCTATTTCCCGAGACCCAAGACCGAGATGACTCCGGCGCAGCAGGCTGAGCAGTCATACATCGGCCGCATCGGCCACGCCATCGAGCCTGTCGTCAAGCCGCTGGGCTTCGACTGGAGGATGGGCGTCAGCCTCGCAACCGGTCTGGCGGCCAAGGAAGTCGTGGTTTCGTCTCTCGGCGTCCTGTATGATGCACAGGAAGTCGAGGGAGATGACGGTACCGCCGGCCTGCAGGCCAAGTTGCAGTCCGTGACCGACGAGAACGGAAATGCCTTCTTCTCTCCGCTGAAAGCCTACACCTTCCTGCTGTTCATACTGCTGTACTTCCCCTGCATTGCCGCAATCTCGGCTATTGCGAAGGAGGCCGGCCGCAAGTGGGCTGCATTCAGCGTGGTCTACACCACCGGCCTGGCGTGGATAGTATCATTCATATTCTGGCACGTAGGATTATTGTTATAGAAAATGCAAACCATACTCACATACGCAATCATAGCAGCAGCCGTCGCCTATTTCGTGCTGAAGATAGTCGGCATCGGAAGCGGCAGGACCAGCTGTTCCTGCAGTGGCGGCAAAGAAAGCTGCGACTGCGGCTGTTCCTGCAGCAAATGCAAATACAATTGCAACTGTGGCTGTGGCAAGAAATAAATTCTTTTAAGTGTTATTGCAACTGAGACGCCTTCCCGGACTTCGGGTTGGCGTTTCTATTTTTTGAGACGGCCCTCGTATTCTTTAAGGGCACGGATGGCCTGCGGACTGAGGATGAGGATGGCGATGACGTTGACCCAGGCCAACAGGCCGACGCCGATGTCGCCGAGCTTCCAGATGACGTCAGTCTCACGGACGGCACCGAACACCACCGAAGCCAGCAACATAATCCTGAAAGTCCAAATGAAGAAGTCCTCCAACTTGCGGGAGTATTGCTTCTTGTGCTTCCTGGCCACCTCTCGGCAGATATAGATGATGCTCGTCTCAGAATAGAAGTAATAGGCCATCAGGGTGGTGAAGACGAAGAAGATGAGGGCGATGGTCACGAACTGGCTTCCAAAGCCTCCGAAAACAGAGTCAACTGCAGCCTGGGTGAAGTTCACGTAATTGTTGCCGAGTTCGGGGGCGTTGGCAACGAGCATCTCACCGGTCTTGGCGTCGAAAACGTTGTAAGTTCCGGCAGACAGGATCATCAGCGCAGTAGCCGTGCAGACGAGCAGGGTGTCCACATAGACCGAGAACGCCTGGACAAGGCCCTGCTGGGCAGGATGTTTCGTGTTGGCGGTCGCCGAGACGATGGCGCCGCCGCCCTGTCCGGCCTCGTTCGAGAAAATGCCGCGCTTGACGCCCATCATAATGGTCGAGCCGATGATTCCTCCTGCAATGGGGTTGATGCCGAAAGCGTTGGAAACGATCTGCCCCAGAAGGAAAGGAATCTGCCTGGCATTGCACGCCAGCACTACCAATGCTATCAGGATGTAGCCCAGAGCCATAAAGGGCGTGACTACAGACGCCACATCAGCGATGCGCCTAACTCCTCCGATGATGACGATCGCCAAGATCACGGCCAGTCCGATGCCTGTGGCAAGGGGGGATATGTTATAGGAATTCAGAAATGCCTGTGAAGCGCCGTTGGCCTGCACGGTGGTGAGGAACATTCCGTAGCCGATGATGCAGATGACAGCGAACGCAATGCCTATCCAGCGTTTGTGCAGACCTTCCTGGATGTAGCAGGACGGACCTCCGCGGAAACTTGAATGGTGGGGGAAACGGTAGAGCTGTGCCAGGGTGGACTCCACAAAAGCCGTAGAAGCACCGAAGAAGGCTATTACCCACATCCAGAATACAGCTCCGGGACCTCCGAGGGCAAGGGCAGTGGCTACGCCGACAATGTTGCCGGTACCCACACGGCCGGAAAGAGCCATACAGAAAGCGCTGAACGAAGATACTTTGTTCTTGGGAACGACAGCTTCGGCCTTGTCTCCGGTGTCGGCGGAATCCTCCCGGGGGGCGTCGTCGTGTCTTGAGAAAAGAAGCTTGACCATATGGCCCAGCCTTCTGACCTGCACGAAACGGGTGCGGAAGGTGAAGAACAGGCCGGCAAAAAACAGAAGCACCACAAGCGCGGGGCTCCAGACAACATTATTTACCGCTTCTACTATTTTGGAAAACACGTTTCAAAGTTACGAATTGTGGCAGAAAAAAACTAAATTTACCAAAATTATACTCCTATGAAAGGCATCGTTCTCGCCGGAGGCTCCGGCACAAGGTTGTATCCCATCACAAAAGGCGTCAGCAAGCAGCTGCTTCCCATCTACGACAAGCCGATGATCTATTATCCTCTGAGCGTGCTGATGATGGCAGGCATCCGTGACATCCTTGTCATAAGTACCCCTTATGACCTTCCCGGATTCAAGCGCCTTCTCGGCGACGGTTCGGCCTTCGGTGTGAATCTTTCGTATGCGGAGCAGCCCAGCCCGGACGGACTGGCGCAGGCCTTCATCATAGGAAAAGAGTTCATCGGCGGCGACAGCGTCTGCCTCGTGCTCGGAGACAACATCTTCTACGGCGATTCATTTACGCCGAAGCTGGCAGCCGCAGTGGCGGAGGCCGAGCGTAACGACAAGGCCACCATCTTCGGCTACTGGGTGAGCGATCCCCAGCGCTACGGAGTGGCCGAGTTCGACAAGGACGGCAACTGCGTGGGCATAGAGGAGAAACCTGCCGAGCCCAAGAGCAACTATGCCGTTGTAGGCCTCTATTTCTATCCCAACGAAGTGGTAGGCATCGCTGAGAACGTAAAGCCTTCGGCAAGGGGCGAACTGGAGATTACCTCCGTCAACCAGGCCTTCCTTGAGGCTGGCAAGCTGAAAGTGCAGCTGCTGGGTCGCGGCTTCGCCTGGCTCGACACCGGCACCCACGATTCGCTTGCGGAGGCTTCCACTTTCTTCGAAGTCATCGAGAAGCGGCAGGGGCTTAAGGTGGCCTGTCTCGAAGAGATAGCGTACCGCAACGGCTGGATAGATGCCGACAAGGTGAGGGAAGACGCCGCACCGATGATCAAGAACCAGTACGGACAATATCTGATGCGGCTGATTGAACAGTAATGTCTAAGAAAAAGGGGATAATAACGGCACTTCTGTGCGGAATCGTGGTCGGTTGTGCGTTTATGGCGGGATTCCACTATACATACGCCAAGACATCGACCAACGAATACTGTATGTCGTGCCACGTCCACACCGATGCCGACGCAGCCTGGAAGCAGTCGATGCACTACAGCAACGGCTCCGGCACGGTGACAGACTGCGCCGCCTGCCATCTTCCTCCAGAGGATATGCCGATACGCCATTTCCTGGCCAAGACCAAGATGGGAGCCAAGGACATCTGTTCACATCTCCTCAAGAATAAAGACAAGATAGACTGGGATGCGAAAGGCGAGATGGAGCACGCTATGAAGATAGTCTACAACGAGTCCTGCGTCAAATGCCACACCAATCTCTATCCCGAAGGAGTGAGCGACGAAGCCGTCGTTGCCCACCTCTACTACGAGGAGAACGCAGCCAAATACAAACTGCAGTGCATCAGCTGCCATCTGGACGCCGGCCATTACGATCCCGACTACAAGCACGAGAGTATGAAGACCGTTCCGGCTGCAGCCGGACCTGTATATGAAACACGGGGAGAGATGACCGCCTTTGCAGATTTCACCGAGACCATTCCCGGAACTTCCGCTTCCATCAGGATGATAGCCGTTCCCGGCGGCTCGTTTGAGATTGGCTCTCCGGCAGGGGAACCGCTTCGCAAGGACGACGAAGGCCCCCAGCGCAGGGTGGAACTGTCGCCGTTCTTTATGGCAGAGGTGGAGACGACCTGGGACCAGTTCTGGGCGTTCTATGGCGAGACGATGTCCGAAGGGCGAACCTCTCCCGAGACAATCTATGCCAACAATACCCGCGAGGACATAGACGCCGTCAGCGGCCCGACCCCGCCGTTCGGAGCTCCCGACCAGGGATGGGGAATGGGCTCGCGTCCCGCCATAACTATGACGCACTATGCGGCTGAGACGTTCTGCCAGTGGCTCTCCCTGAAGACCGGCCGCAAATACCGCCTGCCCACCGAGGCCGAGTGGGAATATGCTGCGCGCGGAGGTACCTCTGACCCGTATTATTTCGAGGGCAGTCCAAAGAAGTTCTCTGGAGAAGGTTTCCTGAAGGGTGTGTTCAAGGCTGATACGGCCGGCATCGCAAGCAACGTGGTCTATGCAGCCAACAGCGGCAACCGCACCCAGGAGCCGTCGCGCGTTGCGGCCAATCCGTTCGGGCTGAAGAATATGCTCGGCAACGTTATGGAATACTGCTCGGATTTCTATGCAGAAGATGCCTACAGCACGCTGCAGGATGGTGCCGTGAATCCTCGTGGCCCTCAGAGCGGAACGGAATATGTTGTCCGCGGAGGCTATTATGCTTCCGATGCGGCTGATGTGCGCTGCGCAGCCCGAAGCCACACCCAACACGATGCCTGGCTGAGGACCGACCCCCAGAACCCCAAGAGCATATGGTGGTATTCTGACATCAAGGGAATCGGCTTCCGTGTGGTCTGTGAAGTGCCTGAAGAATTGAAATGACGAATCAACAATAAATATATAACTATGAAGAAACTTTCAAGAAGAGAATTTTTCGGCTGCAGCGCAGCTATAGGAGGAGCGGCCATAGTCGCTTCGACTCCCATCCTGTCTTCGTGCAGTGGCAAAGGCGGAGACGCCAAGCTTGTTCCCCTGAAACAACCCGGTGAATACTATATCCCCGAGCTTCCCGACAAGGCCGACGACGGCCGCGAACTGAAGGTCGGCCTGATCGGCTGCGGAGGCCGCGGCACAGGCGCCATCGACAATCTGCTGGCGGCTGCCAACGGCATCAAGGTCACCGCTGCCGGAGATACTTTCAAGGACAAGACAGATGCATTCCTGAAGAAGATGCAGGAGAAAGGCCAGGCCCTGACTGCCGACAACTGCTTCGTGGGCTTTGACGCATACAAGAAAGTGATTGATTCCGGAGTCGATATGGTTGTTGTCGCAACCCCTCCCGTATTCCGTCCCTATCACTTCCAGTATGCAGTTTCCAAGGGCGTGCACTGCTTCCTCGAGAAGCCGATCGCAGTCGATGCGAAGGGCTACCGTCTGATAATGGCCACCGCAAAGCAGGCCCAGGCCAAGGGACTCGCCGTGGTCACCGGCACCCAGCGCCATCACCAGCGTCCCTATGTGGCAGCCTTTGAAAAGATACAGCAGGGATACATCGGCGAGATCACCGGCGGCAATGTCTACTGGAACCAGGGAATGCTCTGGTATCGCGAGCGCCAGAAAGGCTGGAGCGATATGGAGTGGAACATCCGCGACTGGGTGAACTGGAAATGGCTGTCAGGCGACCATATCGTGGAGCAGCACGTCCACAATATTGACGTCTTCCTCTGGATGGCCGGCGGCATCCATCCCGTAAAGGCCACGGGAGTCGGCTCGCGCCAGCGCCGCATCACCGGTGACCAGTACGACAACTTCAGCATTGACTTCGAGTTCGAGAACGGCATACATATGCATTCGTTCTGCCGCCAGATCGACGGCTGCTCCGGCAACGTCAGCGAGTATGTCCAGGGCACCAAAGGATCGTGGAACAGCGTGGAGCACGCCATCAAGGACCTCCAGGGCAACGTAATCTGGAAGTTTGACGAGGAAGCCGCCAAGGCTGAGTTCCAGCAGCACGACCCGTACACCCTCGAGCACGTCGACTGGGTGAACCACATCCGCAAGGGCGAGATGCTCGACGAAGCCACCCAGTGCGGTATGTCCACCCTCGCCGGCATAATGGGCCGCGAGGCTGCATACACCGGCAAGACTGTCACCTGGGACGAAATCAGCGCAATGGACCAGGACTATCTGCCCGCAGATATGGACAGCCTGAAGATTGGCCCTCTCGATCTCAAGAAATACACCGTTCCCGTTCCGGGCTCAGCAAAATAACCGGATTATGGACAGAAGGAATTTCCTCAAGACTACTGCGGCCGGAGCTGCCGCAATAGCCCTCGCAGGAGGCCCTGCAAGCGTGCTGACATCCTGCGCTTCCAAACCCGCGAAGTCCAAGGTCGCCCTGAACCTCTCGTTCCAGACCGGAATCGCAGTCGGCGAGAGCTACAGCGAGAAGTTCGATTATATGGAAAGCCTCGGCATCGTGGGTTATGAGCCTGGCGGACAGGAGTTGGTGAAGAATTACGACCAGATAGCCAAGGCGCTGGAAGGCAGGAACCTGAAGGTTTCAGCTATCTGCGCCGGATTCCGCGGTTTCATCCTTGCCGAAGATCCTGCCGTAAAGGCCGACTTCGACAGTTCGATGCGCGAGATAATAGATGCTGCAGGACAGATCGGTTCCACCGGTGTGATAATGGTGCCGGCTTTCAATCACCAGAAGCCCTGCAAACCTCATACGCTCGAGACAAGGGACTATCTCTGCGAGCAACTGCACGATCTCGGAGAATATGCGCTCTCGAAAGGCACTGTCGTAATCCTCGAGCCGCTGAACAGGGGAGAGGCGTTCTATATGAGACTCGTCGCCGACGCTGCGGCCATCTGCCGCGACAGCAACAGCGAAGGCGTGAAATGTATGGGCGACTTCTGGCATATGAAGGAAGAGACCAGCGACTACGGCGCTTTGATGTCTGCCGGGAAGCAGTATCTCCGCCATGTGCACATCGCCAGCCGCGGCCGTCGCGTCACTCCTGGCGAGGACGGCGAGAAGGACAACTACGTGGAAGGCTTCCGAGCGATGAAGGAACTGGAATTCCCTTACTTTATGTCTTTCGAGTGCGGCTGCGCCGGAGACCGTGCCGAGGCGAACACCAAGGCGGTGGAGCTGCTGCGCGCACAGTGGGAACAGGCATAATGAATTAATTGACGAACGGATGAAGATACTTGTCACAGGAGCTGCAGGATTCATAGGCTTTTCGGTTTCAAAGCGCCTCATCGAGAGGGGCGACGAAGTCGTAGGCCTCGACAATATGAACGACTATTACGACGTGCGCCTCAAGCAGGCCCGTCTGGCCCAGCTGCCGTCGCATTTCAATTTCGTGAAGGCCGACGTGGCTGACCGCAAGGCACTGCCGGAGCTCTTTGCCCGCGAGCGTTTCGATGCAGTGGTGCATCTTGCCGCACAGGCCGGAGTGCGCTACAGTATCGACAATCCTGAAGCATACATAGACAGCAACCTGGTGGGCTTCGCCAATATGCTGGAGTGCTGCCGCCATTATCCGGTGAGGCATCTGGTCTATGCCAGCTCCAGCTCGGTGTACGGTGGCAACGAGAAAGTCCCCTTCGAAGAGACTGACAATGTGGACAATCCCAAGAGCCTGTATGCCGCCACCAAGAAGGCAAATGAGCTGATGGCTTCCTGTTACAGCAGCCTCTATGGGATGAAAGCGACCGGGTTGAGGTTCTTCACCGTCTACGGCCCCTGGGGCAGGCCCGATATGGCTCCGATGCTCTTCACTAAGGCCATCCTGGAGGGCAAGCCGATCAAGGTGTTCAACAACGGCAATATGCGCCGTGACTTTACTTATATAGACGACATTGTGGAGGGAGTGGTCCGCACCCTGGACAGGATTCCGATCTCAGGACACGAGATATACAACATAGGCTGTTCCCGTCCGGTGATGCTGATGGATTTCATCTCAGCACTGGAGACTGCCCTGGGCAGGGAAGCCGTCAAGGAGTTCCTTCCAATGCAGGCGGGAGACGTGCAGCAGACCTACGCCAGCACAGCCAAGCTCGAGCGTGATATGGGCTACAGGCCTGCCGTTCAGCTGGAAGACGGCCTCAGGAAGATGGCGGAGTGGTATATGTCCGAAAGCAACCCTCTCAATCAAACTGCCATAAGATGAAGATAAAGAAGACATCGATTGAAGGACTGGTCATCGTAGAACCGGAAATCTTCCGTGATGGAAGAGGTTATTTCTATGAAAGCTACAATGCCAGGGATTTTGAGGCCGCGACCGGCATCAAGGTGGAATTCGTCCAGGACAACCAGGCCTTTTCACGCTACGGCGTCTTGCGCGGCCTGCATTTCCAGCTGCCGCCCCACGACCAGGCAAAACTTGTTTCGGTGGTCCGTGGCAAGGTGATCGACGTGGCGGTGGACCTCCGCAAGGGGTCGCCTACATACGGTCGCTACGAGGCTGTCGAGCTGTCTGGCGACAACCATCTCAGGCTCTTCATCCCCCGCGGGTTCGCGCACGGCTACCTTGTGCTTAGCCGCACCGCACTTTTCCAGTACAAGTGTGACGGTTTTTATGCACCCAAGGCTGAGGGCGGACTTGCCTGGAACGACCCTGCTATCGGCATAGACTGGCCGGTCCCCGCCAAAGACATCATACTTTCGGAGAAAGACCGTAACCGCTGTCTGCTGAAAGATTTCGACTCACCTTTCATTTATCGTTAGAACTATGGCTTACGAAAGGAACATATTGATAACCGGAGGCGCCGGATTCATCGGCAGCCACGTCGTGCGCCACTTCGTCAGGAAGTATCCGCAGTACCGCATCATTAACTTCGACAAGCTTACCTACGCCGGTAACCTGGCCAACCTGAAGGATGTGGAGAACGAGCCCAACTATGTTTTCGTGAAAGGTGACATCTGCGACTTCGACTTCGTCTGCAGCATGTTCGCTGCATACGACATAGACGGGGTTATCCACCTTGCGGCAGAAAGCCATGTGGACCGCAGCATCAAGGATCCTTTCACTTTTGCGAAGACGAACGTGCTTGGCACGCTGTCGCTGCTTCAGGCCGCCCGCCTGCAGTGGAAGAAGACAGGCTATGAAGGCAAGCGCTTCTATCATATCTCGACCGACGAGGTTTACGGGGCTCTTGAACTCACCCATCCCGAAGGCGTGGAGTCAGACTTTTCAGCCCACGAGGTGTATGGAGACGAGTTTTTCACTGAGGAGACTCCCTACAGGCCACACAGCCCCTACAGTGCTGCCAAGGCTTCGTCTGACCACTTCGTGAGGGCGTTCCACGACACCTACGGAATGCCGGTGGTTATCACCAACTGCAGCAACAACTACGGCCCTTACCAGTTCCCGGAGAAGCTGATACCTCTCTTCATAAACAACATACGCCACCGCAAGCCCCTGCCAGTCTACGGCAAGGGAGAAAACGTGCGCGACTGGCTGTATGTCGAGGACCACGCACGTGCTATTGACGTGATTTTCCATAAGGGGAAGGATGCCGAGACTTACAACATCGGCGGCTTCAACGAGTGGAAGAACATCGACCTGATAAAGGTGCTGATTGCAGAGGTCGACAGACAGCTCGGCCGTCCGGCTGGTGCGGATGAGGACCTTATCACTTTTGTCACCGACCGTGCCGGTCACGACCTGCGATATGCCATAGACAGCCGCAAGCTCAGCCGCGAATTGGGCTGGAAGCCATCCCTCCAGTTTGAGGAAGGCATAGAAAAAACAGTCCGCTGGTACCTTGACAACCAGGAGTGGTTGGACAATGTCACCAGCGGAGACTATCAGAACTATTACGATGCCATGTACGGCAACCGTTGAGTCCCGTTAAAGTACTGAAAGTATATTGTCGAATATAAGGTCGAGTTCTTTCTGTGCATTGCGTGAGTTTGCAGTGCAAGCGATGACTACGTCCTTGTCGGGGAAGATAAGGATGAACTGGCCCATTGCACCATCTGCACGGTAGCCGTTGTGGCGGCTTCTCCACATCTGGTAGCCATATCCCTGGACGAGATCGCTGTTTTCCTCAGTTATGTTTCTCTCAGCAAGCTGTTCCTGGCGGACACCGGCGGGCAGACTGTATATCTGCTTCTTTGAAGCCTCTGCAATCCATCCTGCGGGAATGAGCTGCTTGCCGTTCCATTCGCCGTTCTGAAGGAAGAGCTGTCCCATCTTGGCCATGTCTTCGGTCTTCAGGAACAGGCCCCAGCCACCGTGGTTGATGCCGTCGGCTGTCTCGCTCCAATGGATGCCGGAGATATGGAGCGGTTCGAACAGACGGGGCTGCAGATAGCTGAAAACATTCTCTCCTTCCACTTTCTGAACGATTGCGGAAAGCATAAGGGTAGCGATGCTGTTGTAGCAATAGAATTCGCCGGGCTTGTGCTCTACAGGGTATGCGAGGAAGTCTTTTACCCAGTCAAAATCAGCGTTCTGTCCATTGGCGCCTGAAAGTGCGTTGCCACCTTCCTTGCCCATTGCTTCAAAAGTGTGGTCGGTGTCGTGGCCGGCGCTCATTGTGAGCAGGTCCCATACGGTCATCGCTGCGAGGTTGTCGCTCACTTCTGCGGGAAGTTTGTCCGGGAAAAATGAAATCACCTTGTCGGAAAGATTGATCTTGCCTTCTTCGATGGCGAGACCGACTGCCGTGGCAGTGAAGGTCTTGCTGACAGAATACATTATATGGAGGCTGTCCGGAGTCCAGCCGTTAAGCCAGCGCTCTGCGAGCACTTTGCCGTGCTGCATCACCATAATGCTGTGCATCGTGACGTCTTTTGTAGTGTCGAGGGCGGCATAGTAGCGGTCCATTGCGGCGACCAGTTCTGCAGAAGGTTCAGCACGCTCGAGTGAGTCGCCTGTTCCTTTTGCCTGACTGCAGGATACTGCTGCGATGAGCATAAAAGCCCCAAGGGCGTTGATAAGTATTTTCTTCAAATTCATAGTAGTGCTGTGTATGGTTGTTGATGCGCAAATATATAAATTAATCGTAACTATCAATATTTTGATACTGTTTGTTGTAAAATGATAATTTTTAAAACGATACCCCCTGAAAAATGGGGGTGTGTTTCTGAAAAATGCAAAAAATAATCTATATTTGCCGAAAATTTAAGATTAGATGGCAGATTCTACAAGATTCAGGGCTATAGAACAGATGCAGACCCGTGCATCTGTTGAGTTCAAGCCCAGCGACAGGCAGATTTCGGAATATTTTGGAATAGACGTGTTCGGCAAGGAGCAGATGCGCGAGTATCTGTCGAAGGATGCGTTTGCTAGCGTGATGGAAGCAATTGAGGGAGGCAAGCGCATCGACCGCAAGATTGCCGACCAGGTCGCAGCGGGTATGAAGATGTGGGCCATTTCGCGCGGCGCCACACATTATACCCACTGGTTCCAGCCTCTGAACGAATCTACCGCAGAGAAGCACGACGCATTCTTGGAGCCTCTGCCCGGCGGCAAGTCTTTCGAATCTTTCAGCGGTAATGTGCTCTCGCAGCAGGAGCCCGACGCCAGCTCTTTCCCGAGCGGCGGCATCCGCAACACCTTCGAGGCCCGCGGATACAGCGCCTGGGACCCTTCTTCTCCCACCTTCGTGATCGACAAGACCCTCTGCATCCCCAGCATCTTCGTGGCGTATACCGGCGAGGCCCTCGACTTCAAGGCTCCGCTGCTGAGGGCGATGGCAGCAGTCGACAAAGCAGCCGTGGAGGTATGCAAGCTGTTCGACAAGGAGATTGACAGGGTCATCACCAATCTCGGATGGGAGCAGGAATACTTCCTGGTGGACGAGGACCTCTTCAATTCCCGGGCCGACCTACAGCAGACAGGCCGTACGCTTATGGGCCATCCCGCAGCCAAGGATCAGCAGCTCGAGGACCACTACTGGGGCGCGATTCCCAAGAGGGTGGAGAGCTTTATGAAGGAATTCGAGGAGCAGGCCTACAAGCTCGGCATTCCTCTCAAGACCAGGCACAATGAGGTGGCTCCCAACCAGTTCGAGTGCGCTACGGTCTACGAAGAGGCCAATGTGGCCGCCGACCACAACATCCTCCTGATGACCATAATGAACAAGGTGGCACCCAAGCATCACCTCAAAGTCATATTCCACGAAAAACCCTTCCAGGGCGTGAACGGCAGCGGCAAGCACTGCAACTGGTCACTATCCACCAACACCGGGGTGAATCTGCTGGCTCCCGCCCGCAACCCGAAGGGCAATATGCTGTTCCTGACGTTTTTCGTATGCACCCTGATGGCTGCCGAGAAATACGGCACCCTGCTGATGTCTTCCATCGCGTCGGCCACCAATGCGCACCGTCTCGGCGGCAACGAGGCCCCGCCTTCAGTCCTTTCGGTGTTCTGCGGCAGCACTATGACCGCTATGCTGAACGACATCGAGAAGAGCGCGGCCAGCAAGTTCACCCCCGAAGGCAAGACTGCCATCAAACTGAACATCGGCAAGATTCCCGAGATTATGCTCGACAACACCGACCGCAACCGAACTTCGCCCTTTGCCTTCACCGGCAACCGTTTCGAGTTCCGCGCCACCGGTTCGTCGGCCAACTGCTCGATGCCGATCATCGTGATCGACACTGCGGTGGCAGAGCAGCTCGATGCTTTCAGAGTTGAGGTGGAGAAGCTTGTGGCCAAGGGAATGAAGAAGGACGAAGCCATACTCAAGACCATACGCAAGTTCGCCATAGCCTCTAAGGACATTCGCTTCGACGGCAACGGATACAGCGAACAGTGGCTCGCCGAGGCCTACAAGCGAGGCCTCAAGGACATCAACTGCGTGACCGAGGCGTTCAAGGAATATCTCGACGAGAAGAACGTGGCACTCTTTGAAAAATACAAGGTGATGAACCGCAGCGAGATCACCGCCCGCTTCGAAATCAAGGAGGAAACCTATCTCAAGAAGATTCAGATAGAGTCCAAGGTGCTGGCCGATATGGCGATGAACCACATCATACCTACGGCCATAAAATACCAGAACATCCTCATCGAGAACATACGCGGCATCAAAGAATTCTTCCCCGACAAGCTCCAGGAGTATGCCGGGAAGGAGATGGAGGCGCTGGCGCGAATCGCCGAGCTGTCGAACATCATCAGCGACACCGTGGACAGGATGACCGTCATCCGCCACGAGGTGAACCGCATCGCCGACATCCCGGAGAGGGCAGGGCAGTACGAGGCCCGCGTGGTTCCGTTTATGAGCGAACTCAGGCAGTCTATAGACGAGCTGGAGATGATAGTCGACGATTCGCTCTGGCCATTGACAAAATACCGCGAGCTTTTGGCGGCGCTCTGATTATCGTAATGTATTTTTATTTAAATTTGTCTGATACAAATCTGATTTAACAATACAAAATCTACAGATATGCAACTCGAAGGAAGAAGGCAAAGTACCAATGTGGAAGACCGCAGAGGTTCATCAACCGCCAAGACCGTGGGAGGTCTAGGACTGGGCGGTGTCGTTATCGCAGGTATTATATGGATGCTTCTCGGCCGCAATCCTGCCGAAGTGCTCCAGATGGCCAACCAGATGGGCGGCGGTGTGGCAGGCACTGAATATGTCGAGACCGAGGAGGATCGCCAGCTCTTTGAATTCGCCACCAAGATCCTGGCCGGCACCGAAGACGTGTGGACCGCCATCTTCCGTCAGAACAACCGTACGTATGTTCCTCCGAAACTCGTGATTTTCAACGGTGCAGTGCAGTCAGGCTGCGGCGGAGCTTCGGCTTCATCAGGTCCTTTCTACTGCTCTGCCGACCAGAGCGTCTATCTCGACCTGTCGTTCTTCAAGGATATGAAGCGTCAGTTCGGCACCAGCGGCGACTTCGCCTGGGCGTATGTGATCGCCCACGAGGTGGGGCATCACGTGCAGTATCTGCTCGGAACCCTCGACCAGGTGCACCAGCAGATGGCCCGTTCGTCGCAGACCGTAGCTAACCAGCTCAGCGTAAGGCTTGAGCTCCAGGCCGATTTCTACGCAGGCGTCTGGGCATACCACGACAACAGGAACTTCGGTTCGCTCGAGGACGGAGACATCAAGGAAGGTCTTGACGCAGCGTCAGCCATCGGAGACGACCGTCTCCAGAAACAGACCTACGGCCGTACCATTCCCGATTCATTCACCCACGGTACTTCCGCACAGAGGATGAAATGGCTCAAGAAGGGCCTGAGCACCGGCAATCCTGCCGACGGAGATACATTCTCACCTGCTTATTCAGCCCTTTAGCGGCTTGATTATCACTTCATCCGATGAAATACGCCGGCTGCAACCCAGTCGGCGTATTTCGTTTGTAAATAAATTAATATCTTTGCCGTTTGGAATCTAATCTTGAAGCCTCTATGAACACACTCTTCGACAAAATCTGGGACAGACACGTGGTTCAGCAGGTAGAGGACGGCCCCGTACAGCTCTATATCGACAGACTTTACTGCCACGAGGTGACTACACCCCAGGCATTCGACGGTATGCGCGCACGCGGCATAAAATGTCTTCGCCCAGACCGGATTGTCTGCATGCCTGACCACAATACTCCTACCCACGACCAGGACAAGCCCATTGCGGATCCCGTATCAAAGCAGCAGGTAGATACCCTGGCTGCCAATGCAGCCGAGTTCGGCCTGACGCACTATGGAATGATGGACCCCCGCAACGGAATTATCCACGTCGTAGGACCCGAGAGAGGTCTCTCGCTACCCGGAATGACCATAGTATGCGGTGATTCGCACACCTCGACTCACGGTGCGATGGGTGCTGTAGCCTTCGGCATCGGCACTTCCGAGGTCGAGATGGTGCTCGCATCCCAGTGCATCCTCCAGCAGAAGCCCAAGTCAATGCGTATCAGCGTTGAGGGCAAGCTTGGAAAAGGAGTGACCGCGAAGGATGTGGCTCTGTACATTATGAGCAAGATGTCGACCAGCGGCGCTACAGGCTATTTCGTGGAATATGCAGGAAGCGCGGTAAGGTCGCTGAGTATGGAAGGCCGTCTGACTCTGTGCAACCTGTCGATAGAGATGGGTGCCCGCGGAGGATTCATAGCTCCCGACGAGGTTTCTTTCGAATACCTCAAAGGACGCGAGCACGCCCCGAAGGGAGAATCCTGGGACAAGGCGGTTGAAGAGTGGAAGACCCTGCGAAGCGGCGAAGACGCAGTGTTCGACCGCGAGATACGCTTCGAGGCGGAAGACATCGAGCCTATGGTTACATACGGCACCAATCCCGGTATGGGTATGGGCATTTCAAGCCATATTCCTGCAGAGGAGGATATTCCCGCAGCAAGCCGCGAGTCTTTCAAGAGGGCTTTGGACTATATGCAGTTCGCCCCCGGCGATTCGCTCAAGGGCAAGAAGGTAGACTATGTTTTCTGCGGTTCCTGCACCAACGGCCGCATCGAAGACTTCCGTGCGTTCGCTTCTATCGCAGCAGGACGCAGGAAAGCTGACTGGATCACCGCCTGGCTGGTGCCCGGATCCTGGATGGTAAAGAAGCAGATCGAAGACGAAGGCCTTGACAAGATTCTCGAGGCCGCAGGTTTCGAAATCCGTCAGCCCGGTTGCTCTGCCTGCCTGGCGATGAACGACGACAAGATACCTGCAGGCAAGCTTGCAGTTTCCACCTCTAACCGCAATTTCCAGGGCCGTCAGGGTCCCGGAGCCCGCACAGTTCTCGCAAGCCCCCTGATGGCAGCGGCTGCCGCCGTCACCGGCTATATCACCGATCCAAGGACACTTTTGTAAACCACCCTGCCATGAAACAGAAATTCAATATAATCAAGAGCACCTGTGTTCCTCTGCCTCTGGAGAATGTAGACACCGACCAGATCATCCCTGCACGTTTCCTCAAGGCTACCACCAAGGACGAAAAGTTCTACGGTGACAATCTGTTCTGCGACTGGCGGTTCAACGCCGACGGAACCCCCAACAAGGATTTCGTCCTCAACAACCCCGTATATGGCGGAGACATCCTTGTGGCAGGCAAGAACTTCGGCAGCGGAAGCAGCCGCGAGCACGCAGCCTGGGCCATAGCAGGATATGGATTCAAGGTGGTTATTTCAAGTTTCTTCGCTGATATCCACAAGAACAACGAACTCAACAACTTCGTGCTCCCGGTGGTGGTAAGCGAGCAGTTCCTTGCCGAGCTTTTCGACAGCATCGCCAAGGATCCGAAGATGGAAGTGACTGTAGATGTTCCGGCTCAGACCGTTACCAATAACGCTACCGGCCGCAGTGAGCATTTCGCCATCAACGGCTACAAGAAATACTGCCTGATGAATGCTCTGGACGACATCGATTTCCTGCTTCAGAGCAAAGACAAGATCGAAGCCTGGGAAAAGGCCAACGCATAGACTGCCATGAGAGTTGAAATAATGGACACGACTCTGCGCGACGGCGAGCAGACCACGGGGGTGAGTTTCCTCTCCCACGAAAAGCTGCTTATCGCACGCACATTGTTGAAAGACCTCAAGGTAGACCGCGTTGAGGTGGCCTCAGCCCGCGTTTCGGCAGGAGAGAAGGAGTCTGTGCGCGAGATATGCGCCTGGGCTGCCCGTCACGATATGCTCGACCGCATCGAAGTGCTCGGCTTCGTGGATGGAGGAACCTCCCTGCAATGGATTCTGGATTGCGGCTGCCGCACGATGAACCTGCTCTGCAAAGGTTCGCTGCGCCACTGCACACAGCAGCTCGGCAAAACTCCGGCCGAGCATTTCTCCGACATACGCAAGGCAGTAGCTGATGCCACTGCAAAAGGTGTGTCAGTCAATCTCTACCTTGAAGACTGGAGCAACGGAATGAAAGATTCTGAGGAATATGTCTTCCAACTGATGGGACATCTGACGGACTGTGGCGTGAAAAGGTTCATGCTGCCCGATACCCTGGGCGTGCTGAGTCCCTGCCAGGTATCTGTCTTCATCAAGAAGATGGTGGACGCTTTCCCCGGCCTTCATTTCGATTTCCACGCACATAACGATTATGACCTCGCTGCTGCTAATACCCTTGCTGCCGTCAAGGCCGGTTGCAAAGGTGTCCACACCTGCGTCAACGGTCTTGGTGAAAGGGCTGGCAACGCCCCTCTTGCAAGCGTCCAGGCAATACTGAAGGATCTTGCCGGCGTTGAGACCGGTATCGAAGAGGGCCGTCTGCACGAAGTCAGCCGTATGGTCGCCAGCTATTCAGGCGTTCCTATTCCGCCCAACCGTCCCGTGGTGGGAGAGTATGTCTTCACCCAGGTGGCAGGCGTCCACGCCGACGGCGACAAGAAGGACAACCTCTATTGCAACGACCTGATTCCGGAGCGTTTCGGCCGCAAGAGGGAATATGCCCTCGGCAAGAACAGCGGCAAGGCCAACATCCTCAAGAATCTCGAGAGTCTCGGCCTTGAACTCACTCCCGAGCAGACAAGACGCGTTACCGAGCGGATCATCGAACTTGGTGACAAGAAGGAAGTGGTGACCGCCGATGACCTGCCGTACATCGTGAGCGACGTGCTCAAGCACGACAGCGCAGTGGAAGACAGGGTCAAGCTACTGAGCTATATGGTTACTACCGCATACGGCCTGAAGCCCATTGCGAGCGTCAAGCTCGAGATTGACGGCGAGATATATGAAGGACAGGCAAGCGGAGACGGTCAGTACGACGCCTTTGTCCGTGCCGTCCGCCATATATACAAGGACAATATGCATACGGCATTCCCGTGGCTGACCGACTATGTCGTGTCGATCCCTCCCGGAGGCCGCACCGACGCCCTGGTCCAGACCACCATCTACTGGGACTGGAACGGTCGCGTGATCCATACCCGCGGGCTCGATGCCGACCAGGTCGAGGCTGCCATCAAAGCTACTCTCAAGATGCTGAACATACTGGCCAGCGAACAGAAAGAAAACAATTAATATTCAAACGATATGGATTTCAAGATAGCAGTTCTTGCCGGAGACGGCATCGGACCTGAAATTTCAAAGCAGGGTGTTGACGTAATGAGCGCCGTTTGCGCCAAATTCGGCCATAAAGTGACATACAAGGATGCGATATGCGGTGCCGCAGCGATCGATGCGGTAGGCGACCCCTTCCCTGAGGAAACTTTCCAGGCCTGTATGGAAGCCGATGCGGTTCTCTTTTCTGCAGTAGGCGACCCCAAGTTCGACAACGACCCGACTGCGAAGGTCCGTCCCGAGCAGGGTCTTCTCGCAATGCGCAAGAAACTCGGCCTGTTTGCCAACATCCGTCCTGTCGAGACCTTCGACTGCCTCATCCATAAGTCACCGCTCCGCGAGGACCTCGTCAAGGGCGCCGACTTCATATGCATCCGCGAACTCACTGGAGGTATGTATTTCGGTGAGAAATATCAGGACGACGACAAGGCTTACGACACGAACTACTATACCCGTCCGGAAATCGAGCGTATCCTCAAGGTCGGCTTCGAATATGCCCGTCGCCGCAACCGTCACCTTACCGTGGTGGACAAAGCCAACGTGCTTGCGTCAAGCCGTCTTTGGCGCAAAGTAGCCCAGGAGATGGAGAGCAGCTATCCCGATGTCCGCACCGACTATATGTATGTGGACAATGCCGCGATGAGGATGATTCAGGAACCTACCTTCTTCGATGTGATGGTGACTGAGAATACTTTCGGAGACATCCTTACCGACGAGGGCAGCTGCATCACCGGAAGTATGGGCCTTCTGCCTTCTGCCTCTACCGGAGAACATACTCCCGTGTTCGAGCCCATCCACGGTTCGTGGCCGCAGGCAAAGGGGCTTAACATTGCCAACCCGCTGGCTCAGATCCTCTCGGTGGCTATGCTGTTCGAATATTTCAACCTTATGGAAGAGGGTGCACTCATCCGCAAGGCTGTGAAGGCTTCTCTCGACGCCAATGTACGTACTCCCGAGATCCAGGTCGAAGGCGGTGCCAAATATGGAACCAAAGAGGTCGGCGTCTGGATAGTGGACTACATAAAAAAAGCTTGAGCAGGCTTGTAACATTCCTGAAGAACTGGGCCCTGCCCGTGTCGATGGTCGCGGGTGTGGCTGCATATTTCATCTTTGCTGCTCTGCATCTGCCTCCGGCTGCCCACGTGGCGGCCAACAAGCTGGTGGGCTTCCTTCAGCCAGCACTGCTGTTCTGCATGCTGTTCCTGTCGTTCAGCAAGATCGATCCGAAGACAGTGCGTTTCCGCCCGTGGCATCTGTGGATGCTGCTGATACAGGGCGGCACATATCTGCTGATGGTGTTGCTGCTCGTCCTGACAGACTTCAGCGAGTCGGTCGACATACTCATTGAGAGTTTCATGCTGTGCATGATATGCCCGACGGCGACTGCCGCCGTGGTGGTGACCGACAAGCTTGGCGGCGACATGGCTTCTACCGTGACCTATACGATGCTGATCAACGTGCTTACGGCGTTCCTGATTTCAATTTCCGTCCCGTTGCTGAATCCGGACACTACGATGAGTTTCGGCCAGGCGCTTGGCACTATGATGGGCAAGGTGTTCTCTGTGCTCGTCCTGCCTCTTATCCTGGCTGTTCTTGTCAGGTACCTGATGCCGAAAGTCAACAAGCTCGTCTGCAAGCCGAAAGATCTCGCTTTCTATCTCTGGACAATCTGTCTTGCATTGGCGCTGACACTGACTACAAGGTCGCTGGTACACACCGACATCGCCTGGTATTATATCGTCGGCATCGGAGTAATCTCGGCGCTGACCTGTGTGCTGCAGTTCGTGCTCGGCCACAGGATAGGGGAACGCTATTCCGACCGCGTGACCGCCGGTCAGTCTTTCGGCCAGAAGAACACGATGTTCCTGATCTGGGTGGCATACACCTTTATGAATCCCGTCACCTCCCTGGCCGGAGGCCTTTACAGCATATGGCACAACCTCTACAATTCCTGGCAGCTCTATAAGGAGCGGGAAAAGTAGCGCTTGCCTTTTTTGCAGTTTTTTGCGATTTACGATACATTTGCAACTATTAACAATCTCTTATAATAACTACGATGCAGAAACGTTTCATACTTCCGGAAGACCAGATTCCGAAACAATGGTACAACATTCAGGCAGAGATGCCCAACAAACCCCTGCCCATGCTCAACCCCGGTACCAAGCAGCCAGTTACTGTAGACGAACTCAGCCATATCTTCTCAAGAGCGGCATCAGAACAGGAATTGAACACGACAGATGCCTGGATTGACATCCCTGAGCCTGTACGTGAGCTCTATAAATACTATCGTTCAACCCCGCTCGTGCGTGCTTACGGTCTTGAGAAGGCTCTCGGCACACCTGCACACATCTATTTCAAGAACGAGAGCGTAAGCCCTGTGGGGTCGCATAAACTGAACAGCGCACTTCCGCAGGCATATTACTGCGCTCAAGAAGGCATCACCAACGTTACTACCGAGACCGGTGCCGGCCAGTGGGGAACAGCCCTCTCATACGCCGCTAAGGTTTTCGGCCTCGAGGCAGCCGTCTATATGGTGAAGATCTCATACGAGCAGAAACCTTACCGCCGCAGCATAATGCAGACTTACGGCGCACAGGTGATTGCTTCTCCTTCGATGTCAACCCGCGCCGGTAAGGATATCCTTACCGCCCAGCCCAACTACCAGGGTTCACTTGGCACAGCCATCAGTGAGGCGGTCGAGCTCGCGATGAATACTCCTAACTGCCGTTATTCACTCGGTTCTGTGCTCAACCACGTCGTTCTCCACCAGTCAATCATCGGCCTTGAGGCTGAGAAACAGATGGAGATGGCCGGCGAGTATCCCGACCTCGTGATCGGATGCTTCGGTGGCGGCAGCAACTTCGGCGGAATTTCCTTCCCGTTCATGCGCCACGTCTTTTCAGGCAAGAAGAAGACCAAATTCCTGGCTGCAGAACCCTCAGCCTGCCCGAAATTCACCAAAGGCGTATATCACTATGACTTCGGTGACGAAGCAGGTTACACTCCGCTGATCGCGATGTATACCCTCGGCCATACCTTCCAGCCTGCAAACATCCACGCCGGTGGTCTCCGCTACCACGGTGCAGGAATGATCATCTCCCAGCTCTACAAGGACGGCTATCTGTCGGCTGTCGATATCCCGCAGACCGAAACCTTCAAGGCAGGACTGCTTTTCTCACAGACTGAGAGCATCATTCCCGCTCCCGAGTCTTGCCACGCCATCGCAGCTACCATCCGCGAGGCTGAGAAATGCAAGAAGACAGGCGAAGAGAAGGTCATCCTCTTCAACCTCAGCGGCCACGGACTGATCGACATCGCCGCTTACGACAAATATCTGGCAGGCGACCTCACTGACGCTACCGTTTCTGACGAGTATATCCAGAAGAGCATCGCTGAACTGAAATCGAAATTAGGGTAATTCCTGAATGGAAGAAAACAACAGCCATAAGGTTAAGCAGAGCCAGAGGATCCAGACCTCAATTCTCAGCAAGGCAGAGAAGAAGGCCCTCAACTGGCTTGCCGCAAGGCAGCCGGCCTGGGTTACATCCGATATGCTCACTGCAGTAGGATGTGTCGGTACGGTCCTTATAGCATTGGGATATGCGCTGTCCGGAAAGGACATCAATTTCCTCTGGCTCGCCACCTTGGGTCTGCTTGTCAACTGGTACGGGGATTCGCTGGACGGAACCCTGGCCCGCTACCGCGGCACGCAGCGGCCGACCTACGGTTTCTTCGTGGACCATATGGTCGACTGTATGAGCGAAGTGGTGATGTTCGTGGGGCTGGGACTGTCTCCGCTGATCCATTTCAACCTGGCGATGCTGGCGCTGGTGTGCTATCTGCTGATGTCTATCTACGTCTACATCACTGCACATCTCAAAGGACAGTTCAAGCTGTCCTATGCCAAACTGGGACCGACAGAACTTCGCGTGCTGGCAGCCCTGGTCAACACCGTACTGATATATGTGGCTGCCATCAGGGATTTTTCTCTGGATCTGGCCGTGTTCGGCCGCAGTGTCAGCCTGTCGTTGCTCGATCTGGTGGCGATTGCGATATGCCTGGTCCTGCTGGTATCGTTGTTAGTCAACTTCTTCAAGGATGCAAAGGAATATGCCAAGCTCGACCCCAAGGTCAGGAAAGGGGAGTGAGCCTGCAAACGTGATTCTCGGCATAGACGAACTGTGCCGTATGTCACCGTTGTTCCGGGGGCGCATCGGCAGGGGGCTTGCCCGCTTGCTGATGGATGTCTTCAGCGTTTCCCGCATCAACAGGCTTTATGACGGTGCGGCCTGCAGCCGCGGTATCGAGGCTTGTTCCAAGGTAATCGACGGAATGGGCTGCAATTACCTGATAGGAAATGTCGCCAATTTGGAAAAGATTCCCGCCGACGGCGCCTTCATTACTGTCAGCAACCATCCTTACGGCGGCCTTGACGGACTCATCTGCATAGAACTGGTGGGTTCCAGGAGGAACGACTACCGTTTCGTTGTAAACAATATCCTGGCCCGTGCAAAGTCGCTCGGAGATGCCTTCATTACCGTGACTCCGACCACTACCGAGAAGAAAGCACCGGACTCGGTCACGATGAGCGGTGTCAGGGCAATAATGAAACAGGTGCAGGAAGGCCACGGCCTCGGATGCTTCCCTTCCGGCGCCGTGTCGGACTACATGCCGAAACTTCGCAGGCTCCAGGACCGGGAATGGCAGGAAAGCATGCTTCGCATAATCCAGAAGGCAAATGTGCCGGTCATTCCCATTTACTTTCCTGACCGCAACTCGCGGTTCTTCTATTTTCTCGGTCTCATCAGCTGGAAACTCCGTCTGCTGAGGCTGCCTTCAGAATACTTCAACAAGCATAAAGGTATGCACCGTGTGATAGTAGGCGAACCTGTTTCCGTCAAAGAACAGTCTGCGTTCAAAGACCTCAAGGCTTACGGCAAAATGTTGCGCTCCAGGGTATACGATATGCCCGTACCGGACAACTGCATACCGAGGAGCGAACACTTCCGATAGTTTTCTCAACTGTTGTAGCACGTTTCTCCGTGTTCATAAATGTCCAGTCCCTCTTCCTCAATACGAGGCTCCACACGTATGCCATGTATCTTGTCCAGCACTTTGAAAGTAATCAGTCCCAACGAAAATGCCCACGCTGCCGTAACGAGGACACCCAGTGCCTGAATGCCCAGAAAATGCGCTCCACCACCGTAGAACAGGCCGCCGTCAGTGGCAAACAGGCCAGTGAGGATGGTGCCGAGAATGCCGCAGGTGCCGTGAACTGAGACTGCTCCGACAGGGTCGTCGATTTTGCAGACTTTGTCGATGAGGGCGACGGAACCGACCATAGCCACGCCGCAGATGGCTCCTATGATGGCAGCGCCTCCTATGGAGACCATGTCACAGCCGGCCGTGATTCCTACCAGGCCTGCCAGGATGCCGTTGCATACCAGCGAGAGAGAAGGTTTGCCGTATGCCAGCCAGGTGAGGAAAAGGACAGAAAGCCCGCCTGTCGCTGCTGCCATATTAGTGGTGCACATAACGTGTGATATGGCTATGGCATTTGCGGAACCGTCGGCTGCCAGTTGAGAGCCCGGGTTGAAACCAAACCATCCGAACCAGAGTATGAACACTCCGAGCGCGCCGAATGTCAGGTTGTGGCCGGGAATGGCGTGCGACTGGCCGTTCTTGGAGTATTTGCCAAGTCTTGGGCCGAGCACCATCGCTCCGGCAAGGGCGATTACGCCTCCGCAGGTGTGGACCACCGTAGAGCCGGCGAAATCGTGGAACCCCAGCTCGCTGAGCCAGCCGCCTCCCCAGGACCAGTGTCCTTCGATGGGATAGATCAGGACCGAAATGATGATAGAGATGAGTATGTACATTGAGAATTTGGTGCGCTCTGCCATGCCGCCGGAAACGATCGTCGCCGCAGTGGCGCAGAATACTGTCTGAAATATCAGCGTGCATTCGGCCGGAATGTTGGAATCGCCGATGAATTTCCAGTCGAAAAGGTGAAGGCCTCCTATGAAGCCGTTGCCGCTGCTGTGCATAAGACCGAAACCTATCATCCAGAACAGGAACGAGCCTATCATAAAGTCGGCAAAGTTTTTCATCAATATGTTGGCGGTATTCTTCGAACGTGTGAAACCGGCTTCAACAAGGGCGAATCCCGGTTGCATGAAGAAAACTAGCATAGCTGCAATCAAAACCCAAGCAGTGTCAAGTCCATTTATTGTTGTCATAGCTGTAATCGTTTAAAGGTTCTACTTCTTGTCTGCCAGTACGGTGTCCCCGTGTTCGCCTGTGCGTATAGACCAGGTGTCGTCTACCGGACTGACGAATATTCTGCCATCTCCCACGCTGCCGGTGCGGGCAGCGCCCATTATTGCGTCGATTGCCGGCTGGACGAACTGGTCTCTGCAGATGATGGTTATCTCGATGCGGGAGATGATGTCTGTGCTGTACATCACTCCTCGGTAGATTCTGTCCTCGCGGTCCTGGCCTATGGCCTTGACTTCCGCATAGGAAAACCAGTTGATGTCGGCCTCGAACAGAGCTTCCTTGACATCGTCGAAACGGGTCTTCCTGATAATGGCTTCAATTTTCTTCATTGGTTAGTAGTATTTGTTAATAAAAAAAAGACCGGCCTCGGTTGAGACCAGTCTTCGTGATTAAGCTTTATTATGTCAGATTATTGTCTTTCCTGCTGGCCCAAAGGAGTGACTGTCCGAACCTGATTCTGATTCTGACGCTGGCAGTTCTGATTGCCGAAGTGGATCATCAAACCTTTGGACATGTTTGTGTTTTCTATTTTCGTGGCAAAGATATGAAATGGATATCTATTTGACAAATATTTTGCGAATTAATTGTCAAATTGACAGGGATACTATATATAATAAGATAAAATGTTAATCGTCAATCGGGATGGACCGTTTGATCCGCTGGTCGAGTGACGTGAGAGTCTCTGTGTTGATGACGCCGGGGATTTCCTGGATACGGCCGTTCAGCAGTTCCATCAGGTGGTTGGCGTCGTGGGCGTATAGCTTGATGAGGATTGTGTACGCTCCCAGAGTGAACTGTGATTCCACGATCTCGGGAATCTTCTCGAGTTCTGAAACGACGCTGTTGTACAGCGAGCCCTTCTCGAGGGTGATTCCGACATAAACGCACATGTTGAATCCGAGTTTCTGGGGGTTGACGTGGAATCCGGAATTCTTGATAACGCCTATATCGGTCATTCTCTGCACCCTCTGGTGGACCGAAGTGCGCGATATGCCGACCTGTTCGGCTACATCGCGGAAAGGAATGCGTGCGTTTAGCGTAATAATCTTGAGGATTTTGCGATCGATTGAGTCAGTCAGTTCGTTGGTGTTCATAGGTGGTCAAAATTGTTGCTGTAGTAAAGTTAATAAATATTCTGACAAATTGTCCAAATTTTATGTAAATATTATGACAAATGACAATTTTTAAGTTCATTTGGGCTCTAAAATGAACATATTGCACGATAATTTAAAATTCCTAAAACAAAAAGTTGGCTTAATGGGTAATTGTAAAGACAAAAAGTCAAAGAAAATATTGATAATAAGATAAAATGTCATAACTTTGCGGCAAAGTTCGACCACAATGATGCGCACGATCCACTTCACAAAAATGCATGCAGCCGGGAACGACTACATCTACGTCTATGGCCAGAACTTTAAGGCCAGTGATGCCGTCCGGCAAGCTCCGACCTGGTGCGACAGGCACAAAGGAATAGGAGCTGACGGGATCGTCCTGATCAATCCCTCCCACAAGGCCGATTTCAAAATGGAGATGTTCAATGCCGACGGCTCCCAAGGCATGATGTGCGGCAATGCAGCCCGCTGTATCGGCAGCTTTGTTGCCAGCCGGGGCTATGCAAAGGATTTCGATATCACTTTGGAAACAGCATCAGGCATAAAGCTTCTTCATATTGACGATGCCACCGGAAATATCTCCGTCAATATGGGACAACCTTCTTTCTCTGTCCCTTCTCAATTCCGTCCGCGCAAGGAGGATGTGATACCCGTATCACTTCGCGGAAACTTTGTTTCTATGGGCAATCCTCACTACGTAATATTTGTTGAGGATATCGAGGCCGTCAATCTGGAGGTGACAGGAATGATGCTGGAGCACGCGGCCTGCTTTCCTGCGGCAGCAAACATTGAGTTTGCCCAGCTGCTCGGCGATGATTGCATCCGGATGAGAGTATGGGAGAGGGGCAGTGGAGTTACTATGGCCTGCGGCACGGGAGCTTGCGCAACGGCAGTGGCAGCCATTTCCCGATTTGCCCTGAACCGCGAGCAGACGATTATTATGGACGGAGGAAGCGTCAAGGTGAGCTGGGACGGAGATGAAGTCCTGCTGACAGGGGACGCAGTAGAAGTTTATAACGGTAAAATTGATATTGAGTGATGATACGCGTCAACGACAACTATCTTAAACTACCGGGATCCTATCTGTTCGCCACGATTGCTGCGAAAGCAAAGGCGTTCAGGCAGACCCTTGCCGTCGATGACGTTATTTCCCTCGGTATAGGCGACGTGACACAACCCCTCTGCGATGCTGCAATAGGGGCAATGCACGATGCGGTGGACGAACTTTCCCGTGCAGGGAGTTTCCGCGGCTACGGTCCGGAGCAGGGCTATGAATTCCTGCGCAGGGCGATTGCCGAAGGCGATTATGCGTCCAGAGGCGTAAGGATCAGCCCGGACGAGATTTTCATCAGTGACGGTGCTAAGAGTGACACCGGGAACATTGTGGATATACTCGGCAGCGGACGCGTGGCTGTCACGGATCCGGTCTATCCTGTGTATGTCGACTCGAATGCAATGGCAGGTCGGGCCGGAGACTACACCGGTACGAAGTGGAGTGGAATTACCTATCTTCCCTGTCTTGAGGAGAACGGCTTTGTGCCGCAACTGCCCTCAGAAAAAGTAGATGTGGTGTACCTGTGCTTTCCCAACAACCCTATGGGCACAGTTCTGACTAAAGATGAGTTGGCCAAATGGGTGGAGTGGGCAATGGAAAATGACGTGCTGATACTCTATGATTCCGCCTACGAAGCTTTCATCACCAACCCTTCAGTACCGCACAGCATTTATGAGATTGACGGGGCAAAGAAGGTGGCAATTGAATTCAGGTCATACTCGAAGACAGCTGGGTTCACCGGAGTGAGGTGCGGCTACGCTGTGCTTCCCGACGAACTGTGCGCAGAAGAAGGTGGACGCAGGGTAAAGCTCAATGAATTGTGGAAGCGCCGCCAGTGCACCAAGTTCAACGGAGCCAGCTATATTTCACAACGGGGAGCTGCTGCGATCTATACGGAAGATGGGCGCAGGCAGACAGCACGAACGATAGGATACTATCTGGAAAATGCAGCTTATCTAAAAGGGGCATTGGAGGATATTGGTATCAAGGCATTCGGCGGTACCGATGCTCCCTACCTCTGGGTGAAGACTCCCGGCGGAATTCCTTCCTGGGACTTTTTTGACATCCTTCTTAAGCAGACCCATCTTATCTGCACCCCCGGAGCCGGTTTCGGCCCTTCAGGAGAAGGATTTGTAAGATTCACAGCCTTTGGTCACCGCGAATCGTACTATGAGGCGGCAGACAGGCTTGGAAAACTGATAATATAAACAATCTAAAATATACCACTATGTCTTATTTGAGATTCGATGTTCTGGGTGAGGCCTTCAAGAAACACCCCCTGGAAGTGAAACTGCCGGGCGTACGGCCTGACGAGTACTTTGGAAAGTACGTATTCAACAAGGAGAAAATGTTCAAATATCTGCCTTCTGATGTCTATGCAAAGATGGTGGATGTGATGGAAAACGGGGCCGTGATGGACAGGGCCCTTGCCGATAAAGTTGCTGAAGGAATGAAGAAATGGGCCATGGATATGGGCGCCACCCACTACACCCACTGGTTCCACCCTCTGACCGACACCACTGCCGAGAAGCACGATGCTTTCATAGAGCATAACGGCAAAGGCGGAGTCCTCGAAGAGTTCGAAGGCAAACTGCTCGCACAGCAGGAGCCTGACGCCAGTTCGTTTCCGAGCGGCGGTATCCGGGCAACTTTCGAAGCGAGGGGTTATTCTGCCTGGGATCCTACATCTCCTGCATTCGTAATGGATGACACTCTCTGTATTCCGACAATCTTCATTTCATATACTGGTGAGGCTTTGGACTACAAAGCTCCTCTGCTGAAAGCCTTGCACGCAGTTGACAAGGCTGCTGTGGACGTATGCCATTATTTCGATCCCGCCGTGAAGAAAGTCTTTTCATATCTGGGATGGGAGCAGGAGTACTTCCTGGTAGACGAAGGATTGTATGCCGCACGTCCCGACCTGCTGATGAGCGGGCGTACCCTGATGGGCCATAATTCTGCAAAGAACCAGCAGCTTGACGACCACTATTTCGGTGCAATTCCCGAGAGGGTTCAGGCTTTTATGAAGGAGCTGGAAATCGAGGCCATGAAACTTGGCATTCCTACGAAAACCCGTCACAACGAGGTGGCTCCCAACCAGTATGAACTGGCTCCGATATTCGAGGAGACAAACCTCTCCTGCGACCACAATATGCTGGTGATGACTCTGATGCGCAAGATTGCTCGCAAGCATGGATTCCGCTGCCTGCTGCACGAGAAACCTTTCGAGGGCGTCAACGGTTCCGGCAAGCACAACAACTGGTCGCTTGGCACCGACAACGGACACCGTCTGATGTCACCGGGCAAGACCCCGACGGACAACCTTATGTTCGTGACATTCGTGGTCAACACGCTGACTGCTGTGTATCGTCACAATGCCCTGCTCAAGGCTTCCATAATGAGTGCGACCAACGCCCACAGGCTCGGTGCAAACGAGGCTCCGCCTGCAATCATATCAAGTTTCCTCGGCAAGCAGTTGTCAGGCCTGCTCGATTCCCTCGAGAAATCATCAAGCGACGAACTGTTCAAGATCGCCGGCAAGACTGGCAAGAAGATGCTCGATATGCCTCAGATCCCCGAGCTGCTCATTGACAATACGGATCGTAACCGCACCTCGCCGTTCGCGTTCACCGGCAACCGTTTCGAGTTCCGTGCCGTCGGTTCTGAAGCTAACTGTGCCAGCGCGATGATTGCCCTGAATACCGCGGTTGCTGAGCAGCTGGTGGACTTCAAGGCCGCTGTGGACAAACTGGTCGCCGGCGGAATGGACACGAAGGAGGCGATTATCAAGGAACTGCAGAAACTCATAAAATACAGCAAGCCTGTCCGCTTCGACGGGAACGGCTATTCCGACGAATGGAAAGAGGAAGCCGCCCGCAGGGGACTGGACTGCGAGACCTGTCCTCCCGAGATATTCAAGCACTACACCTGCAACGACAGCGTCAAGTTGTTTGAGTCTACAGGTGTGATGAACAAGGCTGAACTTGCAGCCCGCACGGAGATCAAGTGGGAGATTTACACAAAGAAGATACAGATTGAAGCCAGGATATTCGGTGATATGGCCATCAACCACATCATCCCCGTCGCGACTTCTTACCAGAGCAACCTAATAGACAATGTTTACAAGATGAAAGGAATCCTGGGAGACGAAGCTGATGAACTTGCATCTACCAATATCGAACTTATCAAGAAGATAGCTAAGCACGTAAAGGCCATCGAGGAAGGTGTCAACCAACTTGTGGAGGCCCGTAAGGTTGCCAATGTGCTTGAGGATGAATATGAAAAAGCGATGGCATATTACAAAACGGTAGTTCCCAAGATGGAAGAGATCCGCTACGACATCGACAAGCTCGAGGAGGTAGTGGACGACAATCTGTGGCCTCTTCCTAAATACAGGGAATTGTTGTTCGTATGCTAATCTTGATAAAATGGAACAATACCATCAGCAGGGAGGACTTTACAGCAGCAGCTATGAACATGATGCGTGCGGAATAGGAATGGTCGCAAACATCCACGGCGACAAGTCCCACGCGCTGGTCGAATCTGCTCTTAAAGTCCTCGAAAATATGCGTCACCGCGGAGCGGAAGGCGCCGACGGGAAGACCGGCGACGGAGCCGGTATCCTGGTCCAGATACCGCACGAGTTCATACTTCTCAATGGAATCCCGGTTCCTGAGAAAGGGCATTACGGCACCGGCCTGGTGTTCATGCCCAAGGATGAGCAGCGGCAGAACGCTATTTTGGAAACGATGATCGACGTAGTTGAAGCCGAAGGACTGTCCCTGATGCGAGTCAGGGACGTTCCTGTAAATTCGGAATGTCTCGGCGAGACTGCACACAAGACAGAGCCGGCCATAAAGCAGGTATTCATTACAGGCGTCAAGGCCGACGAACTGCAAGACTTCGAGCGAAGGCTCTATGTCATACGCAAGAAGGTTGAGCATCGTGTGGCCGACAAGGATTTCTACGTGGTGTCGCTGTCCAGCAAGAGCATCGTCTACAAGGGAATGCTCACCAGCATGCAGCTGCGAGACTATTATCAAGACCTGACCGATACATATTTCACTTCCAGCCTCGCACTGGTACACTCGAGGTTTTCAACCAACACCTTCCCGGCCTGGCCTCTTGCCCAGCCGTTCCGCTTCTTGTGCCACAACGGCGAGATCAACACCATTCGTGGCAACCGCAACTGGATGAAGGCCCGCGAGAGCGTGCTTAACACGGGACTGCTGGGAGACATCAGTGAACTGCGCCCCATCATCCAGCCCGATATGAGCGACTCGGCTTCTCTCGACAACGCTCTGGAGTTCTTTGTAATGTCCGGACTGTCGCTGCCTCACGCAATGGCGCTGCTTGTGCCTGAGTCGTTCAACGACAAGAATCCCATCAGCGACGAACTTAAGTCATTCTATGAATATCATTCAATCCTGATGGAACCGTGGGACGGTCCTGCAGCCCTGCTGTTCTCCGACGGACGCTATGTGGGAGGTATGCTCGACCGCAACGGCCTGCGTCCCGCCCGCTACCTGATAACGACAGGCGGGGACATGGTTGTTGCGTCGGAAGTCGGAGTGCTGGACCTCGATCCCGCCGACATTAAACAGAAAGGAAGACTGGAGCCCGGCAAGATATTGCTGGTCGACACGCAGGAAGGCAAGGTATTCTATGACGGAGAACTCAAGGCCCAGCTTGCGGCAGAGCATCCCTATAAAGCCTGGCTGGCCGACAACCGCATCCAGCTTGAGAACCTCAAGAGCGGCCGCAAGGTCGAGAACTCGGTGGATGGTTATGCCGGCAAGCTGATATCCTTCGGATTTGCCCAGGAAGATATCGACAAGACTTTGATACCTATGGCGGTCAACGGTTCAGAGCCAGTGGCGTCGATGGGCAATGACACCCCTCTGGCTGTCATTTCGGACAGGCCGCAGATATTCTTCAACTATTTCCGCCAGCAATTCGCGCAGGTTACAAACCCCGCCATAGACCCTATCCGCGAGGAACTCGTGATGTCCCTGACCGAATATATCGGCTGTGTGGGTAACGGTATCCTGACTCCTGACGAGAGCAACTGCAAGATGGTGCGTCTGCCGCATCCCATCCTCAACAACACTCAGCTCGACATCCTTTGCAACATACGCTACAAGGGATTCTATACTGAAAAACTGAATATGTCATTCGAGGCCGCCAAAGGTGGCGAAGGACTCAGGGACGCTCTCGACGACCTCTGCAGAAAGGCGGAAAAGAGCGTGGATGAGGGCATCAACTACATCATCCTGTCCGACCGTGACATCGCTCCCGGCCGGGCTGCGATCCCCAGCCTGCTGGCTGTTTCTGCCGTGCATCACTATTTGATCGCCGCAGGAAAGAGGGTCCAGACCGCCCTGATCGTAGAAAGCGGTGAGATTCGCGAGGTGATGCACGCCGCTCTGCTTCTGGGATACGGAGCATCCGCCATCAACCCCTATATGACCTTCGCGGTGCTGGACGACCTGGTCAGGAACCACGTCATTCAGGAAGATTATCCCACAGCCGAGCACAACTACATCAAGGCAGTTTGCAAAGGACTCTACAAGATAATGTCCAAGATGGGCATATCCACCATACGTTCATATCGAGGTGCGATGATATTCGAAAGCATCGGACTCGGAGAGTCCCTTCTGCACAGCTATTTCGGCACCGAGGTATCGACTGTGGGCGGCATCGGCCTGAAAGAGATTGCGGCAGATGCCGTGCGTCTGATGGAAGCGGGGCAGAAGGCTGGGGCAGATTCCATTCTGCCGAACACCGGTCTGTTCGCATATCGCAAGGACGGCATACAGCACGCCTGGAATCCGGAGACAATCGCTGCCTTGCAGATAGCGACCCGGACCGGCGATTACAAGAAATACAAGGAGTTTGTCTCCCACGTCGACAACAAGCCGCAGCCCGCATTCCTGCGTGACTTCCTGGACTTCAGAAAAGCCGCACAACCTCTGCCGGTAGAAGATGTGGAGCCTGAGGAAAGCATTGTGAAGCACTTCGTTTCGGCGGCCATGTCGTTCGGAGCCATAAGCATAGAAGCTCACGAGGCCATCGCGCTGGCTATGAACAAGCTGGGAGCCCGAAGCAATACCGGAGAAGGAGGTGAGGACAATGTCCGTTACCACAGTGACGTGGACGGAATCTCCCTGAGTTCAAAGACGAAGCAGATAGCTTCCGGCCGTTTCGGCGTCACTGCCGAATATCTGGTCAATGCCCAGGAGATACAGATCAAGGTCGCCCAGGGTGCAAAGCCCGGCGAAGGCGGCCAGCTGCCCGGCTTCAAGGTCGACAAGATAATCGCCAAGACCCGCAACTCCATCCCCGGCATTTCTCTGATATCCCCGCCGCCTCACCACGACATCTATTCGATAGAGGACCTTTCACAACTTATCTTCGATCTCAAGAATGTCAATCCTAAAGCTGCGGTCAGCGTCAAGCTGGTTGCAGAAAGCGGAGTGGGTACAGTGGCTGCAGGAGTGGCCAAGGCCAGTGCCGACATCATAGTCATCTCAGGAGCCGAGGGCGGAACGGGAGCATCTCCCGTATCATCCATGCGCTTTGCCGGCATCTCTCCCGAGATCGGCCTGGCGGAGGCTCAGCAGACACTGGCTTTGAACGGTCTTCGCGGCAAGGTGCGCTTGCAGACTGACGGCCAGATCAAGGATGGCCGCGATGTCATCCTGATGGCTCTGCTCGGAGCGGACGAGTTCGGTTTCGGAACGCTGCCGCTGATCGTGCTGGGTTGCGTTATGATGCGCAAATGCAACACGAACACCTGCCCGGTCGGTGTTGCGACACAGGATCCTGAGCTTCGCAAGCGCTTCCGCGGACGCTATGAGTATATTGTGAACTACTTCACCTTCCTGGCAAGGGAGGTCCGCGAATATCTGGCCGAAATGGGATTCCGCAGGCTGGACGACATAATCGGCCGTACAGACCTCGTGGAGTTGAAACCGATACCTGCAGGCTCAAAGCAGTCTACCCTCGATTTCAGCAGGCTGCTTCACCGCGTGGAAAGCAACGACCTGCACTGGGACGGCAGACCTTTCTCGGCTGTGGGCAGTGTCAAAGACCGTGAGATTATCGCAGCCGCCGCTCCTGCACTTGAAAGCGGCAGGGAAGTAAACCTGAACTACGATATCAGGAATACAGATCGAGCCTGCTGCACCATGCTCTCCGGAATGATAGCGGAGAAGTACGGTGCCGAAGGTTTGCCTGATTCTACCATAAACATCTATTTCAAGGGCTCAGCCGGCCAGTCCTTCGGCGCTTTCCTCGCAAAAGGAGTGAATCTGAAGCTGGAAGGCGAGACCAACGACTACTTCGGAAAAGGTCTGTCAGGTGGAAGGATAGCGATTATGCCTCCTATGCGCAGCACATTCATCGCTGAGCATAATATGATTGCCGGCAACACCGGCCTCTATGGCGCGACAAGCGGCGAAATGTATATCAACGGCTGTGTCGGCGAGCGTTTTGCCGTGCGCAATTCCGGTGCGATAGCTGTCGTGGAAGGAGCGGGAGACCATTGCTGCGAATATATGACAGGCGGCAGGGTTGTGGTTCTCGGAACCACGGGACGCAACTTTGCCGCTGGTATGAGCGGCGGTATCGCCTATGTATGGGATCCTACGCATAAGTTCGACTATTTCTGCAATATGGATATGGTGGAGCTCAGCCTCATCGAGGAGTCGGGCTATCGCAACGAACTGCACGACCTGATCCGCAGGCACTGGCTCTACTCCGGCTCGAAGCTCGCCCGTACGATGCTCGACGACTGGAACCACTATGCCGGCGAATTCATACAGGTCATCCCGATCGAATACAAGAGAGTATTGAAAGAAGAACAGTTGCGCAAGTTGCAGGACAAACTTGCAGAAATAAAAGCAGAGTGACGTTATGGGAAATCCAAAGGCATTTATGACTGTGCCTCGCATCGAGGCTGGTTATCGCGCTGTAGAAGACCGAATCCGCGATTTCGGAGAGGTCGAGCAGACTCTCAATTCAAGGGACCGTCAGCTACAGGCATCCCGCTGCATGGACTGTGGCGTGCCGTTCTGCCACTGGGCCTGTCCGCTCGGCAACAAACAGCCGGAATGGCAGGACGCTCTCTACAAAGGAGAATGGGAGAAGGCATACAAGATTCTTTCCCTGACCAACGATTTTCCGGAATTTACCGGAAGAATCTGTCCCGCCCTGTGCGAGAAAAGCTGTGTGCTTAATCTGACGCTCGGCGAGCCTGTGACTTGCCGGGAAAATGAATGTGCCATAATCGAAAGGGCATTCCTTGAGGGCTATGTGCCAGTGAACGAGTACAAGCGCAATGGGAAAAAGGTGGCGGTGATTGGGGCCGGTCCTTCTGGACTCTCTACTGCCAGCCAGCTCAACAAGATGGGCTACGAAGTTACAGTGTATGACAAGAACGAAGCCGCAGGCGGCCTGTTGCGTTTCGGCATCCCCAACTTCAAACTCAACAAGTCAGTCATAGACAGGCGCATCAGGCTGATGGAAGCCGAAGGTATCAAGTTCCTTTATGGGCAGACCATTGAGGAAGACAAGTTGCCGGAAGGCTATGACGCCTACGCGATATGCACCGGTACTCCTGATGCCCGCGACCTGAAGATCGAAGGCCGGGGGTTGAAGGGTGTATATTTTGCCCTGGAACTGCTTGGACAGCAGAACAGGGTGCTGGCCGGACAGCAGTTCAGCGATGATGAGCGGGTAAGCGCCAAGGGCAAGAAGGTGCTTGTGATAGGAGGCGGTGACACCGGCTCCGACTGTATCGGAACAGTCATCCGCCAGGGTGCGACATCCGTCTGTCAGATAGAGATTATGCCCGAACCCCCCGAGGGATACAACCCGGCAACCCCGTGGCCTATGTGGCCCAACATCAAGCGCACAAGTTCTTCGCACCACGAAGGCTGCACGCGCCGCTGGCTTCTCAATTCCAACAAGTTCATCGGAAAGGATGGGAAGCTCATCGGTGTCGAGGTAGAGGGCGTCATATGGGAACCGAACCCTGAAGGTGGCCGGCCGCTTATGAAACTCGACGGAAACAAAGAAATAATAGAATGCGATATGGCCCTGCTTGCAATGGGATTCCTCAAGCCGGAACACAAGCCTCTTGCCGAAAACGTATTCCTGGCCGGAGATGCAGCCAGCGGTGCAAGCCTCGTTGTGAGGGCCCTGGCATCAGGTCGGCAGGCGGCTTCGCAGATTGATTCTTATCTAACCAAGAAATAGCTATGTGCGGAATCACAGCAATATTCAACATAAAGGAGCAGACTCCCGAACTTAGGGAGAAAGCTCTTGAAATGTCCAGGCGACTGCGTCACAGGGGCCCGGACTGGAGCGGCATCTGGTGCGGCGGAAGCTGCATACTCACTCACGAGCGTCTCTCCATCGTAGACCCCCAGTCAGGCCGCCAGCCTCTGTTCTCCCCGGACAGGAAACAGGTTCTTGCGGTGAACGGCGAGATATACAACCACCAGGCTATCCGCGAAGCGATGAAGGGCCTGTATGAATTCCAGACAGGTTCAGACTGCGAGGTTATCCTTGCCCTCTACAAGATGAAGGGCATCGACTTTCTGGAGGACATCAGCGGTATCTTCGCGTTTGCTCTCTATGACGAGGCAGAGGACTCTTTCCTGATAGCCCGTGATCCGATAGGAGTGGAATCGCTATATATAGGATCGGATGCCGAGGGAAGAGTTTATGTGGCTAGCGAGTTGAAAGCTCTCGAAGGACAGTGCGATGACTACCGCCCGTTTCCTCCCGGTCATTATTACTACAGCAAGGACAGGCAGATGAAGCGCTGGTATAAGCGCGACTGGATGGAATATGACTCTGTCAAGGACAATCCTGTGGATATTGACGACCTGAGGGTGTCACTACTGTCGGCAGTAAAGCGCCAGATGATGAGCGATGTGCCATACGGTGTGCTGCTTTCCGGCGGTCTGGACAGCTCGATAATATCAGCCATTGCAAAAAAATATGCCAGGAAACGTATCGAGACTTATGACGTCCACGACGCCTGGTGGCCCCAGCTGCACTCGTTCGCCATAGGACTCAAAGGCGCTCCTGACCTGGAGAGGGCACGAGAGGTGGCACAGTACATCGGTACGGTCCACCACGAGATCAACTATACCGTGCAGGAGGGTCTGGATGTTCTGAAAGATGTAATTTATCATATAGAGACCTATGACATCACCACAGTGAGGGCAAGCACTCCTATGTTCCTGCTGGCAAGGGTCATCAAGAGCATGGGAATCAAGATGGTCCTCAGCGGTGAAGGAGCCGACGAAGTGTTCGGTGGATATCTCTACTTCCACAAGGCCCCTGATGCCCAGGCATTCCACGAAGAAACGGTCCGCAAGCTGGACAAGCTGCATCTGTATGACTGTCTCAGGGCAAACAAGTCGCTTATGGCGTGGGGAGTCGAAGGAAGGGTGCCTTTCCTCGACAAGGAATTCCTCGACGTGGCGATGCGGCTTAACCCGCAGGCGAAGATGTGCCCGGGCAGCGTCATAGAGAAACGCATTCTCAGGGAAGCTTTTTCGGATATGCTGCCGGAAAGCATTCTCTGGAGGCAGAAGGAACAGTTCTCCGACGGTGTTGGTTATTCTTGGATCGACAGCCTGAAGGCCCTTGTCGAAACACAGGTTTCTGACAGCGAGATGGCTGAGGCAGCCGTGCGTTTCCCCATAAATCCGCCGAGGAACAAAGAAGAATATTACTATAGAAGCATTTTCGAGTCGCATTTCCCCAGCGAGTCTGCGGCAAGGTCAGTTCCGAGCGTTCCAAGCGTTGCGTGCTCCACTGCGGAAGCTTTGAGATGGGATGCTGCATTCGCGGGCAGGAATGACCCCAGCGGACGTGCGGTGCAGATGCACAATGCGGCTTATTGACGCTGATGGATGATATAAGAGACATATCCTTGCACGAAGAATGCGGCGTGTTCGGCATCTTCGGTACGTCGAATGCGGCGGAGATGACCTACTATGGCCTGCATTCGATGCAGCACCGGGGCCAGGAAGGCTGCGGGATAGTCACTGCTGACTCTGAAGGCAAACTATGCTGCATCAAGGGAGAGGGTCTCGTGCACGAAGTATTCGACGAGTCAAAGATTTCAAGGCTCAAGGGCGGTATGGCGATAGGCCATGTCAGGTACGCCACGACAGGGGCTGGTGTCATAGAGAATGTCCAGCCTTTTCTGTTCAGGCATGGGACGGGCGACTTTGCACTTGCCCACAACGGGAACCTTGTGAATTACGCCCAGTTGCGCAGCAGTCTTGAGAGCACAGGAAGCCTTTTCCAGACTTCTTCGGACAGCGAGATACTGGCTCACCTCATAAAAAAGGCCCCGTCCCGGAAGAAGCAGCCAAGGATATATAATCTTATCGAGGCTTTGCAGAAGATTGAGGGTGCTTTCGCCTTTTTGGTGATGACATCCAACAGGATTTACGCCTGTCGTGACAGCAACGGACTGAGACCGCTTTCGATAGGCGTTCTTGAGCACGGCGGTTATGTCGTGGCGAGCGAAACCTGCGCGTTCGACGTCATCGGAGCTTCCTTCGTGAGGGACGTGGAGCCGGGAGAGATAGTTACCATAGACAGGCACGGCCTGCGCAGCAACTTCTTCTGTGAGACGTGCCGTCACGCGATGTGTGCAATGGAATATGTCTATTTCTCCAGACCTGACAGTGATGTTGAAGGCCGGAATGTCCATGCCTACCGCAAAGAGTCCGGCAGGTTGCTGTTTGAGGAAGCCCCTGCAGATGCCGACATCGTCGTCGGTGTTCCCGACAGCAGCCTCAGTGCTGCAATGGGATATGCGGAGGCTGGCGGACTTCCGTACGAAATGGGGCTCATCAAGAGTAAGTATGTGGGACGCACGTTCATCGCTCCTTCTCAGGAACTCAGGGACAAGGGAGTCAGGATGAAGCTGTCGGCGGTTAAGAGTGTGGTAAAAGGCAAACGTGTGGTTCTGATCGACGACTCGATAGTCCGTGGCACTACTTCCATGCGGATTGTGAGGATGCTCAGGGAAGCCGGAGCTGTGGAAGTCCACGTCCGCATAGCCAGCTCTCCGCTGCGTTTTCCCTGTTTCTACGGTGTAGACATCAAGAGCAGGGAAGAACTCATCAGCGCCCGACACACGGAGGAAGAAGTCAGGGATATGATAGGCGCCGATTCTCTTTCATTCCTCTCTGAGAAAGGAATGATTGCCGCAGGCCGTTGCAGCGACCTCTGCCTGGCCTGTTTCAATGGAAAATACCCGACTGCCCTGCACGGGGCCAATAACAAAATGATAAAGCAAAGCATATGTGCGGAATTGTAGGATACGTAGGCGGCAGACAAGCTTTCCCCATACTGATTGAAGGGCTCGAAAAACTGGAGTACAGGGGATATGACAGTGCCGGAGTATGTATACTCAAGCCAAGCCGGACTTATGGTCAGCCAGGTTCAATGGAAATCATAAAATCTGAAGGAAGGGTAAGCAGGCTCAAGTCTCTGGCTGCCGGCAAGGATACTGCCGGAACTTGCGGCATAGCCCACACACGTTGGGCAACCCACGGCAATCCGTGTGCTGCGAATGCCCATCCGCACGTGTCTATGAGCGGGAACCTCGCCATAGTTCACAATGGCATAATAGAGAATTACAGGGTCATCAAGAACCAGCTCCTTGAGCGCGGATATGTTTTTACGAGCGACACAGATACGGAAGTGCTGGTCCAACTGATAGACTATTATTACAAGTCCAACGGCCACGTGCTTACAAAAGCAGTGCGCAGTGCGCTTGGCCGCTGCTACGGAGCGTATGCAATAGCGGTGACGGAACGTGAGGATCCGGAACATATAGTCGTAGCCCGCAAGGCGAGCCCTCTTGTGATAGGCATAGGGGAGGATGAGGGAGAATATTTCATCGCCAGCGACGCAACCCCGATGATTGAATACACCCATAAGGTCGTCTATCTGGATGACGATCAGATTGCGGATGTCCGTCCAGGACAAGATATTGCTCTTACTGACCTTGTTGGCGTAAAAGCTGATGTCACCGTTCACGAAGTTGACGTGGACATCTCTATGCTCAGTAAAGGCGGCTTCCCGCATTTTATGCTGAAAGAGATTTTTGAGCAGCCGGATTGTCTGAGGGATTGTATGAGAGGCCGCGTCATCCTGGGAGACCGGGAAGAAGACAACCGCATAGTGTTGTCTGCCCTCAGGGATTGTCACGACAGGCTTGTCAACGCAAAAAACATAATAATAGTGGCCTGCGGCACCAGCTGGCACGCAGGGCTCATCGGCAAACAGTTGATTGAGCAGCTATGTCGCCGTCGGGTTGAGGTCGAGTATGCATCTGAGTTTCGCTACCGCAACCCAGTCATTGAACCCGATGATGTGGTGATAGCCATCAGCCAGAGCGGAGAAACGGCGGATACCCTTGCGGCCATTGAGTTGGCAAAGAGGGCTGGGGCTCTTGTATTCGGCATCGTGAACGTCGTTGGCAGCAGCATCGCACGCGAGTCGGATACCGGTATCTACATCCATGTGGGGCCTGAGCTGGGTGTGGCTTCGACCAAGGCCTTCACCGGCCAGGTGGCAGTGCTTGTGATGCTTGCCCTGGCACTCGGCTTTGAACTCGGCACCCTTGACAGAAAGGAATACTGCAGGACTATAAGCGAGCTTGCGGCTATCCCCGACAAGATGAAAGAAACTCTGCAAACCAACGATTATATCAAGGACCTTTCAAAGATTTATACCTATGCAAGCAACTTTCTCTATCTGGGCCGTGGCTTCAACTATCCCGTGGCCCTCGAGGGAGCGTTGAAACTCAAGGAAATCAGCTACATCCACGCTGAAGGCTATCCTGCAGCTGAGATGAAGCACGGCCCTATAGCCCTGGTGGATGCCAATATGCCTATTGTCTTCCTTGCGACGCATCACCAGCTATATGAGAAGATTATCAGCAATATGAGGGAGGTTCAGGCTCGCAACGGACGCATTCTGGCTATTGTGACAGAAGGAGATGAAGAAGTCAGGACCATAGCCAGGGACATTATTGAAGTGCCGCCTACTCTGGCGCTGCTGGCACCTCTGCTCAGCGTTTTGCCGTTGCAGATGCTGGCCTATCACATAGCTGTGCTCAAGGGCCTTGACGTGGATATGCCGCGCAATCTGGCAAAGAGTGTTACTGTTGAATAAGATTCCAAGATGAACTACTCGGATTTCAAGAAATGCACGCTGGAACTGGAGAACGGGATGGTTTTCCCAGGTTATGCTTTCGGTGCGCTGGCTTCAGCCAGAGGGGAAACGGTATTTTCCACTGCTATGGTAGGTTATCCTGAGACGCTGACCGATCCGTCTTTCGAAGGACAGCTGTTGTGCGTGACGTATCCTCTCATCGGCAACTATGGAGTGCCTGCCAGAGAGGTAGATGGAGATGGCCTACATTCGACTTTTGAATCCGAAAGAATACACGTACGTGCTCTGATAATATCCGACCTTTCATTCGACTACAGCCATTGGAGTGCCGCGATGAGTCTTGACGAATGGCTATGGGAACAGGGGATTCCGGGTATCTGGGGCGTGGACACCCGCCGTCTTACACAAGTCCTGAGGGAGAACGGATCTATGCTGGGAAGGCTTGTGCAGGAGAACGGCATCGCCCCTGATTTCGAAGATCCCAACGCCACCAATCTGGTGGCTGCGGCTTCGTGCAGCCACGTCATCCGTTACCGTGAAGGTGCAGGCAAGAAAGTGGTGCTGGTGGACTGCGGGGTCAAGCACAATATAATCCGCTGTCTTCTCAAGACTGGTGTTGAGGTGGTGCGTGTGCCGTGGGACTATGACTTCAACGCCGACAAGACGATGGATGACTATGACGGCCTTTTCATCTCTAACGGCCCCGGCAATCCGGATCTATGCGAAACGACTGTCGGGCACATTCGGGAAGCCATGAAAAGAGGAAGGCCGATTTTTGGCATCTGCATGGGCAATCAGCTGCTCGCCAAGGCAGCCGGAGCAAAGACTTACAAACTCCGTTATGGGCACAGAGGGCATAACCAGCCAGTGCGTATGGCAGACAGCGAAAAATGTTTCATAACCTCACAGAATCACGGCTTTGCCGTGGATGAAACAACTTTGCCCGATGACTGGGAACCGTTCTTCACGAATCTCAATGATGGAACGAATGAAGGCATCCGTCACAGCAGCAAACCCTTCTTCTCCGTGCAGTTCCACCCGGAAGCATCCAGCGGCCCCCTGGACACGATGTACCTGTTCAACCACTTTGTCTCAATGCTATGAGTAAGTTCAAAAAAGTTCTCCTGCTAGGATCCGGAGCCCTCAAGATAGGACAGGCCGGAGAGTTTGACTACAGTGGCAGCCAGGCTCTCAAGGCATTGTCGGAAGAAGGCATTGAGACGGTGCTCATCAATCCCAACATCGCTACTGTGCAGACCTCTGAGGGAGTGGCGGACAGCGTCTATCTGCTGCCGGTAACACCCTACTTCGTGGAGAAGGTGATAGAGAAGGAGAGACCCGACGGAATAATGCTGACTTTCGGCGGGCAGACTGCTCTTAACTGCGGAGTGGAGCTCGACCGCAGCGGAGTGTTGGAGAAATATGGAGTGAAGGTCCTCGGAACACCGGTGAGGGCCATAGTGGACACTGAGGACAGGGATGCCTTCGCACGCCGTATGGAGGAAATCGGCGTGAGCATCATCCGCTCGCATGCTGTGGACAGTGTTGAAGCTGCCCGAAAAGCTGCAGGTGAGATAGGGTATCCGGTGATACTCAGGTCTGCTTATGCGCTTGGCGGCCTGGGCAGCGGTTTCTGCAACGATGAAGCCGAACTCGACATTCAGGCAGGCAAGGCCTTCGCGTATTCGCCTCAGGTGCTGGTGGAGAAATCGCTCAAAGGATGGAAAGAGGTTGAGTACGAGGTGGTGCGAGACTGCTACGACAACTGCATCACTGTCTGCAATATGGAGAACTTCGACCCTCTGGGCATCCACACAGGGGAAAGCATAGTAGTGGCTCCCTGCCAGACTTTGAACAACCACGACATCAATCTGCTGCGCGACACTGCAATCAGGATAGTGCGGCATCTCGGCATAATCGGTGAGTGCAATGTCCAGTATGGTTACGACCCGGACAGCGATGATTACCGGGTCATTGAGGTCAATGCACGACTGAGCCGCTCTTCAGCCTTGGCTTCCAAGGCTACAGGTTATCCGCTGGCATTCATTGCCGCCAAGCTCGGCCTTGGCTACGGCCTCTTCGAGTTGACCAATGCGGTGACGAAGTGCACTCCGGCTTTCTTCGAGCCAGCCTTGGATTACATAGTCTGCAAGATTCCTCGCTGGGATTTGCGCAAGTTCCACGGTGTGAGCCGCAAAATTGGCTCCAGCATGAAGAGTGTGGGAGAAGTGATGGCTATAGGCCGTAACTTCGAGGAAGCTCTGCAGAAAGGACTTAGAATGATAGGTCAGGGGGCTCACGGTTTCGTTATGAACAAGGCCGCAGCTCCCGATGATCTGGATTCTGCACTTAGAGAACCGGACGATACCAGGATATTTGCCATCGCTCAGGCTCTGTCTGCCGGATATACCATCGAAAGAATACACGAACTGACAAAGATTGACGCGTGGTTTCTTCACAAACTTCGCAACATCTTCGATACAGGCTTGGAACTAAGCCGATATGAAGATTGCAGGGAACTTCCCGACCAACTGCTGCTGCAAGCCAAACGCCAGGGCTTCTCAGACCACCAGATAGCCCGGGCGATATACAAGGAAGGCTTCGATGCCGAGCCGGACCAGGACAGGGTGCGCGAGTGGCGCAAAAGCCGGGGCATAGTTCCCCGCGTGAAGCAGATAGACACTCTTGCAGCAGAGTTCCCGGCCCGTACGAACTATCTCTACCTGACATACAACGGCAACTTTGACGACATACTCTACGAAGATGACGGCAAGTCAGTGATTGTGCTTGGTTCCGGGGCTTATCGCATCGGGTCTTCAGTGGAATTCGACTGGTGCTCCGTGACTGCATTGCAGACCATCCGGAAGGCCGGATGGCGTGGGGTGATGATCAACTATAACCCGGAGACAGTCTCTACCGACTATGATATCTGCGACAGGCTCTATTTCGAAGAACTCACACTGGAAAGGGTCCTGGATATCTGCGAGCTGGAACATCCGCACGGAACGGTAGTGTCTGTGGGAGGGCAGATTCCCAACAACCTGGCAGTGCGTCTTGATGCGCACAAGGTTCCGATACTGGGCACCGGTGCAAGCGACATAGACAGGGCGGAGGACCGTCACAAGTTCTCTTCGATAGTGGATTCTCTGGATATTGACCAGCCCCAATGGATGGAACTTACCAGCCGTAAGGAGCTGGACGGTTTCATAGAGCGAGTCGGCTATCCTGTGTTGATAAGGCCTTCGTATGTACTCAGCGGCGCGGCTATGCACGTCTGCTACGATTCTTCAGAGCTCGACAGCTATCTGTCGATGGCGGTTGAGGTTTCACAGCAGCACCCTGTGGTGGTGAGTGAATTCATGCAGCGCTGCAAGGAGATTGAATTTGATGCCGTTGCCGACAGCGGGAAGATCCTGGCCTATGCCATATCTGAGCACGTGGAGTTCGCCGGCGTGCATTCGGGCGATGCTACGATAGTGTTTCCGGCCCAGAAGATTTATCTGGCCACGATGAAAAGACTCAAAGCCATAGCCGGCAAGATTGCAGGAGCCTTGCACATCACCGGACCTTTCAATATTCAATTCCTCGCCAAGGAGAACTTCGTCAAGGTAATCGAGTGCAACCTCAGGGCTTCGCGCAGTTTCCCCTTTGTGTCCAAGGTGTCCAAGGTCAATATGATAGAGCTGGCCACCCAGGCTATGCTGAGAGAGCATCCGAAACCAGTCCACAAGGACGATTTCGACTTCGATTATGTCGGCGTCAAGGCCTCCCAGTTCTCATTTGCCCGCCTGCTCAGGGCCGATCCGGTTCTGGGGGTGGATATGGCCTCCACAGGCGAAGCCGGCTGTATGGGTGATGACCTGAATGACGCGCTCCTCAAGGCGGTCGAATCTGTCGGCTATCCTGTGCCTGACGGGCCGGTGCTGATTTCTTCCGGCGACGCCTTGCAGAAAGCTGACCTGCTGGAGGCCTGCAGACTGCTGGCGGCAAAGGGTTACACCATATATGCGACAAAGGGAACACAGCGCCATCTGTCTGACAATGATATCCCTGCAGTAAGGGCGCTTTGGCCCGACGAGGAAAGTGAAAGCCTTGATCTGGATTACAAAACTGCACTGGAACTCATCCGCAGCAGGACAGTTAAAATGGTGATAAACATCCCCAAGAACTATACAGCCACAGAACTGGAGAACGGCTACAAGATAAGGCGAGCCGCAGTGGATTTCAATGTGCCGCTCTTCACCAACGCACGTCTTGCCACTGCCTTCGTCAAGGCGTTCTGCACTATGTCTATGGATGATATAAGCATAAAAGCATCAGACGAATTCAAACTGAACACATAGCTATGAGGACAAAGTATATTTTTGTGACAGGCGGTGTGACCTCTTCCCTCGGAAAAGGTATCCTTGCCGCATCAATTGCCAAACTGCTCCAGACGAGAGGCTTGAGAGTCACGATCCAGAAATTCGATCCCTACATAAATGTCGATCCGGGGACTCTCAACCCTTACGAGCACGGCGAGTGTTATGTGACTGACGACGGAGCCGAAACAGATCTTGACCTCGGACACTATGAGCGTTTCCTGAATGTCAGCATGTCACAGGCAAACAACGTTACGACAGGCCGCATCTACAAGACAGTTATCGAGAAAGAACGTGAAGGAGCCTATCTCGGCAAGACCGTACAGATTATTCCGCATATAACCGACGAGATCAAGCGCCGTATGCTGCTGCTCGGCAAGACCGGGGATTATGACGTGGTTATAACTGAGATAGGCGGAGTAGTCGGGGATATCGAGTCTCTCCCATATATAGAGGCCGTCCGTCAACTGCAGTGGGAACTGCCGCGTGAAGACTGTATGTCGGTGCATCTGACGCTGATTCCGTATCTGAAAGCTGCGAAGGAACTCAAGACTAAACCGACGCAGCACTCAGTCCGTCAACTTCAGCAGAACGGTGTGCGTCCCGATGTGATAGTATGCCGCAGCGAACGTGCAGTACCCGCCGAAATGCGTCGCAAGATCGCTATGTTCTGCAACATCTCTTCGGAGAATGTGATAGTCTCAGTCGATGCAAAGAGCATATATCAGGTTCCTGTATATATGCACAAGCAGGGCCTGGATGATATAATAGTGAGGCATTTCGGCCTTGACCTGCCTGCTGCGGACCTGACTTCCTGGAACAATTACCTGCAGCGTATGTTTCATCATTCCAACGAAGTCGACATCGCTCTCGTGGGCAAGTACGTGGAACTGCAAGATGCATACAAGTCTATCCTGGAGTCATTTATCCACGCAGGCGCGGCCAACGACTGCAAGGTACACGTGCATACGGTGCACAGCGAGCACATCAACGCAGACAATGTGGCAGAGCAGCTCGGAGGTTTTGACGGAATACTGGTGGCACCCGGCTTCGGCAGCAGGGGCCTCGAGGGTAAAATCGCTGCAGTCCGCTATGCCCGCGAGAACGGAGTGCCTTTCTTCGGCATCTGTCTAGGTATGCAGATGGCTGTCATAGAGTTCGCCCGCAATGTGCTTGGCTTGCAGGATGCCGACAGCACGGAAGCCAACCCGGATACGGCGAATCCCGTCATCGATATGATGGAGGACCAGAAAAAGACGGTCATCAAGGGAGGTACGATGCGTCTCGGTGCATATCCCTGTGCACTTAAGCCTGGCAGTCTGGCCTCTTCAATATACGGAAAGCAGGTTATTTCGGAACGCCACCGCCACCGTTATGAACTCAATGCAGCATATGAGACTGACCTGGAGAAGGCAGGAATGGCAGTGAGCGGAGTCAATCCGGAAAGCGGTCTTGCTGAAATCGTCGAGATTCCAGGACATCCCTTCTTCATAGGCGTCCAGTTCCATCCCGAACTCAAAAGCACTCCGGAAAACCCGCACCCCATCTTCGTTCAATTTGTCGCTGCAGCGTTGAAGGCGAAGAAGTAAAGGCTACTCCCACTCGATGGTTGCCGGCGGTTTCGAACTGATGTCGTAAACTACGCGGTTGACGCCCTTGACACGATTGATGATCTCGTTAGAAATCTTTGCGAGGAAATCGTAGGGCAAGTGAGCCCAGTCGGCGGTCATACCGTCCACAGACTCCACGGCGCGCAGCGAAACGACGCTTTCATAGGTTCTCTCATCGCCCATCACACCCACGGAACGTACCGGCAGCAGCATTGCTCCTGCCTGCCATACCTTGTCGTAGAGATTGTTGTCGCGAAGGCCGCGGATGAAAATGTCATCGACTTCCTGAAGGATGCGGACCTTCTCGGGAGTGACATCCGAAAGGATGCGGATGGCCAGGCCGGGGCCCGGGAAAGGATGCCGGCCAAGCAACTCCTGCCTCATCTGCAACTGACGGCCCACTTTGCGCACTTCATCCTTGAAGAGCAGGCGCAGCGGCTCCACGAGCTTCAGCTGCATATATGCGGGAAGCCCTCCGACATTGTGATGAGACTTTATGGTGACGCTCGGGCCCTTGACCGAAGACGATTCAATCACGTCGGGATAGATGGTGCCCTGGGCGAGCCATTTCGCATCCTTTACGAGCGCAGCCTCGGCATCGAAGACCTCTATGAAAGTCTTGCCGATGGCCTTGCGCTTCGCCTCAGGATCGCTTACGCCGGCAAGCACCTTGTAGAAACGATCCTTCGCATCAACACCCTTGACGTTGAGGCCCATATCGTGATATGATTCGAGAACCGAACTGAACTCGTCCTTGCGCAGCAGTCCGTTGTCCACGAAGATGCAGTGCAGGTTACTGCCGATGGCCCTGTGGAGCAGCATCGCAGCCACTGATGAATCCACACCGCCAGACAGGCCGAGGATGACCTTGTCGTCTCCCAGTTTTTCCTTCAGTTCCCTGACGGTAGTGTCTACGAACGAAGCCGCAGTCCAACCCTGGTCGCAGCCGCAGATGTCCACCACGAAATTGCGGAGGATGGCAAGACCGTCCACGGAATGGTGGACTTCGGGATGGAACTGGATGGCGTATGTTTCTTCATCGTCGATCTTGAAGCCTGCGTACTTCACATTGTCTGTAGAGCATATGCAGCGGTAATTGTCGGGAATGGCCTCGATGGTGTCGCCGTGACTCATCCATACCTGCGACCGGTCGCTTACGCCGCGCATCAGCGGACAACTGCGGTCAATGTACTGGAGGTTCGCACGGCCGTATTCCCTGATCTTGGACTGCTGCACTTTGCCGCCTCCCCATCTCGCGAGATACTGCGCACCGTAGCATATGGCAAGCAGCGGCAGTTTGCCTTTCACTGCAGCAAGGTCAGGCACGGGAGCGTCTGCCGCATTGCAGGAATATGGACTTCCTGAGAAGATCACGCCTTTGACGTCCGGCGTAAGCTCCGGAAGTTTGTTATAGGGATGGATTTCACAATAGGTGTCCAGTTCCCTAACCTTGCGGGCTATCAACTGAGTGTACTGGGAACCGAAGTCAAGGATGATGATTGTGTCCATTGGGGTAGATTGACGGGCTTATTTAAGTTTACGGTTCTTGTATGTTTCGATGCAGGCGGGAATCATTCTCTCGTACCCCTTGTCAGTAAAGAGAGGTGAAGATATGATGAAGTCTGCTGAAGATCGGTTGGAGGCATAAGGGATGTTGTAGAGCGATGCAAGCCTGCTGAGGCCCAGCACATCGTTCTGGTGTCCTTGTACAATGAGGTTGTCGCAGAAGAATACAAGCATATCGAGCCTGCCTTCGGCAATCATTGCGCCGACTTCGGCGTCGCCTCCCAGCGGTCCGCTGAGAAGTGCGTTGACCTCCGGACACTCGTCGCCCAGTTTCTCGACGAGGGCTGTCTTGATGAGCCTTCCCGTCGTGCCTGTACAATACAATGTACAATGCTTAATTGTTTCGGCATTGTATTTCACCCAGTCAATCAACTCCTCCTTTCTGGAGTCGTGGGCTACAAATCCTATGGTTTTAATCATTGTTTCAAAGTTTTAATCGAGACCGCATCTGTCGGCCAGATAGGCCCTGAGGTCTTTCCATTTATAATAAGGCCCGTCAAAAGTGGGGAGGCCGGGAATGACGGTCTCTTTCTCGTTGCGGAGCATCTTTACGATTACGTCGCCCTGGCGGTTCTTGTAGAAAATCATCTGGAGGTTGGTTCCCATCGGGATGTATTCGTATGCCGGCCATTCTTTCCACGCATCTTTGAGTGAAGGTGTCGTATCATATCCTTCTACGCCGATGGTGCCAAGCAGCGGGCCGATGCCCGAGTCGTGACCGAAGCGCAGGTCGGCGCATTTGGTGCTGTTAGGCTTCAGCGCCTCGTCAGCCTTCAGAATGAAGTCGAGGAGCAGCGGAACGCCGGTGATGGTGTTGTTCGGGTTGCCGCATTCCTTGCTGCGGTGAAAGGCATACATAGTGCGCGCGTTGTAGATCTTGCCGAAAGCAAGTATCTCTTCGTCAGTGAAGTGAGAGAAAGGATCTACGTCAATGTCGAGACATTTGGCGATTGAACTCTCTTCAAGCAGAGTGTACATAAACTTGGCAAGGGACTCGTCACCAAGAACCTGCTGCACTCTGTTCGTATTCTTGAATATCTTGTTTCCGACTTTCGGGCCAGAAAGCATCTCGCCGCGCATCTGTTCCAGAACGGCATTGCTTATCTCCTCGAGCGGGTTCCTGACAGAGTCGGGAACCGATCGGGCCAGATAGTCTTTGTATTTGTCACCGCTGTAGAGCTGGAACTTGAGGTCCGGCTCCAGGCCTTTCAGAGTACCGGTGAAGTTGAAGGCGCTCTGCAGCACGCGGTGCACAGGGGTAGAAACCACAAGCACGTCCCTGCGTTTTTTTTGCTGGAACACTTTCTTCGCTCTCTTGTAGAGGCGGCTGCTGATGCCCTGGTGTTCACGGCTTCCAACCTGTGTGAGGATACCGTCCTGACCGGCGTGGGCTTCCTTCATAGCCATAAGGTCTCTGCGAAGTGCTTCCCCTTCTGCAGTAAGCAGACCGGCTTCGTGCAGCTTGTCCATCATCTCGGTGGAGTGGGTATATCTGGTGGCGCCGATCAGATAGCGGCTTCCGTGGCGTCCATAGTGGCTGACATAGAACGGGGTATAGCCTTTAGGAGCTTTTGTGTCGGAATATTTGGGCACCGGATATGGATGATAGTTGCCAGCTGCATTATAGGGATCGGCCTTAAGGGCATTGCTGTAGGGATCTGAAGCAGCCGTAGTCATAAAGACGATTGCAGTCAGAGTAGCAATGAGAGTGAAAAAGCGTTTCATATGGTTACGACAGTAGTTTAGTGTGTTTCAGTTTCAGCCGCAAAGATAAGAATCTGTTGGAAAAACTGCGTAAATTAGCCCCCATGAAAGAGAATGTACCGGAGTATGTCTACCGCCTTCGAATGAGGGTCCGCGACTATGAATGCGACATTGAAGGCGTGGTCAACAACGCCAATTACCAGCACTATCTTGAGTGCGGCCGAAACGAATTCCTGAGATCGATAGGAATCGAGTACAGGGAATGTACGGCCAACGACTATCTGTTTATGGTATCACGCATAGAGATGCGCTTCAAAACCCCGCTCAGGGGCGGCGAAGATTTCGACGTATGCGTGAATCTCAGGCGCGAAGGCGTGCGATACGTGGTCTATGAGGATATAATAAGGGTTTCTGACGGCAAGGTCGCCGTGAATGCGGTAGTGGAATGCATAGCAGTGCACGGGGGACGCATCGCCAAGGAGACTCCCTATGACCGCCTTATGGAACCCTACTATATGAAGAGTTCTGATTAAATGCTTTCCGGCCGCTGGCCTGCGATGATCATCTCTGCCAGCGGATCTTCGATATATTTCTGGATGGCGCGTTTCAACGGACGGGCTCCGTACTCGGGATCATAACCCTGCTCGCACACGAGCTTCTTGGTCTCGGGCTTGATCTCGATCTCATAACCCATAGCCTTCATCCTGCCGAGCAGTTCCTGGAGTTCGATGTCGCATATCTTCTCGATGTCTTCCTCGCTGAGCGAATTGAAGAGTATGCGGTCGTCTATCCTGTTGAGGAATTCCGGGGTGAACTTCTTGTTCAGGGCCTTTTCGATAATCTCGTTGTTGCGCTGGTTGCGGTCCGTCGAAGGGGTCTTGAAACCTATGCTGTTGCCGAAATCCTTCAGTTCGCGGCTTCCGATATTGGATGTCATAATGAGGATGGTGTTGCGGAAGTCGATGTGGCGTCCGGCGCTGTCGGTCAGACGGCCTTCGTCAAGCACCTGGAGCAGTATGTTGAAGATGTCGGGGTGAGCCTTCTCTATCTCGTCGAGCAGCACCACAGAATAGGGTTTGCGGCGCACGCGCTCGCTGAGCTGTCCGCCCTCGTTGTATCCGACATAGCCCGGAGGCGCTCCGATGAGTGCGCTCACGGAGAACTTCTCCATATATTCGCTCATATCGATGCGGATCATATTGTCGCTGCTGTCGAACATATATTCGGCAAGCTTCTTGGCCAGCTGCGTCTTGCCGACGCCGGTAGGGCCGAGGAATATGAATGTGCCGATGGGCTTGTTGGGATCTCGCAGGCCGGCGCGGTTGCGCTGGATGGCCCTTACCACCTTGTCGACGGCGTCGTCCTGGCCGATGATCTTGGTCTTCAGGCGCGGGGCCATCTGTATGAGCTTGTCGGTTTCGGCTTCCGATACCTTGCTGACGGGCACGTTCGACATCATAGAGATGACGCCGGCTATATCCTGCTCTGTGACGACCGGTCGCTGCTGCTCCGAGTCAGGTGCAGCCAGAGCCTGCTGCTCGTTCTCAAGTGCAACTTCTTCCTTGCGCAGCTCGGCCGCTTTCTTGAAGTCTTCACCGTTAGCGGCATCCCTCTTTTCCTGCCTTACCTTCTCGAGCTTTGCGTTGACGGCATCCATCTCGGAAGAAGTCTGGCTGTCATATTTCCTTACGCTGTAGCGGGCGGCCGCCTCGTCCATCGCGTCGATGGCCTTGTCGGGCTGGCTGCGGTCGGTGATATAGCGGTTCGACAGCACTACGCAGGCGTTCAGGGCCTCCGGAGTATATTCCACATTATGGAATGCTTCGTATTTGGGCTTGAGAGTCTGCAGGATGAGCAGTGTCTGGTCGAAGTCGGTCTGGTCTACGATTACTTTCTGGAAGCGGCGCTCAAGCGCTCCGTCCTTTTCGATGATTTCGCGGTATTCGTCGAGTGTCGTCGCTCCGATGCACTGGATTTCTCCACGCGCCAGGGCAGGCTTGAGGATGTTTGCCGCATCAAGCGAGCCTGCGGGGCCTCCGGCTCCGACAAGAGTGTGGACTTCGTCCACGAAAAGGATCACGTCTCCGGCTGATTTCACTTCGTCGAGCACGGCTTTGAGCCGTTCCTCGAACTGGCCACGGTATTTTGTTCCGGCCACGATGGCGCTCATATCCAGGCTGACAATTCTTTTGTCAAGCAGGGCGAGGGGAGCCTTCTTGTTGGCTATGTCCTGTGCAAGGCCTTCTACGATGGCCGACTTGCCAACGCCGGGGTCGCCTATCAGCACCGGGTTGTTCTTCTTGCGGCGGCAGAGAATCTGGAAGATGCGCTCCACTTCCTTCTCGCGGCATACGACGGGGTCGAGCTTGCCGCTGACGGCTTCGGCCGTGAGGTCGATGCCGTATTTGTCGAGGGTGGCGGTGCCCTTCTTCTCAGGCTTGGGTGCTGCCTGCGGTTGAGGTTTCGCTGCTGCAGGTTCGTCTTTGGACGTTGCTTTCCCCTCAATGTTGCCGGCCATCACATAGTTGCGAACGCTTTCGTGGGTGATGCCATAGCGGCGCAGTACAGGGGTGACAGTATTGTACGACTCCTTTATGATGGCAAGCAGCAGGTGCGTCATCTTCGGGGTGTCGGCGTTGCATTCGATGAGTTCGGTCGAGAGGTTGCGGTACACGTCTTCGATGTCCTTCGAAACTTTCACGCTCGATGCTTTGTCGTAGGGGATGTACTGCTGGGTTCCGATAACGCTCTCGATCTCGGCCTTTATGTTGTCGGGATTGCCCCCGAATGTCTTAATGGTGTCTATCGCGTCGTTGTCGCCGTCGCGCAGGATACCGAGGAACAAGTGGTCGGTGGTGACTGTGTTGTTGCCCAGCCTTGCGGCCTCTTCCTTGGCGTATGATAAAATCTTCTGAAGTATCTTGGTAAAATCCATCTTTTCGTAAATCTTCTGCTACAAATTTAGAAAAGTTTTAAAATTGAGGTTGCAACTTAGAAAAAGTTGACTACCTTTGCAATCCCAATCGGGAATGCTTCCTTAGCTCAGTTGGTAGAGCACGACACTCTTAATGTTGGGGTCCAGGGTTCGAGACCCTGAGGGAGCACGAAAAAACGGCAGCGATTCGCTGTCGTTTTTTTGTGCTCCCTCAGGGAACTGAAATAAAAAACCTGTCGAATTTATTTCGGCAGGTTTTTTATTTCAATCGTATCCTAATGTTATACCTCGATGGGTTTGTACTTCGGAACGAGAGATTTCATAATGATCCAGCCGATCAGGTAAGCGACGGCGCAGTAGCAGAAGATTACGAAATATCCTGCAGGCTTGCCTTCGAATCCGAGGAAGGTGAAGGCTGAACCGGCGTTCTCTGCATATGTGAAGAGGTTACCTGCAACTTTCTGGACAATCATTGAACCGATACCTCCGGCCATTGTGCCGATGCCGGTGATTGATGCGATGGCACCCTTCGGGAACATGTCACCGATAGTAGAGTAGAGGTTGGCTGACCAAGCCTGGTGTCCTGCACCTGCCAGACCGATGAGGATGGCCGGCCACCAGGGGCTGATCTGTCCGAGAGGCTGGGCGAAGAGCGCAGCGATGGGGAAGAAGGCGAAGATCAACATAGCGAGCATACGGCCGGGATAAGGGTGCATGCCTTTCTTCTCGACGAACAGTTTCGGCAGATATCCTCCGAAGATGGAAACTACAGTCACGATAGCGTAGAGAGTGAAGATGAGAGCCTGGCCTTTAGGGCTTGAAGCTTTGATTCCGAACTGGTTTGCGAAGTAAGAAGGAGCCCAGAACAGGAAGAACCACCATACACCGTCGGTAAAGAACTTGCCGGTGATGAAGCTCCAGGTCTGTTTGTATTTGAAGCACTGCAGGAAAGAAATGGATTTCTCTTCTTTCGCAGCAGCGGCGGCCTTGGCTGCTTCAGCCTTTTCTTCAGCGTCATCCTGGTGGATATACTCGAGCTCAGATGAGTTCACATATTTGCTCTTCTCGGGTTTGTTGTAGAGCCATGCCCAGAAGAACATCCATACGAAACCGATGGCACCGATGATGATGAATGCCATTTCCCATCCGAGGTTCTTTGCGAGAGCGGGGATGCAGAGAGGAGCTGCGAGAGCGCCTACAGATGCACCGGCGTTGAAAATAGAAGTCGCGAAAGCCCTGTCCTTCTTCGGAAAATATTCGGCAGTCGTCTTGATGGCGGCCGGGAAGTTTCCGGACTCACCAAGGGCCAATATGCCTCGACAGAACAGGAACATGTAGACGGATACCGTCGATATGGCTAGCGCGACGTTGCTTCCGGCTTCAACTGCCCTGAGAGCTGCAACGCTGTCGACACCGTCAACGAAAAGGGTGGTGGCCCAACCGCAGGCGGCGTGCAGGACGGCACCGAATGACCATACTCCGATGGCGATCAGGTAGCCCTTCTTCGTTCCCATCCAGTCGATGAACTTGCCGGCGAAGAGGCTGACGAGCGCATAGAAGATAGAGAAGAAGCTGGTGATTGTACCGTAGTTTGCATCAGTCCAGTGGAATTCCGGCTTGATGAATTCATCGTAGGTCAGTGAGAGCACCTGACGGTCCAGATAATTGACCGTTGTCGCCAGGAACAGCATGGAGCATATCACCCACCTGAAATTTGTAGCTTTTGTGTTAGTCATATAGTGAATATTATAATCAGAAAATTCGCAAATAATCGCTCGAATTTAAGAAATAAAATTGAAGAAACCTATCATCCGGCATCAGAATCCGCTCGAATAGGCTTGCTGGGGATTTGCGTAAACCTTGCCGATCTTGTGGTCCATATTGTTTATCTCCATATCGATCTGCCAGTTGCATCCCTTGTCAATATAGTTGTCGATGAACCACATCACTGCGTCGAACTGCTCCATCTGGAACCCTGCGACCTCGTGCGAATGGTTGATGAAAGTGGCGAAGCAGTAAGGATATCCGGCATCCTTGAAACCTGCAGCCAGCGGCTTGCTGCCGAACATTCCAAGACGGAAGATCTGTATCTTGTTGTAGGGTACCAGCCTGTCGGCGTCGCCGTGCATAAAGAATGTGGGGGCGGGGTCGTGGACTTCGTATTTGCATTCGCCCTTGCTTGAGAAGACTCCTCCCGAGAAAGAAATCACGCCGGCAATGCGGAAGTCGGCTGGCATTGCGGCCGTCATCGGGGTGCGGTTGCTCAGTTCATAGTTGGCCTGAAGCACGGAAATGGCGCCGGCGCTGCTGCCGCAGAGTATTATCCTGTCCTTGTCGATGCGCAGCGCTTCGGCGTTGCGGAGGATATAGTCAATCGCAGCAAATAGGTCTTCTGTGGCGATGTCGATGGAATTGCGGACAGGCTCCATCATCTTGAGTATGCTTCCACCGTGGAAATCCCTGAGGCCGAGACGGTAGTCGCTTGCAACCGTCACATATCCCGCTTCGGCCATGGCGCGGCAGAACTTTGTGTAGAAGGGGCTGCGCTGGTTGTTGTCGACGAAGCCTCCGCCATAGACGAATATCATGCACGGCCTGAGCGAGTCTGACTTCTGCTGATGCTGGGGAAAATAGAAATCAAGTGCGAGGGTCTGTGTGTCGCGGACCGCAAAAACCTGGGAGCTGTCCCAGGGGTCGGCTTCCTGGGCCATCGCGTCATATGTGCAGAATAATGCAGTAATTGCAATTAAAGCAATGATGAACTTTTTCATAATTATGGTTTTATATATTGTTTCAAGTATTTCAAGCTGCCGAAGTTTCTGATTTTTACTCCTCTGCAGTCGGGCGTGCGCTCCCGGGCAAAAGTGACGGGATTGACCCAGAAGGTCACCGGTTCACGAAGCCCTGCCTCGTGGAACCCCATCCGTGAATAGACCGAGCCGTCTGACCACTCCAGGTCGGCATAGGTCATCACTTCATCCGGATTGGTGTCTTCGACGAAACGGGCGAGCATTCGGCTCATCCCGCCGGAAATGCGGCTGCCGGAAAGGCTGGCGTAGCGCACCCATTCGAAAGAGCGCAGCGGCACCTGCCTGCCTTCGATGTCCCTGGGGATGGTGCGGGGTGATGAGAACAGCGACACGGCCACGAGTTCGCTGCCCAGGAACATACCGTATTTATATTTTGCCTTTGCGGTGCCGTAGCTGTGGTGGCAGTCCAGGAATGCGGCGGCCGAGACGGCGTCTATCCGCTTTATATCGCATTTTCTTGCGAAAACCTTTCTGTAAATGCCAAGATGCGCCAGTATCCTTTCCCTGATATACTGCCCAGATGTCCGCCATCTGTCCTCATAAAGATAAATGGTTCCTTTCTTGCGTTCCGGACGCTCGAATCCGTCGATGGGGACAAGCCTTATGTCTATTCCCTTCTCGGGAAAAGAAAAAAGCAAATCCTCTCTGCTGCAGGATATTCCCTGGGCGGCTATGAATCCGGCGAATTCGTCTGCGAAAGTCATGGTGTAAAGGTATGAAAGTTCTTAGAATCTGTTGATAGATTCTTCTTGCCCCTTACAAATATTTTCGTATCTTTACCCGATATTTGAAGAGAAGTTTTTAGATGGATTTTGAAGAAAACAACATTGTAGAAGAACCCACCGAGCGCCTGATTCCAATTAGCGTTGAGTCGGAGATGAAAAGCGCCTACATAGACTATTCTATGTCGGTGATAGTTTCACGTGCCCTCCCGGATGTCCGGGACGGTATGAAGCCCGTTCACAGGCGTGTGCTGTTCGGAATGGAAGGGTTGGGCGTCGGTTCAAGCGGAAGCACCAAGAAGTCCGCCCGTATCGTAGGTGAGGTTCTCGGTAAATATCACCCTCACGGTGATTCCAGCGTATATGACGCCATGGCCCGCCTTGCGCAGCCCTGGAATATGAGATATCCCCTTGTCTTCGGACAGGGTAACTTCGGAAGCGTGGACGGCGACCCGGTCGCTGCAATGCGTTATACTGAGGCGAAGCTTGAGAAACTGGCCGAAGAAGTGCTTGAAGACCTCGACAAAGACACCGTCGACTTCATGCCGAACTTCGACGAGTCCCTGCAGGAACCCACTGTGCTTCCCGCGAAGGCTCCGCTTCTGCTGCTTAACGGCGCCGCCGGCATCGCTGTCGGTATGGCCACAAATATGGCTCCGCACAACCTCACTGAAGTCTGCAACGCAATCTGCGCCTATATAGACGATCCCGACATAACTGTCGAAGGCCTGATGGAGCACGTCAAGGGCCCCGACTTCCCCACCGGAGGCATCATCCAGGGCCTTTCAGGAATACGTGACGCTTTCGAGACCGGACGCGGAAGGATCGTGGTCCGCTCCAAGACGGACATAGAGGTTTCTGAAAGCGGCCGCGAGACCATTGTGGTTTCAGAGATACCTTATCAGATCAACAAGAAGGAACTGATCGAGAAGATTGCCGAGCTTGTGGAGGCCAAGAAGATCGACGGCATTTCATACATCAATGACGAGAGCGACCGCAAGGGTATGCGCATCGTCATAAAATTGAAGATGGGCGCCGTTGCCAACGTCGTGCTGAACACTCTGTTCAAGTACACCCAGTTGCAGGCCAGCTTTTCCGTCAACAACATCGCCCTTGTGGATGGCCGCCCGAAGCTGCTCAACCTCAAGGACCTCATCAAGTATTTCGTGCGCCACCGCCACGAAGTCGTGGTCCGCAGGACACGCTTCGACCTTGACGCAGCCCAGAAGAAGGCTCATATCCTAGAAGGTCTGCTGAAGGCGCTTGACATCATCGACCTCATCATCGAGCATATCCGTGCGTCAAAGACCGTCCAGGAAGCACGTGATGGCCTGATGGAGAAATTCGGTTTCACGGAGCCGCAGGCTGATGCCATCGTCGAGATGCGTCTGCGTCAGCTGACAGGTCTCGAGAGAGACAAGCTCCAGGCCCAGTACGATGATCTCGAAGCCCTGATCCACCACCTTCAGGCTATTCTTGCAGACGAGAGCCTCCAATATGGCATTATCAAGGACGAGATGCAGGACCTCATCGCCAAGTACGGCGACGACCGTCGCACGGAAATCGCGCCGAGTGCGGAAGACTTCAATCCCGAAGACTTCTATGCCGACGAGGACGTGGTCATCACCATTTCGCACCTCGGCTATATCAAGCGCACCCCGCTGACCGAATACCGTCTCCAGAACCGCGGAGGCATCGGGTCAAAGGGCAGTACCACCCGCGAAGAAGATTTCATTGAACATATATATGTAGCCAATATGCACAGCACGATGATGTTCTTCACCAAGAACGGCAAGTGCTACTGGCTTAAAGTATACGAAATCCCTGAAGGCACCAAGGCTTCGAAGGGTCGCGCCATTCAGAACGTGATCAACATAGAGCCGGAGGATGTCGTGCAGGCATACATCAACGTCAAGTCTTTCGACGACAAGGAGTATGTCGACAGCCACTACGTAATTCTGGCTACCAAGTCCGGCATCATCAAGAAGACCTCCCTCGAGGCATATTCGCGTCCCCGCGCCAACGGTGTGATCGCCGTTAATATCAGAGAAGGGGATGCTCTGATCGAGGCCCGTCTGACCGACGGCAACAATTACGTGCAGCTTGCAGGCCGCAACGGATACCTTTGCAGCTTCCACGAGAGCAAGGCCCGCGCAATAGGAAGAACGGCCACAGGAGTGCGTGGAATAAGCCTTGCAGAGGGTGATGAAGTCGTTGGCATGATTTGTGTTGAAGGTGACATTCCGGAAGAGAACCTGCCGCAGGTTTTGGTAGTCAGCGAGAACGGATTCGGCAAGAGATCGAGGATAATGGACTACCGAATTACCAACAGGGGTGGAAAGGGAGTAAAGACCATTAACATAACTGAAAAGACAGGCCCGCTGATAGCCATAAAGGATGTGACCGACGACAACGACCTGATGATCATCAACAAGTCAGGCATCACCATTAGGATGGCGGTTTCGGACATCAAGGTGGCAGGCAGGGCGACTCAAGGAGTCAAACTGATAAACATCAGGGAAAACGACAGCATCGCAGCTGTCTGCGTGGTGAGCAAGAGCGAAGACAATGCTACGGCAGAGCAGGCTGCAGATTCAGAACCCGGCCCAGACAATCAGCAAACACAAACAGAATAACAACTAATCTACACTAAAATGAAAAAGATTCTCCTTTTTGTTCTTGCATCTTCAATTTCGATGATGACAATGGCGCAGCCCCCTATGGGTGGCGGCGGAATGCGCGGTGGCGCCCCTGGCGGAGCCCGTCCTCAGGGTGGTGGAAACACTATTTCTGCAGCTCTCGGCGCAGGTACCAACGCATCTGAAGTCAAGGCTGTATTAGATGCCAAGAAGGCACTGGATAAGGCTATAGCAGCTTCACAGAATGCCGGAAAGGCTGCCAAGGCTGCAACCTGGACCGCACTCAGCGATGCATATGTGAAAGCTTATGACGCTCCCGCTCAGAATATTCTGGCCGGCAGTTCGTCAGATGATGTGAATGTTTTCCTTAAAGGCCAAAAGGCTACAGGCATCAGCAACAAGACCGGTGCAGAGGGAACTCAATACGAAGTCGTCTCTTACGACAACAAGGACCTCTACTTCAGGGACGGTGTCCTCGATTTCTGGGTAATTACCAAACCGGTTGTCGACAATCCCCTTGACAAAGCTATCGAGGCTCTTGACAAAGCTTATTCACTCGATCCCAAGGCTGCAACCAACAAGGCATATGCAGAAAAGGCGAATACAATTCACGACAATATGTATACTGAGGCCGTGAATACCTATCTTGCCGGCAATGCAGCCGAGGCAAGCAGGATCTTCGACAAAGCAGCTGCAATTTCTGCAGGCAAGATCCTCAACTCTTTCGATTCCCTCAGCATTTACAACGCCGGCCTTATGGCAGCTTTGGCAGGAAACAGAGCACTGGCCATTCAGAAATACAAAGCCTGCATGGACAAGGGATACTTCAATGAAGGTAACGTATTCTCTAACCTTGCTGACCTTTACAAGGCAGAAGGTGATGCGGAAACTGCAATGAAGACTCTTGAAGACGGTTTCGCCAAATTCCCCAACAGCCAGGCAATTCTCGTCGGCCTCATCAACCACTATCTTGAGACCGGTACCGAGCCCGACAAACTGTTCACCCTGCTTCACAACGCACAGGCCAACGATCCCAACAATGCATCTCTCTACTATGTAGAAGGTGACGCATACAAGAAACTCGGCGACTATGACAAGGCTCTCGAACTTTATGACAAGTCCAGCGCTGTTGATCCCACCTATATCTATGGTGTCCTCAACAAAGGTCTCCTCTACTACGACCGTGCAGTCGAGACTCAGGAGAAGGCCAGCCTTGAACTGGACGATGCCAAGTATGCTAAACTCCTAGACGAACTCAACGGTTATCTTGAGAAAGCCATCGATCCCTTCGAGAAGGCATTCGCAATGGCAAAGGACAACGACATCAAGACAGCGATCGCTGACTACCTGAAGAATATTTACTACAGATTCAGGGATAAAAGCGCCGACTATCAAGCTGCCTACGAGAAATACAACAACATGTTGAAAGGCGAATAAATCTACACGACCATAAGGAAGGCTGCCCGAACGGCAGCCTTCCTTTTTAAACTAAAACTATTGCAATGGGGGGTCTTTTCGGAGTCATTTCCAAAAGAAAATGTGTGACTGACCTGTTCTACGGAACTGACTATCATTCACATCTGGGAACAAAAAGAGGCGGCATGGCGGGTATCAACCCTGACGGTTCGTTCGTGCGGTCCATCCACAGTCTCAAACAATCTTATTTCAGAGTCAAATTCGAATCCGAGCTCTACAAGTTCGAAGGCAACAGCGGCATCGGCGTCATCAGTGACAACGAATCCCAGCCGATAGTGATGAGTTCACATCTTGGCCGGTTCGCCGCCGTCACCGTTTCCAAGATCAGCAATATAGCTTCTCTCGAGCAGCAGGTGCTCGACTCGGGCAAGAACTTCACGGAAATGAGCGACGGCACCACCAATGCCACCGAACTTGTATGCCATCTCATCACCGAGGGAGCGACTTTTGCCGAGGGAATTGACTATATGCACCATAAGGTCTACGGCTCCTGCACACTTCTGCTGCTGACCCAGGAGGGTATAATCGCAGCCAGGGATTTCAATGGCCGCACTCCTCTCGTCATCGGCAAGAAGGAAGATGCCTACGCAGTGGCCAACGAGGATTTCAGTTTCTGCAATCTGGGCTACGAGAAGTGTTATGAACTGGGCCCCGGCGAGGCTGTCCTTATCACCGCGGATGGCTTCAAACAGATTCTGAAGCCCAGGGGCAGGCTCCACATCTGCTCTTTCCTCTGGATATATTACGGCTACCCCTCAGCCACTTACGAAGGTGTGAATGTCGACGATGTCCGATACAATCTCGGCCATCTTATGGGACGGCAGGACGATACTCCGGTGGACATAGTGTCTTCCATTCCTGATTCCGGAACCTGTATGGCGCTGGGTTATGCCCAGGGACGCGGCATTCCGTACCGCAATGCAGTGGTCAAGTATACTCCGACCTGGCCCCGCAGCTTTATGCCATCAGACCAGAGTATGAGGGATGTCGTGGCAAAGATGAAGCTCATCCCCAATTACTCCATAATGAGGGGCCGCAGCATAGCGTTCTGCGACGACTCGATAGTCCGCGGCACTCAGTTGCGCGACAATGTGCAGGCTTTCAAGAGCCACGGTTCGCGTGAGGTTCACATCCGCATCAGCTGCCCTCCGCTGATCTTCCCTTGTCCCTTCCTCAATTACTCCGCGTCGAAGTCACCCCTTGAATTCATTTCGCGCAGGGTGATCAAGAACCTTGAGGGCAGCCACGACAAGCATCTCAACGAATATGCGATGTATGGCAGCGACAAGTATAACGCGATGGTAGACGCCATCCGTAAGGAGCTGAAGATGAATACTCTCAAGTTCAACACCATCGACAACCTGGTGAAAGCCGTCGGGCTCGACAAGAGCTGCATCTGCACCCATTGCTTCGACGGAAGCGACAGCAGTGTCATTTAATTTCATATTTTGTTACATTTTTAGGCGGATTTGTGCTATCTTTGATATACCACTTTAACCTATTAATGTTTAACAAATATGACCATTTTCGTTTATGGCCTGAGCTTTAAGGCCAGAAGAGAAAATCTTATCGAGCTTTTCACCCCGTTCGGAACAGTAACATCAGCCAGAATCATCGTAAACAAAGAAACCCGCCGTTCTCGCGGATATGGTTTTGTAGAAATGGATGATGCAGATGCAGAGAGAGCTATCGAAGCTCTCAACGGCACCGAACATATGGGTCGTACAATAAACGTAACAAAAGCCAACGATCGACCTGCTGCAGAATAAGGCTTCATAACGATGCTATGATGCTTATGACCCCGTTCAGGGTCTTGAGTATTCCCAGCAGAACCCTGCCGCCCGGTACTCCTATCAGAGGGATGTTCCGGGCGGCAATCGTTATAGGAAGCAGCCACATCGCCGCTGAACTGAGGGGTATGGCCAGCAGGTTCGTGACCATGAAATATTTGGGAAAAGTGCCGAAATAAAGATAAGACAGAGGCGCTGTAGCGGCCTGGCAGCTGATGGAAAGACACAGTGTGTTCCATATGTAACCGAGCAGGGGAGTGCGGTAATTCAGAAGCGCCTTCAGTCTGGGAAATATGAAATGTATTCCCAGCACAGCACTGTATGAAAGCTGGAACCCTATGCCGAACGGGGCGTCGGGATCTACGATGCATATCAGCAGGGCGCTGATTGCCAGAGAGTGGAGCATGTCGCGGCCTGCTCCGATGAAACTCCCTGCTTCGTAGACGGTTATCATCGTGACGGCACGGCAAATAGAACTGCTGAGTCCTGAGACAAAGGCAAATGCCCAGAGGACGGTGAGCACCGCTATGCTTTTTATGATTCTTGCTGCAGGACTGTTTCCGATGATTGACAGGACCGCTCTCAGAAAGGCATATACTACACCCACGTGAAGTCCGCTCAGGGCCAGCAGGTGCATCGCGCCGCTGGCTTTGTACTGGTTCCTGAGGGCCGAATCGATCATCGTCTTGTCGCCGATTGCCAGTGCTTTGGCAATGGCGACTTCAGCGGCATTGCCGTCCCCGGTCAGGCCGTCCAGCAACCTGGATATTGCGGTCTTGATCTGTGCGGCCTTTTCGATGATGGACATGCCTTCGCTCCGGATGCCTCCGACGGCTGCACCGGACGCTCCGAGCAGCGCGAAGCACAGAATAATGATTCCTGCCGGGGCGGAGTCCGAACCTCTTCCGCTGAGAGTGACGATGCAGAAGCAGGATGCCGCGGCGAGAAGAGCCGCAAGGATTATATCCGGAATGATGCCTGAAGAAGACAGAAGGACCTGCCAGAGCACGTCCCCCAGTATGTATGCAAGCGCATAGAAAATAATGTCCCTACCTTTCCCCATTTCAACCTCCTCTGCCGACGAAGTTATCATTTATTTTTGTTAAATTTGAAGGATTAATGATAATATTTTGACAGTATGAAGATTCTTGTTCTGAACTGTGGAAGTTCCTCTTTGAAATACCAGGTGCTCGAGATGGGTGCCAATGAGAATACCCTTCTTGCAAAAGGCCTTGTAGAGCGGATCGGCAGCCCGAATGCCTGCCATACCCATAAGGTCGACGAAAGGGAAGACTACAAGGTTGAGAAAGCGATAGCCAATCACACCGAAGGCATCAAGAGCGTTCTCGATATCCTGACAGACCCCGTATACGGAGTGCTGTACAGTCTGTCCCAGATTGATGCGGTAGGTCATCGCGTGGCGCACGGAGGAGAATATTTCTTCAAGAGCGTGGCAGTAGACGCAGATGTGATAGAGAAGATCGAGAAGTGCTGCGAACTGGCCCCGCTCCACAACCCTGCTAACCTCACCGGCATAAAGGCTATGGCTGAACTGATGCCCGACGTTCCCCAGGTGGCTGTCTTCGATACTTCATTCCACCAGAGCATGCCTGATTATGCATATATGTATGCGCTCGACTATTCTTATTACGAGAAATACAAGATCCGCCGCTTCGGTTTCCACGGCACCAGCCACAAATATGTGGCAGAGAAGGCCTGCAGGCTTGCCGGAATGCGCCTCGACAAGACCAAGCTCATAACCTGCCATCTCGGCAACGGAAGTTCCATCACAGCCATCGACTGCGGCCGTTCGGTAGATACATCTATGGGCTTTACGCCGGTCGAGGGTGTGACTATGGGAACCCGCAGTGGAAATCTCGATATCGGCGTAGTCACTTTCCTGATGGAGAAGGAAGGCCTCGACGCAGCCGGAATAAACAACCTGGTGAACAAACAGAGCGGCCTTCAGGGACTTAGCGGTTTCTCTTCAGACTGCCGTGACCTCGTAGATGCTGAGAAATCGGGTTACAACCGCGCGAAACTGGCCCTTGCCAAGCTTGCATACGACATCAAGAAATATATCGGTGCATATGCGGCTGTCCTCAACGGAGTGGATATGATTGTGTTCACAGGCGGTATCGGTGAGAATTCCGACAGGGTTCGCGAACTCGTATGTACCGGCCTCGATTATCTGGGCGTCGATTTCGATTTCGAGAAGAACGCCGGCACCAGGGGTGTGGATGTCGTGCTCAGCAAGCCGTCTTCAAAGGTGAAGGTTATGGCAGTGACTACCAACGAGGAGCTCGTCATCGCAACAGATACGATGAACATAGTGAACGCCCTTAAGGAAAAGGCCGCACAGAATGAAAATGACAACAATTAACAAATTAAGGATATGATTACGAATTTCGACCAAATGTTCGAGGCTCTGCGCTCGAAACCGAAAAAAAGACTTGTTGCAGCCTGGGCTGTAGATGACCATACAATAACCGCAGCATTCAAGGCCTGCTCGCTCGGCATCGTTGATGCCACGCTCGTGGGTGACGCCGATATGATCAAGGCTGTCTGCGAAAAGGAAGGCATCGATATGGCTGCTTTCGAGATCGTGGACAACAAGGACGAGCTGGCAAGCATCGCACAGGCCATCGACCTCATCAACGAGGGCAAGGGTGACATTCTTATGAAAGGTCTCTGCAGCACCGACAAATATATGCGCGGCATCCTTAACAAGGAACGCGGACTTCTGCCTCCCAAGGCTGTCCTGAGCCACGTCAGCGTACTCCAGAACCCGAACTATCCCAAGTTCATCATACTCGGCGACATGGCCGTGATCCCCGCACCCGACCTCAAGCAGAAGGAAGCCATCACCAAGTATCTGGTGGCTACAGCCAAGGCTTTCGGCATCCAGACTCCCAAGGTTGCTTTCATCGCCGCCACAGAGCAGATGATGGAAGGTATGCAGGCCTGCGTTGATGCAGCAATCCTCAGCAAGAAGTGCGACCGCGGCCAGATCAAAGGCTGCATCGGTGACGGTCCTCTGGCCCTCGACGTGGCTCTCAGCCCCGAGGCTGTTGCCATCAAGAAACTCAAGAGCGAAGTGGCCGGTGACGCTGACTGCCTCGTCTTCCCCAACATAGAGTCTGCGAACGTGTTCTACAAGAGCAACTCACAGTTGATGAAGGGTGTCAAGCAGGCTGCCATCGTGGCAGGTGCTGCAGCTCCGTGCGTGCTTTCAAGCCGTGCCGACAGCATCGACACAAAACTGAACTCAATCGCGCTGGCAGCACTTACCGCCAAATCGAAATAAATGATCCCTACCGAACTGGGAACCGAGAACGTGGGCAAACTGCTCAAGCAGTATGCCATGCCGGCCATTGTGGCTATGGCTGCGGCCAGCCTCTACAATATGGTCGACAGCATCTTCATCGGGCAGGGAGTCGGTCCTATGGCCATCGCCGGCCTGGCCGTCACCTTTCCCCTGATGAACTTGTCCACTGCCTTCGGAACCCTGGTCGGAGTGGGCGCCGTCACCCTCATCTCGATGCTGCTTGGCCAGAAGAACTACTATATGGCCAACAGGGTCCTGGGAAACGTGGTGATGCTGAATGTCGGGATAGGACTCCTGGTGACCATACTGGGACTTGTCTTTCTCGACCCTATACTCTATTTCTTCGGAGCCAGTGAAGCTACGATTCCGTATGCACGCGAGTATATGGTAATCATCCTTGCCGGCAATGTGATCTCCCATCTGTATCACGGCCTGAATGGAGTGGTGCGTGCCAGCGGCCTGCCCAAGAAAGCAATGGCGGCCACCCTGCTCGCAGTGGGACTCAATACTGTCCTTGATCCCATATTCATTTTCGGACTGGATATGGGCATCCGGGGTGCGGCCATCGCCACCATCCTTGCCCAGGTCGTTTCTCTGTTATGGATACTGAAGATGCTGACAGACAAGGAGCACGTCGTTCATTTCAGCAGGGAAGTGTTCCATTTCGACATAAAGATTGCGGAACGGTCCCTGTCAATCGGTATGGCTCCGTTCCTGATGAACGTCGCTTCCTGCTTCGTGGTGATCCTCATCAACCGTCAGCTTCAGTTCCACGGCGGAGATATGGCTATCGGAGCCTACGGTATCGTGAACCGTATAGTATTCCTGTTCATAATGCTCAATATGGGCTTTACGCAAGGCATGCAGCCCATTGCGGGCTACAATTACGGCGCGAAGCTGTATCCCAGGGTCAAGAAGGTCCTGACCCTTACCATCATATGCGCGACTGCCACAACCACCCTCGCGTTCCTGGTCGGAGAACTGGCGCCCAATGCAATGGTGTCTCTCTTCACCAGGGATCCTGAGCTCCGGGAGCTGTCTGCACACGCCCTCAGAATCATCGTAGCGGTGTTTCCGATAGTCGGTTACCAGATAGTGGTGACCAGTTTTTTCCAGAGCATCGGTTATGCACGCAAGGCCATCTTCCTGTCACTCAGCAGGCAGTTGCTCTTCCTGCTGCCATTCCTGATTGTTTTCCCCCGTCTTTGGGGTACCGACGGAGTGTGGTGGAGCATGCCGGCTTCTGACACCGTAGCTGCCTTGATCGCGTTATTGATGATATCCCGATTGATGAAATCCTTCGGTACAGAAGAAAAAGCCATCTTAGAATAATCAGCCATGGAAAGACAGATCATCATCACCCTCGGAAGGAGGATTGGTGCCGGTGGCCTGGAGATAGCGCATATGCTTGCCGACCGTCTTGGCATCAAGGTCTATGACAAGGAACTTATAGAGATAGCCGCCGAAGAAAGCGGTCTTGCTCCGGATGTCTTCGAAAAGACCGACGAAGTCCCGGCATCAAAGAGCCGTTTCGCCCGTTTCTTCGGGCAGCGCAGCAGCAACTATGTAGACACGAGAAGCTACAGTCCTGACAGCGCAATCTCCGAAGATGACCTGTTCAAGACACAGAGCGACATCATACGCCAGCTTGCCGACGAGGGCTCCGGCATCTTTGTCGGTCGTTGTGCCGATTATGTGCTCCGCGACAGGGAAGGGATGCTGAGCGTGTTCATTACGGCCGACATTGAAGACCGTGTGGCAAGAATCGTGGAGAAACGTGGCCTTGCAGCCAAGGAAGCCGAGAAGCTCATCTTCCAGGGGGAACGCCGTCGAGCTTCCTACTACAACTATTATACATTCAAGGAATGGGGGGACAGCGGCAGTTATGACCTCTGCCTCAGCAGCAGCCGCTTCGGAATAGAAGGCTGCGTGGACATCATCATAAGTATGCTGGGCAAGTGATACCTCTACAGTTATGGACGAAAAGATAATATTCTCGATGAACGGGGTGGGCAAGATCCTGCCTCACAACAACAAGGTAATCCTCAAGGATATCTACCTGTCATTTTTCTATGGTGCCAAGATCGGCATCGTGGGTATGAACGGCGCAGGAAAGTCCACTCTGATGAAGATCATCGCGGGCATTGAGAAATCCTATCAGGGCGAAGTCGTCTGGGCCCCCGGCTACAGCGTCGGCTATCTTGAGCAGGAGCCTCTGCTGAACGACAGCAAGACAGTTCGTGAAGTCGTTCAGGAAGGCGTCCAGGAAGTTATGGATGCCCTCAAGGAATACGAGGAGGTGAACATGAAGTTCGCCGAGCCGATGGACGACGACCAGATGAACGCCCTTATCCAAAGGCAGGGTGAACTGACGGAACTCATTGAACACCTTGGAGGCTGGGACATCGACAGCAAGCTGGAACGGGCGATGGATGCCCTTCAGTGCCCGGATCCTGACGCCCTGACTGCCAACCTCTCCGGAGGAGAACGGCGCAGGGTGGCTCTCTGCCGCCTGCTGCTGCAGGAACCGGACGTGCTGCTGCTCGACGAGCCCACTAACCACCTCGATACGGAAAGTATCCAGTGGCTCGAAGCGCATCTGCGCCAGTACAAGGGAACGGTGATCGCCGTCACGCACGACCGTTACTTCCTCGACAATGTCGCAGGATGGATACTGGAACTCGACAGGGGAGAAGGCATTCCCTGGAAAGGCAACTATTCGAGCTGGCTGGAACAGAAGACTGCCCGTCTGGCAATTGAAGAAAAGCAGCAGAGCAAGCGTGCCAAGACGCTGGAACGTGAACTGGAGTGGGTGCGTATGGCACCCAAGGCCCGCCAGGCCAAATCCAAGGCCCGTCTGGGCGCATATGAGAAACTGCTGAACGAAGAGACGAAGCAGCAGGAAGAAAAACTCGAAATCTATATTCCCAACGGTCCCCGTCTCGGCAACAAGGTCATCGAATTCAACGATGTCAGCAAGGCCTATGGCGACAAGCTGTTGTTCGAACACCTTACATTCAAGCTGCCTCCAGCAGGCATAGTGGGCGTCATCGGTCCCAATGGCGCCGGCAAGACAACACTGTTCCGTCTTATAATGGGCCTCGAAACCCCGGACAGCGGAAGCTTCGAAATAGGGGAGACCGTGCAGCTTGCGTATGTGGACCAGCAGCACAAGAAGATCGATCCCGACAAGACCATTTACGAAACGGTAGCGGGCGATTCCGAGTATGTCTATCTTGGCAACAAGGAGGTCAATGCGAGAGCCTACATTTCCCGTTTCAACTTTTCCGGCGCCGACCAGCAGAAGAAGTGCGGCATCCTTTCGGGAGGTGAACGCAACCGTCTCCACCTTGCCCTTACTCTTAAGGAGGGGGCAAACGTACTGCTGCTCGACGAGCCTACCAACGACGTTGACGTAAACACCATCCGTGCGCTGGAGGAAGGCCTTGAGAACTTTGCCGGCTGTGCTGTGGTAATCTCCCACGACCGCTGGTTCCTGGACCGTATCGCAACCCATATCCTGGCATTCGAAGGCGACAGCAACGTCTATTTCTTCGAAGGTACTTATTCGGAATACGAAGAGAACAAGAAACGTCGTCTGGGCGACGTGGAACCGAAACGATTCAAGTATAAAAAACTAAAATAACACAGATATGCTTACAAAGGAAGAAAAGGAAAGGATCCGAAAGAGTTTCGTTCAAAAGAACTGGAGCGAGACCAAGGCCGAAGATGCCTGGTCCATCTTCAAGATTATGGGCGAATTCGCAAACGGCTATGAGAAGATGTCGGCCATAGGCCCCTGCGTGGCTATTTTCGGCTCGGCACGTACTGCTCCAGACAACAAATTTTACATTATGGCTGAAGAAATCGCCTATGAGCTGACTCAGCGCGGTTTCGGTGTCATCACTGGCGGTGGTCCCGGTATTATGGAAGCAGGAAACAAAGGTGCTGCCAGAGGTGGCGGAAAGAGCGTGGGCCTGAATATCGTACTGCCGATGGAGCAGACCAGCAATCCCTACATCGACAAGGACAAGAGCATCGATTTCCAGTATTTCTTCACCCGCAAGACCATTTTCACCCGCTATGCGCAGGGATTCATCGTTATGCCCGGCGGTTTCGGCACCCTTGACGAGTTCTTCGAGGCTCTTACGCTGGTCCAGACGCAGAAACTTGCCAACTTCCCCATCATCCTGGTGGGAAAATCTTACTGGCAGGGTATGATAGACTGGATTTCGACTGCGATGGTCGAGGAAGGCAACATCGGAGCTGAAGAGATGCAGCTGTTCAAGGTGGTGGACACCGTGTCAGCCGCAGTGAATATCGTGGAGGATTTCTATACCAGATACGCTCTGCGTCCCAATTTCTGATGAAAGCGGGGAACCGCTATTTCTTGGCGGCAGTCCTGATGTAGAAGACAAGAGGGCAGTAGGCGGGAATCTCGCCGCTGCCTTCGTCTTTATATCCGAATCCTGAAGAGAAGAATACGACGCCTTCCTCTCCGTATTTGAATTCAGACATCGCCCTTGCGAATCCATCCACCAGCGAGTTTGTAGATATGGACTCTTCAGGATCTTTCTTGTAAGTGACAGCCAGGGCATTGTATTGATTGCCCTTGTTGTATCGCCTGTACATCCTCGCAGTGTCGGCTACATTTGTGTCGAACAGGAAATTGTCGGTTATTCCATCGATGATGTGGCCTGAATAGTACACGTCAACAGACGTGCCTTCAAAAATAGTGTCTCCTTCTGCGGGGTTCTCTTTCAGTTTCTTGAAATAGTATCCTCTCATCGTGGAGTCCAGGCCGTTCCAGTATTTCTCGGCATACGCTTCGAGAAGGTCGATTTCATATTGAGTGATATCGTTTACCGTCTTCTCGAGGGAAATTTCGTAGATGGTGTTTTCGCTGAATTCCCTGATGTTGGTTTGTGTGATGGTGTTTTGGGTTTTGGGCAATGTGATTGCCGACATTTCCGGGGAAACGATAGCCTTAATCTTGCCGCCGGCCTTCATCATCGACAGCAGTTCGCGGACTCCGTCGTTTTCGGTATAATTGGCTATCCTCCATATTTCAGGGCACCAGTAGAGGGTGTCGCTGTATGTTCCGAGATTTCTCTTGGCCACCTCGGGATCCGAAGTCTTTTTATATGTACCGTCAAGGCTTCTGGTCGAATAGTGCACGAAGCAGTATGTGGAATCCTTCACCTTGTCACCGGTCCCCGGAGTCTCTTCGAGGATATATAATCCGGATTCGGTCAGGGCTACGTAGTTCGTGCCGTAGTTGACTCTTACCCAGGCATCCCTGACTGTTTTCTGCTGGCTGGTGGAATCATCGACGGGAGTAACCTCGCACGATGCGAGCAGTGCAGCAAGGACTGCTCCGATGAGTGTGAAGGACAAGGACTTCTTCATATTATTTGTAGATGTCTTCAAGTTTTACGTAATAGATGAGCGGGGTCATAGGGTCCACGGCTGCAACGGATTCGTTGAAGAATCCATTCCTGGCCGAAAACAATATGAATGCCTCCTCTGACAGGGACATGCCGACAATCCCTTCGTCCAGGCCTTTGATCAGGTTCCCATCGCCAAGTTTGGCCTTGGTGATGCCTTCCGTGAACTGGTTCTTGGGTCCGTTGTTGAAGGTATATCCCTGGTATAATACGATCACGCTGTCTCCGGGTTGGGCTGTTGCTCCGCTTCCCGGCACCATAAGGATCCTGGAGATTCCGGAGTCGGTGACCGTGACCGTTGAATCGGCAAATTTATCCGCTATGTATTTTTCGATGGCCTCTTCCTGGGTGACGCACAGGGCAAGCTTGTCGTTCAGCGTGCAGGCCGATACGATTGCTGCCATCAGTGTCACTGTTGCGAGGAGGATCGTTTTTTTCATGATGTAAAACGCAAATTTAGCAAAAGCTATGCCTTTTTGAAATATTCCTCTATGCTATTGGTGAAATAGTCCGGCGTTTCGTCGATGCTGATGTACAGCCTTCCTCCGGATGCATTGCGGTGGCCGCCTCCGTTGCAGTATTCCCTTGCAAACCGGTTCACGTCGAGGTCACCCTTTGAACGCAGGGACACTTTCACGAACCCGTCGTCTTCGGTGAGCAGGGCTGACATACAAACCTTGCGTATCTTGAGAGGCAGGTTGACAAAGCCCTCTGAGTCCCCGGTGCGGAATGAGTATTTTTCCTTCTCAGACTTGTCCAGGATGATGAACGCCACGGTGCCGTCGTGTATCAGCGTCATCTTCTCGGAGAGGAGGTACCCCATCAGTTCCATCCTGGTGGCGGAATATGAACAGAATATCTCATTGTAGAGACGGTCCCTGTCGACACCCCGCTTCAGCAGCTGTGAGAATCGCTCCAGCGTTGCCGGGAAAATCGAATTGGCGAAATTGTTGGTGTCGGTGAGGATGCCGGCTGCAATGGAATTAGCGCACTCCAGGCTGAGCCCGGTGATGTCTCCGCTGATGGCGGAAGACTCCAGTATCAGCGAGAGCAGAAGTTCGCAGGTGGATGACACTTCAGTGTCTGAAACCACTATGTCGAAGGCTTCGACCACGGGATTCAGGTGGTGGTCGATCAGAATTTTTCTTGCGGAACTGTTGGTGAAAATGTCGTCAGCCAGGTCGTCGATACGGCTGGGACCGCTCATGTCAAGGCAGATGACAAGGTCCGAATCGGAGATTTTCTGCTTGCAGACAGCAGTGTCGTCCCGGTAGATGAGGATCGGGTCAGTGTCGGGGTCAAGGCAGGACAGGAAATCCGGGAAGCTGTTGGGAACTATCATGCAAGCCTGCTTTCCGAGCTGTTTCAGGAAGTGGTACATTGCAGATACAGAGCCTATTGCGTCTCCGTCAGGGTTGGCATGGCCAACCAGGACTATGCTTTTGCCTGAGCCGATCGTGCTCCACAGCTGTTCCGAGTTTTTAAGTGTTCTCACCTATGAAAAATTATTTTCTGCAAAAATAAAAATATATTGCAAGGACTAAATATTATTTTTACTTTTGTAAATCAGATTAGAATCTCTGTGTAAGCACTGATTGATAGAATAAAAAAATAATAAATAACATGAGAAAACTTCTTACTTTCGTCATTTGCCCGCTGATCATCATTGGCCTCGCGTATCTGCTTGTGAAGAGCATCCAGCAACCCGTACAGTTCAACAAGGAGAAAGCCGCCAGAGAGGCTGACGCTATCACTATCCTGAAGGATATCCGTACCCTCCAGGTTGCCTACAAGAACGTGTACAACCATTATGCTCCTTCAATGGACTCTCTCGTTGATTTCTACAATAACGGCGAGATGACCATCGTAAAGCAGATCGGTTCAATGGATGACTCGGTAGCAGTTGCCCAGAAACTCGTAAGACGTGAGGTTATGAAACTTCCGGTTCGTGACACCCTTTTCAATGACAGGAGTGGTTTCAATCCCGACAATCTTCGCACCATCCCTTATTCAGGCGGCGACCCGGTTATCTTGAAGTCAGATGTCAAAGTGGTTTCAGGTGTGAACGTTCCTCTGTTCGAGGCCGACATCCCTTACAACTCACTTCTCAAAGGTATGGATCATCAGCTTCTCGTAAACCTCAATTTCGAGAGAGCCGACCAGGGCCGTTATCCCGGACTCCAGGTAGGTAGCATCGACAATCCTAACAACAACGCCGGTAACTGGGAGTAGTGGAGAAATACACGCTCGTTCCGCGAGAGTTCTTCAACGGCGACGTACAGATTCTGTCACAAGTGGTTGGGGTCTCTCCTTCGGAGACAATAGAATATGTAGAACTGCCCGATTTTGAGGCAGTTCTGCTTTTTGTACCCGGCCAGGACGGGGACAAGCCTGTTATTTATGACCTGCTTTGCAGGCTTGGCGGTATCGGCGATTACAACAAAGTGCTGTTCTGCATCAAGGACTCGGTGCTTCATCTTGCCATAGGAGCAGGGGAGAAACTGCTTCTCGCCAATTCATACGAGGCGAAGGATTTCACCACTGCGATGTACTTCATCTTCGCGGCTATGCACGACCTTCAGATCAATCCTCAGATGACTACCCTGTACTACACCGGGACGGTCGCCTATGACAACCAGGAGCTTTTGTTCTCCTACTTTAAAGGAGTGGAAGCCATATGAGGATAATCGGAGGCAGACTTAAGGGAAAGTCCATCCTGCCGCCGGCCAATTATGCTGCGAGGCCTACGACGGATTTTGCCAAGGAAGGCCTGTTCAATACTCTGGTCAATGAGATGGATTTCGAGAGCATCTCTATGCTAGACCTGTTCTCCGGTACCGGCAGCATCTCTTTTGAAGCTGCATCCAGGGGTTGTGCAGACATTATATCCGTCGAGATGAATCCGGCAAATGCGCGTTTCATCAAGCAGACCGCCGCGGCTCTCGGGCTGAAAGGGATGCAGGTGGTCCACCACAATGTCTTCGACTTCCTGAACATCTGCACGAAGAAGTTCGATTTCGTATTTGCAGATCCCCCTTATGCCATTGACAATCTCGAAGGCATTCCCGACAAGGTTTTTGGAGCGGACATCCTCAATGAAGGAGCTCTGCTGGTTCTCGAGCATCCGGGAACTTTTGCATTCAAGGACCATCCTCGCTTCGTCAAGGAACGCAAGTACGGAAACGTGCATTTCAGTTATTTCAGGAAATAAAAAAACCAGTCGAATCGACTGGTTTTTCTTTTGCGGTGCGGACGAGGCTCGAACTCGCGACCCCCGGCGTGACAGGCCGGTATTCTAACCAAACTGAACTACCGCACCATTTTCCCGATTGGGACTGCAAATATAGACAATAATCAAAAAAGTGCAAATAACTCAGCACTTTTTTTATGCCTATATTTTATTTCTTGCGTCTTGCCTCGCGGGCAGCCTTTTTCGCGGCCTTGCTGGCCTCGGCTGCACGCTTTTCCTGCTCCACTGCACTTTTGGTTCGGAAAATGATTACTCCGTTCTGGCCCTGCATTCCGTAGATCGATGCGGTACCGTCCTTGATGACTTCTACTGAATAGATGTCCTCAGGAAGCAGATAGGTCACGTTGTCGGTGATGATGCCGTCAACGACGAACAGCGGCTGGGTATTTTCCGTGTTGGTGCTGACTCCGCGGACATATATCTTCGGCATTACTCCATTTCCACCACCTGGAGCGACATATACGCCCGGCTCGTTGCGCAGCAACTCGAAGACATTGTTATATACGGTCTTGCCGGTCTTTACCTTCTCCTGTGCGCACACAGTGCCTCCAAGCATCAGAATGGCGGCAATAATCATCAGTATTCTTTTCATAGCATCGCGTTGTTTGTGTCAAAGTTAGCGTTTTTTTCAATAATGCGACAAAAGCAATAAACTTGCCATCGTCTGTCCAGGCTTGCTCTTTTGGATTACTATGCGTAACTTTCTGAAAAGAAAAACCAACTGCTATGAAAAAACTTCTGATACTTCTCTGCGCCCTTGCACTTGCCTCGTGCGCAAACACTCCGAACAATCCTGTCCTTACAATCGAAGGTGGCCAGATCCAGGGTGTCCAGTTGGATGACGCTCCCGGCGTTACCGTATACCGTGGCATCCCTTATGCCGCTCCGCCCATCGGTCAGAACCGCTGGCGCGCTCCGCAGCCGGTCGTTCCGTGGGATGGCGTCCGCATCTGCGACAAGTTCGGACATCCTGCATTCCAGGCAGCCCATTATCCTGGTGGATATACCACTGAGTGGGGCTATGGCGATGAGGCTCCCTACAGCGAGGACTGCCTCTATCTGAATGTATGGACCAAGGCACCCGGTCAGCCCGAGAAGAAACTGCCCGTGGCTGTGTGGATCTTTGGAGGTGGCCTTCGTGAAGGCTGGGGCAGCGAGCCTGAGTTCGACGGCAAGAACTGGGCGACCAAGGACGTGGTGCTGGTATCATTCAACTATCGTGTCGGACCATTCGGCTTCTTCGCACATCCTGAATTGTCGGCAGAGAATCCCGAGCATCCCACAGGCAACTGGGGAACCCTCGATCAGATCGAAGTGCTGAAGTGGGTGAAACGCAACATCGCACAGTTCGGCGGTGACCCTGATAACGTGATGATCTTCGGACAGAGCGCCGGAGGCCGCAGCACAAAGTTCCTGAGCGCATCTCCGCTCACCAAGGGCCTGTTCAACAAGGCGGTCATAATGAGCGGCAGCGGCCTTGTCGATCCGCGTGTGCCGGTGGCGGCTCCGTCAATCCCCGGTATGCCGGCAATGCGTATGCCCGTGCAGTCCCAGCCCACTCTTGCAGAAGCCGAGGCTTCCACCAAGGAAGTTGCTGACTGGGCCGGATTCAAGGACCTCGCCTCGCTGCGCAGGGCTTCTACCGAGACTATTTTCGCAATGGCGACCCTGTATACTTCCTCAACCGGCAAACGCAGCGTCCTTTCAGCATCGCCTATCGCTCCTTATATTGACGGATATGTTCTGAACGAGACCTTTGACGAGGCCTGCATCGACGGAACGCTTGCACAGGTGCCTTATATGATAGGCTATACCCTTAACGACGCCGGAAGCATGGGTGAGCAGATCCGCGCTTTCTGCCTCAACAGGGAGGAGATGGGAGGCAAGGCCTACGCCTACCAGTTCGCACGTCCCCTGCCCACGGACGGAAGGCCTAACGTCCTGTCCGGTGCGTTCCACTCTTCCGACCTCTGGTTCGTGTTCAAGTCTCTTGAACACTGCTGGAGACCCTGGACCCAGGGCGACTGGGACCTGTCGGAAAGAATGCTCACTGCGTGGTCGAACTTTGCGAAATATGCTGACCCGAACGGTCCTGACGGCGGCGAATGGACTCCCTATACCAAGGCTAAACCCGAGTTTATGGTATGGAAGCTCAACGACGCCGATGCCGAAGACTCAGCGATGGGAGAGCCTCTGGTTCCTCCGCGTCCGGCAGGCAGATAGTCCCTACAGGTTTTCGAAACTGATCTTGTAGATTTTGGATGTGGTGTCGTCACCCATCCAGATGCAACTGTGTTCGTGATCGACGCAGATTGACTCCGGATTGTCGATGAACGGCACGTTCCAGGATGCCAGCACGTCACCGTCGATGGTGCACAGGTTTAGTGTGCGCTGCTCGCTGTCGGCTATCCAGAGCACGTCGCGGACGGAATCATAGTACAGGTCAGCAATCTCTGTGGTGCCGGTCAGGTCATTATATCCGGTGACTTCTCCCTTCACGGAATAACGCATCAGCCTTATCGGTTTCCACTGGTTGCCGACCAGCAGGGTGCCGTCCTTGTAGAAGGTCACGGCTTCCAAGCCGTCGTTCGTGCCCAGCCCTACATCAGATATGACGCCGAGCAGTTCGGATGTCTTGTAGCCGGGAGCGGCAAGGCGGTGAACCTCCTGCTTGCGCTCAACTATATAATAGACATCCTTGGTTGTCGGGTCCATCGTGACGCCTTCGCAGTCCATCCTTTCTTCGGTATAGAATGCAGTGGTATTTCCGTCCCAGCTTATATGGTATACTCCGTTTTCGTCCGAAGCGGCCAGCAGACCGTTGCCGTCAGGAGCGAGGCACAGGCCGGAAACCTCCGGACAGGTTGTTTCCATTATGGTGTAAGCGCCCATCTTCGGCAGATAGCGTGACGGGCTTACGGTGATGATTACACGGCGGTAAGATGGAAGGGTGAAGGCTCCGTCATCGTGGACTTCGCATATGAGATGCAGCTGGCAGGGCGCTGAATCTTCGGGGATTTGGAAACGGATGCGGGCTGAGGTTGAATCTTCCAGAGCGGGGAACGCTCCTGCACTTGGAAATTCCTGGAACCACCAGTGGAAACTCAGTCTGTCTCCGTCCGGATCTTTCGAGCGTGATGCATCAAGCGTGACTGTCTGTCCAGGTTTTGCATTTATTTCGATGGGCTCCAGACCGCCTTTCCCGTTGATGACGACCACCGGGTTGCGGTTGCCCTTGCCTTCTGCAGCCCACTGCATACGGGCGGCAAAATCGTTGAATTCATCAGGATAGAAACGCTTTTCGTAGCGGTCAGACATATCTTTCTCGGGCTGGCGCCAGTTGGTCCAGGCCTTGGTCCGGAAGTCCGGACTGCGGCCAAGGAAATGCATTCCGCCCCATCCGACCTGAGTGGGGTCATCAGGATTGTTCAGGCCATTGGGCATCACGTGCAGGAAACTGGGAGTGTCGCCTTCCACGCCCCATAGGAAATGAGGATATACGTTGCCAAGAGCTCCGTGCCCCTGGATATGTTCGGCATAGGAATCCCAGTCGGCGCGTCCGAGGGCATTCTGGTTGAGCCAGGCACTTTCGTCCCATACAAGCATAAGCTGGTCATAGAAGTCGCGGCGCAGCCACTGGTGTGAGCTGTATGCCCGGTCGGCACGCATTGCATATACCATATCCTGGTCGGTGATGGTATAGAGACGGAATTTGCGCAGAAATGCGCTTAATTCTTCAGCAGAACGATCGTGCTGCACTCTCCACACTGCCTGTGCGAAAGTGTTCGCTCCACCCCAGACACATACCCAGATGGGGCGGTCATCTTCTTCGTCGGCGAGGCGGATGATCAGTTCGCTGCCCGGAGTGTCGTTGTCTTCTCCAATCACACCTATACCGGCTTTCGGACTGCCATAAACCGTACGGCTGCGGAGATAGCCGGCACTGGGCCAGTATCCGAGTTCCTGGCTGCCCTGTTCCTGCTTCAATGGCAGGAATCCGTCCTGTGCGGAGCGTTTCATCAGATTGGGGACATCCTGCTCATAGGCGTCTACCACACGGTGGAGGTACTCTGCCCACTCGGGAGGGTAGGGGTCGCAGTTCCAGCCGATGGTCGTTATCAGGGCTTCTATCTCGAAGCGGTCGGCATAGGCCATCAGGCGTACTGCCGACTCGTTGTCATCGGGCTCCACATCTGCAGGGCCGATGTCTGTCAGCACCACTATGCGAGGTTTGAGGGCTTCTTCGTCTTTCTGTACTCTTGTGCATCCGATGACGGCTGTCAGGAATATGGCTGCAAAGAAAAATCTATTCATTCTTCCAGGCTTTTTTAGCTATGAACAATGCGAAGCAGGCTACGACAAGTGCTTCGACGAAGCATATGGTTTCGAGTGCAAAAATGCTTACTGACTTCTGGAGAAAGACAAGCATACCGTCTACGAAAGCGTGGATGAGGATGGTTGCGGGCAGAAGCCACATCCATCCGCCGCCCTTTCGCACTGCGGTCCATACCAGTACGGACATGGATATCTGAAGTATGATGGCGGAAATCCTTTCCCACATTCCAAGCAGATATGATGTAGCGGGAGTGGAAGTTATCTGGTCCAACTGTGCCTGGAGCTGCTCGTGAGCACTTGCCGGGGTTTGGGCGAGAAGTGAGTCAGTCTGGCCGCTGTTGAGCATAATGGCCATTACCAGAGTCGAGATGGAGCCCAGGCCGAACAGCAGAAGCATCTCGGCTCCGCCGTGTCCGACTCCGTAGCCCACGCCGGTCATAATTCTGTCAGGTTCTTTCTTAAGCAGGAACTTCATCGCCAGAAAACGACCGAACTCCTCGAACAAGCCGGCCATCAGGCCGCCGTAGAGGGCGTAATAGATGGGAGTGTTCAGGATAGTGTCGCCGTTCGGGCCTTTCAGCACGATGTTGTGCACTAGTGACTCCAGCACTAGGGCGAACACGATGAATGTGGCGGCACCGATCAGAATGGTGGAGAACTTGACTTTATACTTCTTTACCATCCACCAGGCCAGCAGCACGGGGACTGCGATGCCAAAGATGATGTTTAAGACCATCATCGCAATAGAACTGGCAGGAACCATACAGAATAATTTTATAATTGTTTAGTCGTCGTCAGAATCACCCATTATTATCACCAGATTGTCACCTACCTGGAGCGGCATGCTGCCGTGGGGCACGAGGAACTTGCCGTCGCGGCGCACCATCATCACACGGATGCCGTGGGGAAGGTGCAGGTCGCGCAGGGTCGCACCTCCGGTCAGGTCTTCTTCGGTAACGATATGGTCGCGAAGCATACCCATCTCGTCGGGTATCTCCATTCCGAAAGTCTCAACCTTGGGAGTGTCTTCGTAGCAGAGCCTGAGCATTTTCGCGAATGAGCCGAGCGTGGTGCCCTGGAAGGCCAGCGAGAAGAGAGTGATAATGAATACGATGTTGAATATGTCATCCGCACCGTTTACCCCTTCGACAACGGGATACAGGGCGAAAAGAATGGGACCGGCACCCTTGAGGCCTACCCAGGAGGTAAGCAGCTTTGCACGGCCGGACAGTTTCCGGAAAGGCAGAAGGCTCAGGAATACGCTTGCCGGACGGGCCACGAACATCATGAACAAGCCTATGAGGATGGCAGGAAGCAGTACCGGGGGCATCTGTGAAGGCCTTGCCAGCAAACCGAGCACAAGGAACATCACCAACTGCATAAGCCAGGTGAGGCCGTCCATAAAGGTGATGATTTCTTTCCTTTGCTTGAGTTTGGCTTCGTTGCCGATTATTATGGCTGAGATGTACAGGGCCAGAAGTCCGTTTCCTTTGAGAAGCGACGCGATGCTGTTTGCGAAGAATGCGACGCTGAGGATAAGGATGGCGGTAAGAGCGAATCCAGGCAGCTTGACCTTGTTAAGCAGCCATTTCGCGGCAAAGCCTACGGCGAAACCTACGGCAACTCCGACTACTATCTGAAGCAGGAGCACCAGAAGAGCCTGGCCCACGAGGCCTGCGCTGGTGGCAGACTGTATGCCTTCACCTGTGATCATCATTACGATAATGATGGTAAGGGTATAAGCCATCGGGTCATTACTTCCTGATTCCAGCTCCAGCATCGGGCCCAGATTCTCCCTCAAGTTCATTTTCTTTCCTCTCAGGATCGAGAAGACGGAGGCTGAATCGGTAGACCCCATAACCGCAGCAAGAAGGAAGCAGACGAGCATCGACATCTCCATTGTCTTGCCCAGCACGAAGTAGATGAACAGTCCGGTGAGGATGACCGTCAGAAGCACGCCCAGGGTGGACAGGATCGAGCCTTGCCACAGCACAGGCTTGGTCTCCTTGAGGGAGGTCTCGAGACCTGCAGTGAGAAGGATGATGGTCATTGCAAAATGGCCGATGGCCTCCGCACCCTCATAATCTTCGAAATGGACTCCGAGTCCGTCAGAGCCTGCAAGCATTCCCAGAAGCAGGAACAACAGCAGGGAAGGCACTCCGAATCGGGTGCCAAGTTTGGTGACCATAATGGCCACGAACATCAGTATCGAGCATAACAGCAGCAGGACGTTGCCGTTAAGAAGGTCGATGGAGAAGATAGACAGCGGCATCATTCTATTTCGAAAAGATTAAGGAAACCGGTCATCATGAAAACGCTGCGGATCTCATCATTAATGGAGCGCACGATGATCTTTCCTCCCTTTTCTGCTGCAGCTTTGCGAAGGGTGAGGAAAATGCGGAGCCCTGAACTTGAGATGTATGTCAGGTCTTTGCAGTCCAGCACGATTGTTCCGCGGGCATCTTCCTCAAGTGCCTCCAGCTGCGGTGCGAATTCCTGAGCGGCCGGAGTGTCCATACGGCCGATGAGGAATGCTATTACTTCATTGCTTTGCTTGGTAATATTAACTTCCATTGTTGTATTGTTTATTATATCATTTTAATCAATGTCAAAATATTTTTCCCGTCTTCCCGGCGGTATGATACGGAATCCATCAGCTGCCTTACAAGGTGAATGCCAAGGCCTCCGATAGGCCGTTCTTCCAGGCTGGCGTTGATGTCCACTTCTGGCCTTTGGGTGGGGTCGAAAGGCATTCCGCTGTCCGTTATGATAAAGTCCAGCTGTCCTTTGCGCATTATGGCCTCGATGTCCACGAGTCCGTCAGAGCCCTCAGGATATGCGTAGAGTATGACATTTGTTACGGCCTCTTCAAGGGCGAGATTAAGTCCCATGGCCATATTCTGCTCCAGTTTCATCTCGGAGGCAATGGTTTCCACAAAGCCTGCCAGCTGGGGAATCTGTTGGATATCGTTGTGAAGGACAAGATGTCGTTCACTGGCGTAGGGTTTTGTATCGTTCATATAGTGTATGAATAGCATTGTCAGATCGTCGCTTTGCGGTGCCTTGCCGACGAAAGTGTCGACAGCCGCCTTCATAGTATCGAGATGTTCCTGCGCGCTGCAGTGCTTTTGGAAATTAGCCTCGACGCGTTGCATCGTGAACTCTTCGTCGTTAGCGTTGACGGCTTCGTTGAGTCCGTCGGTATAGAGCAGCAGGGTGTCATTGTAAGACAGGTCAGTTTCCTGCTCCTGGAATGACATTTTGGCAATGACGCCAAGCGGAAGGTTCGGAACCACGTCAAGGGTGCGCAACTGGTCGGAGAGGATCAGGGGCGGATTGTGTCCTGCGTTGCAATATCGCATATGACCCGTTTCCAGATCCAGGATACCAAGGAAGAATGTGACGAACATATTGTTCTCATTCATATCAGCCATCGCATCATTCATTGTCGTCACGATTCGCTGCGGGCTCTTTTCGTGCACTGATACAGAACGGAACAGGCTGCGTGTGACGGCCATCACCAGTGAGGCCGGCACACCCTTGCCGCTGACGTCGCCGATGCAGAAGAACAGTTTGTTATCCCGGATGTAGAAGTCATAAAGATCTCCTCCGACTTCCTTCGCAGGAACCAGGCAGGCTGCCAGATCGATCTCGTCACGTTCGGGGAAAGGCGGGAACGTATTGGGAATCATCGCCATCTGGATGCCCCGTCCAATCTGGAGTTCGCTTTCCATACGTTCCTTCTTCTCGTTCATCTTGTGGTATTTCATTTGGTTCTTGGCAGTGATGCGGAGAATCATAACCAGCATTCCGAGACCCAGCAGCTGGAGCAGCCTCTCTATGAGCCTTACGCGGCGCATCGAGCCGAATATTTCCTCGTCAGGCACGGCGATGGCCATAGCCCAGCCCGTCTGCTCTACCGGTGCGTAGAAAACGTGGAAGAGCTCGCCGTCATTCTCGATCTGGATGGTTCCAGCCTTGTCGGCACGCATATCTGCAATCAGTCTGGCGAATGCCGGCGTGTCATCGACGATAGCTGCGACTTCGTCGAGGGTCTTTATGGTGATGTCTCCATCGGGATTGCTGATGAGCACCCTGCCGTCACGGCTTATCACCACCTCCAGTGAGTTGGGATATACCTGGGAACTTCCTATGAGCTGTGCCAGCCATTTCAAAGAAATGTCGGCAGTCAGTACCGCTGCCTGCTTGCCATTTACATCCCTTATAGGTATCGAGTATGTGGTCATTATGATATCTCCGCCACCCGTGTCGAGGTAAGGTTCTGACCAGAAGCCCCTGTCAAGTTCCAGAGGACGGGTGAACCAGGGCTGGCCGGGGTAGTTGTACTCCTCAGTGGCCAAAGACTTCGTCAGGATGCTTTCTCCCTCGCGGTAGGCATAAGGGGCGTAAAGAGGACGTCTTCTGCTGTAGTTGGGAACAAGTGCGACGGTAGATCCCATAACCGTAGGGTTGTCTTCGACTATGCGGCTTGCCACGAGGGGCATGCTGTCGAGATAATTGAGGCACCAGCGTGCTATCCAGATGCTGTTGCGCACTGCGGATTCTGCCTGGTGTGTTGCGTCCACGATCTGCAGTCTGGTGGTTTCCAGCTGGCTTTCAGCTCGCATCTGTGCTTCTTCCCTGAGGCCCTGCCGGGTGAAATAGTTCTGCAGAAGGGAGGTCGCTTCCAGCGTAAGGGCCGCTACCACGACCAGTAGTACACCTGTTCCTATCGATTTTCGTATATTTTTCTGTAATGAATTGATAGACTTCATACTTCCTTCTATTTAAGGATTGGATTGAGTGCAACGCGGAGTTCCGGCTTGATTGCGTGGAGGTCCCGCTCTATGAGGAGATTCTTGAGCCCCGCATAGGGGAGCAGTTCTTCTTCAATGCTTTTAAGCGGGCGGTCCGAACCGAAATAAGCAGGGGCAAAAAGCTCCCAGAAACGGAATGCCAGGGCTTTGGGCATATGAAAAGTATCCATAATGAACGATTCTTCGCTTAATACGCAGCAAAGATATACCATTCCTACGTCAAAAAGACGGTAACCGTAGCAGAAGTCGCCCAAGTCGATAAAAAACCGTTCGTTTCCGGAAATAATGGCGTTGCTGAACTGAAGGTCGCCGTGAATTGCAGTGTCGGAGTCGGGAGCATCGGCGATGAAGCGGCAGAGCTTGTCCTTTTCGGAATTCGTGAAGAACGGGTTGTCTGCCAGAAGATGATAATATACGTCTTTCACGCTTTCGAACTCAGCTGCATTCACGTGAACGCCGTGAAGATTGAGACACATTCCGGCGAATTCCGTGGCAAACTGCTCTACTTTTCCGGGTTCATCGGCAGTGGCTCTGGAATACGATTTCTTGTCACGGATTCGGTGGAACAGGATGCCGTAGCGACCGTCTTCGGTGACTACATAGTCGCCGGGTTCGGGAGTCGGAATGCCGAGGGCATACACTTTCCGGGCCTTCGTCAATTCCTGGACCGACTGGCTCTCCCTGCCAGGCAGGTATAGTTTCAGCATCACTTCCGGATCGAGCTTGCTGCTGTAGCTTTCACCATTGAAGCCGCCGCCGGTCAGGACATAGTCGTCTATGGATATCTTAATGGCTTCCATTCCCAAAAACCTGGTCGATCAGTTGTTCGAATTCCTTGAAGGCATATGTGTCTTTTAGTTCGCGAAGGGATTCCTCAAGCCCGCGATAATGCCATTCGTGGTCCTTGCGGTCCTTTGTATGGAATAGATTCCACAGATTATCCCCCTGCATTGCGTAGTCCCTGGCGATTGCACGCATATTGGACAGTTTGTCTCCCAAGGCTACGATCTTTGCTTCGAGCGGAGCGTCGGCGAGACGTTTTATTGCGTCGCGCTTGCGGCTGTGCCAGCTGTCTTCTTCGCTCACGCCTTCTTCGTAGGTGTCGCTCTCCCAGGCTACGATCGAGGCTACCCTCTCGCCGAATACGTCCTTGAGCTGCTCAAGCGTCACGTCAGTGTCTTCAACCGTGTCGTGAAGGACGGCAGCGGCGAGCAGCTCCTGGTCGGAGGTCATTGTGGCAACGATTTCCATCGCTTCCATAGGGTGGACTATATAGGGAAAGCCCTTTCCGCGACGTTCCGTTCCGGCGTGGGCTTTGACGGCAAAGATGATTGCACGGTCCAGAAGAGAAGTATCCATTTTCGTTTTTGCCATATCCGGGTTATTTCTGATTCATAAATGGCAGTCCGGCCGCCTGCTCGGCCATCATTTCGGCCATCATCTCGTTTCCTTGCGAAGGGCCGCTGAGCGCCTCGAGCATATGACGTATACCGGCCTTCCCGCCACCGTTCTTCATTATGTATGCTATGCAAAGGTCCTGCGGGCCGAGCGAAGAAGAGATGATGTCGAGGTCGGTCAGCCCTATCTGGTGGCAGGCTATCTGGTATGCGGCGTCGAAATAATCCTGGACGAGGTGGGAGATGTCACCGAGAGTCTTCATTCCGAGCCACTTGAAGATTTCAAGATAAGGCAGAAGCGACACTTCCTGGATTTCAGCCTGGTTGACTGCTGCGATACGCTTGTTGAGGCTGTCGAACGGCCTCAGGTCAAGATAGCTGCGGTAAGAATCGCCGTCGAGGGGGACGTCGTCCAGATTGCCGCTGGCCACGAGAGCCTTCACCCGCCTCCTGTAGTCGGCGAGTTCGCTGCGTATTCTGCTGAACTGCTCGTCGGCCAGCTCAAGCATACCTGCAAGACGGTTGAGGTTGCGCAGATAATTTTTCGGCACTTCGATTCCGCTCTTGTAGCCGGTGTCGTGGTTTATGTTGGCCCAGGCGTGCTGCAGGATTGTCCTTATCTGGATTTCGAAACGGTAGGGGAAATCGCCCTGAGAACAGATATAGTGAAGCGACATATATCCGAAACTGTCGATTTCGTGAAGTTTGCGCTTGTCGATGGTGTTCGTCCAGTCGATGTCGAAAAGACGGTCGATGGCCGAAGAAACCTTGTCCACGTCGTCGATGTAGAAAGTGATGACTCGGATTCCTATGATGTCCGTGATGTCAGCAAGGGTTTTGTACTTGTTCCCCTTCAGTTCCAGCTTGCCTGCGAGAGAATCTTCTGTCTTGACGCGGTATTCCAGTGCCGCCACGTGAATGCCGGCCTCGTCAATGGTCCGCTTCAGCTTTTCAAAAGCTATGGCGGCCTCTTTTTCGAATTGAGGCAGCTTGTCGCGGTATTCCCTTAGAATCGCTTGGCAATGGGCATCCAGATGTCTCTCCATAAGCAATCGTTATTATTTATTTGCCGCTGTACCGGCCGGCAAAGAGTACTGCGCCGGTGCTTTGCTCAGTGATGATATAGATGAACGGATGGTCGGCGTGGAAAATGGGCCTCATCGGTCCGACAGATGTCGCATTTTTTTCAATTGCAGCAACTGAAACGGCTGCTGCCTCAGAGCCTTCTTCATCGACTTTGATGACTGCATCCTGCTGCACGAAACTCAGCCTGGAGGCTGCCGGCGACATAGCGCTGAAATCTGCGGCAGTGAAGGCAAGGGGCATACCCATCGCAGAGAGGATGTCGTTGAGTTTGATCTTGAACTTCGTCTCGAATCTGGGAATCCAAAGGTCGATCTCTACTTCGGCAGGTTTCGTGCGGAGACGGTCCCAGTCAGTGTTTTTCAGTTCGGCGGTTATGTCCGATACCTTGTAGTCGCCCTTGGGCAGCAGTATTATCATTGAAAAAGCACCGTTGCCGTAAGGCAGGCGGACCATCTGGTATCTGTCATTCTCGTGGTAAGGCACTTCGCTGACCTGCTTCATCATCTTCACTGTGCCGAAGTTTCCGTCTTCATCGAAGAAAAGATCGTCGGATGTGGCGTCCTTGGAGAACTGATATACCCACTGGCTCTTGAAATACACGGCGTTCATAAGGTAGGCGAGAATGCGTGGATCCACGTTGTCGATGACTTTTGGTATCAGTCCCTCTGTCTGCTTAGAGCACCAGCCGTTGATTGCCTGGAGGGCTTCTTCGTTGTTCGCGAAGTCCAGATTGGACACTTCGGCGTCGAAAAACTTGCTCACGTCTTTCCTGAAAGAGTCGTTGAGCGGCCAGCCGTCATCCAGGAAGATGGCATTGGCGATGTTCAGTTTGGTCTTGTTGTCGAGATTCGGAAGCTGCTGGAGCATCGAGAGGCAGAACTGGTTTACCTCGTCCACTTCGCCGGCGCCGTAGCCTAGGACTTTGGCTATCTGGGCGGCGGTTTCGCCATTGGCTCCGTCCAGAAGCATTCCAAGCAGGAACTGCATGCTCAGGGGTGAGACTACGAAGTCCTCTTTGGCTTCTTTATTTATGCGGTCGATGAAATCGAAAGTGAATGTGCCGCCCTTCTCGACGAAGCCGGCGGCTTTGGTAGAAAGCTCCAGGGGTCTGTAGGTGTTGTCTGCGTCATTTCCGCTGACTTCCGGAATCTCCCCGCAGGAAACTACTGTCATCAGCGTCAAGGCTGCGCCCGCAGCAAGGAATAACAAGTGTTTCATGGCTTTGTGATTTTACTTTAACATGCTAAGTTACATAATTATTGTTAAAAAACATGAGGCCCTCTTGGGGCCCCATAGATAATCAAATGTGTTGACCGTTCCTATTTGCCGCTGTACTTTCCGGCAAAGATGATGGCTCCTGTGCTGTGTTCGGTGATGAGATAGAGGAATGGCCTGTCGGCGTGGAAGACCACGCGGCTTCCTGGACGGATGTCCATTGTTCCTTCAGGTTCGCCTTTGGATACCGAGGCGGCCTTCGTGCCTTCTTCATCGACCTTGATGACTGCATCCTGGGTGACAAGACTGAGATGCAGTGCAAATTCCGACATGGCCTTGAAGTCGGCGGCGTCCTTGTCGAATGCAGTGGGCATGCCCATAGCTGAGAGAATGTCATTCAGTTCGATCCTGAATTTTGTTTCGAACTTGGGAAGCCACAAGTCCACATCGCAACTGACCATATTGCGGAAGAAGTCCGACCAAGTCTCGCCGTTCAGCGATTCCAGAATATCCTCGAGTGTAAACCCTTCATCCGGAAGCACGACCACCATACTGTATGCTCTGTTCCCGTAAGGAAGGCGTACTGCCGTGAAGACATCGGTGCCCTGGCAAAGCAGGGTAGAATGATTCTTCATCATCGGTACGTTCTTTTTCGCGCCGTTTCCAAGATTGAACGGTTCATCCTTTGTCTGCCCCTTGTCGAACTTCAGGCTCTCTACCCACTGGCTCTTGAAGTATATCGCATTCATCAGGATGGCCAGTTTCCCTTCATTCACGTCTTTTATGATTTCAGGAATGAGTCCGTCAGTATGGTCGGAACACCATTTGTTGATTTTCTTGACGGTTCCGGCACGGTCGGAGAAGTCCATATTTTCCACCTCAGCCTCAAAGAATTTGCTGACAGTCGTCTTGTAGTTTTCTCTCAAAGGCAATCTCTGATTGACCACGATGGCATTTGCGATTTCGAGCGTTGTCTGCCTGTCGAGATACGGAAGCTGCCTCAGCATCTGAAGGCAGAAGTCATTGACGGCATCAACCTCGTCCGCGCCATATCCAAGGACCTTGCATATCTCGTCGGCGGTCTGACCCTGGGCACCGTTCAGAAGCATTCCAAGCAGGAACTGCATACTGAGAGGAGAAGTAATGAAATCTCCGTCAGTGACGGCGTTCACCTGGCCGATGAAGTTTATGGCGAAAGAGTTTCCTTCCTTGACATAGGTTGAAGCCTTGCTGTCGGCGGGCATATCGAGTGGCCGATAGGGATTGGCGCGCCCCGGATCACCGGTTGAGCACGAAATGCAACCAAGGGCAAAGATTGTGAGTGCTGTTATTATCAGTAAACGTTTCATAATAATGATAATGCTTCTATAAATTGATTCTGAGGCCTGTAGCCAGGGAGAACATCAAGGGGTTCTCGCTGCGGTATGTTGCCAGCACGCGATTCCTTGAAGGTGCGGTCCAGCTCAGTTCTGGCTCCAGATAAAGACCGACGCGCCGGTTGATGTTGAACTGGACTCCTCCTGCTCCCAGCAGAGAGAAGCTCAGTCCGTCTTTTGTTTCAATCAAGTCGTGGTTGAGTGTCGCCCCAAGGCAGTAATCTCCCTCGATTCCTCCGCCAAGGTATACATCCAGCCACCTGCCTGAGGCCAGCATCCAGTCCAGGCGCACAGGAATGCCAAGGTAATGCACATTCTGTGTCCTTTCATAATCGTAGCGGTAGTTGCTGTATTTGAGTGAGACTTTGGACAGATACTTTGAGTATTGAAGTCCGGTCACAACAGAAAGCCTGTCAGAAACCGGAATCCTTGCAGACAGTCCTAATTTCAGCGGGATGTTGTGCTCCGCGTCTGTTACGGAATAATCGAACTCCGGTGTGGGAGACTGGTGATTGCCTGAGGGCTGGCTGGGCGATGATGCCATATAATAGTAGACAGATCCAGGAAGAGGCGTATTGCTTGATTTGACAGCGTAGTCAGCCAAGGGGCTTGCCGAGGCAAGTCTCAAGATAGCCATTTCCGGTGCAGACCCTAATTGGTCGGGGGCAAGCGAAGCCAGGATCGGAATGGCTGCCGCCAGAAGTCCGCCGCCGGCAACAACGCCGACCGCAGGCCCGACTTTAATGCCGATCGGTTTGGATACGGTGACTTCGGGGATTTGCGGAGTGTAAGGGGTTATTGAGTTGTTGCCGCCGGTCCTCGTGGTCTGGACTGCAGGGGTATCCTGGCCGGGGTCGGAAGCTACAGTCGGTACGGCGGCTTCATCCTGAGTTTCGGGGCTGTTTGCAGCTTCTTCCGGTTCAGTTCCAGCAGTTGCATCTGTTTCGGTTCCGGCCGCGGCCGTCTGTGTTTCTGTCTCAGTATCTTGCCGGCCTACGGCTGGCTGCCGTGTCGTCTTCGGTGTCACGGCCTGTGCTATGAGTGGTTGAGCCGGTGCCGGTTCGACTGCTTCTACTGCGTCTGTGGAGTCTGTGGAGTCGGTGATGGCGGCGACGGGTGTGGTCGGCTGCTGGATAGTCCGGATGCCTTCGTCAGTTGTCCCCGGCTTGCCGAGGAACAGGAATGCCGCAAGTCCTGCTGCGACGGCGGCGGGCACGATCCAGATCAGGGGAGAGCGTCTTGAAGGAGCTGGACTGCCTGCAGCTTCCCTGCGGGCACGGAACTCGGCAAGACTACCCTCCGGAAGGGGACTTTCATACCCTTCCAGCTTGTCTTTTATTATGTCTTCCCAGTTTTTCATCGTTCCTTTTCCTTCAAATATTGTCTTATGTTTTCTTTCAATTGTTTCCGGGCTTTTGTCAGCACTCCGGCCGAGCCCTTTTCGCTTATTCCCAGCATCTGTGCGATGTCCCTGTGTGAGTAGCCGTCGATGCAGTAGAGGTTGAAAACCGTCCTTCTCTCGTCACTGAGCCTCGATATCCATTCGAGCAGCTTTTCCTGAGGTATGGCTTCCATATCATCTGGATCCGGCTCCGGGATCTTGTCCTGGAATCCTGCATCCAGCGGAACCGTCTTCCATTTCTGCCGTTTGATATGGTTGATCGTCTTGTTGATGGCAATCCGGCTTATCCAGCCTCCAAGGGACCCTTTCCCGGTGTATCTGTAAGTGGAAATCTTGTCGATGGCCTGAATCAGCGACTCCTGCATCAGGTCTTTGGCTTCGTCACCATCTCCCAGATACCTTCTGCAGAGCGTATACACCCTGGCTGCATATCTTCTATACAGCTCGTCCTCGGCCTTTATGTCGCTCCGTGAGCAGTGTCTGGCCAGTTCCTGCTCGTCAAGTTCCCTATACACTCAAATACTCAATTGTACCTCATAAAGGTACGATAATCCATCATACGAAATAGTGCGGTTCAGGTTGTTTCTGTCATATAAACACAAGGAAAATCAAAATACGTCTTTTAAATGAAATAAAAATTAACTTTGTAAAGTTTCTTTACAATTGACGAACAATCTATGGCATCGAAAATCGGTAAGATACTGGTGGTGGACGACAACCTGGGAATACGCAGGACGCTTGAAATCCTGCTGCCGCTGCATTTCGAGCAGGTGAAGACGATTCCGTCGCCTGCGACTCTGGTGGCCTCTCTGGAGCAGTTCCGCCCGGACGTGGTGCTGCTCGATATGAATTTCAACACATCCATCAATACGGGCAACGAAGGCCTTTACTGGGCAGGTGAAATCAAGAAGATGGTGCCGGACGTCGAGGTGGTGCTGTTTACTGCATATGCTGACATAGCGCTTGCAGTGGAAGGAATGAAGCGCGGAGCCTTCGACTTCATCGTCAAGCCCTGGGACAACGAAAAGCTGATTGAAGTGCTGACGGCTGCACGGGACAAGGCCCGCAAGGCGATGAAGCGTGATGTCAGGACAAATCCGAGTCAGGCTGACAGCAATGCTATGTTCTGGGGCGGCTCAAAGTCTATGGCTGCCATACTGAGGACTGTCGAAAAGATCGCTCCCACGGATGCCACGGTCCTCATCACAGGTGAGAACGGTACGGGAAAGGACGTGCTTGCCCGCGAGATTCACTCCCGCAGCCTGCGCAGCAGGAAGCAGATGGTGGCGGTCGATGCCGGCGCCATCACCGAGACGCTTTTCGAGAGCGAGCTCTTCGGTCACGTGAAAGGAGCCTTCACCGATGCACACGCCGACCACGTGGGCAAGTTCGAGCAGGCCGACGGAGGTACGCTGTTCCTCGATGAGATCGGCAACATTCCGCTGCACCTACAGGCAAAGTTGCTGAGGGTTCTCCAGAACCGCAGCGTGGTGAGGGTAGGAGGCACTCAGGCCATTCCGGTGAACATCAGGCTGATCTGTGCCACCAATATGGATTTGGAGCAACTGGTGCGCGAAGGACGTTTCCGCGAGGACCTCTATTACCGCATCAATACAGTGCACATCGCCCTTCCTCCGTTAAGGGAAAGGAAGGAAGACATCGCTCCGCTTGCCCAGATGTTCCTGGAGAGGTTCGCCCTGAAATACCACCGCCCGCTGTCGGGACTTACCCCGGATGCGGCGGCGATGCTTACCGAGAACCGCTGGAGCGGCAACATCCGCGAACTGGGCAACTGCATAGAGAAGGCAGTGATCCTTTCGGAGGGCAACGTCCTTACTGCAAACGATATCCAGCTGGAGGCCGCCAAGCCTGCCGGCAAGACCATAAAGGCAGCCAGCGAAGCTGAGGAGGAACGGCTGGTCCGCGAGGCTATGGAGCGCACGGACGGGAACATCTCCGCAGCGGCGAAGATGCTCGGAGTCAGCCGTCCGACCCTGTACGCAAAACTTAAAAAGTACGGTCTATGACGTTCACAGTGTGGCATATCGTAGGTGCTTGCGTCATTGTGGCTGTCGTAGCTGCGGTGACAGCAACGCTCAGGACCAGACGCAAGGCCATCAAGAAGGTCTCCTATATGATGGATGCCCTGGAGGATGGGGAACTCAATTTCCGCTTCAAGGACAGCAACAAGTTCAACCGCACGCTGAACCGTATCCGCACCATTTTCGAGACCCAGAGGCAGGCCCACGAGCAGGATTCCTGGACCAAGCTTATACGCGTGCTGACCCACGAGATAATGAACACCGTGTCGCCTATTGCGTCTCTCTCCGATGCGATGGCAAAGTCGGTCGATGAGAACGGCCGCAGCGAGCTTGACCTCAAGGCCGGTCTGGAGACTATCTCCGATTCGTCCAAGAACCTGATCGATTTCGTGCAGACCTACCGGCAGCTCTCCGGAGTTGCTAAACCTGTCCGCAAGGCGCTGGACCTCCAGGAACTGATGGACAGCATCATCGGCCTGAACACCGAATTTGCGGCTGCCTGCGGTGCAGAGTGCCGCTATCATCCCGAGGAACCGGACCTTATGATCTATGCCGACGAGGGCCAGATCTCCCAGATTCTCATCAACCTTATCAAGAACGCCCTGCAGGCCGGAGCGAAGCACGTCGACATCAGCGCCCGGATGGGCAAGGACGACGAGGTGATAGTGCTGGTGGCCAACGACGGCGAACCTATTCCTCCCGCCGCACAGGAACAGATCTTCATACCCTTCTATACTACAAAAAAGGAAGGCTCAGGCATAGGCCTGAGCATTTCCCGCCAGATAATGCGTAACCACAACGGCAGCATAGAGCTCGACTCCAGCGACGCCGGCCGCACCGCCTTCCGTCTGGAGTTCAGGTAGGCCCCAGACTTCAGTTCCGCCAGCATAGTGTAAAGCGGAATTGTAAAGAGAAAAGTGTAAAGAGTTGTAAAGACCTTTACACTTTTTCGTTTTTGCGCATTAGGCTTACCTACTGACAATCAGTAATTTGGCTATTTTGGTATAATGGATGTTCATTTTTGGCACAAGAAGATTCATTTCATACATGAACAAATTTATTTTCATTTGGTTTTTTGGTGTTGTCTTCGGTGCCTGCATACCTTCTATGCAGGCCTGGGGACAGACTATGACGCTCCGTGACTGCATGGAGTACGCAATTTCCAACTCTACGAAGATCCGCATCCAGCAGGCTGCGACTGGAGACGCACAGATAGACCGAAGGGATGCCGCATTGGCACTATTCACTCCCAATATCAGCGCTCAGACCTATGCCTACTACAACTTCGGCCGCAGCATCGACCCGCAGACCAACACATATTTCAACACTACGTCGTTCCACAACAACTACGGGGTTTCGGCAGGCTACGACCTGTTCGACGGCTTCAAGGCTGTGAACAACTTCAAGATATCCAGAACCGGAATGCTGATAGCCGATTCTCAGGAGAAACAGGTGGAGGCCGACATCTGCCTGGCGGTGATGGAAGCCTACTACAATGTGGTCTACTACAAGAGGCTCTGCGATGTATACGAAGAGCAGGTGGCTACAGCGGAGCAGGCGCTCACCAAGGCGCGCAGGCAGGAAGAACTGGGGCAGAAGGGCCACGCCGACGTCATCCAGATGGAGGCTGACCTTGCCGACCGCAGGTATGACCTCACCAATACCTACAATATGTATTGCGACCAGAAGATGACTCTTGCAGACCTGATGTTCTGGCCGGTGGATGAAGAACTGACGATAGACACTTCGATGCCGGAGTGGAGGCTCGATCCCGTGGCCTCGGAAGCCGTCGTGGACTTTGCCCTTGACAATAATCCTGCAGTGAGGATAGCGTCGCTTCAGGAACTGAATGCCCGCCGGGAGTTGAACACCGCCAGATGGCAGGTGCTGCCGTCGCTTGGTGTCTATGCCGGATGGAATACAAGTTACTACTCATATGAAGGTTCGGCGACGGCTTCCTTCCCCGACCAGTTCCGCAACAACAGCGGTGAGTATGTGGAGCTTTCTCTCTCCATTCCCATATGGAGCAGGCTGGGCAAGCACTCTGCCATTGCCCGTAAGAAACACGCGCTGACCAAGGCTTCTGCCACGCTCGACCAGAAACGCCGCGACGTGGAGAGCGAAGTGCGCCGTGCCATCCAGGACCGTGACGGCGCCGCGACTGCCTACCAGCAGGCTCAGCGCAAGGCCGAGGTGCAGCAGGAGGCCTACAGCCTCAACCTCAAGAAACTCGAGCAGGGCCTCATCTCTCCGCTGGAGTTCCAGACCGCGAACAACAACTACCTTAAATCACGCGCCGACGAAATGAACAGCCTCTTCAAATACCTCATCAAGCAGGCTGTGGTGAAATACTACAACGGCGTCGAATATGTAAATCAATAAGAAATTATGGATAAGATCATCGAAAAGAAAACAGGCTGGCGCGTGGCGTTTACCAAGAAGGCTCTGCCCTGGTGGCTCGGAGCACTGTTGCTGGCATTCATAGTATATCTGGTCGTACGGCCCAACAACAAGACCTTGAGGGTGGATAAAGACACAGTCACCATCTCAAGCGCCGTGATGGGCGAGTTCAACGACTACATCCGCATCAGCGGCCGGGTGCAGCCGATGACCACCGTTCAGCTGAGCCCGCAGGAAGGCGGCATCGTGGAGAAGATCCTCATCGAAGAAGGTTCACCTGTTAAGGCCGGGGATGCGATCCTCATCCTGAACAACGACAACCTGGACCTGCAGATACTGAACTCAGAGGCCGAACTGGCCGAGAAGGAGAACATCCTCCGCAACACCCAGATCCAGATGGAGCAGCAGAAGTTGGACGTGCGCCAGAACGAGTTGGAATACGGCACGCAGGTCGACCGTATGCGCCGTGCCTACGAGCAGCAGAAAGCCCTCTACGACGAGAAACTCATCGCAAAGGAAGATTACCTGAAGGCTGAGGAGGACTACAGGCTTGCCAGCCAGAAATATGAACTTATCCGCGAACGCTCAAGGCAGGACAGCCTCTACCGCGGCACGCAAATCGACCGTATGGAAGAGAGCCTCGACAATATGCTGCTCAATATGCAGATGATCCGCAAGCGCAAGGGCAACCTCATCGTGAAGGCCCCCATCGACGGCGAACTCGGCCTGCTTGACGTCGTACTCGGCCAGAGCATAGCCAGCGGCACCAAGATAGGCCAGGTCAACTCAGTCGGAACATATAAGGTGGAAGCACAGATCGACGAGCATTACATCGACCGCGTCGTCGCAGGCCTCGAAGCCACTTTCGAGCGCCAGGGCGAGACCTATGCCACCAGCATCCGCAAGGTCTATCCTGAGGTGCGCGACGGCAAGTTCCAGGCTGACTTCAAGTTCGAGGGCCAGCAGCCCGACAACATCCGCGCAGGCCAGACATACTATCTGAACCTCCAGCTGGGCCAACCCGAGGAGGCTGTTATAATCCCCCGCGGCACTTTCTACCAGAAGACAGGCGGAAAATGGATATATGTGGTTAACAAGGAAGGCACCAAAGCCGTCAAGAGAGAGATACGCATCGGCCGCCAGAACCCGCAGTACTATGAGGTGCTGGAAGGCCTGGAGCCCGGCGAGAAGGTCATCACTTCCGGATATGAGACGTATGGTGACAGTGATGTTTTGGTATTCTAAGCGATGAAAAGTTTTTGGAATTTTCTTAAGAAGAACAAGCTCTATGGGGCCATCAACATCATAGGCCTCACGGTCTCGATGGCGTTCGTGCTCCTGCTGGCAGTATATGTCCAGCGTCAGTTGTCCACGGATTCTTTCCAGGAGAATGCCGACCGGATATTTGTCATTGCCAACGAGAACGACCTTACGATGGGATATTGGCTGGACAAGCATCTGAAAAACCAATTTCCGGAGATTGAGAAGGGATGCTGCGTCGCCAATATGTCTTCGGCCTCGCCATTCCATATTGACGGAGAAGGAGGAGTGGTTGTCCATGGCCGGATGATGTCGGCCGACAGCACTTTCTTCGACATATTCAGCTATGAACTGGCGGCCGGCAGCAAGGCCGACTGGCACGTTTCCTGGGACCGCTGTATGATCAGTGAGGAATTCGCAAACGCCCATTTCGGGGACAAGGACCCTATAGGCAGACAGCTTTATTCCGAGGAAGGCGGCACCAACCTGACCGTCTGCGGCGTGATGAAGGACTTCGGCAACTCCGTCCTCAAGACTCCGGATGTGCTGGTCCGCGGAGAGATGATGCCGAAGACCAATCCTGCCCACGATGAGTATATGAGCAATGCCGCGGGCGGGATTTGTTTCGTGATGACATATCCTGGTGCCGACCTTTCTGCAAAGAAGGGGGATCTGCTGAACTGGCTGGAAGAAAACTTCTGGGTATATAAGAGCAATCACGACCAAGTCCGCATCATCCCGCTGAGAGAATTGTATTTCCTCGATGAAGGCAATTTTGACTGGTCTGAAACGGTTCAAACCGGCAACCGTGACTTCGTGAACCTGCTGCTGGCGATGTGCCTGCTTCTGCTGGCCTTCGCAGTGCTCAACTATATAAATATGACAACGGCCCTGACGGGCTTCCGTGCCAAGGAGATGGCCACCCGCAGGCTTGTCGGAGCTGATAAAAGCGGCATTTTCCTGAAGGTCATTGCAGAGAGTACCATCATCTGCGGCATCTCGATGCTGCTGGCCATCCTGCTGGCAGAAGGGCTTGCGCCGCTGGCTTCCCGTCTTCTGGCATATCCGGTATCCATTTTCAAGGCAGTGAGTCCGGTTAATGTGTTGCTGGTGCTGGCATTCATCGCTGTGCTCGGCATCTTGGCCGGCATCGTTCCCGCATTGCTTATCCAGCGCGCCCAGCCCATCGAGATCGTCCGGGGAACGCTCCGGCTCAAGACAAAAACCGTCTATAGCAAAGTCATCATCGTCCTGCAGAATGTGGTTTCTGTCGTGATGCTGGTGAGCGCCCTGACGATGGGCCTCCAGATCCGGCATCTGATTACGGCCGACCTGGGATACAACACGAAAGACATCCTTGTCATCGAAAATGACTTCGGACAAAGCGGCCAGCTCCGCCCGCTGCTGGACCGGCTGAGAGAAGAAACCTGCGTGGAGGAAGTTGGGCAGGGCAACGGCATTCCGCTGGAAGGAACGAATAACGTCACTATGGAAGTTGGCACCGGCAACTGGGTGTCGTTCCAGCAGATTCAGGGCGACGACAAGTATTTCCAGATTCTGGGACTGAAGGAAAAGCAGGACAATCACCAGCGAGCCTGGTGGCTGAACGAATACGCCTTCAAACTGATAGGTATTGATGAGTCGGAAACGGAATATGTGACTTCTATGGACGGCAGTTTGCCCATCGGCGGCGTTTACTACGATTTCAAGGTGCGCCCGCTCGAATCGGCCCAAAGCGCGGCAATGGTCTACAACTGGAAGGAAAGTCCGGATGACAATTACCCCTGGGTGCTGGTGGTCAAGACCAACGGTGACCAGAATGCCGCCCGCAAGAAAGTTGAGGCAGTTGTGGAAGAAGTGTTCCCGGGCAGAGCGTTCGTGGGGGCATATATCGAGGAGATGATAGAAGACGGCTTCAAAGACGAAAGCCGCGTGCTGAACATCGTGCTCATCTTCACGCTGCTGTCCATTCTGGTAAGCGCGCTGGGTCTCTTCGCTATGAGTTCATACTATATGCAGCAGGAAATCCGCAGCGTGTCGGTCAAGAAGGTCTTCGGCGCCGAGTATTCAGGCGTGCTGAAGGATCTGGTGCTGGCGTTTATGAAGATGATGGGCATCGCCTTCGTCATCGGAGTGCCGATTGCCTGGTTCATTATGAACCGCTGGCTCTCGGGCTACGGCCACCGCATCAGTCTCCACTGGTGGATTTTCGTCCTGGCCGGCCTTGTAGTCGCCCTGATTGCCATCATATCCGTTCTCTACCAGAGCGTCAAAACCGCCCGGACCAATCCGGCAGAAGCATTGAAGAAAGAATAGAAATACAATAAAACATATAACAATGATTAAAGTATCAAACCTCAGTAAAATCTTCCGCACGGAAGAAATCGAGACCACAGCTCTCAACGGTGTTTCATTCGAAATCAAGGACGGCGAGTTTGTCGCCATTATGGGCCCTTCGGGCTGCGGCAAGTCCACGCTGCTCAACATCCTCGGCCTGCTGGACAACCCCACCAGCGGCAGCTACGAACTGCTGGGCACCGAAGTCGGCGGCCTGAAGGAGAAGGAACGCACAAAGTTCCGCAAGGGCAACATCGGCTTCGTGTTCCAGAGCTTCAACCTGATTGACGAACTCAATGTTTATGAGAACATCGAGCTCCCGCTTCGCTATCTGAACATCAGCGCCAGCGAGCGCAAGGCCAAAGTGACGGAAATAATGAAGCGTATGGCCATCAGCCACCGTGCCAACCACTTCCCGCAGCAGCTCTCCGGCGGTCAGCAGCAGCGCGTGGCCATCGCCCGCGCCGTCGTAGCCGGCCCGAAGCTGATCCTCGCGGATGAGCCCACCGGTAACCTCGACTCCAAGAACGGCAAGGAAGTGATGGATCTGCTGAAGGAACTGAATGCCGAAGGCACCACCATCGTAATGGTGACCCACTCCCAGAAGGACGCCGCCTGCGCCCAGCGCACCATCGACCTCTTCGACGGCCAGATCGTCTCTGACGTGAAGAACGAACTGTAAGTGCGCCCGCCGTCCGGTATTTACGGACGGTAGGAGCACTAAAGAACAGAAATGAGATCAAAAAGCGATATTTGGATCAAGGTACTGTCCCTGGGTGTGGGGCTGGCGGTGGGCATCGTGCTCATTGCCAAGGTGTTCTTCGAACTCAGTTACGACAGCTTTTACAAGGACATCGACCGGGTGTACACGATTCGCACCTGGTACTCACAGCACGGGGACGAACACGATTACGGGCAAGTTAGTGGAGCCGTATCTGTGGGCTTCATGGCGGAGGTCCCCGGTGTCGAAGTCGGTACACGTACGACTTATGTTTTCAACGGGGATACGTACCTGGATGAGAACGGAAATAAGCTGAAGGCCACCCTGGTCTGTGCCGATACCTGTTTCTTCAAGGTCTTTGACCGGCCGATCCTCGCCGGTGACCCGGTGAAGGTGTTGGGAAAATGGGGCTCCGTGATGGTGAGCCGGAGCTTTGCGGAGAAGATGGGTGGCATCCAGGAATGCATTGGCAAGCAGATTGTCAATGCTGATATGGATGGTCTGAAGCTGACCATCGAGGGCGTTTTTGAAGACTTCCCGAAGAACGGTAGCCTGGATTACGACATTCTTCTCTCGATGGACACCTACGGCAAGCAGAGCACGGACAACTGGCTGGGCAATGACCGTTATAAAGGCTATGTCAAACTGGCCCCCGGTGTAAATCCGAATACGCTCACCGATGCCATCCGCAAGATGCAGGAGGCGCATCAGCCGCTGGAGCAGATTGAGGCACAGGGAACCAGCCTGCGATACTTCCTGAAGCCGTTCAGCACGCTGCACACTTCCGACCCGGATGTGAAGTCCCAGGTAATCCTGCTCTCGATTGTGGCGGCGCTGCTGATTCTGATTTCCCTCCTGAACTACATCCTCATCGTAATCTCCTCCATGGTGAAGCGTTCCAAGGAAGTTGGCGTGCGGAAATGCTATGGAGCGGAGAGCAAACATATTTACGGGATGCTAAGTAAAGAAGCAGTGCTGCATATTGCGCTCTCTTTGGTACTGGCGACTATCATCATATTCGCCGGCCGAAGCATCGTAGAGAACCTGCTTGGGGTTCCTTTCCAGACACTGCTGGTGCCGCAGAGTATCGTGGCCATCGCAGTTGTGATCCTCTTTGTGTTGGTGATTTCGATTGTGGTTCCGGCCGAGCTCTATCAGCGGATTCCGGTCTATGCCGCATTAAAGAACTATACGGAGAATTCCCGCAACTGGAAATTGGGGTTGCTGGGTTTCCAGGTGCTCATCAACGTATTCCTGGTGGTGATGATGCTCATCATAGGCCGGCAATACCAGAAAGTGTCCCATGCCGATACAGGTTACGACTACAAGAATCTGTACTACTTTGACATGTTCGACGGAGACCGGCAGGCGTTGACGCGGGCACACCAGACACTGAAAAGTCTTCCGGAAGTAAGCGCTGTGGCAGCCGCCTACAATCTACCATTCCAAGGCTCCAACGGTGATAATGTTTATCTACCTGATGACAACCGGGAACTATTTAACATTGCAGACCAGTATGAATGCTCTCCAGATTTCTATGACCTGATGGATATCCAGTTTCTGGAAGGCCGTGCACCCCGGGACTCCTCTGAAATCGTAGTGGACGAAAAGTTTGTGACCAAGATGGCGGAGTTTACAGACTGGAGCGACGGCGCCGTTGGCAAGCAGGTGTTCATTACGGGTCACGACAGTTCGAGCGATACGGAAAGGCGGTATTTCACCATTTCCGGCGTGTACAAGAGTTACCTCATCGGCAACCTGACCGGCGTGGATCCGCGCCCCAGCGCACTGTTCTATGGCGAAATTGGCTCAATGAGTTCCTGGATGCCGCATACCTTCTTCAAGGTAAGGCCGGAGGCGTTGCCGAAGGTTCGTCAGGCTCTGGAACTGGCCTTGGAGGGCCGGGAAATCAACATCCTATCCTATGAGGAGCAGATGCGAGCTGCCTATGCCGATAGCAAGAAGATGCGCAATACGATGGCTATCGGCGCCGTGTTCAGTCTCTTGATTGCACTCCTGGGCCTCATCGGCTTTATCCGCGATGAAAGCCTGCGCAGGAGCAAAGAAATGGCCGTCCGGAAAATCAATGGCGCTACGACCCGCGACATCCTGAGTGTCTTTGCTTTGGATATTCTGAAACTTTCGACCGTGATGGCCGTGATAGCCTGTATCGGAGCTTTCTTTGTTGCCCGCAAGTGGCTGGAGCAGTTTGCGGAGAAAGTGTCCCTGAATCCCCTCTATTTCATCGGCTGTGCTGTCCTTGTGCTGCTGATTGTGCTGGGCGTGGTGGTGATGAACTGCCTGAGGATCGCCCGGGCCAATCCGGTGGAATCGTTAAAGAACGAATAGTATGAAAAGCTACCTGAAATTCCTGTCCCGAAACAAGCTTTACACTGCCATCGAGGCGGTGGGACTGGCCGTGAGCCTGGCGTTTGTCATCCTCATTGGCTCCTATGTTGTGCAGCAGTATGAGGTTGCGCACGAGTCGCCGGACTGGAAACGCACCTTCGTGCTGGGAAATGGTGATTTCTTGGGCTTGACTTATTGGGACAAAGAGGAGCTTGAGATGAATGTTCCGGAAGTAGAGGCGGTCACGCATATGGCCCTCCTCTGGCAGCCGGTCATCCAAAATGATGAGCAGCCGATCCAGGCATCCGGAATCGAGACCGATGCCGACTTCTTCAAGGTATTCCCCGAATATCATCTTCTGGAAGGAGACCTTGAAGATTTCGTGAGCAAAGAGGACATTCTCATCAGTGTGTCGCTGGCCAGGAAGATGAGCGCTCAAATCGGACAAGTTCTCAAGGTGGACAAAGAGGACCGAACCATCAAAGGCATTTATGCCGACTTCGACGGAACCTTCTTTATGCCTGCGGACATCATTACGAATATCACTGCCACCTGGGCTGCCGGGCAGAGCAAGCAGTTCAACAGCATCGGCAACTACACCACCTGGTTTCGCGTACGGGAAGATGCAGACCTCGAGGAAGTGCGAACCAAAGCAAAAACCCTTCTCCACAAAAACTACGATTCTTCCTGGGGTGCAGAACAGGTGGATGCCTGGCGGGCTTACCGTATGGATGAAGCCTTCTTTTTCACTGGTGGCAGCGATGGGCTCACCCGTACGGGCAATGCCCAGATGCTGCGCCTGCTCACCGTAGTTGTGTTACTGCTGCTTTTGTCGGCCATCTTCAACTATGTAAACCTTAGTCTGGCACTTACGGGCAAGAGGTCCAAAGAAATGGCTACCCGCCGCCTTCTCGGTGCCGACAAGTCCGGCATCCTCTGGAAATACATCGGCGAATCCGTGGCCTTTACCGCCGTCTGCTTTGCCTTTGCGCTTCTGCTGGCCAATCTGTTGGTACCTATGATGAACAACCTGGTTTCTACCAGTGATCCGGACGAACTGATGCTGGGCATCGGAGACACCAGTGTAAGACTCTCCTTTATGCTCACGCCCGGTTATATTCTGGCATATATAGCCGGTATTCTGGTTCTGGGCGTCGTCAACGGCCTTCTTCCAGCCTTTGCTGCCTCGCGGTATCAGCCTATAGATGTAATCAAAGGCACGCTCAGGCGCCGGAACAAAATGGTCTTGAGCAAAGTGTTCATCGTGGTGCAGAACGTCCTGTCGGTATTCCTGATTGCCCTGGCCTTGGTGATGGAGGTTCAGATGCAGCATATGCTCACAAGGCCGATGCACGCTGCCACGGATAACCTTTTCTATATTGAGTACTCCGCCCAGAATTATGATGAGATGAAGCTTTTCAAGGACAAGGTTGAGCAGTTGTCATTTGTGACAAAGGCAGGTGTGGGGCGCGGTATTCCTGGAAACATAAATATGACGGTGAGCATCAAGGTTGATGAAGAACATCACTTGGATATGCCTGTCATTCTCTGCGACAGCACTTATTTCCAGTTGCTTGGGTTGGAGATGGAGGAAGATTTCGGACATCCGCTGGTACATTCGCTCTGGATGAGCCGAAGCGCTTTCAACGCAGCTGCAGTGTCAGATACATCTACTGTCTTTCCCCGGAGAATCAATATGAACGGTGCCCAGCCGGAATTCATTGGTGGCATAGTGGCCGATTATCCTACCAGGCCGGCGTCTGAAAGCAATCAAAACTCCAATGGCGGCGTCATCGTGACCCGGGCGGAAGAGCTCAGGTATGCCAATTGTCTCCTCATCGGCACCAACGGGGAAGACAAGTCCTATGAGGAACAGATTCTTCAGGCCTACCGGGAATTCCGTCAGGAAACCTCCGGCGTCGAAGAACCCGCCTGGCGGTATGGCTTTGTGCGTGACATTAACAAGAAGATGCTGGCTCCTGTTCAGAGAACCCTGCGCCTGGTGGAACTCTTTGCAGTCCTTGCGGTATTGATATCCCTGCTCGGCCTGCTGGCTATGAGCACCTATTTCGCTGATGAGAATACGAAGCAGATCGCAGTGCGGAAGGTGTTTGGCTCTGATGTGTCGCAGGAAACCCGGCGGGCGGTCCGCAGTTATATGGATCTGACGGGGATTGCCTGCGTGATCGGCATCCCGCTGGCCATCTGGGCCTCAAGAGTTTACCTGGAGCGCTTTGCCTATCGCATAGAGGGCTATGGATGGGTGTTCGTGGTGGCCGTTGTTATTTCGCTGGCCATCGCCTTTGGAACGGTCCTCTGGCAGACCCTCAAGGCCGCCCGGACCAATCCCGCCATTGAACTGAAGAAAGAATAAAAGTGCACCCGCCGTCCGGAGATTACGGACGGCAGGAGCGAAAAAGAGATAAAAATGAAGAGCTACCTGAAATTCCTGTCCCGAAACAAGCTGTACACCGCCATCGAGGCAGTGGGGCTGGCGGTGAGCCTTGCGTTTGTGATCATGATAGGCTCATCCATCCGGGATCAGTTGGGAATTGTTTACAACGTGCCTGACCATGATAATTTGTATCTAGTCGGTCCGGCATCCGGTGGCAGTATTGTCGGAGAATATCGTGTGAAAGAGGAACTTGCATCCATTCCGGAAATCCGGGAAACAGCTGCTTTCACTATTGAACAGGCTATGGTCCAGATTGCTGGAGAGAATCGATTAACTGCAATCGGAATGATGGATCCCAATCTTCTGGAGATGATTCCGTTGAGAGTAATATCGGGCAGTAACGATCCCTTTGAAAGCGGGGAAGGAGTTGCTATTACGGTTTCGGCTGCCAGACGTTTCTTTCCTGATCGGAATCCGGTCGGAGAAGCTCTGGGCTGGCTGGAAACCCCAACCTCCCAGCCTGTCCCGACCCGGATTACCGCCGTTGTCGATGACCCTTCCTATTCCATCCTGGGTGATTTTGATTTCGTCGTGAATCTGCAGTCGCGGCTCTGCCCCCTGGCAACGGAAATACGGGAATCCGATCTTGGAAATAACGGGCGTGGATATACCGCCTATATTTTCTCCCGCCTTCAAGAAGGCATTCAGGTGGATTCCGTATTGAACGCTCGTATCAGGAATCTGCACGGTTGGTTCTTGAGCCGGGATGAAAGAGACGCCCGGATGCTGACGGCATACGACGACATTTACTTGTCGAATCAAACACAATACGCCCTTCGTCAGGGTAAACGGATGTATCTGTCCGTATTGATTGCACTGGTCATACTTTTGCTTGTCTCCGCCATACTGAGTTATGTAAATCTGTCTATGGCCGTCACCGGAGACCGCGCCCGTGAGATGGCAACGCGACGCTTGGTCGGAGAAGACCAGCATCACGTTTTCCAGCGTGTGATTGGCGAGTCTCTGCTTTTCGTCTCTGTCTGCTATCTGTTTGCAATCCTTTTGGCCTGGTGGATTGCTCCGGGACTGGACAGCATCCGTCCAACAGGGCTCAATGTGCCCTTCCGCATCCGTTTGGACGGAGTTTTCTGGATAATTTCAGTCGTACTGGTGCTTTTGGTTGGAGCGCTCGCCGGTATCGTCCCTGCGGTCGCCTGTGCCTCCTTTCGGCCTCTGGATGTGGTTTCGGGCAAGATACGCCGTAAACGCAAGATGTACTTCGGTAGAATCTGCATTATCCTGCAAAGTGTGCTGGCCGTTGTTCTGATTGTGATGACCATCACACTCGAACGGCAGTTGAACTATTTGAAGAATGCCGATCTGGGGGTGGATATGCAAGAGGACTTGTTCTTCTACATTCCGGGATTTGTCGAGAAAGGACAAGATTTGAATGCACTGGGTGACTTGTTCAAGTCTTGCCCGCTCGTTCTGGAAATCGGCGGGGCGACAGGATATCCGACGTATATTCAATATATGACCTCCGGGACACAGGGGATGTTGAAGACCATCAGGTGCGACTCCACGGCTTTTTCAATGCTTGGATTCCGTCTGGAAGAAAGCTTTGCTCAAACGGTAGGATCAGTTTTTCTCACCCGTTCGGCGGCGAACAAGTATGGTGTGACCCGTGATAATGCCAATCCGGCGAGTCTGTATTGGGGGTACGAGCGTTATCCTGACGCTTATCCCTCCATTGTCGGAGGAATCATTCAGGATTTCCGAACCATACCGGTCAATGGAACGGACAGGTATAACGATGCGGATGCTGTACCTATCGTGGAGGTGGGAGCTGCAACTGAGTATCCGGGAGCTTTTCTGATTCGGACGACCCCCGACCACCGGGCTTTTGAGAAGTGGTTCAGGGAGACCATCGGGGCGTATTGCAAAGAGAAGTATGGTTTCTCGAACGTATTCGATATGGAATATTCGAAAAACGATTATATAGAAGATTTGATTGCCGCGGACCATGACGATATGCGTCGTTATGTACGGCTGGTCGAGATATTCTGCCTGATTTCCATCCTGTTGTCATTGCTGGACCTTGTGGCGATGAGTTCCCATTATGCAGGTGTCAATGCCAAGAACATCGCTATCCGCAAAGTCTTCGGTGGCACTGTAGCATCCGAGACCAACAGAGGAGTGCAGACTTATATGTTATGGATCGGGATTTCGCTGCTGATTGCCATTCCGATTTCGGTTGTGGTCAGTGAACGTTTCCTGCAGAACTATGCTGAACATATAACTGGTTATTGGTGGATATTCGTTGCGGCCGCCTTGTTGACCGTGCTGCTTTCGCTCGCCTCCGTCCTCTGGCAAACCCTCAAGGCTGCCCGGACCAATCCGGCTATTGAACTGAAGAAAGAATAAAAGTGCGCCCGCCGTCCGGAATTTTCGGACGGCAGGAGCGAAAAAGAGATAAAAATGAAGAGCTACCTGAAATTCCTGTCCCGAAACAAGCTTTACACCGCCATCGAGGCGGTGGGGCTGGCGGTGAGCCTGGCGTTTGTGATTATCATCGGTTCGTATGTGTGGCAGCAATATGCTGTGACGAGGGAGAACCCGGATCGGGAGAGGATATATGTGCCCGGTATGCCGGATTTCCCGGCGTTGACATACGGTTTCCCGGATGTCATTGCGGATATACCCGAAATAGAGGCTGTGTCCAGACTTTGTGCCGTCCGGGTATATCCTGTCATTCGGGGAGAGTCGGTAGAAGCTGAAAGCGCCGGCGTGGAACCGGCTTTCTTCGAGATTTGTCCCCAGTTCCGTTTTGTGGAAGGTTCCGCTGATGTGCTGTCTGCTCCCTCCAACGTCATCATTACAGCTTCATTCGCCAACAGGCATAACCTTTCGGTGGGCGATGCTCTGGAGATTAGTGAAGCCAACTATGTGGTAGGCGCCATTCTGGAGGACCTGAAGGGGACGGTAATAAAGCCTTATGAAATCTTCCGGAATGCCGCAGTTTACAAGAACAACTGGCAGTTGTTCGACAATTTCGGCAGCACAACCGTTTTCATCAAAGTCCGTCCCGGAACGGAAAGGCAAGATTTGTATGACAAACTGGAGGCCGTATGCAAAAAGGTCTATCCCGGCATATATGGTCAAAGTTTCTTCGAGACCCTGGTGCTGTCGCGCTACGATGAACTGTTCTTCGCGGAAACTGATGGTATATTCCGGCACGGGGACAAAGGGACGCTGAGGGTTCTGTCGCTGGTAGGACTGCTCCTGCTTCTGTCGGCAATCCTCAACTACGTCAACCTTTCCGTTGCACTCACCGGGAAGCGGGCTAAGGAGATGGCTGTAAGGCAATTGTCCGGGGCATCGAGAAGAGGAATTATCTGGAAATACGTGGCTGAGTCCATCGCGTTCACCGCTGTATGCTTTGCAGCCGGCCTCTTGCTGGCGGAAGCCTTCTGCCCGGCTATGAATGCACTGCTCAACAATCCGGATGTTCCGATCCGTGTCATCTGGGCTCCGGGGTATTTGCTCGCGTACGTCGCCATCATTCTGACGGTCGGGGCGTTCTGCGGCATCTTCCCGGCGATGATGGCCGGCCGCTACAAGCCTGTCGATGTGATGAAGGGAGGATACCGGCGCCGGAGCAAGATGGTGTTCAGCAAGGTTTTCATCGTGCTGCAGAATGCTCTGGCAGTCATCCTGATAGCGCTCGCCATCACTATGGAAGCCCAGATGCGCAAGACGCAGTCACGGCCGATGCATTGCGATATCGCGGACAAATACTATCTGGTCAGTTATTCCTATGACTATGACGACTCCTTCAAGAATGTACTAGAAACGCTTCCGGCTGTAAAGCGGGTGGGGAAGAGCAATGGTGTGCCCGGAAGCATCCGGGGAGGGCAGTACAGTACCACACGGGACGGACAGGATATTCTGTATAGGCTTATCCGGATGGACAGCACTGCTTTTGCGATGTTCCGGTTCGAGATACTTGAAGACTACCGCACCCCGCTGTTCAACAGCGTATGGTTCTCCGACGAAAGTTTTGCAGCAAGCGGCTTCGACAGCGAATACCACGAAATAGGGACGCTCTCCCAGCGTACGCAAGGCTGTAACCAGATGGCCGGCGTTTTCAAAGCGTTCCCGACCAATTCGGCCAATATTGGAGAGGATGATTATGCCATCATCTCCGTGATGAGGACTGAGGACATCTCGTCCAACAGCTGGGTGATTGAGACGACCGGGGACAGGAAAGAGGCTGCAAGACAGATTAATGATGCTTATGAAGCATATGCGAAAGAACATAATGTTATTGAGACGGAAGCGTTCTGGGTCGATGAGCACATAGCCGAGGCCTGGAAGCCCGCCCGCAACAATATGCGCCTTGTGGAAATCTTTATGTTTCTCTCCATCCTCATCGCATTGCTCGGCCTGGTAGCTATGAGTACATATTACGCCGATGAGAAATCCCGTGACATTGCCGTCCGGAAGGTTTTCGGCGGAACTGTTGACTCCGAGGCGAGGAGAACGATCCGGGACTATATGGTGCTTGTCGGCATCGCCTGCGTCATCGGCATTCCGGTAGCCGTCTATGCCGCCCAGGAATACCTCAAAGACTTCATTTACCGGCTCGAAGGTTACTGGTGGATATTCGTCGTGGCTGTGCTGCTCACCGGCATCATCGCTTTTGTCTCTGTCATCTGGCAGGTGCTCAAAGCTGCCCAGACCAATCCCGCTATTGAACTGAAGAAAGAATAATGATATAATGATACTACGAAACCTGAAGAGCCTTATCCGCCGCTATCCGGTGGCGGTTGTCCTGAACTTCACTGGACTGGTGGCGGCGCTGCTTGCCTTTGCCCTGATATTCCTGCAAGCCGATTATGAGCTGTCTTTTGACAAGTGCCATCCGACGGCCAACCGGGTTTTCCGGGCCGATAAGAAAGGCGATGAGACGCTGTTCAGGAATATCCTGCCGAGAGGCTTTGCCGACGATATCATCGGCTCGTCGGCCCACATCGAGGCGGGATGTACGTATATGCCGTTCCTGGGTGAGATCTATTTCTCAGTGGCAGAAGACGGAAAGGATCCCATCGGTTACAAGCGTGATCTGAAGTTCGTGTCGGAGCGTTTCATCGACGTGTTCGGCATCAAGATGATCGAGGGCGATTCACACGCGCTGGAAGGTCCCAATTCGGTGATTATTCCCCAGTCGCTGGCGGAAAACCTGTTCCCGGGAGAACGGGCGATTGGCAAGTTGCTGAAGACGGACGCCAAGTATATGGAGGTCCCCCGCGAGATAACTGTGACCGGCGTGTATGAGGACTTCCCGACGAACACACAACTTGGGAATGACCTGTACCTGACCGTCGGCGATGTCCAGAAAGGGAGTTATGGGGGAGCCAATTTCGTCTGCTATCTGCTGCTGGATGATGCCGGCAACTCTCAGGCTGTAGCCGATGAGTTCAACGACCATTTCGACTTTCCTCCGCAAGGAGACTGGCTTACGCCCATCGAGCTGGTGCCGCTTACCAGCATATACTTCCGGAACGAGGGTAATGTCTATAAGAGCGGCAGCCGTTCGCAGCTGCTTCTGCTCATTGCCATCGCTATCTTGATCCTGGGCATCGGCCTGATCAACTTTACCAATTTCTATGTGGCGCTGACGCCGCTGCGCATCCGGAGCGTGAACCTGCAGAAGATCCTGGGGTCTTCGACTCGGAGGCTGCGTGCCCTGGTGGTGGCGGAGGCGGTGATATGGTGCATCTGCGCCTTTGGGGTGTCCGCCCTGCTGCTGGGACCGGTTTCCGATGCGCTGCTGACCCGGGGCGTGCTGATGCAGTCCTTCTCCTTCGGCAAGCATTGGGGCCTGCTGCTGTTCGTCGGGACGGTCGCGGTGGCCACCGGTTTCATTGCCGGTATCTGGCCGGGCATCTATTCCACATCGGGCCAGCCGGCGATGATCCTGCGGGGCAACTATGGCCTGTCGGCCTCCGGAAAGAACCTCAGGACCATTTTGGTGGGCGTGCAGTTCGTTATTTCAACTGCGCTGCTCATCTTTGTTCTGTTCGTCCAGCGTCAGAGCAAGTTCATGCAGGAGTATCCCTGCGGCTACGACAAGAATAACCTGGCGGTGGTGAATATCGGTGGCGAGAACGGCCGGGAGAAGGCCGATTGGCTGCGGGAGAGGCTGTGCGCACTTCCGGAGGTGAAGGACGTGGCCTATGCGAACGATCTCATCGGCAGCTCGGATACTTATAGCACGCAGGGTGCGGATTTCGGTGAAGGAGAGGTTCTGATGAGTATGATATACTGCAGCTGGAACCTGCCGCAGGTGCTGGGGCTGGAGGTGCTTGAAGGCCGGGATTTCAACGAAGGCGAGTTCGGCCCATACCTTTTGACATCGGATATGCAGTCATATGGTGCTGATATGGACACAGGGGGAATGGATGGCGAGACTCCAATCGTGGGCTTCGTCAATAATGTGAATATCACTTCTATGCGCAAGGCTGATTCTCCTGTGGCGTTCCAGGTGCATACCAGCAAGGGACACTCGATGCCGTTCGCATATATCCGGCTTACGGAGGGGGCGGACCGTCTGGCAGCCACCGATAAAATCGGGAACATCCTCCGGGAGATGGACCTTACGATGCCGTACGAGGTGCAGTTCTACGATGCCATCGGCAAGAACCTTTACAGCGGCGAGGAGCGCCTGCGGCTGGCCGTATGGCTGTTCTCCCTGCTGGCAGTGCTGCTCTCGTTGGTGGGCATCTGGGGCCAGGTGCTGATGGATGTGCAGTACAAGCGGATGGAGATTTCGGTGAAGCGGGTGTTCGGGGCCGATATGGGCCAGATTACTTCGGAGGGCTTGATGCTGTATCTTAGGACGGTGGCCATCTGTTATGTGATTGCGGCGCCCATCGGCTGGCTGGTGGTGAAGTATTACCTGCAGCAGTTCGCGCACAGGGTGGGCTTTATGCCGGGGGTGTTCCTGCTGGCGCTGGTGATTGTGGGGCTGCTATGCGCCGCCGTGGTGCTGTATCACTACCTTAAGACCGCCAGGATGAATCCGGCGGAGGCGCTGAAGAATGAGTAATTGCTCCCGCCGTCCCAAAATCGCGGACGGCAGGAGCGAAAAAGGGGGTAAAACGCGCCCGCCGTCCGGAATTTATGGATGGCAGGAGCACAAAAGAATAAAACCACTGGAGACGTATTTCTGCTTTTTGTGTGTTTTATAGACAAACGAAAACAAAACAAAAACGCAATGAAGATATTGAAGACAGTGATTTGCGCAGCGATGCTGGTGGCAGGGCTGAGCGGTTGTGAGAAACTCGACCAGGAACGTACAATCGATTATAGCAAGCTGGAAGGCACCTGGACCGAGCAGTATGACCCGACGGTATTTGCAATGGACGGCTCGGTGACATATACTTTTGACGGAAACAACAGTTACCAGCTTCATCTATATAACGCCCTTGGCGGCGGATCGTACGACTACAGCGGCCATTACTCCCTCGAACTGACGGACAAGAACACAATAACCATCAATCCGGAAATGTCCGACATGACGAGCGTCACATATAAGATCGTGAAATTGACAGGAAAGGAGATGGAGTGGCAGAAGGAAGGCACCACTTACTCCAAAGGCACCTGGGGAAGCGACTACAGGCACTTTGTCAGAGTCAGGTGACAGCTGGTTTCATCAACCAGAAAATCGGAGAGCAGATCATACCATTCCCCAGAACCCGTATGCTTTTTATTCCTGCGGTGTGAGTCGTTTTTGGCGCAGAGAGCAAACAATATCACGTTTTAGCGCATTCTTGAGCATTTGATCCTGCTCTCTGATTTTTGGGTTGCTCAGCGGGCAGAAGGATTTACGTGAAGTAGTCCTTTACTTCATCATACACAAGGCCGCACAACCGAATAATCTGCTTCAACGAACTGTTGTACCTGCTGCGCAATGTCCGGGCAAGTTTGAGCCTTTGTTGCATATTCAGCGTCTTGACATTGCTGACACCATACAATTCCTGGCATACTTCGCTCTTGTGCTGCCTCATCTCTTGCATGGGTACTGTAAGGTGTGAGATAGTCCCTCCACGGGAATCTACATCATCTTCCTTGGATACGCACATGAAGTAATTAAAACTCTTGCAAGACTTGAATAGCTTCTCGACAATTTTAAATGCGGTATAAAACCCAGGGAATACAATGGATCCTGCCATTGGAACATTCTCATCGGGAAGTATCCTGGTTTTAAGAATCTGCCTTAACTGACCGACTCCGATGCCATCGGTGCCAGCAAGATTTCCGAGGTTATCCGACCAATGAGGGCTGCTCCACAGTCCCGGACGTCTGAAATAAAGCGGACCACTTGACCACGGATAGTCAAGTGCATTATAAGATATGCCACCCACGGGTGCATTCTTGATCACGTAACAGATGACAACTTTAAGGTAATAATCGTCGCTGACCGTCTGACAATTGATGGGTACATTGTCAAACTTATGTTTCTCACTGCGACGGACAGACATATACCAGGATGTCCTGCGAACATAGTCGTGAATGAATCTGTTGCAATCGTCAAACTTCCCATACAAAACAAAATGAATGTGGGTATCCATCAGTGAGAATGCGAGAATGATGACATTGTAGCATCTCACGGTCGTGTAGATCCTGTTCATTCCGACGATGAAGTCATCTTCATCATAAAACATTGCATCGACAGCGTTACCGTCGGTGCTGAAATGCCAGCAATCTCTGATAATGATTTTCTGTCCCTTGACAAAGGGTCTGTCAAGTCCCAGATCAGATGTGATCTGCCCGAGCAGTTCTTGATTAATCTTCATCTTCATACCCAGCGCCTCTAGTGGCTGCTCGATGACAAATGTACAACAAAAACTTGTCATCAAACTGAAAAATGCAGCGCATATAAACGTCCTCCAAAGCCCGTAAAACGCTTAATCTCTTGCGCTCTGAGCCGAAATCGCCGCGGAGCGCAAGTGGATTGCCACATAAGCGAGTTGTAAGACACTCGCCTTGCGCTCCGATTTTCAAATAGGACAATTAAGAAAAATATTTGTATGGCTAAAAAAATTAGCTATATTCGCAAAAAGTTTAGTTGCGTTATGAAGAAACTGACAAAGAAAGAGGAGATCATTATGAACTACTTCTGGGATAAGGGTCCGTTGTTCGTGAGGGAACTGCGTGAGTTGTACCCGGAACCGAAGCCCCATTTCAGCACGCTGAGCACCCAGGTCCGCACGCTTCAGGACGAGGGCTTCATCGACCACAAAGCCTATGGTCCCACATATCAGTATTTTGCCAGGGTGACTCGCGAGGAGTATAAGCAGCATACCCTGACAGGCCTCATAGACAAGTACTTCGACAATTCCTACATCAATGCTGTTTCTGCGCTTGTAAAGGAAGAGAAGATTTCGGTCGAGGAACTGAAGGAACTCATCAGCCTCATTGAAAAGGAGAAATAGCTATGATGGACTTCATTGTCTATGAAGGCAAGGTGGCGGCTGCACTGCTGGTCTTCTATCTTTTCTACCGTTTCCTTCTCAAGAAAGAAACCTTCCACCGCTTCAATAGGATTGTCCTTGTCGGGACAGCGGTGCTCAGTTGCGTCCTTCCACTCTGCATCATTACCATACGCAAGCCGATGGAAGCATCTGCTGCGGCAGGGAATGTCTTCACAGGGGTGGCTGTGTTCAATGAAACCAGTGCCGCGACTTCCCAGCCCTGGTGGCACATCGCACTTTTCACGCTTTTCTGGGGTGGGACCGCAATCGTTCTCATACGCCTCGCCGTGTCGGTCGCATCCATTTTGCACATTGTACGCACCGGAAAACCCGTGAAGGAAGATGATGGTACAGAAATCATCGTGACCGGGCGCGACATCGACCCCTTCAGCTGGATGCGGTATATCGTCCTGTCTCAACGGGATTGGGAAGCACCTCACGACACTGTCGTAGCCCACGAGAAGGCCCATGTCCGCAACGGCCATTCAGTCGAACTGCTGCTGGTGGATATTCTCTCTGCCCTGCAGTGGTTCAACCCTGCCATCTGGATGCTCCGCAGCGACCTGCAGGAGCTTCACGAATATGAAGCAGACGATGCCGTGCTCCGCAGTGGCGCCGACATCAAAGACTACCAGTATCTGCTGATAAGAAAAGCTGTCTGCAAGAGCGGCTACTCAGTTGCAAACAGCTTTAATCACAGTACCCTCAAGGATCGTATCACTATGATGTCGAAATCAAAATCTCCTCTCGCAAGAGGATGGAGGGCTCTCTATATGCTCCCGCTTGTGTGCCTGGCCCTCGGACTGCAGGCTCGAACCGTCTATGTGCCTACGGTCAAGGGTAGTGTGAATTATGGAGATAAGGTGCAATTGGCAGCTGATACCGTAAAGATTGTGTTGAAGGGAAACGCCGTTCAGGAAGAAAACATGCCATTGGTGATAATCCATATGGCAAACGGCAGCGAACGAGAGCTTACGCAGGAAGAATTCAGGCAGATCGATCCCGACCGGATCGAGTCAATGACGGTTTTGAAAGATACTTCCTCCAGAGAAAAGTATGGCGACAAGGCAAGCAACGGTGTCATCATCATTGAACTCAAGCAGCAGCAGGAACTGGATGGAATCGTAGTAGTCAGCTACGGAAAGAAGAAAGAAGAGCCGGAAAAGTCATATCTGGTGGAGCCGGACACAATGCCGGAATTCCGCGACGGCGAGATGAGCAGTTTCGTCAAGTGGATGAACAGGCAGATCAGATATCCCGAGGGATGTACGCATACAGGTACCATGAAAGTCGGCTTCGTTGTCGACACTGATGGTAACGTGAAAGATGTCCAGATACTTGAGAATGTCTGCGAAGAGCTGGATGCTATGGTACTCTCCATCGTTTCCAGTTCTCCCAGATGGGACAAGCCGGCAATGTCAGACGGCAAACCCGTTCCTCAGTTCCTTTCCATTCCGATAGAGTTCCAAGTAAGATAAACAAGTCCGATGAAACGATTCTTTGCCTCAATGCTTTTTCTGTCTCTGTCCTGCATCGCAGCGAGAGCACAGGTGGTCATAATCAACGAGAGCCTGTTTCAGGGGAGGATGTCCGAAATCAAGACTACGGTGCTGGACTCACTTACAAGCGAGCCGATACCCTTTGCCTCTGTCTATGTGATACCATCCAGGGATACAACAATTACCAATTTCACAATTACCGACGCAAAAGGCGAAGCGACGCTCGACGAGGTTCCCTATGGCAGCTATGTCTTCCACGTGGAGATGATGGGTTACAAGCCCTTCGTTGCCGAGCGCTACTTCCGCGACAGCGAGGTTGACCTCGGAACGATCCGCCTGCAGCAGGATGAACTGTTCCTGCAGGCAGCCACAATCTCGGATGTAGGCAATCCCATCATCGTGAAGCAGGATACGGTGGAATTCAATGCATCTTCTTTCAGGGTTGGGGCCAATGCTATGCTGAAAGACCTGCTGCAGCGAATGCCGGGTATGGAGATAACAGAAGATGGCAAGGTGAAGTTCAATGGCGAGGAAATTGACAAACTCACGGTAGGGGGAAGGACCTTCTTCTTCAACGACCAGTCTACGGCCCTCAACAACCTTCCGGCAGCTGTCGTGGATAAGATTCGCGTGATTGACCGAGAGTCGGAGGCTACCAGGGCTACCGGCCTTGAGGATGGCTCCCGTGAGAAGGTGCTGGATGTGGCGCTGAAAAAAGAATATGAGAAAGGCTGGTTCGGCAATTTGGGATTGAAAGCAGGTACTACACTTGGTGACAAGGACGATGACAATCCCCTCCGCGATGACCGCGGCCTGCTCTGGAACGGAAACGCACTGCTGTCAGCGTACGGCGAAAAAGATCAGCTTACCGTCATAGCGAACGGGCAGAATATCGATGATTCCAATGTGGTCGTAATGATTTCGGGCGATGATGGAGAAATGACACAGTTGAACCAGGGTCTATCTTCGGCTGCCCAGGCAGGCGTGAATGTCAACACTTCCCGCATCAAGGGGGTTGAAACTACGGCAGGTGTAAACTATAAGTATACAGACACCGATTCCGGTTCCAAGACTGACAGGACGACTTATCAGGATGACGGTAATCTGAAGTCTTCAACTGAGAACTCCGGCAAACAGTACGCAAACGCCGTGAGCGCCAATATGGAGTTTGAAAAAGAAGAAGGAAAGGTCTGGTTCCACTTCAGGCCTTCGTTCAATTTCAGCAGGACTGAGAGCTCAGCGAACTCTTCCTCTGAAACATTCCGTGAGGGGACTTTTGTCAACAGTTCAGAAAATGCCTCTCACAGCCTTTCGGAAAGTGCCTACACCGGGTATGATGCCGATATGACTATCCGGGATCTGGGAGGAAAGAAGAGCCGCAACCTGCAATTGGGTTCGTATGCTACTTATGATTTCAATAATGGCAGCAGTGACGAGACTTCCCTGCTGACGATGGCGGGCGGGAAAGACATCCGGGCTATGAGGTATGATTCCGACGGTTATAATTCCTGGTTCCAGGGTTCTGTTACATACACTGAGCCACTCGGCGATAAATGGACTATTTCTCCTATGGCAATGATAGAAGTCTCGAAGCGCGATAACGTCAGGGACGCTTTTGATGCTGCCGGGAGGAACGACTATTACAGTTCGGTGAGCCGGAACAATTCAATTGAACAGCAATATGGAATGACAGTCCAGTACAAGTTTGGAGGGCAAAGCTGGATAACCCTTGGTGGCCGCGTCCTGGGCCTTCTGAACGAGACATACTCCAAGAGTCACGGTATAGAAGAAACGACCGGAAAGGATGAATGGAACTGGCACATTGTTCCCAATATCCGCTTCCAGCACAGCAAAGGGATGGACAGACTGTACTTGACTGTCACCGGCTATAGCGATCGCCCCTCATCATCCCGGATGCTGCCGGTGCTGAACATCACCGATCCGTCGAGGCTCAGTCTGGGCAATGTTTACCTGAGACCATATACCCAGACCTATTTCAGCAGCGACTGGACCCGGAACAACACAAAGAAATTCTCCACTCTGATGGTGTATTTCTATGGACAGCTTTACGAATCCCCCATCAGTTATGCCCGCTGGTACGACACTGACGGCATACTTTATTCTATCCCCGTTAATTCGCAGAAGCCCAGTCTATCTATGACCGTCAATGTGAATTATACAACACCGCTCGATACCAAGAAGAACTGGTCTCTGACGCTCAGCGGATACGCGAATTATGTCTCATCAGTGAGCTATCAGGCCAGGAAAACGCTACCGGGGCTGGACAAGGACAACTTCGACTACTCTTCATTTATGGCAGGATTCTGGGGCGATGCGGCGGGTACCCGTTTCTACAGTGGGAAGAGCGGTTTCTCGGAAAGTTCCACACGCACTTTCAGCCCGGATGCAAGCATATATGTCAGATACAACAAGGATCGCTTTTCCTTCAATGTGGGAGTCAACACCAATGGCTACATAGCCCGCTACTCCCTGGACCCGAGTGTCAATATGAATACGCTGGACACACGCCTGACAGCGGGCAGTTCCTACATTACCAAGCACGAATTCGAATTTGGGACAGACATTGCATACGCCTTCTACAAGGGCTATTCGAATGGATACGGCCAGCCGGAGTGGCGATGGAACGCAGAGATCTCCAAGAACATCGGGGCTTTCAACCTGAGTTTCAAAGTCCACGACATCCTGAACCAGACCAGGAATCTTACCCATACTGTCACAGCCAACTATGTGGAAGACAGCTACCGCCTCATTATGGGCAGATACGTCCTATTCGGTGTCAAGTGGAATTTCGGTAAGATGAATGCGGCTCACAGCCAACGTGCTCAGGACGCAATGTGGAATATGCTGTTCTAGATTAGCGTCTGATGACCAGCATCGTGAGGTCGTCGCTCTGCTCGGCGCCGGCTACGAAGGTGTGGACGGCGGCGGATATCTCGTCGATGATGGCAGTGGCCGACTGGCAGTCTGAGGCTCCCTCGGCAGCCTTCAGCAACCTTTCGATTCCGAACAGTTCGTGCGACTGGTTCTCAGCCTCGGTGAGGCCGTCGGTGTAGAGCAGCAGCGACGAGCCGGGCTTGAGAGTAGCTTCCTGCTGAACGTATTTCCAGCCCTGGTTTATGCCGATTGCAATATTGGGCTTCACTGCAAGTGCTTTGGCGGCAGCGCCGATGATGACGGGAGCGTTGTGGCCGGCGTTGCAATAAACCAGCTTGCCATCGGCTAGGTTAAGGATTCCGATGAAGAAAGTGACGAACATCATCGACTGATTGCGCTTGCACATATTGTCATTAAGCTCCTTCATTATTTCAGCCGGACTGTCATTGCTGTTGGCAAGCGTGCGGAACATCGCTCCGGTGATGGACATTACCAGAGATGCGGGCACGCCCTTTCCGGATACGTCTCCAATGCAGAAGAACAACTTGTCATCCTTGATGAAATAGTCATAGATGTCGCCACCCACAGCCTTGGCAGGGGTAAGTCGTCCGGATAGGTCGATGTCATCCCTTCCTTGCTCGGGTGTAATCTCAGCCGGCAGCATCGCCATCTGAATCTTGCGGGCGATGTCAAGTTCCTGCTCTATCGAGGCCTGCTGGGCAGTGGCGTCCTTAAGCTCATCGATATAATTGGCAAGGGCGTGCTGCATATGTTCGAACGAATCGCGCAGCTGGTGGATTTCGTCATAATCGTGAAGTTTGGGAAGCGGCGTGTCGAAATGCCCCTCGGCCACCTGTTCCGCCGAACGGGCCAGATATTTCAAAGGTTTTGTCGTATGCTGGATAGCCCTGCGGATGAGGAAAAATGCGGCAAGAAGGCCTAGCGCCAGGAGGAGCAGGATGATTATGGCCAATACCTTTCCGGGCTCCCAGATGGTCTTGAACGGCACCACAACTCCCATCGACCATCCGCTGTCGTGCAGCGGAGCATAGAAGACATACGACCGGATGCCGTCAATATCAGCAATCCTGACATTGCTCTTTCCTTCCATCATTTCCTGGCCGATCTGGATGTACCTGTCATTGTTTTTGCCGCCGATATGATTGAAATAGTTGTCTTTCAAGATGCGTGCTGGATCCGGATGGGAGATGTAATCGCCTCTGCGGCTAAGAATGAAACTGTAAATGCGCTGGTCAAATTGCTGCGACCCTTTTTTGACACCGATCCCTTCAGATTTGTAAGTGACTTCCTGAAGGCGTTCGGTGAGCCAGGAGAGCGACATGTCAGAGCCAAAGGCTCCGACAGCTTTGCCTTCTTTATCCCGTACGGGCAATACATATGAGCAAATCATATTGCCGGCCCCGGATTCATCAAAATAGGGCTCGGACCAGTAGCCGTCTTCATCACTGCTGGCCAGGCCTTTCAGGTACCACTCCTGTGAAAAATAGTCGTGGCTCCCTGAGCCAATCTGCTTTACATCTATGCTGCCGTCATCATAACGTCTTGCGTATGGCTCGAACCAGTGCCCTTTGGAAGGGTAATAATCAGGGATGAATCCTATCCCGCAGCCGGTGATATGGGGGTTGAGCCGCAATTCACTCACCAATGCTGATGCTACCTGATCAGGGTCGGAAAGATGCTTGTAAATTTCATCGATATTGTTGGCGGATGATATTTCCACAACCCTGAACATTCCGGCTGTCCTCTCGCTGGCCATATTGAGGATGTCACGATAATGGTCTTTCAACACCGATACCGTTCCACTTGCAGAAAAAATGACAATCAGGAAAGAAGTGATGGCCATCGTGAAGAGCATCACCAGGATTATACGCCGCATCAGGCGCCCGGAGAATGAGTGGAACTTCTGTTTCATAGGGCCAAAGATACATATTTCAAATCAATCGAAAAGGCTGAAAATGATTATCTTTGCACGGATGACTGCACTGATAACAGGCGGAAGCTCCGGAATGGGGCTGGAATATGCGAGGCAGCTGGCGGAGCGCGGGTATGACCTGATACTCGTGAGCAACCGTCAGGACGAACTCGATACAGCCGCTGCGGCACTCCGCAGGCAGTATCCTGTTGAGGTTACGGTCCGTTTCCAGGACCTGGCGCAGGCAGACTCCGCGGACCAGCTCTACACCTGGTGCGTGGAAGAAAAGAATATCCTTCCCGACATTGTGGTCAACAATGCCGGGATGTTCTTTTTCAAGGAACTGGAAATGAAAGACCTAGGCCGCGTGCAGGCAATGCTGAATCTTCACGTGGCGACAGTGACACGCACCTGCATCCTGTTCGGCAATGCGATGAAGAAGCGCGGCAGCGGTCATATCCTGATAATGTCGTCGATGGCAGCCCGCATTCCGGCACCCGGCATCACGGTCTATTCTGCCACAAAAGCATATCTCAGGAGTTTCGGACGTTCGCTGTCTTTCGAAATGAAGCCCTATGGCGTGGGCGTGACTACGGTCTGTCCTGCCGCTATCGCTACTCCTCTCTACCGTCTGAGCGAGAAATGGATGCGCCTCGGAGTTCGCACTGGCGTCATCCGGACGCCGAAATGGCTGGTGGCACGCGCTTTGCGCGGTATGTTCCGCGGCCGCCGTCTCATCAGTCCGTCTTTTATGAACATTTACCTGCCGGCATTGATAGCCCTTCTGCCGGCTCCAATCGAAGCTGCCTTATGGAAAAAATTCAAATAGCCGTCATCCTGCTGCTCTGCAGTCTGCTGCAGGCAAATGCCCAGAGGGTGGAGACCGTGCCTTTCGGCGACTTCGAGCACTGGACCGTACGGCATATCCAGGAATCATCCATCCTTGGCGGTGAAGTCAAGACCATATATGTCGTCGGCCCCGACGAAACGATAAATAAAACTGCCCCTTACGACTATTCAAGAACCATCTGGGCTTCATCGAACGCCTATGCAAAGGTTTCGGGAATCACGAAGACCAGCCTTACGGTGGAGCCTGACAACGGCCCGAGCGGCAAATGCGCAAGGCTTACCACCCGCTTCGCTTCCTGCAAGGTCGCAGGTCTGGTGGAGATCAACGTGCTGGCTACCGGAGCGCTCTACTGGGGCAAGATGCTTGAGCCTGTGACAGGCGTGCGCAACCCTTATGCATTTATGGACTGGGGGATCCCGTTCTCCAAGCGGCCTTCGGCTCTTCTGCTCGACTATAAGGCAGAGCTGCCCGCATCGGGCACCCTTACCAAAGGAACGACGTTCAAGCAGCAGACCTTCCCGGGTAAGGACCCCTGCCAGGTGGTGCTCCTGCTGCAGCATCGCTGGGAGGATGCCGACGGAACTATCCACGTAAAGCGTGTAGGAACGGCAGTGCTTCGCATAGATGCGACGACCGGCGGCTGGAGGACGGCAGTGAGTGTTCCCGTAATATATGGCGACGCCAGCAAGCAGGCCGGTTACAAGTCATATATGGGACTGTTCCAGGGCGACAGCAGGCTGTATGCCGTCAACAGCCGCGGACAGAAAAAGCCTATTCCCGAAGAAGGCTGGGACGAGGCTGACGCTCCCGTAACCCACGCCGTGCTGCAGATTATGGCAGGCTCCCACGGTGCTTTCATAGGTGAACTCGGCAACACTCTCTGGGTGGACAATATCCGGCTGGAATATCCCCGATAACTGATCAGATTATGTTCGATCCACATACATTTAACCTCTTTCTGATAGGAATGGCCATCGTGGCCGTGATAGTCTTCGTAGCGCTCTACTTCGTGGATGCCGGTTACGGCAAGTTCTACACTCCGAAGTGGGGACCGTCGCTCGACAACCATCTGGGCTGGTTCCTGATGGAAGTGCCGGTGTTCATCGCAATGCTGGCTCTCTGGTGGTTTTCCGACCGCAGGGCAGACGGTGTCCGGCTGGTGTTCCTGCTTCTTTTCGAGGCCCACTACTTCCACCGTTCGTTCATCTTCCCGCATCAGCTGCGCGGCCACAGCCGTATGCCGCTGTCCATCGTGCTGATGGGTGCTGTTTTCAACACCCTCAACGCCTTTATGCAGGGAGGATGGATCTTCTATGTGTCGCCTGCCGAGTTCTATCCTGCCAGTTGGCTGAGAAGCCTGCCGTTCATAGCCGGAACCATAATCTTCCTTGTCGGAATGTACGTCAACATACAGTCGGACGGCATTATCCGCAACCTTCGGGAACCTGGCGACACCGCCCACTATCTTCCCAAGGACGGTATGTTCCGCTATGTGACGAGTGCCAACTATTTCGGCGAGTTTATGGAGTGGGTGGGATTCGCCTTCCTTACCTGGTCTTGGGCCGGAGCGGTATTTGCGCTCTGGACCTTCGCCAACCTGGCTCCGAGGGCGGCGCGGATCTATGAACTGTACAGCCGTGAATTCCCGGACGAACTCGATACGAGCCGTGTGAAACGCATACTGCCATTTATCTATTGATATGACTACTGAGCCTCAGAATTCTCCGATTTTTACGCCGGTTACGATAGGACCTGTGACGCTGCTCAACCGCGTCATCCGATCTGCCGCTTTTGAGAATATGGCCTATGGCAACAGCCCGACCAAGGACCTGCACGATTACCACGTGGCAGTGGCCCGCGGAGGGGTGGGAATGACCACTCTGGCCTATGCTTCCGTTAACCGCAGCGGCCTTTCGTTCGACGGCCAGCTCTGGATGCGCGAAGAGATCGTACCCGGCCTGAAGAAGATCACCGACGATGTGCACGCTGCCGGAGCGAAGTGCTCCATCCAGCTCGGCCACTGCGGCAATATGACCCACCGCGCCACCTGCGGGTGTATGCCGGTAGGAGCTTCAAGCGGGTTCAACCTCTATTCACCGACCTTTGTGCGGGGTCTGAAGGTGGCTGAGATAGATTCTCTGGTGGAGGATTTCGGCAAGGCCGTGAACCTGGCCCGTGATGCCGGGTTCGACTGTGTGGAAATCCACGCAGGCCATGGCTATCTGATAAGCCAGTTCCTGTCGCCCTACACCAACCACCGTCACGACGAGTACGGCGGCTCGCTGGAGAACCGGATGCGCTTTATGCGCCGCGTCATCGCACGTGTGATGGAGGCCGCCGGAGACGATATGGGCGTGATAGTGAAGATGAATATGCACGACGGTTTCCGCCGCGGAATGCAGGAGAAGGAATGCCTGGAAGTGGCGCGCGAGCTGGAGCGTCTGGGTGTCCACGCCATCGTGCTTTCGGCTGGTTTCGTGAGCAAGGCGCCGATGGAGGTGATGCGCGGAGCGATGCCTCTCAAGACGCTGGCCCATTATATGGACCTGCGCAAATTTTGGTGGCTGAAGGCTCTTGTCCGCTGTTTCGGCCGCATAATGATTCCGACCGTGCCCTATAAAGAAGGTTATTTCCTCGATGATGCCAGGAAGTTCCGGGCAGCCGTGAAACTGCCGTTGATATATGTAGGCGGACTTGTGTCCCGTGCAAAGATGGAGGAGGTGCTCGAAGCCGGCTTTCAGGGCCTGCAGGTGGCACGTGCTTTGGTGCGCGACACCGACTTCGTCAGGAAACTTCAGCGTGGCGAGATTGACTGCAGCCCCTGCGGCCATTCAAACTATTGCATCGGCCGTATGTACACCCTCGAAATGAAATGCAATACCTGTGTGGCCAACCTGCCGGAGAAACTCCGCAAAGAGGTTGAGGCTGCAGAGAAAAGGTGGAAATGAACCCCAAAACCATAATTACAGGTGCCACGGGCAGTATGGGAGCGGCAGCCGCAGAGGCTCTCGCCCTTCAGGGAATACCTGTCATTATGGCCTGCCGCAACCTCGCGAAGGCCGAAGCGGTCAAGGCTGACATCCTTTCCCGCGTTCCTTCAGCTGAACTGGACATCAGGAAGCTTGATCTCGCTTCCCTGGCATCGGTTCGGGAATTTGCCGACGGCATTGAGGCTGGAGAGGTCTCGGCTCTCTTCAACAATGCCGGCGTCATCTCGAAGGGCTATTCAATTACTGAAGACGGCTTGGAGAACACATTTGCCGTCAACTATTTCGGACCCTGGCTGCTGACGCGGCTGTTGCTGCCGAAAATGCCGGAGGATGCACGGATCGTCAATATGGTGTCGCTTACAACGCGTTTCGTGCCACTGGACGAACAGACGCTCCATCCGGCTGAGAAGGATTTCCGTCAGCTGAAGACTTATGCCAGCGCCAAAAGGGCTCTGATATCGTTTTCGATGGAACTCGCCCGCCGGTATCCGGCGCTGAGGGTGAATCTGGCAGACCCGGGCATCGTGGCTTCAGATATGATTGACCTGGGACATTGGTACGACCCTCTGGCTGATGCCCTGTTCAAACCTTTCTGCAGGAAACCTGAGTCTGGAGTTCAGCCTGCCCTGCGTGCTCTTGCATCCGACAAGTGCAGCCGCTGCTTCATCGGGAAGTCGGACCGTGAGATTCCGGACCGATATGAAGATCCGGACCTGGACGTTCGCATCTGGGTTGAGACGGAACGTACGCTCAGTTTTTAGTTTTCTTCCTGAACATATACTTCCGTGCAACCGCTACTCCTACCCGGTAGGGAAGAGGCCTCAGCGCACGGTCGGCTTCCTTCAGCTTCTTGCGGATGTCGATGCCCTGCGGGCAGAGTTTCTCGCATTTGCCGCACTCGATGCACTGGCTTGGGAATGCCGGCTTCTCCCGCATCGATATGGTCTGGGCATATTGCCAGCGGCCTGAATGCTTCGACTCGGAATACATTGTGTTGTAGCACAGGAACGCTCCGGGGATGTCTACACCCTGAGGGCAGGGCATACAGTAGCGGCAGCCAGTGCAGCGCACTTTCTCGGTCTTGCGGATTTCCTTGCGGATGGCCTCGATAAGTGCATTGTCATCTGCGGTGAAGCTTCCAACCGCGGCTTCCGAGGCAGTGCGGACATTCTCCGCAACCATCTCGTCGGAGTTCATACCGGACAGGACCACGGTCACCTCGGGCTGGTTCCAGAGCCAGCGCAGTCCCCACTCGGCTGGGCTCCATCCCCTGGGATTGGATTCGATGGCTTTCCTTGCGCCGGACGGCAGCGACTTTACGAGTTTTCCGCCCCTGAGCGGCTCCATTATGATGACGGGAATGCCTTTCGCGGCGGCTGCCTTGAGACCCGTGATGCCTGCCTGGTTGTTCTCATCCATATAGTTGTACTGGATCTGGCAGAAATCCCAGTCATAGTCGTCCAGTATCTTCAGGAACTGGTCGGTGTTGCCGTGGTATGAGAACCCGATGTTGCGGATGGCTCCCGACTCTTTCTTGCCGGCAATCCACTTGACGATGCCGAGCTTCTTCAGTTTTTCCCACTGGGCGTAGTCGGTGATCATATGCATCAGATAGTAGTCGATATAGTCGGTGCGCAGGCGCTTGAGCTGCTCCTTGAAGTAGTTCTCAATCGCAGGGGTGCGGTGAATCATATACTGCGGCAGCTTGGTGGCGATGTGGACTTTGTCGCGCAAAGCGTTACGCTCCAGGATTTCTCCCAGCGCCACTTCGCTTCCGGGGTAAATGTAGGCGGTGTCGTAATAGTTGACGCCGGCTTCGTATGCGGCGAGGATCTGCTTCTCGGCCTTGGCCATATCGATCGAGCCCGCCGAGCGGCTGAAGCGCATGCAGCCGAATCCGAGGGCCGAGAGCTGCACTCCGTTTCTGTCTTTTCTGTATTGCATGATGATGGTTCTAGCAGATGTAAAGATACGGATATTTCTTATCTTTGTTATATGCCTGATGGATTGTTGAAATACGACTTGGGGGCCGGCGTAGAGGCTTTCACTGCAAGGCGGGATTCCGTGCTGCCGTATCCTGTCGTCCAGGGACATCAGGTGCACGACATACGGGTCGCCGTGGTGGAAAGGTGGATGACCAGGGAAGAACTGGAAGGCTTCGATGCGTTCGTGACGAATGTGCCCGGGCTGGCCATAGGAGTTCGTACTGCCGACTGTGTGCCGGTGTTGCTCTACGATTCCGTGCACCGGGCTGTCGCAGCGGTACACGCAGGGTGGAAAGGCACCGTGAAGCATATTTCCCACAGGGCCATTGAGCTTATGACCGACCGGTATGGCTGCGAGCCTTCGGGAATGCGGGCTGTGATAGGCCCGGCCATAGGTCCGGACAGTTTCCAGGTAGGGGAGGAAGTGGTTGCCAAGTTCCGTGAGGCCGGATTTCCCGTCGATGAGATCTGGTCGTTCCGGGGGCAGGGCGACGGAAGTCCGATGTCGGGAGGCCATCACATCGACCTTTTCAAGGCCAACCGGTGGCTGCTGGAAGAGGCGGGAATCCCCCCTGCGAACATAGCTGTCTGCGATGTCGATACCTACACGGAGGCATCACTCTTTTCGGCCCGTCGCGAAGGAGCCGCCTGCGGCCGCAACATCAATTCGATAAAACTAATTTGACGTACGATGCTCACTGGATAGACTTTCCGAAAGGCAGCAGGGTAGGGATTATCATCTTCAAGTGCTGAAGGCCGAAGGGGATGCCGACGATGGTGATGCACAGTACAACCCCGAAAATGAGGTGTATCACGGCAATCTCCCACCATCCGAGCACTATCCACAGGACGTTCATTGCTACCGACACGCAGCCAGGCTCGTCGGGCCGGTCCACTATCTGGTGCCCGAAGGGCCAGAGGGAATAAGTTCCGAATTTGAAAAGCTGTGCTCCGAAGGGAATTCCGATGAAGGTAAGGCACAGCAAAAATCCTACTATGTAGTAGAGGATGGCTACTATCAGGCCGCCGCAGATCAGCCAGAGAAGATTTCCAAGGGTTTTCATTGCCGGTTCGGTATAATGACTACGCAATTTAGTGATTATTGTGCTAAATTTGAATGATTGTTAGCATATACCGCAATGAGCAAAGGATCTTTTGTCACTTGGATGATAATTTTATTCCTCGTCGTGCGCTGCTCATACCGCCACACTGACGACGGTTACAAGATCAATTCCGACGGGACCATAGTCACTTCCGTGCCGCACAGGGCGAAAGGACAGACCGATGTCCTCGGCCTGGCCGTCCCTGCGATGGACACCGTCCGCGTGGGTTTCGTGGGGCTCGGGATGAGGGGCAGCGATGCGGTAGTACGCTATACCTACGTCCCAGGCGTGAAAATCACTGCCATCTGCGATGTCGAGCCTGACCGTGTCAAGGCATCCCAGAAAGACCTTGCCGAGCTTGGCTTTCCAGCCGCTGCTGAGTATGCAGGCGACCTGGAGGCCTACAAGAAACTCTGCGAGGACCCGAACGTGGACCTGGTGTATATATGCACGGACTGGGAGCATCACGTGCCGGTGGCTCTCTATGCTATGGAGCACGGAAAGCATGCAGCCATAGAAGTGCCTTCTGCCTACTCGCTGAAGGACTGCTGGGCATTGGTCAATATGGCTGAGAAGACCCGCCTTCATTGTATGATCCTCGAGAACTGCTGCTACGATTTCTTCGAGCTGTCCACCCTTCAGATGGCCCGCGAAGGCTTGTTCGGCGAAGTGGTTCACGCCGAGGGAGCATACTGCCACAATCTCGACCCTTACTGGGACGAATACTGGAACAGCTGGCGACTGACCTTCAACAAGGAGCACAGGGGTGACGCATATCCCACGCACGGCTTCGGTCCTGTATGCCAGGTGCTCAACATCCACCGCGGCGACAGGCTCAAGACTCTGGTGGCGATGGACACCCGGGCTTTCAACGGTCCGAAGCACGTGGCCGCACGCGGCGGTGATAATCCCGGCGACTTCGAGAACGGCGATGTCTCAACCACCGTCATCCGCACCGAAAAGGGCAAGACGGTCCTCATTGAGCACGATGTGATGAATCCCCGGCCCTACAGCCGTATGTATCAGGTCGTGGGAACGGAAGGCTATGCGGGTAAATATCCTGTCCAGCAGCTCTGCTTCAGGAAGGAGGCCCTGGCCGGAGAGGCCGTGGACTATGCGCACCTGAAAGGTGAGACCGTACTCACCGACGAGAAACTAGATGAATTTATGGAGCAGCACCGCAGCCCCATACTGACTCCCGAACTGGAGGCTCTGGCAAAGGAAGTCGGAGGTCACGGCGGTATGGACTTCATAATGGACTACCGGCTCATCTACTGCCTGCGCAACGGGCTTCCTCTGGATATGGATGTCTACGACCTTGCCGAATGGTGCTGCGTGAGCGAGCTCTCGGCCATTTCTATGAAGCACGGCGGAAGACCGGTAGAAGTGCCGGACTTCACACGCGGAGCCTGGGACAGGATAGATGGTTTCTCATATGCATTCGCGGAGGAATAGGATGGCTGACCTGATAGAAATAGCGCGCCGTTTCGCACTGGACGGCAACCCTGTTGAGGTAAAACCTCTTGGGGAGGGGTTCATCAACGACACCTATGTCGTGAAGACCGACGGTCCGCTGCGCTACATACTCCAGCGCAAGAACAAGGCAGTGTTCCCCGATGTGCCGGCGATGATGGACAATATCGCCGCCGTCACCGCACACATCAAGCAGAAGGTTGCCGAACCTATGCGCGAGACTCTTACCGTCATACCCGCCAGGGACGGAAAGTTATATCATCTGGACTCCGACGGGGAGTACTGGGCAGTCTGCGTCTTCATTGAGGACACTGTCACTTACGATGTGGCATCTACTCCCGAAATGGCGCGGCAGGGAGGCGTCGGCATCGGACGCTTCCAGGCATTGCTTGCCGATTTCGACAAGCCGCTGGCTGAAGTGATAAAAGGCTTCCACAACATCCGCTGGCGTTTCACCCAGTGGGACGGCAGCCTGAAGGCCGACAAGGCCGGCCGGTCGGCAGAAGTGGCGGACGAGATAGCTTTCGTAGAGGAAAGACGCTCCCGGATGCTCTCTTTCTGGAGATTGGTGGAGGACGGAGTGCTGCCGCTTCGCGTGACGCACAACGACACGAAGCTCAGCAACATCCTCTTCGACAGACGCAGCGGAGAGGTCCTCTGCGCCATCGACCTCGACACCGTGATGAGCAGCACATCCCTGAACGATGTGGGAGACGCCATCCGTTCTTACGCCAACGCCACCGTTGAGGACGATCCCGATTACGGGAAGGTGGCCCTCAGGCTGGATATGTACGAAGCATATATGGACGGTTATCTGTCCCAGCGCCGGGATACCCTCACAGCCTCCGAGAAGGAATGGCTGGCCTTTGCCCCGCTGTATATCACCTATGAACAGGTACTGCGCTTCTTGATGGACTACATCGACGGCGACACCTACTACAAGATCAGATATCCCGGGCACAACCTTGTCCGGACCCGCTCCCAGATGGCCCTGCTCCGAAGTATGGAGGCGAACTATGGCGCGATGCAGGACATTGTAAAGAAACTATTGACTAAATTTAAACGATAATTAACCTGAAAACTATGAAACTTCTGAGAATTGCCGCAATGACACTGCTGCTTGCAGTCGTTGCTGTCTCCTGCAAGGAGAAACCCGTAGACTGTACCCCAGTAAAGAAAGAAATACAGCCCGTGGAGCAGGCGCCCCGTGCCGATCCCGGCCAGCGCAACTTCGGCGGCGGAATGACGGCCCCCGCGAACCGTGACACCACCGGAATGGCCGAACGTATGCGCCGTATGCGCGAGGAGCAGAACCGCATCCGCACCGTCCATTTCAACGACCTGTCGATGAGCGATCCCTACATCCTTGCCGACGAGGCCACCAAGACTTACTACCTCACCAGCTCCGGCGGACGCCAGTACCGCAGCAAGGACCTCGTGATGTGGGAAGGCCCCTACAACGTGATCGACCTCAGCGGCACCTGGTGCGAGAAAGCCGGTTTCGCCGCAGCGGCGGAGATACACAAGATCGGCGACTATTACTACTATGCCGGTACCTGGAGCGACCACAGTGAGATCATCCAGGCAATCCCCAGGCGCTACAACGTGCCTCACAACCAGACCTATCTGCTCCGTTCCGAGAGCCCCGAGGGACCGTTCGTTCCCTTCTCTGTCACTCCCGGCTACGACTACCAGCCCTATGAATGGGACTGCATCGACGGTACTCTCTATGAAGAGGACGGCCATATCTATATGATCTTCGTACACGAGTGGACACAGCTGATCGACGGTACTATGGACTACATCGAGCTCTCCAAGGATCTCACCAAGACCATCTCCGAGTGGCCCGTCACTATGTTCCGCGCTACCGAGTGCCCTCCTTGCGGTGAGATGAACAGCCTCGGCGAAGCCACCTTCGGCCTCAAGATGCCCGGCTGGGTGACCGACGGTCCGCAGATGTTCCGCACACAGACAGGCAAGCTCGGAATGCTCTGGTCTACCTGGGGCAAGGAGCGCTACCTGCAGGTCGTATGCTACTCTGAGTCAGGCACCATCGCAGGTCCCTGGGTTCAGGAGCCGGAACCGTTCCTGGCCAACAACTCCGGTCACGGAATGCTCTTCCGTACCTTCGACGGCGAACTTCGCTATGTCGTACACCATTCTGAGGGCAACGGTCCCCGCAAGCCTCAGTACTGGACTGTCGACGATTCAGGCGACAAGCTCGTGCTCGGCAAGCAGATCATTTTGAAACAATAAGCAAATATGAAACGGATATCATTCGGCATAGCGCTGCTAGTCCTTATATGCCAGACAGCCTTCGCAGCCACAACCATCAAGGATTTCAGGGTCCAGCACAGCGACCGCCCGCTTTCGGTGGAAGACAGGCATCCCGTCTTCAGCTGGAGGATGGAGTCCGACGTGAGAGGACAGAAACAGACCGCATATCAACTCTCCGTGGTCCGCGACGTGGACGGCAGTGAACTCTGGAATACCGGCAGGGTCGAGAGCGCCAGTTCAGTGGACATTCCCTATCAGGGTGTCGCACTGCAGGCCGAGAAATCCTACAGCGTCAAGCTCACTGTCTGGGACAGGGACGGGAAGTCCTATGATGTATCAACCAGTTTCGAGACAGGCATTATGAACCCCCGCATCAGCGCGTGGAACGGTGCTGATTGGGTCGGAGTGCGTCAGCTTAAGCTGGATGCCGCTTCCCAGGCTCTCTTCGAGATCGAGTCTGATTTCAGACTGGTCAAGGGCGACGTGGCCTCGTTCATACTCGGTGCCGATGACATCCGTTTGAAGAACAGTTTCCTGAATGACTTCGGAGTCCAGTCTGCCGAGAGCTACATCAAGGTCGACGTCGACTTCGCAAAACAGGAAATCCGCCTTTTCCGCGTTGGATACTACAAGGAAGACAAGGCTGACGTCCCGTTCGTCACCATTAGCAAGACGGCGTACCCCCAAGGCAATCTGGAAGAAGTCTTCTCTGCCAGGGGCAAGTCTGATGTACACCATCTGAAGATAACCGTGGAAGCGAGCAACATAAACTTCTCGCTTGACGGCAAGGATGTGATGAGCAACCCTCCCCGTAACCGCGGTTTCGGCGGTGGTGGAGGCGGGTTCTCCGTCGGAATGACGGGTGGCGCCCGCAGCTCTGCATCCAACTTCACCATCGGCAAGCTGGGAAGCGGAGGCAACTATCCTTCATTCCCCAATCTCAATTCTGTCGGGTTTGCCGCTGCTCCGGGCTCTGAGGTAGTCTATTCGGACTACCGGATACTGAATACCGGCCAGAGCGATGACAGAGTGGTTTTTGACGCAACCCACGGTCCTGGATATGCTCTGTTTGAAGGGAAACCAGGCGTGACCGTGCGCGGCGGAAACATTACCGTGGTTAACTCCGGCACACGAGAACTGCGCTTCTGGGCAGATCCGAGCTACGGGGCTGAAACTATGCTCCGCACCGAATTCACCCTCGGCGACAAACCCGTGAAGCAGGCAAGGCTTTATGCCTCTGCGATGGGAGTATATACACTGTTCCTCAATGGGCAGAGGGTGGGGGAAGACTGGTTCGCTCCCGGGGACAGCCAGTACCGCGAAACCATCACCTACCAGACCTACGACGTGACCGGTCTTCTCAAGAGCGGCCGCAATGCGATGGGAGCCGAACTGGCTTCGGGCTGGTATACCGGCTATATGACCTTCACTCCCGGCAATTTCAATTTCTTCGGGGACTACGAAGCCCTGCTTTCGCGACTTGTGGTGACCTATGAAGACGGCACCAAGGATATTTTCGTATCTAATCCTGATGACTGGAAAGCCTTCAAGGACGGCCCCGTGCGCAACGGCAGCTTCTTCCAGGGAGAACGCTACGACGCGTCGAAGGCTGTGGAAGGATGGACGCTCGCCGGTTTCGACGACAGTACCTGGCTCGATGCCGAGCGTATCGAGAAGCGCGACTGGATCGACTTCGACATCGTGGCCCGCTATGATGAAGTCGTGCGCCTGCGCGAAGTGCTTACTGCCGGCGCGGTAATGCCTGTCCACAGCGCTGACGGCCACACCTACATCTACAATATGGGTGTGAATATGGTGGGCGTCCCGTCCATCACCATCCCCGAGGGCTGGCTCAAGGCTGGAGACAAGGTGACCATCGCCTACGGCGAACAAGTCTATCCCGGTCTGAAGGGTGACAAGAAGGAATATGTAGCCCGTTTCGGCAAGAAAGGCCGCGATGTGGCAGGCCATATCCTGTTCGAAACCAACCGCGCCGCTATGGATATGGATATGTATATCGCCGACGGTTCTTCGGCAGTGACAATACAGCCTTCTGCCACCTACCGCGGCTACCAGTATGTCCAGGTGACCCTTCCTTCGCACGTGGGTCCGCTGCCGCTTGAGAATGTCAAGGGCCTCGTGCTGTCTTCATCGGAGATACCGACCGGACGATACTTCGCAACTACCTCTGACGGCAGGACAGGGAACCTCGTGAATCAGCTGTTCAAGAACATCCAGCGCAGTCAGCTCGGCAACTTCTTCACCATCCCGACCGACTGCCCCCAGCGCAACGAACGTATGGGCTGGACCGGCGACGCGCAGGCCTACACCCGCACCGGCATCTACAATGCCAACACCCAGAACTTCTACCGTCAGTGGATGGTTGCTCTCAGGGCTGACCAGGGTGTCGGCAACGACAGGGAGGTTCCAGGCGGAATTGGCTCCACCGTGCCTACCTACAACCGCACTGACGATCCGAGCTTCGCCACCGGAACCACCTGGAGTGCCGCTGTATGCCAGGTTCCCTGGCAGATGTACATCCAGTACGGCGACAAGCAGATCATACGCGAGAACCTCGAGACGATGATGGACTGGCTCAACGGAATGGCTTTCTACAAGACCAGCGACGAGTATCCTTACCTGTCTTCTAAGGCTGCCGGCCTTGCGGATTGGCTGGCCCTCGACAACCGCACTCCGTCTGACCTGGTCAACAACGCCATCTACATCTATATGATGGAAGTTACGGCCATAATGGCTGACGCGATCGGCAGGGACGATTATGCCGCCATCCTGAGAGACAGGCACGACAAGGCCAAGGCCGACTGGAACAGGGCCTATGTCAATCCCGTCACTGGCAAGACCCGTGGTCTCAACGGTCACACCGTCCATACCCAGGCATCTTATGCGACCCCTCTGAACTTCAACTGCTTCTCAGACGAGAACAAGGCCAAGGCCGAAGCCTGGCTTGCGCAGCTAGCTGCCGATCCCAATGCCAGCGGCCCGACTCCTGCTGAAGTCGAAGCTGAGAGAAACCTCACTGGTCCGGCATCGCAGAATATGAATCCCGGCGGAACATCAGTAAGCTCTTACAAGCCCTGGACTATCACTACCGGCTTCTCAGGTACTCCCAACATACTGCCTGCGCTTACACGCGGTGGCTATGTGGAAGAAGCCTTCAGGATGATAACCTGCACCGACTTCGCGTCGTGGCTCTATCCCGTGACTGAAGGTGCCACCTCGGTGTGGGAACGCTGGAACTCCTATGACAACGCTTTCTCCGACCCTTCATCCAACTCGATGAACTCGTTCAACCATTTCGCACTGGGTGCAGTGGGGCAGTGGATGTATGAGTACCAGCTCGGAATAACTTCGGATCACGGCCGAGGAGAGGCAGGTTATCAGCACTTCGTGCTCCAGCCGAATGCCGCCGGCATCTATACTTCCCTGGAAGGAAGTTACGAATCTAACTACGGCACGATCAAGAGTGCCTGGAAGGCTGACAAAGGGCGGATGACCTCATACCGCTGCACGGTGCCTGCGAACACAGCTGCCACTGTTTATCTGCCGGTCGGCGATTCAGTCACTTCCGCGACCGGTTGCGAGGGTGTTGTTTTCAAAGGCTTCACCACCCGCAACGGCCAGCGTGCCGCAAGTTTCGAAGTGGTTTCCGGCAGCTATGAATTTACAATCGGCAGCGCGGTGACCGTGAAATAAATCCGATGTTGAAATAAAAAAGGGAGCCTTCCGGGCTCCCTTTTTTTTTTGTCTGCGCTCAATCTGATTATTCAGCGGGAACGAAGTGGTAGTGAGGGCCGAAGCGCTCGAAAGCGGCGCGGTCGAGCTCCTCGCGGTGGTCGGGATGCGCGATGCTGATGATGGCTTTCGCACGCTCCTGGAGGCTCTTACCGTAGAGGTCAACTGCACCGAATTCGGTAACCAGCCAGTGCATATGGTTGCGGGTGGTCACAACGCCTGCGCCTGTGGTGAGAACGGGAGCGATCTTGCTGATGCCCTTGTTGGTCACTGAAGGCATAGCGATAATGGCCTTGCCGCCTTCGCTGAGGCTTGCGCCGTAGGTGAAGTCGATCTGGCCGCCGACACCGCTGTAGAACTTGGTGCCGAGGCTGTCAGCGCACACCTGGCCGGTGATGTCCACCTGGAGTGCAGAGTTGATGGCGGTCACCTTCGGGTTCTTTGCGATGATGTAAGGATCGTTGGTGTATCCCACGTCCATCATTGCAACCATCGGGTTGTCGTCGATGAAGTCATAGACTTCCTGGCTACCCATAAGGAAGGTGGAAACCATCTTGCCTTTGTCAATCTTCTTGGCAGCACCGTTGATGACGCCTTTCTCCACGAGAGGAAGCACGCCGTCGGCGAACATCTCGGTGTGGATACCGAGGTTCTTGTGGTTGCCGAGCTGTGCGAGCACTGCGTTCGGAATGGCACCGATACCCATCTGCAGGCAGGCACCGTCCTCGATGAGGTTGGCGCAGTTGATGCCGATCTTGGTCTCGGTCTCGTTCGGAGCAGTGAAGGTGGCGGGCTCCAGGGGAGTGTTGTCCTCCACGAAGAGGTCGATCTTGTCAAGAGGGATGATGGCCTCGCCCCAGCTGCGCGGAACGTGCTTGTTGATGACTGCGATGACGGTCTTCGCGCACTCGATGGCTGCAAGGGTTGCGTCGACTGATGTTCCCAGTGATACGAAACCGTGCTTGTCTGGAGGGCAGACCTGGATCATTGCCACGTCGCAGGGGAGGACGCCGGCCCTGTAGAGCTTCTGGGTTTCGCTGAGGAAGATGGGAATGTAGTCGGCATATCCGGCCTGGACGTTCTTGCGGACGTTGCCGCCTACGAAGAAGGCTTGGTGGAAGAAGATGCCTTCATACTTCGCGTCAGTGTAGGGAGCGGGTCCCTCAGTGTGAAGGTGGTGGATGAAGACGTTCTTCAGTTCTCCTGCGTCGCCGCGGCGGCAAAGGGCCTGGATGAGCACCTGGGGTGCGCTTGCTACGCTGCTGAAATGGATGTGGTCGCCACTCTTGACAACCTTCACGGCTTCATCAGCGCTTATGAATTTGATATTTTTCATTATTGTTTTGTTGTTGATAATATGCGTATAACAATCGAACAAAGATATGAAATATAATTGATAACTTTGCCGCAAATAATAATACTGATATGAACAGCCGCGAAGAACAACTTAAAGCCTTCAACCGCCTTCTGGACGTAATGGACGACCTGAGGGAAAAATGCCCCTGGGACCGCAAGCAGACCAACGAGAGCCTGCGCCCCAACACCATCGAAGAAGTCTATGAACTCAGCGATACAATCCTTCGCGGCGACACTCACAATATGGCCAAGGAACTGGGTGACGTGCTTCTGCACGTGGTGTTCTACGCCAAGATCGGCTCTGAGACCGGCGACTTCGACATCGCAGACGTGTGCAACAAGCTTTGCGACAAACTCATCTACCGCCATCCCCACGTTTATGGCGACGTCGCAGCCGAGACCGCAGGCCAGGTGGTGAAGAACTGGGAACAGCTCAAACAGACCGAGAAGGACGGCAACAAGACCGTGCTCGGCGGCGTCCCCGAGACTCTTCCTCCGCTACTGAAAGCCTACCGTATGCAGGACAAGGCCCGCGCCGTGGGCTTCGACTGGGAGAACAAGGAAGACGTATGGGACAAGGTGACGGAAGAGATCGCCGAGTTCCGCACCGAACTGATGTTTATGGACGAGGAAGGTGGTGACAAGGCAAAAGCCCAGAACGAGCTCGGAGACCTGCTGTTCTCAATGGTGAACGCTTCACGTCTCTATGACCTAAATCCTGACACCGCGCTTGAGACCACCTGCCGCAAATTCCGCAACCGTTTCAACTATGTCGAAGCAGAGGCGGCAAAGCAGGGCAAGAAACTCAAGGATATGACCCTCGGCGAAATGGACGAGCTCTGGGAAGAAGCAAAGGCAAAAGGCATCAAATGAGTTTTCCCTGGCAGGAACGGACCCTCCTTCTGATGGGAGAGGAAAAGCTTGGCAAGCTTGCCTCGTCCGTCGTGGCCGTGATAGGTCTCGGCGGGGTGGGAGCCTATGCAGCCGAGATGCTGGCAAGGGCCGGAGTAGGGCGGATGATCCTGCTCGACAGCGACAGCGTGAGCGAAAGCAACAAGAACCGCCAGCTGCTCGCACTCGACAGCAATATTGGCCGCAAGAAGGTCGAGGTGATGGCAGAACGCCTGAAGGACATCAACCCTTCGCTGGAGCTGACCCTGATCGACGAGTACCTCACGTCCGACAATGTGGCGGACCTGCTGGGCCCTTTCAAGCTGGACTATCTGGTGGATGCCATCGACACCCTTTCTCCGAAACTCTCGTTGATACAGTACTGCGTGAATGCGGGTATTCCCCACGTGACCTCAATGGGGGCCGGCGCCAAATACGACGCCACCAAGGTCCGTATGACTGATCTCAGCAAGTCCCGCAACTGCCCGCTGGCCTTCATCGTGCGCAAGAAACTCCGCAAGATGGGCATCGAAAAAGGCTTCCCGGTGGTGTATTCCGAGGAACTTCCGGACAACGACGCCATCGTCGAGACGAAGGGTGAGACCAACAAGAAATCCCAGGTCGGTACCATTTCCTATCTGCCCGCAGTGTTCGGCTGTATCTGCGCCCAGGCTGCCATCACCCATATCATAGATATGGATTAGCAAAATCCCGAGATTTTGCGTATTTTTGCACGCTAATCCCGATTCAATGGCAGAAAATACTTTACTTTCGAAACTGGCCGACCTCGAGGCCAAATACAAATCTTTGGAGGAACAGATCTCAAGCCCCGAAGTTATAGCTGATATGAAGAAGTTCGTTCAGCTGAACAAGGAATACAAGGAGCTCGAGCCTATCGTTGCTGCAGGAAAGCAATATTCCAAAATGGTGGACGACCTGCAGGCTGCGAAGGATATCCTTATGAACGAGAAGGATGAGGAGCTTAAAGAGATGGCCCGCGAAGAGGTCAGCAACATCGAGCCCAGGCTTCCCGAGATGGAAGAGCAGATCAAGGTGCTGCTCATCCCCGCAGACCCTCAGGATTCCAAGGATGCCATCATCGAGATCCGCGGCGGTACAGGCGGCGACGAGGCTGCCATCTTTGCCGGAGACCTTTTCCGTATGTACAGCAAGTTCTGCGAGAAGAAGGGATGGAAGATTGAGGTCAACAGCCAGTCCGAAGGCGCAATGGGCGGCTTCAAGGAGATCGTGGCCAAGATTTCCGGCGACAAGGTCTATGGCACGATGAAGTACGAGAGCGGCGTTCACCGCGTTCAGCGCGTGCCCCAGACCGAGACTCAGGGCCGCGTGCATACCTCTGCCGCGTCTGTGGTAGTGCTTCCGGAAGCCGACGAATTCGACATAGAACTCAATATGAGCGATATCCGCAAGGATACCTTCTGCTCATCAGGTCCCGGTGGACAGGGCGTGAACACCACATATTCAGCCATCCGCCTGACCCATATCCCCACAGGCATCGTGGTACAGTGCCAGGACGAGCGCTCCCAGCTCAAGAACCTCGACAAGGCGATGGCCGAGCTGCGTACCCGCCTCTACAACCTCGAATACGAGAAATATCTCAACGAGATATCATCTACCCGTAAGACAATGGTCTCTACTGGAGACCGCTCCGCAAAGATCAGAACGTACAACTATCCCCAGTCCCGCGTGACAGACCATCGCATAGGCTACACTATGTACAATCTTCCTGTGTTCATGGATGGAGATATCCAGGAGCTGATAGACCAGCTGCAGATTGCAGAGAATGCAGAAAGACTGAAGGCTGCGGGCGAATAAGCCTGCGCAGTGATGCAGTTCAAGATACAATCGCCCTACAAGCCCACCGGCGACCAGCCGGAGGCCATCGAGCAGATATGCAGCGCTTTCCGCTCGGGGGTGGACTGTGTCACGTTGCTTGGAGTCACCGGAAGCGGCAAGACCTTCACGATGGCCAACGTGATCGAGCAACTTCAGCGGCCGGCGCTTATCCTGAGCCACAACAAGACCCTCGCAGCCCAGCTCTATGGAGAGTTCAAGTCGTTCTTTCCCGAGAATGCGGTGGAATATTTCGTAAGCTATTACGACTACTATCAGCCGGAGGCATACCTGCCCACTACTGACACATACATCGAGAAAGACCTCAGCATCAACGAAGAGATAGACAAGCTCCGTCTTAGGGCTACTTCCGCACTGCTTTCCGGACGCCGGGACGTGGTGGTGATCTCATCGGTATCCTGCCTTTACGGCATCGGCAATCCCGATGACTTCCACGACAGCACGATAGTGGTGGCGCGCGGACAGAAGATCAGCCGCAACAAGTTCCTATACAGCCTTGTGGATGCCCTCTACAGTCGCAATGAGACTGAATTCAAGCGCGGAACCTTCCGTGTCAAGGGCGACAGCATCGACATTTTCCTGGCCTACGGGGACCTCGCGTGCAGGGTGGTGTTCTTCGGCGACGAGATAGAGTCGGTGGAGCTCATCGACCCCATCAGCGGTGCTACCGTCGAATTCCTCAACGAGATCACGATATACCCGGCCAACAACTTCGTCACGACGAAGGAACGCACCAGGCAGGCCATCAACGAGATTCAGGACGATATGATGGAGCGGGTGTCGTATTTCAACGAAATAGGCCGCGGCCTCGAGGCCAAGAGGCTTAAGCAGAGGGTGGAGTATGACATCGAGATGATCAAGGAAATAGGATATTGCCCCGGCATCGAGAACTATTCCCGCTATTTCGACCGCCGCAAGCCCGGGCAGAGACCTTTCTGCCTCATTGATTATTTTCCCGAAGATTTCGTAACTTTCATAGACGAAAGCCACGTGACCATCCCGCAGGTGCGGGCGATGTACGGAGGAGACCGCGCGCGCAAGGAAACCCTGATCGAATATGGATTCAGGCTTCCCGCAGCCGCTGACAACCGTCCGCTCAAGTTCGACGAGTTCGAGAACATACTCGGCCAGAAACTGTATGTGAGCGCCACTCCGGGAGACTACGAACTGGAAAAGTGCGGAGGTCTTGTGGTTGAGCAGGTGGTTCGTCCTACAGGACTGCTGGACCCTCCGATAGAGGTGCGGCCCACTAAGAACCAGATAGACGACCTGCTCGAAGAGATAGAGATACGCAGCGAGAAGGACGAGAGGGTGCTTGTGACCACGCTTACCAAACGGATGGCGGAAGAGCTTGAGAAATACCTGACCAGGATGGACGTGCGCAGCCGCTACATACACTCTGATGTGGACACGCTCGAAAGGGTGGAGATCATAGAAGACTTCAAGGCAGGCCGCTTCGACGTTCTGGTGGGTGTGAACCTCCTCCGCGAAGGACTGGACCTTCCGACTGTGTCGCTGGTGGCAATACTGGACGCGGACAAGGAAGGTTTCCTGCGCAGCGAACGTTCGCTCACCCAGACTGCCGGCCGAGCCGCCAGGAACATAAACGGCAAGGTGATAATGTATGCCGACACAGTCACCGAGTCGATGCAGCGCACCATCGACGAAACCAACCGTCGGCGGGCAAAGCAGCAGCGCTACAACGAAGAGAACGGCATCACGCCCCATCAGGTCGGCATCAAGGCGTATAACGCACTCGTGCGTACAGATACATACCAGAGGGAGGACGATATCCGCAAACAGGCAAGATATTTGGAGGAGGATCCCGTCGTCAGCAAGATGGACGAAACCCAGCTGAAGGCTGCCATCGCAGCTGCCAAGAAGAGGATGGAAGATGCCGCCGCGCAGCTTGATTTCCTCGCGGCAGCCCAGGCCCGTGACGAAATGAATGCACTCAAACTGTTGCTGGAGAAATGATGCAGGACAATATAGACAAGATATGCTCGTACTACAGCGAGAATGACGCAGCGATGATCCGCCGTGCGTATGACCTTGCCTGCACCACTCTCGAGGGCAAGCTCCGCAGCAACAACCATCCTTTCATCGAGCACCCGCTTTCAGTCGCAGGAATCGTGGCCAAGGAGCTGGGACTCGGCGCCGATGCGGTTGCAGTGGTGTTCCTCCACGAGGCTACCCGCCTGGAAAACGCCACTCTAGAGACAGTGAAGGGGTCTTTCGACAAGGCCGTCATAGATATGGCGGTCAGCCTCAACAAGATTTCCGAGATCAAGCCCAAGGACACCCGCCTCGAAGCAGACCGCTACCGCAAGTTGATAGCCTCCTATTCCAGCGACCCCAAGGTGTTCCTCATCAAACTTGCCGACCGCCTCGAGATAATGCGCAACCTCAGCATTCTGCCCAAGTCCGACCAGGCCCGCAAGAATGCTGAGACAATCCTGCTCTATGTTCCTCTGGCCCATCAGACAGGAGTCTACAATGTCAAGAGCGAACTCGAGGACCTCTGGCTGAAGTATGCCGACCCGGAGCAGTTCAGGGCCATCTCCAACCAGCTGAAGGCAGGCGAGAAGGAGCGCGAGGCGCTCGTCCGCGAGTTCGTACGTCCCCTCGAGGACAAGCTCAGGCAGAAAGGTATAAAATATACCCTCAAGGCCCGCACCAAGAGTGCCTACTCTATCTGGCGCAAGATGCAGGTCCAGGACATCCCTTTCAGCAAGGTATATGACGTATTTGCCATTAGGTTCATCATAGACGCGCCTCTCGAAAAGGAGAAGGACCTTTGCTGGGAAGTCTATTCCCTGGTGACGGAAGAATACGAGCCCGACACCAGCCGTCTCCGCGACTGGATAACGGTACCCAAGCCCAATGGCTACCAGTCTCTCCAGATTACCGTCAAGAATGCCCGCGGCCAGTTCCTCGAGGTGCAGATCCGCACCGAAAGGATGGACTACGAGGCCGAACTCGGCAGCGCCGCGCATTGGTCGTACAAGGGGGTCAAGAAAGAAGAGAGCCTCAGACACTGGCTGGATATGGTTCACGGCCTCATCAGCGGAAACGCTCAGGATAGCTACGAGCAGGTGGATTCCGTCATCAACCAGGATGTGTTCGTCTTCACACCCAACGGTGAACTGCGGCAGCTCAAGGCAGGCGCCACGGTGCTTGACTTCGCCTTCGACATCCACTCCAACATAGGCCTCAAGTGCGCCGGGGCGAAGATAGGCAGCAAGATGGTCTCCATCAAGGAGAAACTCAAGACAGGCGACGTGGTGGAGATACTCACCAACAAGAACCAGAAGCCCAGCGCAGGCTGGCTGGATTTCGTGGTGACATCGAAGGCCCGCACCAAGATCAAGCAGCGTCTCAAGGAAGAGGAGAACAAGATGGCCCGTGAGGGCAAGCAGCTCCTTGAACGCAGGCTGAAGAACTGGAAACTGGAGCTGCCAGACGACGGTCTGACATATCTCGTAAAGAAATACAAGTTCCGCACTGCCAACGAACTGTTCTCCGCCCTCGGGTCCGGAACCGTCGATGTGGCCGAAATCAAGTCCTTCATCCTTGAGAGAGCCGCACATATGCAGGAGGCCGTGGAGAGCCACGTGACCCACGCCCTGCGCAAGACGGAGTCTTCGGACTACCTCGTGATAGGCGACAACAGCAAGCTCAAGAACGTGGACTACAAGATGGCCCGCTGCTGCAACCCCGTCTATGGCGACGAGGTATTCGGCTTCGTGACCATAAACGACGGCATCAAGATCCACCGTATGTCCTGCCCCAACGCATCGAGGCTGCTGACCTTGTATCCCCACCGTGTGCAGAAGGTGCGCTGGAAGGACGATGCCAGCACCAACAGTTTCCAGACCACTCTGCGCTGCATAGTGGAGTCTGACTCCGCGGTGAACGAAGTAATCTCGACAATCAGTATGTTCAAGGCTTCGATCCGTGCATTCTATGCGAAGGATGCGCGCAACGGCGAGAAGGAGGTCACGGCGACCATCTTCGTCCCGGGCAACCTCGAACTCGACAAGATAATGGCTTCCCTCAAGAAGCTCAAGGATTTAAGACAAGTGACAAGGCAGTAGATGGAGCAGGAAGGGTGCATATTCATCAAGGGCGCGAGGGCCAACAACTTGAAGAACTTCGACCTTTCTATTCCGAGAGGAAAGTTCGTCGTGGTCACAGGCATCTCCGGCTCCGGCAAGTCTTCCATCGCCTTCGACACCATATATGCGGAAGGTCACAGACGTTTTGCGGAGAGCCTTTCTTCGTTCGCACGCCAGTTCCTCGGCAGGATGAGCAAGCCTGCTGTGGACTACATCACTGGAATACCCCCTGCAATCGCCGTGGAGCAGAAGGTGAACACCACCAACCCCCGCAGCACCATAGCCACTACCACCGAGGTCTATGACTATCTGAGGCTGCTGTTCGTCAATGCAGGCCGCACCTATTCTCCGGTCAGCGGCCGGGAAGTGGTCTGCGACACTGCCAAGAGCGTGCTGGATTATCTCCTGACTCTCGAGAGCGGCACCGTGGCCCTGATAGCTTCGATGATCGACTGCGAACCATCCAAGACCGTCGAGATGATGCTTTCTCTCAAGGAAGACGGCTTCTCCAGGCTTGTGGACCTTCGAAACGGCACTTTCTTCAAGATAGACGAACTCCTCGCCTCAGGGCAGGCGACTGATCTCAACGACAAGGCCCTGCTCATCGACAGGGTGACCGTGGCCGACGATGAGGATTTCCGCTCCCGCGTGCTCGATTCCGCACAGACTGCCTTCTCCAAGGGAAAGGGCTACATCTACGCCGGCCCGGCCGGCAAGATGCAAAGCTTTTCGAACATCTTCGAGGCCGACGGCATAGTCTTCGAGAAACCTACCGAGAATTTCTTCAGCTACAACAGTCCGCTGGGTGCCTGTCCGGTATGCGGCGGATACGGAAAGATACTCGGCATCGACGAAGCGCTCGTGATTCCCAATCCGACACTCAGCGTCTATGAAGGTGCCGTGGCCTGCTGGAGAGGCGACGTGATGGGCTATTGCCGCGACCGTCTGGTGGAGAACGCCTATCTGTTCGACTTCCCAATCCACAAGCCGTACAAGGACCTCACCCGCGAGCAGAAGGACCTGCTCTGGAACGGCAACGAATATTTCGACGGCATCAACACCTTCTTCGACTGGGTGCGCAAGAACCGCTACAAGATACAGTACAAATATATGCTCAGCCGCTACACCGGCAAGACCGTGTGCCGTGCCTGCGGCGGATCCCGCCTGCGTAAGGAGGCTCTGTATGTCAAGGTAGGCGGCAAGAACATCTCCGAGGTTATGGATATGCAGATCAAGGACCTGCAGAAATACCTCGATTCGCTCGACGTGCTGCTGACCGACTATGAGAAAGAGAAGGTTGCGGTGCCTCTCAAGGAACTCAGGATGCGTGTGGGCTATATGATGGACGTAGGCCTGGGCTACCTGACGATGTCCCGTCCGTCCAATACCCTCAGCGGAGGCGAAAGCCAGCGCATCAACCTCGTCAGTTCTCTCGGAAACAACCTCGTGGGCTCCCTCTACATACTTGACGAACCGAGCATAGGCCTGCATTCACGCGACACCGAAAAGCTGATCGGCGTGCTGAAGCGTCTCCGCGACCTGGGCAATACTGTTCTGGTGGTGGAGCACGACGAACAGATAATCAAGGCAGCAGACCTGCTGATCGACGTAGGACCTTTCGCCGGCATCTATGGCGGCCAGATTGTCTATCAGGGACTCCCTGACGGCAGCGGCGTCTACAACGGCGACTCGATCACCATCGACTATCTGCAGGGCCGCAGGAGCAGATATCTCCCCGAAGCCAAGAGACCCTGGAAATATTCCATCGAGATCTGCGGTGCGGCGGAGAACAACCTGAAGAACATTTCAGTGAGGTTCCCGCTCAACTGCCTCACCGTCGTGACCGGAGTGAGCGGAAGCGGAAAATCATCGCTTGTAGGGGATATCCTTTATCCTGCCGTTTACCGTCACATCAACCAGATAGGAGAGAGGCCCGGCGCATACCGCGAGCTCAAGGGTGACCTGAACAGGATCACTTCCATAGAATATGTGGACCAGAACCCCATAGGCAAGAGCAGCCGTTCGAATCCGGTGACCTACCTGAAGGTATACGACGACATCCGCAAGCTGTTCTCAGAGCAGCCCTATGCCAAGATGAACGGCTTCGGCCACTCGCATTTCTCCTTCAACATCGAGGGAGGTCGCTGCCCTGACTGCCAGGGCGAGGGCGTCATCCGCATCCAGATGCAGTTCATGGCCGACGTGACGATGGTGTGCGAGAGCTGCGGAGGCCACAGGTTCATGCCCGAGATACTCGAAGTCAAGTATCAGGACAAGAATATCGACGACGTGCTGAATATGAGCGTCAGCGAAGCCGTCGAGTTCTTTTCTTCGCAGGAAGATGCGGCGGCAAAGAGGATAGCCGAGAAATTGCAGCCGCTGGTGGATGTGGGCCTTGCATATCTGAAGCTTGGACAGAGCAGCAGCACGCTCAGCGGCGGAGAGAGCCAGCGCATCAAGCTCGCTTCGTTCCTGGGCAAGGATTCTTCATTGAAAGACCATATCCTGTTCATCTTCGACGAGCCGACCACCGGCCTTCATTTCTATGACATAGAGAAGCTTCTCAAATCGTTCGACGCCTTGATTGCGAAAGGGCACTCCATAATTGTGGTCGAACACAATATGGACGTGATAAAGGCTGCCGACTGGCTGATAGAACTGGGACCCGACGCAGGTGACGAGGGTGGAGAACTGATATTCGAGGGAACGCCGGAAGAACTTGTGAAACATCCCGAATTTCCTACCGGCAAGGCTCTTCAGGAATAGGACTATTCGTCTTCTTCGTCAATCACCATATACCGCTGGTTTCCGAAAAAGCTCATCGCCTTGGCCAGCAGTTCCACCATTGCCTTGTTCCCCTTCTGGTCGTAATAGAAGGCGATCAGCTCCATATACATCGTCAGTATGGTGGCATCTTTCTTCACTACCATCGCCGAGGTGTCAAGGTTGAGGCCCTGGGCTGACATCATCGAGGCAAGGCTGTCCTGCATGAATATTTCGCCTTTGTGGAAGACGTTGAGGTAGAAGAGTATCTTGCCGTCCTCCTCATAGACGGGGACGAAACCACCCTTGAAGCAGAGCGGATATATGGGCAGGCCTGCGGCGTGGGCCACGGCGAAATAAAGCACCGAGATGGCGACGGGATTGCCGCGCCTGTTCTCTATGACATTTATGAACAGGGAATTGTCTTCAGAAAAGGAGAACGGGTCGGTGGTGGTGAAACGGTATCTGTTGTAGAAGATGTGGTTCAGGATGCGGGCGTTCTCGACGGCCGTCTTGTCTTCCGACGTCTCGCTCATTATCTCGCCGATGAGCGGAATCAGGTCGTCATAGAAAGCGGCCCTCTTGTAGCCCGGGGTGAGCAGCGCGCTTATCAGATATGCTCCCTCCAGAAGCGTGGCTTCCTCCTTTTTGGCAAGGGCAGCATACTGCTCGAGCTGGTCCAGCACCGAAGCGGCGCTGTAATAGATGTATTTGCGGTTGATGATGTCCCTGCGGGCCTCGTCCTCGGTCTTAATAGCCATATTTCGCAGCGCATCCAGCAATTCGGGACCGCCCTGCCGGATCTTGCGGTCCAGCGCGGAGGCAACCTGAAGGTCAGGATCGTCGAACAGGTCGACCAAATATTCGAGGTCTTTGGTGTCAGCCATTATGCAGTGAGGGAATCAAGTGCGTAAACAATCAGTTTTTCTATGTACGGCTTGTAGTCGGGAATGCTTTCGAGCCTGAAACGGTTGGCTATGGCGCAGCATATCGTGGCGGCGTGATGCCCCAGCAGGGTGGCGGTGCCTACGATGGCCGAATTCTCCATTTCGATGTTGGTCATCTTTACACCTTTGTATTCGAACTGCTCGAGTTTCGGGATGAAGTCCGGGATGGTGAGCCCCATACGGATGGAGCGTCCCTGAGGGCCGTAGAACCCGGGAGCTGACATCGTGATGCCTTTCGCGCAATCAGGAAACTTGTCGAGGATTTCCTTGCTCGACCATACGCAGTAGGGGGTGGCAAGGCGCTTGTCCCAGCCCATATGTTTCATAAAGGCTTTCTCCATTCCGCTGTCGCTGATATCGGGACCGCCTTCATACCAGTTGAGGAGTCCGTCGATGCCGATGCCGACTTCCGAAAGCACGAATCCGCCGAGAGGGATGTCCGGACGGACGCAGCCGCAGGTGCCGATGCGCAGGATGTTGAGAGCCTTGCGCTCGGCTTTCTGCTCCCTCGTCGAGAAATCAATGTTTACCAGGGCGTCCAGCTCGTTCATCACAATGTCGATGTTGTCCGTGCCGATGCCGGTGGACATCACTGTGATGGCCTTGCCGTGATATTTGCCGGTGATGGTGTGGAACTCCCTCGAGGCTTTGTCGCAGACTATGCTCTCTTCGTCGAAGTACTGTGCCACGGCAGGGACGCGGTTCTGGTCACCGACCAGTATTATGGTGTCGGCCAGGTCTTTCGGCAGGATGTGAAGATGGAATACGGATCCGTCGCCGTTGATTATCAGTTCTGATTCAGCTATCCTTCTCATTTCGATGCTTTGGGCGGGATTTTCCCGTTCTTCTTGTTCTTGCGTATGATGTTGTATGCGATGACTTCCGATTCGTCTCGCCAGATGTATCTGATGGCTATCAGCAGAAGCACTATGCATACGAAGGGGAAGAGGGACGGAACAGTGAAAGTATATATTCTCTTGAATTCGAAGAAATATACCAGTATCCAAATCTGGTATGCCAGGAGAAGCAGTATGTTGATTATGCAGATGCGTATCTGCAGTATCCTGGCCTTATAGTAGAAGATTGCAATTACGCAGAGCGCCATCGTCACGAAAGTGAAGATGATGAATTGGGACCGGTTGACGAACTTGATGGCGTAACGGGTCAGTTCGCCGGGCGTGTCTCCTGCGTCAGACACCATCACATAGCACATATCCGCGCTGAACATAGAGACGAGAAGTCCTGCGCAGATAAGCAATAGTAAGGTTTGGAACCGTTGCCACATAATAGTGCTGTTTGTTACAAATTTAATAAAAAAACTCTCAGGAGACTATTGTTGCTGCTCCGTGCAGTACTTTTTGATGACGCTGTAGGCGTCTGCGATGCCCAGTTCGCCGGCCTTGCTCATATCGAGGCAGCCCTTCTCCTTGTCCTTGAGGAAGATCAGCACAAGGCCGCGGTTGTAGTATGCCTCGGACAGGTAGGGATAGAGCTCGAGGGCCTTGGTATACTGGCTGATCGCCGTCAGCATATCCTCGCTCAGGCAGAACAGGTTGCCGAGATTATAGTATGTGTAGGGGAAGTCCGGGGCCACTTCAGCCGCCTTCATAAAGTCGCTGATCGCAGCCGAATAGTCGTATGTGCGGATGGTGCTGTTGTCGGAAACGGTAACCCTCGTGCTGGCCGTATTGTCCAGCGACAGTACTCGGATGTTGTTGTCCATCGACGAAATGAAGTCGGTCATATCTGCTTGCAGGACGCCTCTGTTGATGTAGACGAACTCGTTGTCGGGCTCCAGCGTGCCGGCTTCGTTGTAGCAGGCCATCGCGGTGTTGAACTGGTTCTGGCTGTTTTCCAGGATGGCTTTCGCGAACAGGTTCCCGGCAGTCTTGTTGGTAATGACTTCGTGGTTGACAGCCGCCAGCCGGGAGGATGTGTTCTCCACGAGGTTGTCCTTGTCCGTGGTCAGGGCTATCTCAAGCGGCACTCCCTTGTAGAATTCGTCAAGCTTTTCGTACTGCAGCCTGCGGGACAGGGCTGTCAGGTCGCTGATCTCGGTCTTGCCTGCGATTGCGAACCTGTACAGCGGCTTGAGTCCGATGTCTACGTCGCGGTACTGCAGCAGTTCGTTGTCGAAGTTCTTCTTGGCGAAGTCTGCGTCGAAATCGATAAGGTGGCTGTAGCCCTGTGTGGTGTCGGCGAAAGCGTCGTAGCCTTCCTTGGTGGATGTGTTCTGCTGGTATTCGCGGATTTTCACGCGGGCCGTATCATAGTCCCGCTGCGAAGCGGCCCACTGCCCCAGCATATTGCGGGCATAGGCACGGTTCATATATGCTTTGGCAAAGTCGGGATAGAGCTCGATGGCTTTGCTGTAGTCGTCGATGGCATTTTCGTAGCGGCGCATCTCAAGGAAGACTGCAGCGCGGTTGAAATATGCCAGCACGTTTTCTGAGTTTATGTTGATGACGCGGTCGTAGTCGTCCAGCGCCCTCTCGAAGTCGCCTATCTGCGAGTAGATCAATGCTCTGTTGTAGAGCGTCAGGGCATTGCCGGGGTCGTCCCTCAGCACTTTCCCTAGGTCTTCCAAGGCTCCGCCTATGTCTTTGTTGTCATATTTCATCAAGCCTCGGTTGAAGTAGGCCAGGGTGTTGGTGCTGTCCAGTTGGATGGCTGTGTCCAAGTCGTTGATGGCATCCTCGAACTGCTCCCTCAAAGCATAGATGCGGGCGCGGCGCACAAAGGCTTCCGCATCGTGACGGTTTAGCTTGATGGCCTGGTTGTAGTCCTCGAGCGCCTTGGTGGTGTCGCCCAGGAAAAGGTGGCTGGCACCCCTGTTGATATATGCTGAAGCGTCTTCAGGTTCGTTCCGGATATATCTGTTGAAGTCTTCCACCGCCTTCTCGAACTGCTGTGACATAAAGTAAACCACGCCGCGGCTGAAATAGAGGCCGGTGTAGCCGGGACGCAGACCTACTGCAGTCGCAAGGTCCTCGAGAGCTTCGTCGTATTTGCCGCTCTGGCTGCGGGCGATTGCGCGGTAGTGATAGCCCAGGGTGTATATGGGGTTCTTCTGAAGCGTCAGGTCGAAGTCTTTCTCGGCGCCCGTGTAGTCGCCGAGGTCATACTTTGCGATGCCACGGAAGAAAAATGCCTCGTAGTCCGTGGTGTCCAGCCTTGAAAGCACGTTGAAGCTTGCGATGGCATCTGCATATTTGCCGTCGGCAAGGGCCCGCCGCCCGCGCATATAAAAATGATCGGGATTGTACTGGGCTGCTGCATTTATGCAGGACAGTATTCCGATCAGGACGAGCAGTATGTGTCTTCTCGAAAGCATCACAGTGTCGAGTATTTGTATATGATGTCAAAAATCAGGGCAGTGCGCTTGCGCAGCATCTCAAAGTCTATGATGTCCACAGTGTCGCTGGGCTTGTACGTGTGGTCGTGGAAGGCTGAGGTGAACAGCAGGGAGGGAATTCTCCTGTTTCTGAAAGAATACTGGTCTCCCGTGCGGTATATCATTTCCGTAAAGGCTTTGCTGCCGTAGAACGAGTAGTCAATATCCATGCCGAAACGGTCGCTGAAGTTGCTGTAGCGTATTATGCCCTGCAGCCGGTCAGGCAGGGTCTCTTCCCCGAGGACGATGAGATAGTCGGGTCGGTTGCGGTGGACGGGTACGAGCGTAGTGCCCAGCATATCCATATTGATTGCGCACACTATCTTCTCGGCAGGGAAGGGAAGGTGCCTCACGAAATAGTCGCTGCCCAGCAAGTCCAGTTCCTTGCCGTCGTATGCTACGAACACGAGATTGCGGTTAGGCCCGGCACCGTCGGCCCTCATCTTTGCGAAAACCCGTGCTAGGTCGAGCAGGGCGGTCACGCCTGAAGCGTTGTCGTCAGCTCCGTTGTAGGTGTTGCCTCCAAGTACTCCGAGGTGGTCGTAGTGCGCTCCGATTATGATATATTCATCGCTCATTCCATTGGCGGGAACCACTCCGACCACATTCCTCACGGCCAGGGTGTCCTTGGCCCTGAATGACTGGGTGTAGTTCCAGTTGAAAGGTTTGAGCCCGTATTTGCGGAAGCGCTCGCGGATGAACTGCTCAGCGCTTTGCTTGCCCTTGCTTCCGGTGGCCCTGCCCTCCGTCATATCGTTGGCAAGGTATTCCAGAGTCTCGTACAGTTCCTCCTTGCCGATCATCGCCTCATAGCGGAGCGTGTTCTGTCCAGACGCGATGAGCACTTGGGCGAATAACAGCAGGGAAAGGAGGATTTTTCGCATAAAAACAATTCAATCGTGTAAAAGTAAGAAATTCATCATTTTTTATGCCTAAATTCGCCACCTGAATTAAGAATTATTATGAAAAAGATATATATCGTTGTTTTCTCCATATTGTCCAGCCTTGCGTGTATGGCGCAGGACCTGCCGGTCATCGACAGTGCGGTCCGCATCAGACTTCCTCTGGACACCCTTGACACCCAGGACAAATATACCCGCGTAATCCTTTTCGACGACAATACCTGGTCATATCTGGACCTCGGGCATCCGAAGATCGACACTTCAAGTCTCTTCGACGAGTATTGGACAAACACCGAGATGCACGCATACAGTTCATATCCTGCCAGCCTTATTCCTGAAGAATTCGAGCTGCTTCTGGCTGATTCTCTCAACAATTACTGCCCTCCGATCCAGGGAAAGGTGTTCAGCGGCTACAAGGTGCGCCGTGGCAGTTCCCACCAGGGGACCGACATTCCCCTGAACGTAGGTGATACTGTACGTGCCGCATTTGACGGCGTAGTGCGATATGTGGGCACGACCAAGCAAACAGGAGGCTATGGCAACCTTGTCGTAATCAGGCATTCGAACGGCCTCGAGACCTACTATGGCCATCTGTCGAAGACTCTCTGCGAACCGAACGACCCTGTCAAGGCCGGTGACGTGATCGGCCTGGGCGGAAGCACCGGACGCAGCACCGGGCCGCATCTCCATTTCGAGACAAGGTACAAGGGCCAGACCTTCGACGCTGAGCGCGTGATCAATTTCGAGACCGGTGCGCTGCGCGATTCCGTGCTCACCCTCAAGAAACACTATTTCAGCATTTATTCCCACTATGGCCAGAGCGACAATGAGTCTCAGGCCGCTTCAGACCGTATAATCTATACCGTCCGGAAGGGTGACACCCTCAGCGGCATCGCCAAGAAATACGGCACCACCGTATCGGCAATCTGCAAGCTTAACAACATATCTTCCAAAAAGACGCTGAGGATAGGGGAGCGCCTGATCGTACGATAGCTTCTTATGGATTTCCTTTCGTTGTCCGATATCTGGGGCTGGATTGAGCTTGTAGCTACGATCCTGGGTATCCTGTATGTGATCAAGGAGGTCCAGCAGAGGGTGTCGATGTGGTATTACAACATCTTCTGCGCACTGGCATACGTTGCCATCGGCATCCATCAGTACCTGTGGGGGTCTGTGTGCCTGAATGTCTATTACATCATAATGGCTTTTCTGGGCATCTACCGTCTGACGAAGGACAAGGCTTCGGTGGCGGAGGGCTCCTCAGGCGAAAAGGACAAAACCATAGTCGTGCGTCCTTTGTCCGGCCGTACGCTTGTGATCTCACTGGCGGTGTTCGCGGTTGCCGCTACCGTACTCTTTTTCGTATTCAGGTCTCTCGGTGATCCCCAGCCGGTTCTGGACTCAGTGACGATGACCCTGAGCATCGTCGGCACATACTGGCTGACGAAGTCCTACATCGAGGTCTGGTTCATCTGGATCATCTCGGATATCCTGCAGATTGCAATGTATGCATTGCAGGGTATGCCGGCCCCGGCGTTTATGTTCGTGGTCTACCTCGCCGCCAGCGTGTACGGCTACTTTCACTGGCGCAAGAATATGACGGCCATAGAATAAAGCCGTTTATCTCTTCCATTCAGCTTTGCGCCAGCTGCGTCCTGTCACGACGGGAGCCGAGGCCCTTTGCTGTGTCCGGACGGCCGTGCGGGATGCGGCCGGGGCGCTGGCAGACGTCTTCCTGTTGATGGCATCGTATGCCACGAAGTCTTCGTAACTGCCGCTGGTGCCATAAGCCAGTTTGTGGATCCTGGTCCAGATGGCATAGCGTGAGGGAGCGTTGAAGCGTCCGACATTGTTGTCCATAATGCTGGTCAGTGAAGGACGCCATGCTCCGGTCGCGTGCGTGTCACCGCCTTCGAATACGCCAAGTTCATCATACTTGTAGCGCTCGTCGGCAAGGAATGCGGCCCATTTCACTTTTGCGGGGTCGGAGATAATGTCGATGTTGGCGTACCAGCCGTAAGCGGAGTAGCTCTCGATCTGTTCTTTCCTGTCTTTCGGAAGGGGACCGGTATAATCGTAATAATATTCGTCCAGCAATTTTCCGAATCCGTGACCGCACTCGTGACGGAGCACGACACCTGTCCTCTCGAAGCTGTCGTCGAGCTTGGCGAAGTAGACAAGGGACGGGCCACTTGCATACTTGTTCTTATCCCATTTGTCGGGATCATACATATAGGCAGTGCCGGCGTAATACCTGAAGTCAGGCTGGTTGCCGCAGATGAGCACCAGGACTTCCTGCATACGCTCATCGTCCTTGACGGCCTTGCGGGCCATCTCGAAGCACTTCGGGTCGTTACCTGTTATCTGAGATCCGCCGACAAGGGCCGATCCGAGGCTCTGTCCGCCGCGATCGAAACCTTCCGTTGCGGAAACCGTCGTGACGAAATAGATGTTGAAGAGGTTGCGGAACGGCCTGTATGGCTCTATGGCGAAGAATTCTTCGACGACGGCTTTCATATCATTCTGATATTTGCCGCTTGCGACTTCCCTGTCTGAATATGCGTCACCCATCACGACGAGGTCTATGCCGCGCCCTTCGGAGGCTGTCTGGTAGACGGTCACTTCGCCTTCGGCGGAATAGTCGCTTGAGATATAGAAGTCCGGTTCGGGCAGATCCTTGTAGTCATAGGGCTCCATTATGTCCCAATACTGGCTCCAGTCCGCATTGTTGGTGTATATCGAGAGTGTTCTTGAAGGCACATAGAACTTCATTTTGGGTGAATCGGTCATCTGCAGGTCGCCACGGAAAGGAGGAATGAGGCTGCGGAAGTAAACAGCCTCCAAAGAAGAGCAACCCTGTATGGGATTCCATCCTCCGAAATTCCTGAGGTTCGCTGACAGGGTCAGGGTCTTCAGGGACGTGCAATAAGCAAAGGCGTATGCGCCGATGGAAGTGACCTGGTCGCCCATCGTCACGGAACGGAGGTTCTCCCTTCCGTAGAACAGTTTATCCCCGATCCTCGTGACCTCGTCGGGGATGACATAATCTGCATCGATATTGGGCAGCAGAACCATCAGTTCATTGTCTTTGTTCATAAGGCCCTTATGGTCGGACGTGGCGTATTTGCCGTTCAGGCTTTCCAGATTGTCACATCCGTCGAAAGCCATTCCTATGCTTTCCATCGATTCAGGGACAGTCAGACTCCTGAGTTTCTTGCATCCTTCGAAGGAATAATTCTCAATGTGCCGGATTCCCTCGGGTATTGTATAAGATGACTCATCCTTTCCGGCGAAGAAGGTCAGACTCATAGGGGCCCAAGCGCAATCGCGGTCGTAGAGGAATTTGCGGTCGGCGGAGATGAAATGGCTGTCTCCAAGAAGATTCCTCAGCTCGAAACACTCCTTGAAAGCGTAATGCGCCATTTCCTTGACCGATGCCGGAATCGTGACGGATTCCAGCCCGGAAGCCAGGAAACACATATCACCTATTGTTTCCAATCCTGCTGGAAGCACGATTGACTTCAGTTCCGGGGTTCTCGCGAATACTCCTTCGGTAAGCTTGACTACGCCTGAAGGAATTTCGTATGAAGAGACACCTGCCGCTGCGAAACCGTACAGCACTCCGTCGATGATGACAAGGCGGCCGTCTTCAGAAACGTGGTGTCCGGTGAAACGTTCAAGGTTGGCTTTTTGCCAGCTTGAGAAACAGTAAGATCCGACTTCTTTCAGACTGGCGGGAATCCTGAATTCAGTGATGTTGTCATTAAACTTCATCATATTATTTGCAATGGTTTCCACGCAGTCGGGAATAAGGATGCCGGTCAGCCTTGGTCCTTCTTCTTCGTCACTTACCAGCTGGCCGAATTCCTTGACGGGGCCGCTGAACTGGAGAACGCCATATCCTCTGGATGTGTTGTATTGATTGGATTTAAGTGTGGCAGATCCCTGGTTGTTGACGTTGGTCAGGGCTTTTCCGTCGGAGGTAGTATACCAGATTTCGTTGTCGGCAGGCATTTCTCCTTCAGGGAACCCCTGGCCGCCCTGGATGCAGGTTACCATACATTTGGCGGAGAAATCGCCGCTCTGCGCTGTGATGGTGCAGGTGCCGGAGCCGACGGCAGTCACCACTCCCTTAGGGTCGACTGTCGCCACTTTGGGGTCGTCGGAGATCCAGGCGACTGACTTGTCGGTAGCGTCGGCAGGTGATACGGTTGCCACAAGAGTCAAGGTCTCGCCTACATATATGGAGGCTTCCTTCAGGTCGAGGCTGATGCCTGTAACCGGTATGCGGACGGGATTTACTGTCACCTGGCATACGGCGCTCTTGCCGCCGGCCGATGCGGTGATGTTGGCTGAGCCTTCGCCGACAGCTTTCACGACACCGTTGGATACGGTAGCCACGCTGGTGTTGGAACTTGACCAGGTGACTTCCTTGTCGCTGGCATTTGAGGGCGAGACGGTGGCGCTGAGGCTGATTGTTCCGCCTACCTCAAGGGCGACTGAGGTCTGGCTCAACGATACGCTGGAAACTGGTACTACCGGATCTTCGGGAGGAGTACATCCGATTACGAAACCGAGGGTGAGAACTGCCATTATCAAAGATATGGACAAAGAGGTCGAAAGCTTTTTCATAAGGCTCAAGATATGTTTCGACTAAAATACGGATTTTTTCTGAATAGATTATATTTGTGTCAAATGACTGCAGGCAAATGGCATATATAGGTCTTATTTCAGATACGCACGGTCACTTTGACGACAAGTTGCGCAAGTTTCTCGATCCGGTCGACGTGGTGTGGCACGCGGGGGATTTCGGAACGGGCGAAGTCGCGCAGGAGATTGCGGCCTTCAAGCCTCTGGTGGGTGTCTATGGCAACTGCGACGGCTATGACGTGCGGAGTTTCCATTCAGGGGTGGAGTGTTTCGAGCAGGATGGTATGGGTGTGCTGATGACTCACATCGGCGGCTACCCGGGACACTATGACTTGCGTGCCCTGCGTCTTATAGAGATGGTCCGTCCACAGATTTTCGTCTGCGGCCATTCTCACATTCTGAAGGTGGTCTATGACAAGCACTACGATATGATGGTCCTCAATCCGGGCGCCTGCGGCGTCGAGGGCTTCCATCTGGTGCGCACTGCCCTCCGTTTCCGCATAGAGGACGGCAAGCTCAAGGATATGGAGGTGGGCGAGTGGCCCAAGTTTACCAAGTCGTGAAAGGGTGATTTGACAGATAGGAGTTGTAATAACGCCTGTCGCCGGTGACTTCCTGGCCGAGCCATGCGGGTTTGCTGATGGGCTCGTCTACGGCGTCAAGTTCGATTTCTGCGATTACGAGGCCGGCGTTGGCTCCTTCGAAAACGTCGATCTCCCAGGGATGGTGTCCGTTCAGGCTGCGGACAAGGTGGCGCGTCTTTTCGATGGGCGTCGGCTCTGCGAGTTCCATCAGTGCATTTGCGTCTTCAAGCGGAATTTCCATTTCCCATTCAAATCGGGAGAGGCCGTTGTCGTCGGAAGGGCCCTTTACTGTGATGTAGGCCTCGCTGTCCTTCAGACGCACGCGCACGGTCCGGCCTTTCGATGAATTCAGGTAGCCCTGAACGATGTGGTGCGATTCATAGACTTCCCCGAGGAAATCTCCCTTCACCAGAAACTTGCGTTCTATTTCCTGTGCCATAATAATACTCTTTGGCGCAAAGATAAAACCGGAAATGTCATTTACCAGAGAAGCGGCCGGCGAATATGATGGAGCCGGAACCCCATTCATCAATCACGTACAAGAACGGCTGGTCTGCGTGGAAGACGATGTGCTGCCCGGGTTGGAGTGGTCCGGCGCTTCCATACCATCCTGTCATCGATACGGCAGCAGCCTCAGTCCTTTCTTCATCCACCTTTATAACGGCATCCTGCTTTATCAGGCTGAGAAAGAAAGCAGTCTCAGACAAGGCGCTGAAATCTGCCTTTGGACTGAATGCAGCAGGCATTCCCATGTCCGAGAGGATCTGATTGAGCTCGATTTCGTATTTTGTCTCGAACTTGGGTAGCCAGACATCCACTTCGCACCTAACGAAGTTGCCGCCGTGCGTTAGATTATACCAGTCGGTGCTTTTCAGGGCCTCAGTCACATCGGAAAGTGTCTTGCCATCGGCAGGCAATATTACCCTCATACTGAAAGCAGCATTGCCGTAAGAGAGCCGTAAGATCCTGTACTCATCATTCTCATAATAAAAAGCAGAGCGTTCGTCCTTCATCATTGGAACTTTTTTTACAGATCCCTCCGAGGTGGTGAATTTTTCACTGGCAGTGTTTTCTTTTGGAAACTTATCCTGCCACTGGCTGTTGAAATACAGAGCATTGAGGAGATAGGCGACAGCTTGAGGAGATACATCATCCAGAACCTTGGGTATGAGCCCTTTGGTCTTTTCTGAGCACCAACCGTTGATGGCTTTCAATGTGCTGGCGGGATCGCTGAAGTCCAGATTGGCGGCTTCGGCCTGGTAATACTTGCCGATAGTGCTCTTATAGCTGTCGAGGACAGGGTGTTTCTGATTGACAAAGATGGAGTTGGCGATGTTTATCTTGGTCCTTTTGTCCAGAGAAGGCAGCTGTTGCATCATAGACTGACCGAATTCGTTCACGGCGTCTGCTTCGCCGGCGCCGTAGCCGAGTACCTTGCAGATTTCATCGGCAGTCTGACCCTGGGCTCCATCGAGAATCATTCCGAGCAGGAGTTGCAGGCTGATAGGCGATATTATGAAATCCCCCTTCTCTGTTCTGCTCACGCGGTCGATGAAGTCAAAAGCGAAAGTATTGCCTTGCCTTGCAAATTCTTTCGACTTGGTGGACAGTTGGACTTCCTTGAATGGATTGTTGGCCAAATCTTCTGGATCCACATATTCTTCCCCACCTTCAATCTTGTTGCAGGAAATGGTTCCCAAGACAATGGCAGCAATAGCGGCAATGACAGCAAATCGTCTCATAATTATGCTTATTAATATCGTTTCTTGATATATAACACACAAACTTACAAAATACTGCTCGCACTTACATAAAATTTGATGAGTAGTAAGAAATACAAACAGTGACAGCGTATCAAAGGGCGGAAGGTCGCAGGAAAGCATAGGCTCGGAGGTAACTCGCCCGTGTCAGGGAAAAATGGAGCAGGGCAATCGGCCTTGGAAGGCATCCTGGGGCAGGTGAGTCTGCTCCACTGCCAGAAATAAGCCAGAGGAGCAGGCCAACCCCCTTCAGAGGCCTCTCTGGGGCATACTCGCCTGCTCCATTTTGCCGCCGTGTCACAGACCTGACTTGCGGCGACCTCCGTTGTACATTACTGGGGCGCTGCCCAAACCCCGCCGCTCTGTACTGCTATCAGCACTTCCCTGCCCGCACGGCCTCCGCTAGTGCCTGCAGCCGCAAGTTCGTCCTGCTGCGCAGAACTCGCATTCAATCGGTGCCCCCCTCTTTAATTACGATGGTGTACACGCCTTCCTGGGAGCGACTGCCGCCAACCTTGGCGGCACCCTCATTCCAGTGCTTTCCGCCAAAGTGTGACACGCGGACCCCCTCCACAGGTGCTTCCAGGGCCTATGGCCGTGTCACACTGGTCTTGCTAAGGGGGGGTGTGACACGCTCACCGCGTCTGTACGCATTCTGAGCCACTTGTCTGTGTCACACTTTGGCGGAAAGCAGCCTTCAGGCGTCGGGACAAGCGGCTCGGAGGGCGCAGACACGCTCGGGCGGCGTCTTTCGCTGCGTTCGCCTGTCGCGACGAACTCGCCCTTATCGTCTGCATCTTTCGTTGTCGGCTGACTGTGTCTGCTAACGCTGCCCAGTCAGCCTCCACCTCAATCTGCGCCGAACGAGGCTCAGACATCGTCGCTCCCGGGCGGCTCACTCCGCTCATCTGCTATTTCTCCCTCGCTCAAGCGCCCTTTACGCCGCTGTCCCACGCCACTGGCTGCTGCGTCCCGCGAAGTTATCCTCGGCGAAGCGAGGAGGGCCTTCCCCAGAGCCCCCCGCAGCGTCGCCGGGAGATAACTTCCTTTGCACTGCTGATGCATTAGCGCCGCCCACCTGCCGAACAATCGCAGCGCAAAAGCACCCCTTCCATATGAGTCGCTAGCGCTCCTTGCCGTGCGCAGCAAGGCCAAATCTCCTCACACCGCATTCCAATGTGCCCCACGATGCACGCAGCGCCGCCCTGCCAGGACTGCGAATTTCGGGTTTGAGAAGTTATCCTCGGCGAAGCGAGGAGAGACCGTCCATATCTCCCCGCAGCGTCGCCGGGAGATAACTTCATTCGCACCGAGTCCCGCCACCGCTTCTGCGCCAGTCAAAGTGCAGTCGCATCGGCACCTACCCAAAGAAGTTATCCTAGGCAGACAAAAGGGATCCCATAGGAAGAGCTCCCTGCCTGGCTGGAGATAACTTCTTCAGCAACCCCGGCATTGCCTCTGCACGGAATGAACGAGAGTGCTTCCACGTTCATTCTGTGAGGCAGATTATGTAGAAACCGGGCAAAAACAGCGCACAGAATGAAAGAGAACGCCCCCACATCCATTCTGTGTCCACGAAATGGGATGGCGCACCCAAACCCGACATTCGCATTCGCTAAGTACCACCTCCACAAGTGCTTGCAGAAGGGGTTGCGCGTCAATGCAGGGGAAAATCCTCCCGCATTCACAAGAGACCCCATCCACGGACCTCTCCAAGGCAGGTGCCACACGAATGCGAATTTCGGATTTGCTCCAGCTGCCGCAGCCTGCCCCTAATGGGCGGAAGGTCGTAAGAAGAAACACATGACGGGAATAGCAAGGCGCTTCAGCGCCGTGGCGGAGTGTGCGCAATGTCCGAAGGACACGAGCCACGGAGCCACCCGGGTTCTGCGAAGCAGGTTCCGGCATTTCCCCCTTGGGGGATGTCGCGAAGCGACAGGGGGTTAGACTTTCCGCACGAAAAAAGTCCTGCGAATTGCAGGACTTTTTGAGAGCGGAAAACGGGTTTCGAACCCGCGACCTTCGGCTTGGGAAGCCGACGCTCTACCGACTGAGCTACTTCCGCGGTTTGCTGTTGCAAATGTACTCCAATTAATGTAATTTTACAAGATGCGAATAGCGTAGAAACAAACCTAATAATACATAATCAAAATGCTGAATCACAAATTAGTCCTCAGATGCTTCGAAAAGCAGTTCGGACACAAAAAATGCAGCCTGTACACCTCTCCTGGCCGCATCAACCTCATCGGAGAACACACTGACTACAACGGCGGATTCGTACTTCCCGCTGCCATCGACAAAGCTATGTCTGTGGCCATCTGCAAGAACGGAACCGACACCATCAACGTATATTCAATGGACTTCAAGGCTAAATTGGCGATAGCCGTCAACGGCCCGAAACCCGAAGAGCAGTGGGCCTGCTATATATATGGTGTGGTTGCAGAAATGAAGAAGCGCGGCGCCAACCCCGGAGGCTTCGACTGCGTGTTCGGAGGTGACGTTCCCCTGGGAGCAGGTATGTCTTCATCGGCAGCCCTCGAGTCAGTGTTCGGCTATGCCATCAACGACCAGTTCAAGCTCGGCTTCAGGCGCGAAGACCTCGCCAAGATCGGCCAGATGACTGAGCACAACTATGTCGGCGTGCGTTGCGGAATCATGGACCAGTTCGCATCTCTGTTCGGCAAGGACGGTCACGTGATCCGTCTGGACTGCCGCAGTCTCAAATACAAGAGATTCCCGTTCAATCCCCGCGGCTACAGGGTTGTCCTCATCGACACTATGGTGAAACATACCCTCGCTTCATCTGAATACAACGTTCGCCGCGCCCAGTGCGAAGAAGGCGTTGCAAGGATCGCCAAGGACCATCCCGGCGTGGAGCTGCTCCGCGACGTGACTCCCAAGATGCTCGAGAGCTACAAGGACAAACTGGACCCGATGGTATTCAAGAGATGCTCTTATGTGGTTTATGAAGACAAGCGCTTGCTCGACGGTTGCCGCGATCTTGAGAAGGGAGACCTGAAGGCATTCGGCGCCAAGATGTTCGCTACCCACGACGGCCTCAGCAAGGACTACGGCGTGAGCTGCGAGGAGCTCGACTTCATCGTCGACATCGCCCGCAAGAACGAAGGCGTCATCGGCGCCCGTATGATGGGCGGCGGCTTCGGCGGCTGCGTGATAAGCATCGTAAAGTCCGGTGCATACAAAGGTTACATCGAGGACGTGAAGAAAGCCTACATCAAGAAATTCGGCAAGGATCCGCGCGTGATCAACGTGGTCATCAGCGACGGCGCCAAGAAGTGGAATCTGAGAAAAATCAAATAACTATGGCAGAAATCAAACATTTCACTCTCACCAACAGCAAGGGCGAGAGCGTCGTATTGAGCAACTTCGGAGCCAGCATCCTGGCAATCAACGTTCCTGACCGTGGCGGCCGCATCGACAACGTGGTTCTGGCCTATGCCAAGGACGAAGACTACTATGACGACGGTCCCTTTATGGGCAAGACTCCCGGAAGGTATTCGAACCGTATCGCGAAGGGCCACTTCACCCTCGACGGCAAGCAATATACCCTCTCCATCAACTGCGGCACCGAGCATCTGCACGGCGGCATCAAGGAAGAGAGCTATGCCAACCGCGTGTGGGATGCAGAGCAGAAGGGCAATTCAGTAGTGATGTCACTTTTCAGCCCGGACGGTGACGCGGGCTATCCCGGCAACCTCAAGGTCCAGGCTACCTACACCTGGGATGACGACAGCTGCCTTACTCTCGACTTCGTCGCCACCACCGATGCCAAGACAGTAGTGAACCTCACCAACCACGTCTATTTCGACCTCCGCGGTGCCAGCAACAAGCAAGGAGGCATACTCAACCACGTGCTGAAGCTCAACTGCAGCAGGTATCTGCCGACCGACGACCAGCTGATCCCCACCGGCGAAATCGCTCCGGTTGCCGGAACTCCGATGGACTTCACCAAGGGCAGGATTGTGGGCAAGGACATCCACGATTACAGTTTCCCTGCGCTCAAGTTCGGCAAGGGATATGACGCCTGCTGGGCTATCGATGGCTTCGACGGCAGCATCAAGCCGATCGCTGAACTGTGCGAGCCAGCCACCGGCAGGAAGATGGTTCTGAGCACCAACAAACCCGGCGTCCAGCTCTACACCGGCAACTATCTCGAAGGCTGCCCCGACGGCCCTGACGGATATGTCTACAAGGAGAATGACGGCCTGGCCCTCGAGTGCCAGGACTTCCCGGACGCTCCCAACCATCCGAACTTCGGCTACAAGCCTCTGGAACCAGGCGAGACCTACCATCACACTATGAAATGGCAGTTCTCTGCTGAATAAGCCTTCCGGACTGACATTCTGAAAGCCAAATCAAGGGTGTCACCTTTAATAGGTGGCGCCCTTGATTGCTTTTTTGTAAGTGAGTTTTTATTTTTGCAACGTCATATAACCTGCCGGACTACGGCATTCAGTGATTTAGTATGAGAAAAGTAAGAGTATTCGCACCTGCATCCATCGCAAATATGGGCTGTGGCTTCGACATCATAGGCCTTGCCCTTGACGAAGTTGGAGACATCATCGAAATCGTTCAAAGCGAAGGAGACGGCCTGACTATCACCAACAAGACAGACGTTCCGCTTCCCGAAGACATCGAGAAGAACGTGATAACACCGGTGGTGAGAGCTTTTCTCAAGAAGATTGGCAAGAAAGCCCAAATCGACGTCACTATCTGCGAGAAGATCTATCCCGGCAGCGGTATCGGATCCAGCGCGGCATCCAGTGCGGCGGCTGCATACGGTATGAACGAGCTCTACGGCTGCCCCCTGACTGAGGAGGAAGTTGTGGAGTGCGCGATGGAGGGTGAAAACCTCGCCTCCGGCGGCTATCACGCCGACAATGCCGCTCCTGCAGTGATGGGCGGAATCATCCTCATCCGCGGCTACGAACCCCTGGACGTAGTGAAGATTTCCGTTCCCGGCAACTTCTACTGCGCTGTGATCCATCCCCGCATCGTGGTTACCACCAAGGAAGCCCGCGAGATTCTGCCCAAGCAGGTTCCCCTGCACACCGCCATAACCCAGTGGGGCAACGTCGGCGGTCTGGTGGCAGGCCTCTTCACCTCTGATATCGAGCTAGTCGGCCGTTCAATGAAGGATGTGATTGCCGAGCCGTACCGCAAGCAGTTCATCCCCGGCTTCGACGAACTCCGCGAGAAAGTCCTGGAGGCCGGCGCCCTTGCGATGAACATCTCCGGCTCAGGCCCTTCAGTTTTCGCACTCTGCAACCACAGGGACAAAGCTGAAGCCGCAGGAAAGATTATGGGTGACCATTTCACTTCGCGCGGCATCGAGAATGAGGTTTATGTGGTGAAGGTTTCCAACAAGGGAGCCAAACTGACAAGAGTTTCCATCTGATGATTTACTATAGCACAAGAGACAAGGAAAGGCTGCATCCCTACAGCCTCAAGGAAGCTGCGTTTATGGGACTTGCACCCGACGGCGGCCTGTTCGTGCCCGAGCGCATCCCTGCAGTCGATATGGCCGTGGTGGAGAGCAATGCGGCTGAGTCGTATGCAGAGATGGCCTGCTATCTGGCCGGCCTGTTCTTCGGCGAGGACGTGCCTGAGGCCGACCTGCGCAGGATGGTCTTCAATGCCTATAACTTCGACTGCCCGCTGGTGAAGGTGGGGGAGGGCAAGTTCACCCTCGAACTGTTCCACGGACCGACTTTCGCCTTCAAGGACTTCGGCGCCCGCTTTATGGGCGGAATGCTCGGACTGCTCAACCAGTCGGCCGAAGACCTGGTGGTGCTTACTGCAACTTCAGGTGACACCGGAAGTGCCGTTGCTGCCGGATTCTACAACGTGCCGGGCATCAAGGTTGTTGTGCTCTACCCGAACGGCAAGGTTTCCGACCTGCAGGAGAGCCAGATGACCACTCTGGGAGGCAACATCCGCCCCGTACGAGTAAACGGCAACTTCGACGACTGCCAGGCTCTCGTAAAGCAGGTTTTCAATGATTCTGCATTCCGTTCTCACGTCAACGTGACTTCGGCAAACTCCATAAACATTCTTCGCTGGATTCCCCAGTCATTCTACTATTTCTGCGGCTGGTGCCAGTGGAAGAAGGCGACGGGGGCTGAACTGCCCACCATCGTCGTGCCCAGCGGCAACTACGGCAACATCACCGCCGGTATGCTGGCTCACGCGATGGGACTGCCCGTGAAGGGCTTCGTGGCCGGATCGAACGCCAACGATGTCGTGCCGGAGTATCTCCAGACAGGTGTCTACAATCCCCGCGAGAGCGTGCGCACCATCGCCAACGCTATGGATGTCGGCGCTCCGAGCAACTTCGAGCGTATGATGTATCTCTACGGTGAGGATTTCAACCGTCTCACCGGCGAGCTGGCCGGCTTCAGCAATACAGACGCTGAGATCCGGGCAGGCATCAAGGAGATGTACGATAAGTTCGGCTATGTTTCCGACCCTCACAGTGCCGTGGGCTACAACGCCTCGAAGGCTTTTGGCATAGAGGGCTTCTGGCTGTCCACTGCCCATCAGGCCAAGTTCCGCGAGGTCATCGCCGACACCCTCGGCCGCGAATTCCCCATCCCCGAAGGCCTTCAGGTCGCTATGCGCAAGGAGAAGCACTTCCATCCGATGGACGTGTCAGTTGCCGCGCTGGAGGAATATATCGAGGAGTGCGTGAGGGGGTAGGGCCACGGACTCATACGCTCCTCTTCGACTTTCTCCATTTTCATTTTTCTTGAGAGAAGAAAGAGACACTCCCGATGCCTCCGCAAGGCTCTGCTGGGTGATGTCCTGCTTCAGCCTGACGAACTACAGATACTCGCTGATCTTGTTGAGACTAGCGGTATCGGAAAGTATGTATATATCATCCATAATAGTTTATTTTTAGACTATTAGATGTAGAATACCTTTCGTGAGCCCTGCGATTCCGTCCCCTCTTGATGTGCATTTGCTTATTTGACAATTATTTGTTATATTATTGGCGTACTAGTCTTTGCGGCTCTTCGGTAAGGCCGCAATCGTAATATCGGCCTTGGTCCCTGCAGGAAAGTGCGTTTCGGGAGGATCGGGCATACAATAATTATCACTAACAATTATCAGGAGGTTTTTATTATGAAAACGGGCAGAACTACGTCATTGACAATCGATGCAAAGAAGGTCTATTCAATGAGCTGTGCTACGACAGAACAGTTCCATTATGTAGAAAATTCACTTGAGAAAGTAAGGATCAATCTGTGGCCGATGTGTTATTTCTAATATCCTGAGGCTATGGCTACATTAAAAGACAAACTGACGCAATACGGAGTAATCCTCTGTCATTGCAGGGAAGAATATGGGATGAATTCTTCGGATATCAACAATGCAATACAGGAGCCGATGTGGTTTGCGAACAAGTGGTGCGCCGCAGTCAGGAATGACGCATACGCAGCCTGGGTGCGGCTGCATCTCGGCGGGATGACAAGACTGAACCTTATCCAGCAGGGATACGTCTGGGCTGGATTCTACGGAGAGGTGAAGGCAAACTATAACCGGCCGAAAGACACAAAACCGGTCGAAAAGATAATGTGCACGATATCGCTCAATGTATCACCGGAAATATATGACATTTCATACAGGCTGACAGATGCCGGATATGTGCTGGATGAATTGGTGTCAGATATGATTATGGAGATAGCGCGTGACGCCGACGGCATCTTGACGGAACACGAAATAGAAGCCTATGATGCAGGAGTCCGCTTCTGGAGAAGGTGCTGATGCGACGGTAGTTTCATCGTTTTATTTGTTCGGAGTTGAACGTTGGTGTACAAGGTCTGCTTTTTTACAGCAGACCTTGTACGCTTTTATTTTGCTAATCACTGATTTACAGTCAGTTAAGATTTTGGGGTGTACAAGGTCTGTCACGTTTTTGCAGACCTTGTACGCATAGGTGTCTCGGATTCAGCGACATTTTCGTAACTTTATGTGTCAAATTCTCAGAAGTTGAAGCATAATCGAAAATTAGATAGACAAAACATATAAGATATGACTATTCAGACTTGGCGGCGCATTGAAGACCGCTCTGCTCTGTTTATTTGTGGCGGATTACTGATTGCGGCAGTAATCTTATGTATTTATCTAATCTTCATTATAGCCCGTGCGTTCGTTACTGGATTGTGGCGTTATGATGCTTGCGCAGATTTCTTCACTAATCTTAAGTTACTATTGGAGGATCACAAACTCCTTTTAAGTGCCTTCTTCTACTCCCTTACCTTGTTTGTGGCCAGTCATACTCTCATCAAGTATATCGATGTGGAAACGAGCCGGTCTCTCGGAGAAATTCGTAGCAAATTCAATGATGAGCCAAAGAAGGTCATTCACCAGTTATTGCTTCAGGATGATGACTTGGCGAAAATCAAACAGTACCTTAAAGGAAAACTTGCGAACCTACAGTTCAAGGGAGCCGTACTTGACCTTCCCGAGGTCGAAATCCTTGACTACCTGGGTACACTTGAGTTAGGCGCCATAATGTTGAAACGTGGCCTGTTGTCAAACGATGAGTTCTTCGACCAGTTCGGATACCGCTATGAAAACCTCAAGAAATCATCTTTGAATGAACTTGTCAGCACAGACGAAAAGTTCTATAATCCGCTATTGTATGCAATGTCAGTAGTTGATGATAAGAATGATGAGATTCAGAAAAAAACTCAAAAAGCAAGCAAAGAAGAAGAAAAGGAAGCAATCAAGAGATTCTAAGTAAATCCATTTTTGTTTCGTAGTCCCGGTCGCTCTTCGCACAGACGTAAGTGCTGGTGATGAGGCCGGGGTTGTCTTTATAGGCGGCGCCACCATTCAGGCGTCGCGCCCTGCAAACACAAAGCTACTGGCACATACTTTTTGTTACAAAAAATTTCGACGAAATGCTCTTTTCTGTCGACAAACCCTGTGCGCGAAACAATAGCAATTGACGATAACAAATTGTGCTGCTGTATTTTCAAAAAACTTTTCTTAACTTTAAAAAGTCCTTCGGGACGGATGTTTTTATGAAAGTGTTTCGTCTTTGGAGGTGAATAGATTACTAATTCTAATAATCGAATTGTCCTACATTCTTCACTGTTTTTAAATGCGTCATTCTTTGGGCGAGAGTTGTATTATCTCATTAAATGTGTCTTATTTCTAATAAAAAACGCGTGGATTACGATTTTGATCAAGATGGTCGTACCATCAAGGGGCAGTTGTATAAGTACTATCCTTTGAAAGAATACCATATTGAGGCCTTCTTAAATAACAAACTATTCTTCGCCAAGCCTTTTACTCTAAATGACAGTTTTGATACTTCTGAGAAACTAATAGATCCATTCCCCAAGTTTAAAGAACTCATCAATTGGGATAAAGACAAGGCGAGCCTCTTAGACTCCCATGGTATTTGTTCTTTTATTGAATCGGATTCTATTAAGAATAGTAAAATGTGGGCATTTTATGCCGATAATTTTAATGGGTTTGCTCTGGAATTTGATAAAAAACAATTAGAAAATGACTATAATTTGTTGCGACCATTGCCAATGATGTATCTCAACAAACCAGTCGATTTGGATAATTATAACATAGTGTTTCATATCCAAAATACTTTATTTAGTATCAAAGATATTCCTAATGACTATGATAGATTGTTAGACAGGATATTTCAATGTATCCACCTTGAAAAGGATAAAAGAATATGGGCTAATGAAAACGAATGGAGAATGATAATTGGTAATGTTGCTATTAGTAATAAGTCATTTTTTAATATATCAGAGCACCCGAATGGATATTTCCTTTCCCTTAAGAATAATGCATATATTAGATTATATATCGGGTATCGTGTGCCGTACAAAGAGAGATGTTCACTTTCTGAGATTGCTGCCATTAAAGGAATAGATGTTTTCGTAGTTACTCCAAGAATATACAACAAGCAGTGGGATATGGAGATATCTTCATTGTTATCGTAAAAATGGAAGTCTAATGATTAAATAGTAAACCTTTTCACAATTAACGATATGCGTGATTTATATAAAAGATACATTCAAGGAGATAAGGCGGTTATTCCATATGGAGTAACCATTATTGAATCCAACGCTTTTGGATGCTGCGTTGGTCTTGTATCCGTTGAGATTCCCAATAGCGTAATAAGAATTGAAGATTTCGCCTTCCATGGATGCAAAGACCTTTCCTCTATTGAGATTCCCAATAGCGTGACGGAGATTGGAGATTTCGCATTTAAGGGATGTACTGGTCTTACATCGATTGAGATTCCCGATAGTGTCAAGGCAATTGGAGTAGCTGCTTTTGAAAGTTGTTCAGCACTTTCTTTCGTTGAGATTCCCGACAGTGTGACGAAGATTAAACATTACACCTTTGATGGATGTGCTAGTCTTTCATCCATCGAGATTCCTGATAGTGTTACGGAGATTGGATGTAACGCATTTAGGGGATGTGCTGGCCTTACCTCCATCAAGATTCCCGATAGCGTGACTAATATTGATGGAAATATTTTGAGTTATTGTCCGAAAATAACTTCGTTGATTGTCTCTAAAGGTAACGAACATTACTATTCAATAGACAATTGTATTTTAGCTGATGCTGGGAGGACCCTTATTATAGGGTGTTATAGCTCCATTATTCCCAATACCGTGACGAAGATTGGGAATTCCGCTTTTCGTGGCTGTTCTAGCCTCACTTCCATCGAGATTCCCAATAGCGTGACGGAAATAGGTTATGATGCTTTTGACGATTGTATTAGTCTTACATCCATCGAGATTCCTGATAGTGTTACTGAGATTGGAAATAACGCTTTTAGTGGATGTTCCAGCCTTGCATCAATTGAGATTCCTAATAGCGTGACGGAAATGGGATCCGCTTTTATTGATTGTAATAGTCTTGTGTCCATCAATATTTCCAATAGCGTGAAAAGATTATATTACGCTTTTTTCGGATGTACTGGTCTTACCTCCATCAAGATTCCCAATAGTGTAACGGAGATTGGTAGTTCTGCTTTTGAGGGATGTGCTGGTCTTACCTCCATCAAGATTCCCAATAGTGTTACTGAGATTGGAGATCACGCTTTTAGTGGATGTTCCAGCCTTGCATCCATCGAGATTCCCAATAGCGTAACGGAGATTGGATATTCCGCTTTTAGTGGATGCACTAGCCTTACATCCATTGAGATTCCCGATAGTGTGACGAAGATTGGCGGTTCCGCTTTTGAGGGATGCACAGGCCTTTCAGCCATTGAGATGCCAAGGAGTGTTACTGTAATTGGAAGATATACTTTTAGCGGGTGTATACTAAAGGCGTTAAGAGTATTTGTTAAAGATCCTGAAATAGTAGAATCTCTTCTTGATGATACTGGTTTGGCTTGTTCAAATTTATCTCTTTACGTACCAGTTGGGACTGGTTATGCATTTCGTCAACGCGAATTCTTCAAGAAATTCAAGGATGTCAAGGCAACAGGTAAGTGGCCATATGTGGAGCGGAAAATCAGTGAATTAACAGAATAGACAATAATTCATTGCATTATTGATGATGATACCACCTGGACGTCTTTTGGTAAAAAATCACAAACCATCTATTATTTCTATTAATGCTAGATTCGTACAAATATCTCAAAGTAGATATAATGCGGTTGTCCTGTATGGTTTATCAATTATTCAAGAAGATGTTCTTGTTAGTGTTTATGACTTTTCATCCATTTAAAGATATGATGTCATTGTGTATAGTTTGATGGAATGCATCTGGTGTGTCGCATTATAAAATTGTGAGCACGTATTAAAGTGGATTTACAAAGTTCTAATTGAAAAGTAGATAGAAACTTTGGATAAACTTCTAAGCTATCCGAAAAAAGGCCGCTTTCAATTTGGCTGAAACATATAATGTAAACAATGATTGATCCGCAGTATATAAGTAAAATTTTTGCTGGCGATAATGCTGCCTTTCAAAAACTCTACAGAGAATGTAGACCTTTGTTTCTTGCGTATTTATCTAAACAATATCCTGATACAAAAGTGTCTCTGCCGAAGTTGTATCAAGATACGATAGTTGAACTATGGTCTCAAATATATGACCATAAGATTACAGAAGATACATTGAACTGTAAACTCTCTACATACATAATATCCATAGGAAAAAATAAATTAAAAGAAGAAACAAGGAATCTGCTGAAGAATTCAAAGCTAAATGCTGGGGAACCTATTTACAAGAAACGCAAAGCGGTTATTGAGGTAATGGACAAGGATGAAGATTACATTAAGAAGTATCCCCTCCAAAGCAAGAAACAACAAAAAGAACTTGATACAAGAATAAATGATATTCTTTACAAAATCGAAAGTAAGCTCAGGCCAGTTTTTTTATCAGAAAGTGATCCAATGGTTTTGGAGGAGCTTCAACGTGAAAGACAAGAGAAAATAGAGTATATAACTCAAAAATATATGGAGATGAAATATCCATGTAATATGTTATTAAGATACACGTGGTACGACAATATGACAGATAGTAAAATATTGGAAGCATTTGGTGGTTACTTTTCTAATACCGATGTCATTAAGTCCAGAAGGTATAAATGTCACAAGACTCTATTGAATATGTATAACGCCTGGAAAATATCCCATGAATAGATTAATATGAACGAAATCAAACAATACGAAAGGATTCAAGAGTATCTTCTTGGCAGGATGTCTGACGAAGATCGAGTTGCATTTGAGCGAGAGTTGGATAAAGACGACACTTTGATTGAGCAACGCGAGTATTATATGCCGGATGAAGATTGTGCTTCATTTAATAGAGAGTTGGATAAGTACGATAATTTGATTGAACAGTGTGAGAATATATCGATGCTTGCTTCTTCTATTTTAAAAGCTAATCGAAAACTTGACCTTCAGATGGCTTTAGAAGAAATCGAGAAACAAGTATCAGAATCTTCTGCGCCAATAAAGGATGAAGCAGAAATGGAAGCGGAATTTCAGCAGATAGATCAAGAACTGAGGAAGATGGGAGTCTCCTTTGAAGAACTTAAACCAGATACTAGCCAAATTCAAACAAATCGAACAAAGAGACTATTTAAAGCTATTGAACAATGGGTTATTCCGACTGAAAACAGTTCATCTAAGCCAACAAGAGGGAATCAGGCCTCATTCTCCTTATCCTATGTGAGTAGAATGGCAATCAGTTTTGCGGTTGCAGCTTCCATAGCGCTGGCCATTGTCTTGCCTTATAATGCGACCAGAGCTTCATCCGGTTTTAATTACGCACCGTCTCGCCTTGAACCGCAAACCTTTAGGGGAAGTTCATACGATATTCTTGAGAACGCTGTTAATTCATACAATAACAACGATTATGGTGCCGCGTTGTCTTATCTGGAAGAAGCACAAAACGACTTAGAAGCGAACATATCGCGGCTTGGCGATAACGACTTTGATATCATTATCAAACAGAGTCTGATGGACGAATTGTATCAGGTTGAATGGTATCGTGCTCTCACCTTAATGAAAGACAAAAAGGTCAAGGAGGCTAAACGCTCTCTTCGTGATATATCTGAATCAAATAGTCCTTACGCAAATGAAGCATCTCTAGCCTTAGAGCAGGTTTATTAATCAGTCGGTATCAACTGAATCCATTGTTTATTATGATCCGGCATATAAACGCCATCTTTCTATGTGTATTCTTTCTTGCAGTTGTTTCCTGTAAGAGTAATAGACATTTTGATAAGGCCAACTATCTGGACTCTTGTAAAATATCAACGGATTCAATGATTCTTCCTGACTATTTGGAAGATTCATTATCAACCATTTCTTTTATAGATGGTACTGACTCTATCCTTTTATCGCATAGGTCCCACTTTCTCCACGATAACAACTTAAACTCTTGTGCACTCCTATTGCGTGGGTTGGCGAATAAGTACTTATTTTCAAAAGAAGACTCATTATTACTTGGCCACTATTATGCAAAGGGGGTGTGTGAAACAGGGGATGCAAAGGACGTTATTTCCTTGACTCTTAACTATGCGAAAATGCTCTCTTTTGAGCGTAGGAGATTAGTGGGGGAAGTATCCTTTCCGATAGCTAAGGATATTAATGATACTTTAGCAGCGCAGTCTATCTTTCGAATTGTAGAAGGGATTATTGCGTCGAACGAGGAATCTGTTTCTGATTCTGATGCTAAAACTGTGGTGGAATGGTGCAAGATAGGACAGGTTTATGCCGAATCTGCCTTTAATGAAGGTGAGGCCAGTTATCACTATCTATTAGAGAAACTTACATATTACAGTTGGAAGACGAAAGCTAGAGATTGGCAAGCATATGCCGACTCGCTATTTGCGTATAAAAGTCGGAGAGGCTCTGCCGAGATAGATTTTGAAGGGCCTTTCTATGATAGTTACTTGAATGCTTTGAAGGAAAGCAATTATGATAAGGCCGAGAGTATTCTTGATTACTATTCTCGGAGTTTGATTAATGTCGATTCTGTATATGTTCCATTAAATCTATATCTTCCTGAACGACCACGGCGGGATTATCGTGCTCCCATTGATTCTTCAATGACAACATCCGAGATGGTTGTAGCTGAATTATCACGAGATATCCTATGGCCGATGATAAAAGGGTTATTAGGAGACAAATTGGATCTGGAAACCGTTTGTTGTTTTGAAAAGGCTAGATTGGGATATTTGAGGGGAGATTCGGATTACTCCAAATGGCTTAATCGCGCTTTTTATAGAGGAGTTACCCGGACTTTTCCGGCTACTGCGTACGAGTATATAGACAATTATTTGCGCCCGGAGCATAAGTACAATCAAGGGATGATTGATTTACTCACTCGTCAGTATAACAACGATAACCCCAAAAGTGTTTATGATGCTTTATTATTTGTCAAGGGCGCGAGCGAGATTATCCCACCTTCTATTTATCGAGACATTAAACAGCATTCTCCTCAGGAAATAGTTGATTATGTTGATTCAATTCGCGTTTACGATATTGACAGTCGTAATGGCATTGAACGCGATTTTTTGGAAAACGAGATTGGTGTCAACGTTAAGTCAATTCTACATGAAAGCATTTCTTCTTATTCAGATATTAAGTCTTGCTTAAAACCGACAGATGTCGCAATAGAGTTTTATGCCGCGCCCTCACTAGATCTCGCCGAAAACTACTCATATCGGGCCACTGTACTATGCGCTGATTATGATGAACCAGCTATTGTTGAAATATGCTCAAATACCGCATTAAGGGATTTGTTGCTAAATAAAGAACTGTATTCTAAAGACAGGGCCTATCAGGTTATTATAGCCCCATTAGAGAAGTATTTGGATGGGAAGAACACAGTTTATTTTTCTATGGACGGCCTTCTTTATTTATGTAATCTGCCTGCATTATTAACGCCTAAAGGAACACGCTTAGGACAAGATTATGTGTTTAAACAGTTGACTTCTACACGAGTGATACTATCCTTTTCGGACACGACACCATGTAAATCGATAGCGCTTTTTGGAGGGATAGATTATGATGGAGATAGCCGGGAAGATAGAAACAATTCCAATCTATTATCGGTGAATCATGTGACACCAAAGAGCCTATTGCGCTCTTTTAATCGAAGCGACTTTAGTCCATTGCCTTTTTCAAGACAAGAGATTGATGATATTTCGCAACAAGCCGCGTCCAACGGGTTAAGTGTTCAGTATTTTTCTGCTGAAGATGGAACAGAATGTGCGTTAAAAAACTTGTCTGGCAAGACAATATCTATCCTACATATAGCAACGCATGGGTTTTACTATTCCCAAAAGCAATCACAGGAGATTAGCTATCTAAATATGATTAATCAAGATGACAATCCTTTGAACAGATGTGGCTTGCTGTTGGCTGGGAGTAAAAATACCTGGAAAAATGGCAAGTCTTCGCCGGATAAAGAGGATGGAATTCTATTTGGCGAAGAAATAGCAAAACTCGACTTCACAAATGTCGATTTGGTTGTCCTTTCGGCATGTAAATCCGCATTAGGGGACATTAATAGTGAGGGGGTTACGGGTTTGCGACAAGCATTTAAAAGAGCCGGAGTGAGGTCTATCTTGATAACACTAAACAATGTTGATGACCAAGCAACCGCTTTTTTTATGCGAGCTTTTTATGAGAAACTATTCACTACCAAGGACAAGTATGAGGCATATGAATATGCCATTAACCAGATGAAATCATCAACTGAGTTTTCTTCAGCATCTTATTGGGCTCCTTTTGTGTTAATTGACTAAAAACGTTCTCGCTTTCTAAACAATAAAGATATAGTTGAAGGAGGTGGCCTGAGCGGTTACCTCCTTTTCTTTTTGTCATATATGTATGTGAAAAATGAATGACCTCGAAATATTAAAGAAAGAAACAAACATTTTCGGTTACCAAACAAGAAAACCTACATAAAGAAAGTGAAGAACAAATTAAACTCACAGCAATGGAAACAAGTAAGAACATTATCAACGACTCAATGAAAGTTTACTCATCAACGAAAAGACAAGAGATGAGACACGTCTCTTCCATCAGTCAGATCTCCTTAATCTTTATGGATGGTTGCTCCATCAAAGAACTCTCCTATAATGAGGAATATGGTGACACCCGTCGTAAAGTTCGCAGAATCATAGAGAAGCGAGTTTGCCAGAACCTGCACAATAAGAAGCCTAATCTCGAAGGTAATGACATGCGTTTCCGCGAAAGGAGGCAGTCTGCCAAGCAAGTTAAACGTATTTGCGGGAGAATCCCTTATGCTTTTTCGGCGTAAAGGTTATCGCCCACATAAAATTACCCCCCCCCAATATTGGTTTACCAAAGCGGAAAAGTGACATATATAAGTAGAAATCAAAACAATCATGGCAATGGAAAAAACATACGATGTAGGCGCAGCCAAGTATGCGGCCAAGAAACTCCTGCAATCCTGCAAAAGAGGCAATATTAACGACCCTAGGTTAACGAACTACTTATCTACCATACTGATATTCGCAGAGGATAGATGTCTCCCAACACTAAAGGTTCGGATGCAAAGAGTAATCAATTGTACGGGTACTAAAGTGAAAAACTATTCAGATATTTTTGAGGATATTCAGAAAATTGAAGCGCAAATAAGTAAGGCTAGCGAAAAGAAGAGAGTGATGGAGCGCCGCTATAATAGTGCGTGTCTTCACTACAAACAGGAACTTAATAAGTCGGATCATTCAAAGTATCAAACTAAGTTGAACGTATATGATGTCATAAAAGTTCCCACGCAGGGTGGAATGCACTATTCGATTATTTCAGAGGTAAATGACGATTATGTGACTTGTTTCCCAATGACAACAGCAAGTAAGAACAACTTAGATTTAATAGGAACAAAAAGTGTCTCTTTATCAGGTTGTGGAGATAGTAGTTATAAGGGGATACGTCTCACGGCTTCAGCTACACGAGTTCCCCACGATCGTGCAATAAAAACATATATGGGCTCAGTGGCCAACAATTCTCAAATCTGCAAACAGTTAGCTAAAGTGGTTTCTTTCGCATAAGACAAGATAACTGTGGAAGCATTAAGAACGAGATATATCGTAACCAACAAAAAAGATAAACACATGAAACACAAAACAATTATGAAACAAGTATTATTTATCGTCCTTTTTCTAGCAGCGACAATTGGCGCCTCAGCCCAGATCCAGTACTATCCGACCTACAACAATCAACAACAGCGTGAAAGAGCACCTCAGTCAAGAACCGAAAGTTACCGTACCACAGCTTACAGGGTCGACTATCAGAATAATGTCTATAAGATGCCAATCGTTGTAGAGATATCATCAAGCGGCTATGGCAGTGTTACTATGCGTGTAACTCAAAGATATGTGGATACTGGTTTGGGTGGCCGATGGGAAAAGATATACTCTGGTTCTAATGTTCAGAAATGTCAATCTCTGATCGGTAGCAATTCACTGGAATCACAATTTATGTATAAGGCCATCATCAACGCGAACACCTGGTATTTCGATTTGTAAGAAGGCTGACGTAGAACAAGAGAAAAGATTATGGTAGACAATCTAAAACTTCCAAAGGAGCCTGCAGGCTCAATCCCCATCACCAGGCGAGATATTGCTCTTGGTATTCTTCTTAAACCCATCTACTCGGGAGATGGACTTTGTGCGAGATATATGGAAAACGATTCAGTTGTCAGTTTCCATCTGGTTAATAGAAGGAATGATTTCAATGCGGAATTTTCAATCAATGGGAAAACCAACCATAAGATATGGTTGTCTCAATTGAACCACATTTATCTTGATGCGGGGAATTTGGATTATCATAGCGGCAAGATTCTCTACAAAAATGGTAATGAGCAAATTTTGGCTGGTATGAAGGTGGATGATTTTATTAAGGCTACTGAAGGTAGAAAGTTTGTAGTCAAATTATGCACGGAGTATTATGCCATTGACTTCTGGAACCCCAAGTGTAATGCCTTAAGAAATGCGCGAGAGGTGAGAGACTACATTGCGGCCGCATTTGCTGAGGAAAGGTATGATGATGTTTATGGTATGACCAAAATTATGACGCTCTATAGTCTTATTGAGTGCTAAAAACGATTTCACATTACTATTATGAAACAGAACAAAACCAACAAAGTCGCGAATATGATTCGCCAGTCAGGGAAGTCTAACACTATTCTTTGCCCACAGATGAGAGGATGTGGCAATGGATGGACTTGTGACAGATGTCCCAACTATGGTTGCCCTGCTAACGAGAGAAACTAACACTTGCAATAATACTCTATGGATCTTTTATCTTCAGTTGTTACCATACTCGGGCTTGCAATGTTGATTGCAGCCTTCGTGATATGGGTTACCAACAGCATCAAATCGCTCCACAATGCAATCAGAAAACTGGATGCCCTCATTAGAGAAAGCCCTTCTATGCAAGCTCCAGAAGCTGTGGCGGAGGCAGAGACCGCAGATGTGCACTTCACCGAGGCGGATGTGCGCAATGCCTTGAACTATCATCATCTGACCGTGGACGAATCTGATTCCGAGCCGAATGGGTATCTCTCGTTCTGCTCCAACCAGATGCGGTACGTTATCCTGACGAGCAGGCTTCCGTGCCTGTCGATCCGTTGCTACTTCTCAATTGAGCCCGAGAGCAAGGATTTTGACCTGATGGAGCAAATAGCCGGTGAGGTCACGCTCGATTATATGTTCGTCAAGGTATTCGTGTCGCGGGAAGATGCCTCGTATTACTTGCGGGTCGATATGGTCGCCGACTCGTATGCGTCGTTCTGCAACGTGCTGCCGTTATATCTTGACAGTATCTCCCGTGGACATCAGACAATAAACAATTTATATGATGAAAGGGCAGGCAAGAAGCAGCAGACTACTCAGAATGCCTTGTATGCGGCTGCACTCGCTGCCCAGACCGACGCAGCTGGAAACCTCATCGCATCATAATGTTCTCTTGCAAAGAATGCAGATTTCTTATAGCTTTGTAAAGCGACTCCGTGCCATTCGTCCAGGGGCGCGCACACTCACACCACACACCACTTTTGCAATGAATCAGATTGAGCGCATTCCGCTTGCGTTGAGGCCGTTGTCTCCGCAGGTATCGGCAGGGTCACCTCTTTCGGGCCCTTCATTTCCCGGTTTTTCATCAGGCTGCAGGACGGTATAAATAACCCTTCCTGAGCATTGTCGTGCCTGTCGCAACCCTGGGCTTCGTATGCCGCAGGGCAGCGTCAGCCGTCGGCTCGCCTACACACATACTTACAGTACTAAAACTTATCTCAAATTCACTTTCCTGATAAATAGCCCCCTCACACAATGACACACAACAGATTATTTTCCATTGCTCTCTTGCTTATGGCCCTGTGCCTTCTGCCGCAGTGCCGTGACAGGAATGTGTCTTCCTCTCAAATTGTTGATGCAGTTCACTTGTCTATACCTGATGCGGATATCCGTGATGCGGAAGGATTGATGACTGCATACTCGCCGTTCCTCGATTTGCTGGACTCGATGTCGGATGATACGAATGATTTGATAAACCGGCTTGCATCGCAGGCTTATGCATATGAAACAATAAATGTTCTATTAGACAGGTATGTTAGTGATAATACTGACTTGTCGGTCAGGAACGTTATTGATAAAGACATAATCCCACGGCTTCTCAATGTGACGGGGAAGTGGTTTTATGATGAAGATGATCTCCCTCCGCTTATATGGCGAGACTTGTTCTATGTTTCTGCCAAGGATACTGATGATTACGCCGAGGGGTATTTTCATATAATGGTTTTTCCTCCAACAGAGGATGGTAAAGATAGTGAACTGCTTGTTGCTTTCCCCGAAAGTGCAGTGAGCTCTCCATTTCTCGCCTTTTCAAAGGTTGTCAATCCCGATACGTTGGAGGAAGACCGGGACAACTTGGTCACAATCCCGTTTGACCAATGGTTCGAAAGAGGTGAATATGATGAGGGATTTCCCGTATATGCCCGAGCCGGACAGGATATCGTTGATAAGATGCTGACGTATGACTTTATGTATATCATTTTCAGCAGAGGGCAGGATCCCAATGATACGGATATGTTGGAAACGGCAAGGCTGGCCTTGAGTTATTTCCGTCAGAAGTTTTATGAATATATCAATCAACAAGACTAGTGTGACATATGAAAGATTTTAAAACCTATCTATCCTCGTCATCCTGCTTTCTTGTGGGGGTGGCGGCTGCTGCCATCGTGTTGTCAATGCTGCTGTGCTGGCTGCTGCCCTATGACAATGGCTATAACTGGATTGTCATCGGCATTGCGGAACTGTGGCGGCTTGGCATCCTGATACTTTGCGGATGGGCGGGACAGATCCTTCGCAAGACCTGGCCCAATCCCACCAAGGGTTTGCGGATCGTGCTGCTCGTCGTCGCCATAGCGGCTGTCTTGCTGTATGCAGGCAATTGCGGTTATCCCCATAGCGGGTTCTTCATTTGTATGATGCTTGGCTGCGTCATATTGAGTTATCTGTGTCCTTTCGGATCGGTGAAGCAGCACGACATTGCAGAACTGATTGTGATATCGGCCGTGTTGGCGCTCCTGTATACCGCCTGCTTCGGCGTGGTGAGTCACCGCTGGGTGCAGATCCCCGCAGCCCTCGGCTTCCTGTACTACATCATCCTGCTTTCCCGCGAGGTGGGAAGCAATAAACATTTAAACAACCATAACTTATGAAACTAGTTATTATCATCATTGTTGTATTGGCACTAGTGGCCTTGCTGGTCTATCTTAACCGAAAGCCAACTGCGGTTAAGAGGCCTGTTGATCCGCAAAGTATTACAGTAGAAAGAATAACTCTTCGAGATGCGTTTGCGCGGATGTGGAAGGTGTTTGAGAATCCTCGGACTGACGATATGGTACAGATTGACAAAATGTGTCAGATTATGATTGACAGAGCGGGGGAAAAAACCAGATACAAAGTGCTCTACATTTCGTTGGACACAATGGAATCATACAACATAAAATATGTGAAGGAAAACACTGAGAGTGGCCTAACCACGTTATTCTACGATTATCCAGATGGGAAGGATTTGCTCGCTTCACAATTTCAGGAGATCACGAATTGTCCGCCTGATGGTATCGTTGAATACTTGGTGCTGGATGGCAAGCCAAGTGGCGAAATGGAGAAGGAATTAATAGAATTGCCATCACCGATCCCTTATGAGTCTATACCATTGGAGCCTGCTTTGGAAAAGACCTGGGAAGTGCTTCAGGATACGAAGACAATGGATTTTACGGAGATTGAAATTGGTGATACCGGCTGTCAGATAAAGTTGGATGACGAGGCAACGCAACTTCGGTATTGTGTCGTATTCAGTTTCTTGGACAACCTGGAACGCCCGAATGTGCCGGACTTCATCAAAGAAAAATACAAAGGAGATCTGGTATATCTTTACTATGCCCATTCACCAAAAGGAAAGATACTACTGACTCAGCAGTTGCAGGAAGTGCTGGGATGCACCCTGAAGGATACTGTCAGCTATTACCACTGGGTGGTGAAATAATCGGGTTTATACCCTGCAAATGTACAAGGTCTGCTTTTTTGCTGCAGACCTTGTACGTTTTTATTTTTCTTTCCCTTGATTTACTGGGTGTTATGATTTTGGGGTGTACAAGGTGTGTCGTGCTTTTGCAGACCTTGTACGCTACGGCTGGCAGGCAGAATGCTGCAAGGCAACATTGTGCCCCACTTTGCGAGGCCGGCCTTTTAGCCGAGCAAAGAAGGGGGTCAGGAGGGGCGCGGCCGTAAGGCCGTCGGTTGCCCTAGGCATTGCTGCCGGCAGCCGTTCCCGTCCACAAAAACCGCCTAAAACGTGGACGGCGACCGATTTCAGAGTCTCCCGTCCACAAAAAGTGGCTAAAACGTGGACGGCAGTCAATTTCAGAGGTTCCCGTCCACAAAAACCGCCTAAAACGTGGACGGCGGACAGACAAACAGCCCCGCATCTTTTGGATGCAGGGCTGTTCTTATTGTGTGCTGTTCAGGAATATTGGCTTTGACTAGGCTTTGCCGTTGCTTCCGAGAACGTTGATGATCTTGTGGATGTAGAGTCGCTTCATGCTGTCGCGGGCAGGACCGAGGTATTTACGAGGGTCGAATTCGGCCTTCTTCTCGTTGAGGACCTTGCGGACTGCAGCAGTCATAGCCAGACGTGAGTCTGAGTCGATGTTGATCTTGCAGACTGCGCTCTTGGCTGCCTTGCGGAGCTGATCCTCGGGAATACCGATGGCTGCTTCGAGCTGACCGCCGTTTGCGTTGATGGTCTCAACTTCTTCCTGGGGAACTGATGATGAACCGTGGAGAACGATCGGGAAGCCGGGGAGTTCTTTCATAACACCGTCGAGCACGTCGAATGCCAGCGGCGGGGGAACGAGACGGCCGGTCTTGGGATCTTTGGTGCACTGCTCGGGTTTGAACTTGTAGGCACCGTGTGAAGTACCGATAGAGATGGCGAGAGAGTCGCAACCTGTCTTGGTCACGAAATCAACGACCTCTTCGGGACGGGTATATGTATGATGCTCAGCGCTTACCTCATCCTCAACTCCTGCGAGAACTCCGAGCTCACCCTCAACAGTAACGTCGAACTGGTGTGCGTATTCAACGACCTTCTTGGTCAGTGCTACGTTCTCGTCGTAAGGCAGGTGGCTGCCGTCAATCATAACTGATGAGAAACCGAAATCTACGCAGCTCTTGCAAGTTTCGAAGCTGTCACCGTGGTCGAGGTGAAGAACGATCTGGGGTTTCTCCCAGCCGAGTTCTTTAGCATATTCCACAGCACCCTGAGCCATATAGCGGAGAAGGGTCTGGTTTGCATAGTTGCGGGCTCCTTTGCTGACCTGCAGGATCACCGGACTCTTGGTCTCGGCTGCTGCCTGGATGATGGCTTGGAGCTGCTCCATATTGTTGAAGTTGAAAGCAGGGATGGCGTAACCGCCGTTGATGGCCTTCGCAAACATTTCGCGAGTGTTGACAAGGCCTAATTCTTTGTATGAAACCATATTATTGAGTAATAATTTATATCCGCGCAAATTTATAAATAAAATGATAAATTTGTAGACCAACATCTCTTTTATGAGCAAGAAAGTCGTCATTTTTTCAGCCCCCTCAGGATCAGGCAAGACCACAGTGGTCAAGCATCTGATTTCCAAGTTTCCCCGCCTCGAATTCTCAATCTCCGCAACTTCGCGTCAGCCCCGCGGCGCAGAGGTGGACGGCAAGGATTACTATTTCCTGAGCCAGGAGGAATTCCAGGCCAGGATTGCCGACGACCAGTTCGTGGAATACGAGCAGGTCTATCAGGGGTCATACTACGGCACTCTGAAGAGCGAGGTGGAGCGCATCTGGAACAATGGCAACATCATTCTTTTCGACGTGGACGTGAAGGGAGGAGTCAATCTCAAGAAGTATTTCGGGGATGATGCACTTTCTGTCTTTATCCAGGCCCCGTCACCTGAGGAACTGCGCCGCCGTCTGGAGAAGCGCGGCACTGACAGCCCAGAGGCTATAGAGAAACGTGTGGCCAAGGCTGCCGAGGAGATGGAATATGCCGACAAGTTCGACGTGGTGCTGATAAATGACGATCTGGATATGTGCCTTCGCAAGGCGGAGCATCTCCCGATATTCACCGACAGGAACGTTGCGCTTTATTTCGGCACTTTCAATCCGCTGCACATCGGCCACGTCAACATCCTTAAGTATCTGTGCGGCTGCGGACTGGACGAAGTTCGGATGATCGTGTCTCCTCACAGCCCTTTCAAGGCGGAAGCGGCGCTGAGCGACGACGAGCGCCTGGCCCGGGTGCGCGCCCAGATTGCCCGGCTCGGACTGGACGTCACTGTCAGCGATGTCGAATATCAGCTGGAGCGCCCGTCATACACCATCAACACCCTTCGCCACCTGCAGGCCGCCGAACCTGACACGCACTTCATCCTTGTGATGGGTGCCGACAATCTCGAGGGGTTCAAGCGCTGGAAGGACTGGCAGGAAATAGTCACCGACTTCGAAATTTGGGTTTATCCCCGTCCCGGCGTTGAAAATACCGAAGCACTCTGCAAGGACCTCCAGGCCAAACTCCTGGATGCCCCTCTCACCGACATCAGTTCCACCGAAATCCGCAACGGCAAGAAGACATCAGGATTAGAGTAAGCAGCCCCACTTACGGCACCAGCACCATCTCGTCAAAGAGGTATGACGCTCCGCCGATGCGGTCGATGACGAAGAGGGCGTAGCGGATGTCGATGGAGATGTTGCGGCAGATTTCCGGGTCATAGACTTCGTCGCTCATCGTACCTTCCCACACACGGTCGAAGTTAAGGCCGATGAGGCGTCCGTCAGCGTTGATGACGGGACTGCCGGAGTTGCCGCCGGAAGTGTGATTCGTCGCAAGGAAGCAGACCGGAATGGTGCCGTCGACACCCCAGCGGCCATAGTCCTTGGCGGCATAGATGTCGCGCAGGCGCTGCGGGATGTTATAGTCGTAGATGTCCGGATTGTCCTTCTCCATTATGCCGTCGAGCGTTGATATGCACTTGTAGGTCACACCGTCGGCAGGCTCATAACCGGCCACCTTGCCATAAGCAATGCGGAGGGTGAGGTTGGCATCCGGATAGAACACCTTCTGGGGCTCGAAAGCCATCTGGCCGCGCATATAGGTGCGCATCAGCAGGTCGATCTGCTCGTTCAGGGCACTGCGCTGCGGAGCGATGCTGTCGCGGTAATGCTCGTAGAAACTCTGCGAGAACTCCAGGGCCTCGGCCTCGGAAGCGAACACGGCCTTGCGCCAGGCCTCGACACTGCCGAACTGAGCCATCTTGCGGTCGTAGTATGCCGGCCGCAGGTCATTTTTCATATTCTCACCATAGGCCGCAATGACAAGGTCGAAGATCTCCTCGTCGATGGGCTGATAATAGTCTTTATAGAAAGCCTCGCTGTCGGTTTTGCCGCGGCGCACGAAAGCCGGCCACTCGATGGCGGCGATGGCCTCGCTGTAGTTCTCGTATGCATAGGTGTATTTGTCAAGCAGCTGCTGCAGAGAGTCGAGTTTCTCCACGACGCCTTCATATTCGGTACCGACGGCCCATCTCTTGAAACGCTCCTGATAGGCCTTCTTGTTGGCCACGGTCTTCATCTTGCGGATACCCTTTGCCTCGCCCTGCCACTTCTTCCACGCGTTGGCGACGGAAGATTTCTTGCTGGCATACTGGATTCGGATGGCGGGGCTCTGGTTCATATATTTGTTCATCACGTCGAGCCTCATATCGCGCAGCGCGATCTTGGTAGGGTTGGAGATTTCCGAGATGTAGTTCACGGCACCTGCGGTAACATATTCCTTGGTGGAGCCGGGGCAACCATAGACGAAGGTGAAGTCACCTTCACGAACACCTGCGGTGGAAATCTCGAAGAACTTCTTGGGAGAATAGGGCACGTTGTCGGCTGAATAGTCGGCCGGCTCGCCGTCGGGACCTGCATATACCCTGAACATCGAGAAGTCGCCGGTGTGGCGCGGCCACATCCAGTTGTCAGTTTCGCCACCGAACTTTCCGATGGAGCTGGGCGGAGCACCTACGAAGCGTACGTCACGATAGACCTTGAAGATGTAGAGGAAATACTGGTTGCCGTAATACAATGCAGCCACTTGCGCCCTCAGGCCTTTTCCTTCAGCCACGGCAGCGTCGATGAGCTTCCGGGAATTGGCAGCGACGATGCTGTCGCGGGCCTCTTCGCCCATACTTGCAGTATATCCTGCCAGCACCTTGTCGGTGACTTCATCCATCCTCACGAGATAGCTGACGGTCAGGCCGGGGCATGGGAGTTCCTGATCGCGGCTCATCGCCCAGAAACCATCGGTGAGGTAGTCGTGCTCCACTGAGCTGTGGCGCTGGATGTAACTGTAGCCGCAGTGGTGGTTGGTGATGAGCAGACCTTCGTTGGATATCATCTCGCCGGTGCAGCCTGAGCCGAACAGCACGACGGCATCCTTGAGTGACGAATGGTTGACGCTGTAGACGTCTTCGGCGCTGAGCTTGAAGCCCTTGGCCTGCATATCTCCAATGACGGATTCAATCATGCTGGGGAGCCACATTCCCTCGTCGGCCATTGCCGCGAAAGATACTGTCAGCGCTGTGAGGATAGAAAGAAGTTTCTTCATATTACTTGATGTTTAATTTCTTGAGGAATGACCGTCGGTGCTCCGGAGTGATGCCGAGGGTGGCGATGGCCTCGTAATGCTCTTTGGTTGGATAGGCCATGTTGCGCTCCCAGCCGTATCCGGGATACTTCTCTGCCATCCTGGTCATATACTCGTCACGGTATGTCTTGGCGAGGATTGATGCGGCTGAGATGGCGGGGATTTTCGCGTCGCCCTTGACTATGGTCAGATAGGGAATCTCTGTGCCGTCTGGGCCGTGGTATGGCTTGAAACGGTTGCCGTCTGCCAGGATCAGCTCCGGCACGACCCCCATCTTCGCTATTGCAAGATGCATTGCCCTGATGGAGGCGTTGAGAATGTTTATCTCGTCGATTTCGGCGGCGGAAACGCTGGCTACACCCCAGGCTATGGCATTCTGCTCGATGATGGGGCGCATCTGCTCGCGGCGGCTCTTTGTGAGCTGCTTGCTGTCGGCCAGCCAGGGGTGTCGGAAGTCTTCCGGAAGTATCACCGCACCGGCAAAGACAGGGCCTGCCAGCGGTCCGCGGCCAGCCTCGTCACAGCCTGCGATGATGCTGTAGCGCACCTCTCCGAAAAGGGATTCCCCCTCGGGTCCGAGTACTTCGCGCAGTGCTTCCGCAGTGCTTTTACCGTTGCTTAGAGTGATCATATTTACAAATATAGGTGATAATCTTTTTTGTATATTTGTATACTATGCGAAAATTTCTGGCAATAGACATCGGGGCTACGAGCGGACGCGGCATCCTGGGCGTCCTGGACGGCGGGAAACTGACCACCGAGGAGATTGCGCGCTTCCCCAACAGAATCATAAAGGAAGGCGGCCACTGGATGTGGGATATGCAGGCCTTGTACGAGGCTGTCATTGCAGCCCTGAAAACCGTGGCTGACAGGAAAATCGAGATAGAGTCCATCGGTATAGACACCTGGGGCGTGGATTTCGCCCTCTTCGGGAAAGACGGGAAACTGATGCGCAATCCCTATTGCTACCGCGACCCTTATACCGCCGGCGAGCCGGAGCGTTTCTTCCGTCAGGTGCCGGCCGAAAAAGTTTATGACATCACCGGCATCCAGGTGATGGACTTCAACAGCCTTTTCCAGCTTTCAGCCCTGAGAAGGGAGGATGACGCCGCACTGAAGGAAGCAGACAAGATACTGTTTATGCCCGATGCCTTGAGCTATATGCTCACCGGGCGGCAGGTGTGCGAATATACGATAGCCTCGACTTCGCAGATGCTGAACACCCGCACCAGGGAGTTCTCCGAAGAACTGCTGGAGGCCCTGGGCCTGAAACGCAGCTACTTCGCCGAGATGGTGCAGCCCGGAACCGCGATCGGCACTCTGACACCAGAAGTCCAGAGGCTGACAGGACTCGGTCCCGTGACGGTCAAGGCTGTGGCAGGACACGACACTGCGAGCGCGGTGGCGGCAGTCCCTGCATCTGACGGCAACTTTGCCTATCTCAGTTCGGGCACCTGGAGCCTTATGGGCATCGAAACGGCAGATCCCATCGTGACACGCGAGAGCCGGACGATGAACTTCACGAACGAAGGCGGCATCTGCGGCACCATTCGTTTCCTGAAAAACATCTGCGGAATGTGGCTGCTTGAGCAGTGCCGTGCGGAGTGGGGCGACGTGGCCTATGACCTGCTGATCGAAGAAGCCCTTGCGGAAGAGCCCTTCGGCATCCTGATTAACCCTGACGACAGCCGTTTCAGCGCTCCATCAAGTATGACCGAAGCATTCTGCGACTATTGCAGAGCTACGGGACAGAAGGCTCCGGAACGCAGGGGAGAATATACCCGCGCCATCTTCGACAGTCTCGCGCTGCGCTACCGCCAGGTGTTCGGCTGGCTCAGGGAGCTTGCGCCGTTCCCGATCGAGAAACTTCACATCATAGGCGGCGGAGCCCGCAACAGGCTGCTGAACCAGTTCACTGCCAACGCCCTCGGCGTGCCTGTCGTCGCCGGACCTGTGGAATGCACTGCCATCGGCAACATAATGGTTCAGGCGGCAGAAGCCGGTTCCCGAGACATCATAGCCGCATCTGTCGCCACGGACAGTTTCTGTCCGCAGGATACACTGACCTGGGATGCGGCGTACGAAAAGTTTTTACGGATAACTAAACACTGAACGATATGAACGAACAATTGCTTGAAAAAGCGTATGCCATTGCTGCAGAAAGATATGCAGAGGCAGGAATAGATACTGAAAAAGCACTGGCGAAGCTCCAGAAGATGGCCATCTCGCTGCACTGCTGGCAGGCCGACGATGTCCGCGGCTTCGAGTCGGCAGGAGGAGAAGACCTGACCGGCGGCATCCAGACCACCGGCAACTATCCGGGACGTGCCCGCAACGTGGATGAGCTCAGGGCAGACGTGCTCAAGGCCACCAGTATGATACCCGGCCATCACCGCCTTAACCTTCACGAGATATACGGAGAGTTCGGTCCCCGGAAGGTAGACCGCGACCAGGTAGGACCCGAGCACTTCAAAGGATGGATGCAGTGGTCCAGCGAGCACGGAATGCCGCTGGATTTCAATACCACTTCATTCTCCCATCCGAAAAGCGGCGACCTGTCGCTCTCAAATCCCGACAAGGGCATCCGTGACTTCTGGATTGAACATTCGAAGCGCTGCCGCAACATTGCCAACGAGATGGGCCGCAATCAGAACGACCCCTGCATTATGAATCTGTGGGTCCACGACGGCAGCAAGGACATCACCGTCAACCGCTACAAATACCGCGAGCTGTTCCGCAGCAGCCTCGACGAAATCTTCGCTACGAAGTATGATATGATGAAGGACTGCCTCGAGAGCAAGACCTTCGGCATCGGCCTCGAGAGTTACACTGTCGGTTCCCTTGAGTTCTGCGTGGGCTATTGCGCCCAGCACGGCAAGATATATACCATCGACACAGGCCACTATCATCCCACCGAAAGCGCTGCCGACAAGGTGTCTTCAGTCCTGCTTTTCGTGCCGGAACTGATGCTTCACGTGAGCCGTCCCGTACGCTGGGATTCCGACCACGTGGTGATAATGAACGACGACATTATGGACCTCTGCAAGGAGATCATCCGTGCCGACGCCCTTGACCGCGTACATTTCGGCCTTGACTATTTCGACGCTTCGATCAACCGTATCGGTGCCTATGTCATCGGTGCCCGCTCAGCCCAGAAATGTATGCTGCAGGCCCTGCTGGAGCCTGTTGCACGCCTCCGTGAATATGAGGAGAGTGGCCGCGGCTTCCAGCGCCTGGCCCTTCTCGAAGAGGAGAAGACATTGCCTTGGAGCGCCGTCTGGGATATGTTCTGCCTCCGCAACGAAGTGCCGGTAGGGGAGGATTTCATCCCTGAGATCGAAAAGTACGAAAGGGAAGTGACGAGCCGCAGATAACATTCATCCGTTATGGAAATACTCATCGGACTTGTAATAATCGCAGTAGGTGCATTCTGCCAGTCGAGCAGCTACGTGCCCATCAACAAGATAAAGGCCTGGAGCTGGGAGTCGTTCTGGGCGCTGCAGGGCGTTTTCGCCTGGCTTATATTCCCGCTGCTCGGAGCCTTGCTGGCTGTGCCAGCCGGTCATTCCCTCTTCGAGGTCTATGCAGCCCATCCGACAGATGCACTGCTTGCAGCTTTCTTCGGCGTGCTCTGGGGCATCGGCGGACTGACCTTCGGGCTTTCGATGCGCTATCTGGGCATTGCGCTCGGCCAGAGCATCGCTCTCGGCACCTGCGCCGGTCTGGGAACCATCCTGACCCCGCTGTTCACCGGCCATCCCGGTGACCTGACCGGAGCCGTGATCACCGGCGTGGTGGTCACCATCCTTGGAATAGCGGTGATAGGCATCGCCGGCTCTATGAAGACCAGGGAACTTGCGGTGAAGGGAACCAGCGACACTGTGAAGGAATTCAACTTCAAGAAGGGTATCGCAGTTGCGCTGCTGGCCGGTTTTATGAGCGCCTGCTTCTCGATAGGCCTCGGTTTCGGCGAGAGCCTCTGCTGGCCGCAGACCAAAGAGATTTTCAGGACGCTGCCCGCAACGTTTATGGTAACTCTCGGAGGCGCCCTCACCAACCTCGTCTACTGCTTCCGCCAGAACTCGAAAAACCATACCTGGAGCGACTACCGCCAGAAATCGCTGTGGGGCAACAACCTGCTCTTCTGCGCCCTGGCCGGCCTGCTGTGGTACAGCCAGTTCTTCGGGCTCAGCCTCGGCAAGGGCTTCCTTGTGAACGCTCCGGTCCTGCTCACCTTCTCGTGGTGCATACTGATGGCCCTGAACGTTACCTTCAGCAATGTCTGGGGCATTATCCTCAAGGAATGGAAAGGCTGCAGCCGCAAGACCATAGTCGTGCTGGTAATCGGCCTGGCAATACTCGTATTCTCTTCATTCCTCCCGCAACTGATCGGATAATACGCTATGAAATCTATACTTGACACACGGCCGGCGCTGACGGCTGAAATAATGAAAGTCGCTGAAGTGGCAGGCTACCTCTGGGAAAAAGGCTGGGCCGAGCGCAATGGCGGCAACATCACCATTAATGTGACGAACGAGGTGGGTTGCGGCTGCAGCCTTCCCGACAAGGCTCTCGCAGGTCCCTTCGAGATAGGGGAGACCCTGCCCAACCTGAAGGGATGCTGGTTCTACTGCAAGGGCACGAACCGCCGTATGCGCGACCTTGCCCGTGATCCGATGGCGAACGGCTCGGTGATCAAGATAACGGAAGACTGCGCCCACTACTACATCGTGGCCGACGCCGTCGTGCCTCCGACTTCGGAGCTGCCGTCCCATCTTGCCGTTCACAACTGGCTCATCGGGAATGGCTCGTCATACAAGGCCTCCGTCCATACCCATCCTACGGAACTCGTCGCCTTGAGCCACAACCGGGAGTTTCTCGGCAAGGATGTGCTGACGAAACTGTTGTGGAGCATGATTCCCGAGACCAGGGCTTTCTGCCCGAGGGGGCTGGGTATAGTGCCCTATATGATGCCCGGCTCGAAAGAACTTGCCTCGGCGACCATTTCGGCGCTGGAGGAAGATTACGACGTGGTGCTTTGGGAGAAGCACGGTGTATTCGCTATAGGCGAGGATGTCATTGAGGCGTTCGATATGGTGGACACTCTCAACAAGAGCGCCCTGATCTATCGCGATGCGCGCGCGATGGGCTTTGTCCCCGAGGGTATGTCCGAAACGCAGATGTCCGAGCTGGCCAGAGCCTTCAACCTTCCGAAATAAACGACGGACCCTCCAAATGGCTTTCGGGCAAATTGCTTGGCGAATAGAATAATATTCGCTACGCAATTTCCCTTCGCCTGGAGGGTCCTCCGCATAGTGGCGACAGGGGTGCTGCGCAAGAGACTATTTTTCTAGTCTCCTAGCAGCAGCCCCTGAGCCCCAAGGAGGGCCCGGCGGGTACAATGACTATTCGTAAAGCCAGCCGGCGATTATGCCTTTGATTTCTTCCTGGGTGGCTTCGGGGAAGGTTCTGATGCGTGCCCTGTGGCTGCCGGCCGGGTCTATGTAGATGTGGATGTTCTCGCCGACAGGTTCGAATGCCCTAACTGCTGCCCACGGGTCGAACTCTCCGTAGATGAAGAGCATCCGTGCGTCGGTAGTCTTGAGGAATTTCTTCATCTTGCGGCTGAGGGTTTTGTCGAAACGCAGGTTGCGTGCGTCTTCAGGCACGAAGATGCGCTCGAGATAGCCTTTTGCGGACTTGATGGTGAGAAGTTTCTTGAACGGCTTCACGTCGTAGCCGTAGTAGCCGAGTTCGTGGGCTGCCATTACGAAGAACGGAGTGGTGTCGGACTCCTTCTCCCAGTAGTCGGGGCCGCTTACCTGAACCATAAAGTCGAATATCTCCTTGTCGGATGCATCGCTTGCGGGAATGCTTGCCACAGGAGTCCCCCACTGCCAGAAAGCGAATGAAAATTCGAGAGCCATCATATCATATACCTCATTGATCGGGATGCGGTATTGATAGCCTTTTTCTTTTACAAGCGATTCAAGCATCGGAGTGAGGGCTTCGCGGCGCTTCAGAAACTCTGTCTGGAACTCGCGAATGGCCTTGCGGTCCGACATGCTGCCTGCGAATTCGGCGATGAAAGGCTCGTGGCGGCCATCCTCCCGGCTGCGGCAGAAAGGCCCTACATAGGGAACGGTGATGTCCACGTCATCGGGGAAGAATGCACGGAATATGGCTGAGTTCTGGCCTCCCTTGCTGATGCCGGTGCCAATCCATTTCCTGGGGAAGACGGTCTTTAGTTCGGTGATTACGCGGTGATAGTCGTTGGCCGCGTTCTCGGCAGTCAGGTATTCCCATCCGGCGTCCGGCTTCGACTCTAGGAAGTAGCGGTGCTCCACAACGACGTTGTTGAGGTTGAAAAGCACTGCGAGCTCATCCTTGTATGTGGCTCTAGCGGCATAGGCTGCTCCATAGCCTTCGGCCACGAAAACGCTTGAAGAGTCCCTGTCGGTGCACCCTACGAATACTCGTTGCAGGAAAGTGCCTTTAGACGGGTCCTTGTGGCTTACCGGCTGTTCGAACCAGAGGAGGTACTTCTCGGGGAAGGCCTGGCCTCCGTCGATTTTCTCTACTTTGCGGACAGAGGGAAGCGCTTCGAAGAGAGCTTTGTAGTCCTGGGCGATGATTGTCTGCGGAAGAAGCAGTGCGACAGCGGCTAACACCGCGATGAATTTTCTCATTGTCATTGTGGTATGTTATTTGTCTTGATAGGCAAAACTACTGTTTTTAATCGTAACAATCATATATTTTTCTTAACTTTGCTGGTTGGTGAACCATAATTATTCGAAAAACATTAACTAACAACCAAATAATTAAAGAAATGAAAAAAGTTATCATCTCACTCATGTGCGCAATCACTGTACTTTCAGGTTGCGGAAACATGTCAAACCTTTCTAAAGGCTCTCTGATCGGTGGTTCCGGCGGAGCAGCTGTAGGTGCTGGTATCGGTGCCCTTATCGGCGAAGGTAAAGGCGCTGCAATCGGTGCTGCCATCGGTTCAGTAGTTGGCGCTGGTGCAGGTGCAATCATCGGCAACAAGATGGACAAGAAAGCTGAAGAGCTCGCAGCCATCGAAGGTGCAAGCATCGACACTCTTTCAGATGCCAACAACCTCAAGGCTATCAAGGTTACCTTCGACAGCGGAATCCTTTTCCCTCTCAACGGTACCGCTCTCAGCGATGCATCAAAGGACGCTCTGAAGAAATTCGCGACCACTATGTCAGATATGCCTGAGACCGACCTCACTATCCAGGGTCACACCGACAACACCGGTAGAAGGGAAGTCAATGACAGAATCTCTCTCCAGAGGGCTCAGTCAGTAAGGGATTATCTCAAGAGCTGCGGCATGAACGCAGACCGCTTCACTGTAGAAGGTCTTGCTTATGACTACCCTGTAGCCACCAACGACACTGCAGAAGGCCGTGCACAGAACCGTCGCGTCGAGATCTACATCACTGCCAACGAGCAGATGATCGCAGAGGCTGAGAAAGCTGCCAACTAATCGACAACCTTTAATTCCCGACAGAAATGTTCAATACCGCATATTGCTCTGACAAGTATCAGTACACGATGGGCAAATCCTATTTCGACAATGGGATGAAAGACAAGATTGCCGTCTTCAACCTGTTCTACCGTACCGCACCGGACAACAACAACTGGGCTGTGGTATCAGGTGTCGAAGAGGTGCTCCAGATGATATCCGGTCTGGGCAAGATGGATGAACGTTTCTTCGAGAACCTTCTTCCCGGCGACGACTGTGCGGAATACCGCAAGCTGCTCGCCTCAATGAAATTCACAGGCAACGTATATGCGATGAGGGAAGGCGAGATAGCCTTCCCTCGCGAGCCTGTGATTACAGTCGAAGCTCCGCTCATCGAGGCGCAGGTGCTTGAGACTCCGATGCTTTGCATAATGAACCACCAGATGGCGGTCGCTACCAAGGCTTCGCGTGTCACAAGGAGCACCAGCAAGCCTGTGAGTGAATTCGGCTCACGCAGGGCCCACGGTCCGTGGGCTGCGGTTTACGGCGGAAAGGCTGCCATCATCGGAGGCTGCGCCAACAGCTCCAACATCCTTTCTGCGGATATCTTCGGATTCCAGTCAAGCGGAACAATGGCTCACAGCTACGTCACTTCGTTCGGAGTTTCGGTAAAAAGTGAGTTCACCGCTTTCGACGTTTACATCAAGACGCATCGCGGTGAGGGGCTCATCCTCCTCATCGATACTTTCGATACCCTCAAGTGCGGCCTGCAGAATGCCATCCGTGCATTCAAGGCCAATGGTATCGATGATTCATACCCTCAGGGCTACGGCATACGTCTCGACAGCGGCGACCTGGCATATCTGTCCCAGGAATGCCGCAAGGCACTCGACGAGGCCGGCCTTTTGAAATGCAAGGTCTTTGCGACCAATTCCCTGGATGAATACCTCATCCCGGAACTGGAACGCCAGGGTGCGGCAATAGATTCTTACGGAGTGGGCGATGCCATCGCCACCAGCAAGCACAACCCTTGTTTCGGCAATGTCTACAAGCTTGTCCAGATTGACGGCCAGCCTGTGCTGAAACGCTCCGAAGACATTGTCAAGTTGATCAATCCAGGTTTCCAGATCACATACAGAATAATTCAGGACGGTGTCTTCAAGGCAGACGTGACTTGTCTGCGCGGAGGCCCCTTTGAAAAGAAACTTCTCGCAGGAGAAGAGATTACCATCCGTGCCGAGTTCGACGATACAAGGCACACCACCTACAAGGCCGGCAGCTATGAAGCCAAGCCGTTGCAGGTGCAGATGATCAGGGACGGTGTGGCTTCGGCCGATACCAGAAGCCTTCAGGAACGCAGGCAGTATTATCTCGACAATCTGTCCGCACTGAACCCTACCCAGAAAAGGCTCATCAATCCCCACTACTACAAGGTGGATATATCCGATGACCTTTACGATATGAAGATGAATATTATTAACACTATAATAAAAGAGATAGATGATTTCTGCCATAGCCAAGACTGATTTGACTGCCATAGTCGTCATTGACATGCTCTATGATTTCATAGACGGTACGATCTCGTGCGAAGGAGCCGAACTGGCGGCACGCAGGGCAGCGGCCTTCATCGAGAACAATCCCAAACTGAAAGCCTATTACGTGGTGGATACTCATCCATCTAACCATTGCTCTTTCAAGGAGTATGGTGGCACCTGGCCTGTCAACTGCGTTGACGGAACCCGCGGAGTCAGCCTCCACGCAGCTTTCTATTCGCTTACGAACACAGACAACAGGCCTCAGGTGGAAAACATCTACCGCAAGGGTATGCGTGCAGATGACGACCGTGATTCTGCCGTAGGCGCCGAGACTGCTTTCGGCAGCGAACTGTTCAAATCTCTTCCCAAGAAAGTGCTTGTATGCGGCAATGCCACTGAATATGGTGTCAAGGCCACTTGCGAAGACCTGATCGAGACGGGTCACGACGTGACCGTTGTGGAAGATGCCCTTGGATATATTGCCAGGGAAGGCCACGACGATGCGGTCGCCGCAATGAAGGAAAAGGGCATCAAGTTTCTCATTGCCGTCAAATATGATTGATGAGGGGGCTCAGGCTCATATTGGCGATACTGGCGGCTGCGCTTTTTACCGCAACTGCCCAGGCGCGACATCTCTCCTTTAGCTTTTTTCCTGCCAGGGATACGGTGGATGCAGTTGCTGCGGACAGCACTGCCTCCAAGCCTTTGTATCAAGTTGACAGTGTTCTCCAGGCCAAGATCGATGCTATCCTGGAAAGTATCTATGCCGAGCAGAACTATCTGATGTCGGCATCGGATACGTCTATCTATGTTCCCTGGCGAGATACGGTTGTCTATAAAATCGACTCATCCCTTCTGGCCAAGATCGAAGCGCCGGCATCTCCAGCACAGCCTGCGGCAGCCGCACAGCCTGCAGATTCACTGGCAGCCGGACAGCCTGCAGATTCACTGGCTGCAGGGGTACCGGAGGCACTTCAAGACTCTATAGCCGCAGCAATACCGCCCCAGCAGCCCGAAGATACAGCAGTGACCTACACCGAGGAAGAAATACGGAGGGCGATGGTTATGGATACTCTCGCCACCAAGTTGCTGAGGGATTCGCTGGACAGGCTCTACAATGCCTTCTGGGAGATAGATACCGTGTCGATGCCGCTGATGGATTCCCTGATGGCTGCCTATAACGAAGCATTAGGATCCAACCTGCCGGATGCAAAGGATATCAAACGCGCCATCAAGAAAAACAAGCAGGACTACCGGGACAGCGTAGTCAAGAACACCCCTCGCATCCTGGAGACTTTCGTGGTGCCGGATTCCCTCTACTACAAGTATATGCTGCAATGGACCCACAGCCAGTATACAAATGACATCACCCTGCAGGAGAGGGACACCTCGTACAACTATAATTTCTACGACAATCCTGCGATGAAGGACGACGCCGATGCCATATATCTGGGCGTGCCCGGATCTGCCCTTCTGCGTACCAACTTCTTCAAGAGGGAGACGATCAAGGAGGCCTCGTTCTTCGATCCCTATATGGTGTATTCCTACACGCCGGAAACACTTCCGATGTATAACACCAAGAGCCCGTTCACGCAGATGTCATACTGGGGCAACCCCTTCAGCAGCAAGCAGAAAGAAGAGTCCAGCATCGATCTGGTATCGACGCAGAACATAACGCCGGCCCTGAACCTTACCCTTATGTACAGGCAGTTCGGCGGCACGGGCGACCTCACCGGAGGAGAGGCTAACACCAGGACTTCGGAAATCGGACTGGACTATATCGGCAAGAAATACGAAATGAATGCCGCCTATCTGGCCGAGAGAGTCAAGAACGGAGAGAACGGCGGTGTCGCCGACACCTATTGGGTGAGAGATACCCTGATCGACAACAAGGCAGTTCCCGTCAATCTGCAGGACGCCGACAACCTTCTCAAGAGAAGGACCGTATTCATCACCCAGAGCCTTTCCATCCCCCTGAACTTCTTCCGCAAGGATGCGGAAGAACTGTCTTTGGGAGAGGGAACGGCGGCATACATAGGCCACAGCCTCGAATTTTCTACATTTTCGAAGGTATATACCGATGCAATAAACACCACGGATCAGACCGGACGCGATTTCTACTTCAATCAGTTCAATATCCACGAGACCGCCAGCTACGATTCTATAGCTGTCCGCAACTTTGACAACAAGTTCTTCCTGACTCTCCAGCCGTTCTCCAACGATGCCATACTGTCGAAGGTCACGGCAGGCGCCGGCTACCAGATGCTGAGCTACTATGGTTTCCGCCCCGAATATTATGTCACCGGCAACAAGCGTGAGAACTACCACAACACATATGTCTACGGCAAGGCCCAGGGTATGCTGAAGAAGTACATCGACTGGGATGCCTTCGGCAAGGTCTATATGTCTGGCTACTATCTCGGGGATTTCGAACTTGCGGCCAACCTCGCCCTGTCGGTATATCCGATCCCCAAGGGAATCCACCTGAAACTGCACGGCGAGACCAGCCTTCAGGAGCCGGGCTACTTCGAGCAGAACCTGTTCTTCAACCACCATCATTGGAACAACGATTTCGCCAAGACGTCAAGGACCAAGTTCGAGGCTTCCCTGGAGATCCCCCGTACGCAGACGAAACTGTCGGCAGGATACGCACTGGTCAACAATATGATTTACTATGACGAGACGTCGACCGTGCGTCAGTTCAATGAGCCTGTCAATGTCATCTCGGCCTCGCTGGAGCAGAACCTGCGGCTCTGGGCTTTCCATTTCGACCATAAGGCAGTCTACCAGATGACTTCGAAGGAAGAAGTTCTTCCGTTGCCCAAACTGTCGGTCAACGCCCGCTATTACGTTCAGTTCCCCATCGTGCGTGATGTCCTTGAAGTGCAGATAGGAGCGAATGCCATATTCTATACCAAGTATTTCATACCGAGTTACAGCCCGGACCTGGGCGTGTTCTATAACCAGCGCACCGACGAATGGGGCAACAACCCTTATATAGACCTCTTCGTGAACGCGCAGTGGAAGACCGCAAGTATCTTTGTCAAATATACTAACGCTTTCAAGGAATGGCCTGAAAAAGGCTTTTTCAGTGCAGCCAACTATATCCGTCCTGCGACGGCTTTCAAATTCGGCATATCGTGGCCGTTTTATGTAAGATAGATGGAGTTCTTAAAGAAAACGCTGAGGATTGTGATCGCGGTTCTGATGCTGGCGGCGATTTACGTAGCCGTGCAGTTACGCCATCAGGAGCAGGTGGCGCTGGGAGTTGCCGACCGTCCTGACGATGACGTACGGTGCTGCATCGCAATCAAGAGCACCATACAGTCCTTGAGTAGCCGTGACGTGGGCTTCAGCTATGAACTGCTGAATTACTATGCTGACGACAACGGCAAGGAGATATCCTTTGCCAGGTTCCGTGACACTTCTGTCTGGGACAGCCTGTCCCGCGGGGACATCGACCTTATAGTTTTCGACTATGACGATGATTCCGTCTCGGTGAAGGAGCACGCCGACGAGGTCCTGCTGACGGTGCCGCTGAGAGGCAATATCTGCGCTGCAGTCGGGCTAGACAAGGCACCCTTGCTGAACTCGTTCAATTTCTGGCTCAACACGTTCAAGTCGACCAGGACTTATTCCCTGATGTCCCAGCGGTTCTTCCGCTCATATCAGGTCGAATCCATCGCCAGCACAAATTCCCATTCGCTGTCTCCCTACGATGACATAATCAAGCGCTACAGTTCGTTCTCCGGACTGGACTGGGTACTGGTATCCGCTCTCGCCTACCAGGAGTCCAGGTATTATATGGGAACGCAGTCAGGCACCGCTCACGGCCTGATGCAGATCAAGCCGACGACAGCCAATCACTATGGCGTTCACGACGTATATGACCCCGAGCTGAACATCAAGGCCGGAACCCTGCATCTGCAATATCTGATGAGGCTCTACCGCGACGAGGGTATGGATTCGTTGAACGTGATAAAATTCGCCCTGGCCGCCTACAATGCAGGGGAGGGCCGCATAGAGCAGTGCCGTGCCCACGCGGCCGAAGCCGGCTACAACAGCAACGACTGGGACCAGGTGGCGCTTTCCCTGTCCAGCCATCCTACATTCGTGGGCGAACAGACCATCAATTACGTGGATGACATTCTCTACCGCTACCGTCAATATAAGGAGTTGCTCTGATGAATGTCTACCAGTTCATAGCGTCCGGAATCAGGAACAAGGCCGAAGGTGACGGAAAGATCAGCTCGATGAGCACCCGCATCGGCCTCGTCTCGGTCGCAGTGAGCATTTTCGTCATAATAGTGGCGCTCTGCGTCGTGCGGGGGTTCCGCAGTGAAATCCGTTTCAAGACATCAGGCTATATGGGCGACCTTGCCCTCGTGGTCCCGGGCCAGACCCCTATGAACGATGCATTCCCGTTCACCGACAGCATCTCCGTGCTCGACGGGATGCTCTCCAAAAGCTATGTGAAGCACATACAGCGGGTGGCCTATTCATCCGGCCTGGTCAGGGAAGGCGACGAGTTGCTCGGAAGCTATTTCAAGGGAGTTGACAGCCTCTACGATTTCAGTTTTTTCGCATCCTGCCTGGATGCGGGTGAACTTCCCGATTACGGAAGCACGCTTCCCTCCAATGAAATCCTGATATCCAGGCGTATCGCCGACAAAATGGGCTATGAGGTCGGCAGCTCCGTGCCTGCCTTTTTCATCAAGGAAAAGGTGAACTTCAGGACATTCAAGGTCTGCGGCATCTACGATGCCCAGCTCGAGGAACTTGACAACTCGATGATCGTGGCTGATATCAGGCACTGCCAGGCGGTCAACGGCTGGGAGCCTGACGAGGTTTCGACGATGGAGGTGGTCCTCGACAAACGGGCCAACATCGATCTATGCTACTCGGAACTCGAGGAATATGTGTTCTCCAACCTGACGGACGACGACCCTTCGGTTTTCCTGCTGAGCGTGAAGCGCATCTTCTCCAACCTGTTCGACTGGCTGAACCTGCTGGACTACAACGTGGTGACCATCCTGATACTGATGATGGCCGTAGCAGGCTTCAATATGATATCCACCCTGCTCATCATACTGTTCGAGAACATATCGTCGATAGGGCTTCTCAAGGCTCTTGGAATGACATCTGCTTCGGTGACGAAGGTGTTCCGCAACGTGGCTCTGAACATAGTGGGCAAAGGTCTCCTGTGGGGAAACATCGCCGCTCTGGCTGTCTGCCTGCTCCAGAAGTGGTTCCATATAATCAAGCTCGACCCCGTGAGCTACTTCGTGTCTTATGTGCCGATTGAGATAGACATTTGGCTCATTCTGCTGATAGATGCGATATCGGTGGCAGTGATAATGTTGATATTGATGCTGACTTCGGCTTTCATCTCGAAAGTCGACCCGGCCAAAACCCTCAGGATGGAATGATGAAGGACAAGGAACATATGCTTTCCGGGCTTAAAGAAGCCTACCGCAGTATTTTCGGCTGTGCTCCGGACGCTGCCGCAAGAGTCAGCGCAGGAGGCAGCAACCGCAAGTATGTCCGTCTCAGTTCCCCCGCAGGGAGCGCAGTGGCCACCATAGGCACGGTGAAGGCTGAGAACAAGGCGTTCATCTATATGTCGCGTCATCTTGCCGCACAGGGACTGAACGTGCCCGCTGTCCTGTACGCTTCCCGCGACTGGATGTGCTATCTGCAGCAGGATCTGGGAGACACGTCGCTTGCCGATATTCTGGCTAAGGAAAGTGTCACCGGCCGTTACGGCGCCGCTTCAAAGGCTTTGCTGGCAGACGTCGTGAGCACCCTCGCCGACATTCAGTTCAAGGGGGCCCGCGATATGGACTGGAGCGTGTGCTATCCTTCGGAGAGTTTCGACCGCAGGAGCGTGGAGTGGGATCTCTCGTATTTCAAATATTGCTTCCTCAAGCTCACTCAGTTCGAGATTGACGAGCAGGCTCTTCAGGACGATTTCGACGCTCTCGCCGACAAGGTGCTGAGCGTGCCGTGCGACTGCTTTATGTACCGCGACTTCCAGAGCCGCAACGTGATGATCCACGAGGGAACGCCCTGGTTCATAGATTTTCAGGGAGCCCGGCGCGGTCCTGCCCACTACGACCTCGTCTCTTTCCTATGGCAGGCAAGGATGAAATATCCCGCGGCTCTCAAGGCTTCGCTGACAGAGGTATATATGGATTCCCTGCAGGCGTACAGGGAGGTGGACAAGGACGCATTCCGTGCGGAGCTGCAGCATTTCGCCCTGTTCCGCACCCTTCAGGTTCTCGGAGCTTACGGCTTCCGCGGCCTTCACGAAGGGAAAGGACATTTCCTGCAGAGCATTCCTGCGGCCGTCAGGAATCTCAAGGAACTGGCGGGCGGCCTTCGCAGCGACTATCCTTACATCTACAAGATGGCCCGCGAGCTTGCAGCAGAACCGTCGTTGATGAATGTGCCCAGGATGGAAGAAGGCGTGCTGACCGTCGAGGTATGCAGTTTCTCCTTCAAGAAAGGTTTGCCTAAGGATTTCAGCGGCAACGGCGGCGGATATGTCTTCGACTGCCGCGGCCTGAACAATCCCGGGAGGTACAGGCAATACGACCATTCTACCGGACTTGACGCCGATGTGATAGAATTTATAGAGAATGACGGCGGAGCTGCCGAATATCTCTCGCACATATATCCGGTTGCCGACAAACACGTGGCTAAATACATCGAACGTGGCTTCAGCCACCTTATGTTCTCCTTCGGCTGCACAGGAGGCCAGCACCGCTCCGTTTACTGCGCCCACGCTCTGGCAGGGCATCTGGCTGAAATGTTTCCCGAAATAAAGGTCGTCGAGAGGCATCTGAGGCTTCCCGGCCGCTCGGAGGGCACAGTGCGATGAAGGCTTTCATCTTCGCTGCCGGGCTCGGCACTCGGCTGAGGCCCCTGACGCTGGACCGTCCCAAGGCGCTGGTAGAGGTGGCCGGAAAGACTATGCTTGAGCGCACTTTCGACACTCTCAAGGAAGCTGGCTTCACAGATTTCGTCGTAAATGTCCACCATTTTGCCGACCAGATAGTGGATTACCTGGAAAGGAATGACAATTTCGGTTGCAATGTGGCCATAAGTGACGAGCGTGAGATGCTGCTCGACACAGGCGGTGCCATCAAGGCGGCGCAGGATCTCCTGGGCGACGAACCTTTCCTTGTCCACAATGTCGATATAATCTCCAATCTGGATATCCGCAGTTTCGTTTCTGGCGGACTTGACGGCGCCTTGGCGAGGCTGGTGGTGAGTGACCGGCAGTCGAGCCGCAAGCTGTTATTCGACGCTGAAAACTGCATTTGCGGGTGGCACAACGTCAAAACGGGAGAAACCAAGGGCCTTGCCGCTTCTGAGCCGGAACTTGTGAGCAGGGAACTGGCTTTCTCGGGAATCCATCTCATCAGCCCGGAGGTTTTCAGTCTGATGGACAGCTGGCCCGCAAAATTCTCCATCATCGATTTCTACCTGGCGCAAAGTTATAGCCGTAGCATTCTCGCTGCAGTTCCCGAAGGTTTCAAGTTGCAGGATATGGGAACCCCCGAAGCCGTCGCCGCATTCAAGGGCAGTCTATAATACGCTTTCCAGCCATTCGGCGAAGCGGGCGGCGGAGAGATCGTAGCCGCGCTCTGTGAGCGGTGTGCCGTCGGAATCCATCAGGACGTAGTAGGGCTGGGCGTTGACGCCGAATTCCGTCAGGGCGTAGTGGGCGTTGATTTTGCCCAGAGTCTTGAGCACCTTTCCGGCGGGAGTTATCACCCAGTCAGCTTCATTGACAACCTTCTTGTCGTCGGTATACAGGGCGCAGATGACGAAGTCGTTGCGCAGGTGGTCATAGACCCGCTCGTCGCTCCACACGCGGGCCTCCATCTCGCGGCAGTTCACGCAGCCGTGGCCTGTGAAGTCCAGGAAGATGGGCTTGCCGCTTTCGGCAGCAGCAGCCTTGGCTTCCTCCAGGTCGAAGTATCCGTCGAGGTCGAGCGGCAGTGTCAGGAAATCGCTGTATTTGCGCACGCCGGCCTGATAGGTGCTTCCAGCCGGTTCAGTGGCAGCAGGGGCATAGCGGTCCAGCACGAAATCCTGGGTCTGAAGGGGCGGAAGGTATCCCGAAAGGGCCTTGAGTGGAGCACCCCACATACCGGGAATCATATATACTACAAACGCGAAGTCTATGATGGCGAGGGCAAGCCTTCCCACCGATATGTACTTCAGGTCAGAGTCATATTTGAACTTCAGCTTGCCTAGCAGATAGAAGCCGAGCAGGGTGAAGCAGACGATCCAGATGGCAAGATAGACCTCGCGGTCGAGGAGTCCCCAGTGATAGACCTGGTCGGCGACCGACAGGAACTTGAGGCCGAGGGCGATCTCTATGAAGCCCAGCACAACCTTCACCGAATTCAGCCAGCCGCCGCTCTTGGGCAGTTTCTGCATCAGGCTAGGGAAGAGGGCCAGCAGGGCGAAGGGCAGGGCGAAGGCCAGCGAGAAGGCAAACATCGTCAGTATTGGAGTCCAGAACTCGCCTGAAGTCGACTTGATGAGGACGCTGCCGACTATGGGACCGGTGCAGGAGAAAGAAACGAGCACCAGGGTGAGGGCGAGGAAGAATACTCCTCCGAGCCCCTGCCTCTTTTCAGACGCAGCATCCGACTTGTTGACCAGCTTGCTCGGCAACACGATCTCGAATGCTCCGAAGAACGATGCTGCGAACACCATGAACACGATGAAGAACAGGATGTTCGGCAGCCAGTGGGTGGCCAGCCAGTTGAAGATGTCTGCCGTGACGGCATCTCCGCCTACGAGCCTTGTGATGACTATTATAGCGGCTATCGGCACGGTGTACAGCGCCACTATGAACAGGCCGTACATCAGTGCGCGGAACTTTCCGCGTGCCTTGTTTTCAGAACCCTTGAGGAAGAACGAGACGGTCATAGGGACCATCGGGAACACGCAAGGAGTCAGCAGTGCCGCAAAGCCCCACAGAATCGCTTCAATTATCAACGCCCAGAGTCCCCTGGGCGCCTGCGAGGAAAGAGGCGTTGCAGAGGTTGTTGTGGCTGCATTGCCGCTGCCAAGTGAGAATCTCAACTGTTCATCCTGCGGAGGCGAGCACGAAGTGTCGTTGCACATCATCCATTCCAGGTCGATGGTGGCTTTGGCCGCCTTGCCTTTATAGGCTACGGGCTGAGTGAAAGTCACTACGCCGTCCCAGTAGCCTATCTCCATCCCGAATATGTCGTCGTGATATCTGACGGGTTCTTTAGAAACCTTCATCTCACCGGCAAGCTCAGCCCCTTTGGGGAGTGTGAAAGTCAGTGAGGTAGGGTTGGGACCACCTTCGTAATCTTCAAGGTCATAAATGTGCCAGCCGGAAGGAATGACTGCAGTCACCTCCACATTGTAGAGGCCGTCCTGCACCTCTGAAGTCGTAGCGCTCCAGACGACGCTCTGACCGGCCAGGGTCAGGCAGCCAATAAACAGGCTGCAGATCAGAAGAAGTATCTTTTTCATTATCACAAAGATGGCGGTTTTGCGGAAATTATCAAAAATCCAGCCAGACTCGCTAGATGCTTACCTCCACTGCCTGAAGGTCGGCGTCGCGTGACGAGCTGCCGTAGAGCAGCTGATAGCGTCCGGGCTTGATGGAAAGTTCGTCGATGGAAGCGTCGTAGCGTTCGAAAGCGCCGCTTCCGAGTTCAACGGTGACGTCGGCTGTCTGGCCGGCTGCAATCTTCACGCGTGCGAAGCCCTTGAGCGACTTGATGGGAGCGTCGGGATCGTCGAGCGACTTGACATAGACCTGGACAACTTCTTCGCCGTCACGGGCACCGGTGTTGGTCACGGGCACTGTGAGGGTCATCTTGGCCGGCTTGCCGGCAACCTTGGCCTGGCCGTAGCTGAAGCTGGTGTAGCTCAGGCCGAAACCGAACGGATAGAGGGGTTCTCCGCGGAAGTAGCGGTATGTGCGGCCTTCCATAGAGTAGTCGCTGAAGTCGGGAAGCTGGTCGTCAGAAGCATAGAAGGTGACGGGAAGTCGGCCGGCGGGATTGTAGTCGCCGAATATCACGTCAGCAACAGCCTGGCCGCAGGCCTGACCGCCGTACCAGGCCTGTAAGAGGGCGTCATACTGCTTCTCTACGCTGCCGAAAGCTATGGCAGAGCCGGAAACGTTCACGAAAACGACGGGCTTGCCGGTAGCGTCCATTGCTGCAAGAAGATCTTTCTGGATGTCAGGGAGCTCGATGCTGGTGCGGTCGTGGCCTTCACCCTCCTGGTTCTGAGAAATACCGCCTACCATAATGATTACGTCGGCGTTCTTCACGTTTTCTGCCACTGCCTTGAAGTTCACGGGACGGCGGCTGTAGAGATCGAAGTTGAATGAGGCTGACCTTGCCTGGGGTTGTGCGAGTTCGATGCTTATCTCATAGGTCTTGCCTGCCACTACGGGGAAGGTGGTGGGAGCCATTCCGCGTCCGAAGCCGCCGAAGCCGCCGAAACGACCAGCGGGAGAGCCAGTCTGCTCGGCGATGGTCTTGCCGTTCACCTTGAAGACGTATCTGCCGCTGCCGCGTACGGAATAGACCATATCACCGGTATAGTCTGCAGTGAAGGTTCCGTTGTAGCGGGCAGAGAAGTCAGTCAGGTTGAGACCGTCGGTCCACGCGCAGTCCTCGTGTGCGAGGGCGGGAGAGGTGGTATTGAGGGTGAGCGGTTCGTCGTAATCTACGGTTGCGACCGCTGCTCCGCCGAATTCAGTGTTGTTGAAATAATCTGCGTGAAGACCTTTGCCTCCGTTCATACGGTCGATATAGTGGGTCGTAATTGCGGGATCTACAAGGTCGCAGGCGCGTTCGTATATGATGTTGGCAGAAGGAGCTGCAGCACGGATGGCTTCGAGGATGGTCTGGGTGTTGGCCTCGGTGGGATATCCGTTGTAGTTGCCGAGAATCACGCGGGCGTCGTCAGCGTTCGGGCCGACGACTGCTATGGTGATGCCGCTCTTCTTCAGGGGAAGGGTGTTGTTCTGATTCTTGAGGAGAACGATGGCTTCGTGGGCTGCTTTCGCTGCCAGTGCGGTGTGTGCAGGACTGCTCAGGTCCGCTTCTCCCAGGTTGGCCCAGGGAAGATTCTCTGCCGGGTCGAACATTCCCAGCTTGATACGGGCTTCGAGGATGCGGCGAAGGTTGACGTCGATGTCCTCCTCGGTGATGAGACCTCTCTCCATAGCTTCGACTAGAGATTTGTAGCTGGTGCCGCACTCCACGTCAGCACCGGACAGGACTGCGTCGGCAGAAGCTGTGGCTGCGTCGGGATGAGTGTTGTGCTGGCGGGGATTGTAGAAGTCGCCGATGGCGCCGCAGTCAGTAACCACGATGCCGCTGAATCCCCATTTCTCGCGGAGGATCTCCTGAAGGAGACGGTCGCTGCCGCAGCAGGGTTCACCTTCATAGCGCTGGTAGGCGCACATCACTTCCTGCACGTTGGCTTCCTCTACTATTGAACGGAAAGCGGGAAGGTATGTCTCCCAGAGGTCGCGCATAGACACGCTGGCATTGAAGCGGTGGCGATCTGCTTCGGGACCGCTGTGCACGGCATAGTGCTTGGCGCAGGCGTGCAGCTTGAAGTACTTCTTGTCATTGCCCTGCATTCCCTTCACGGTCTGTACGCCCATCACTCCGTTGAGGTAGGGATCCTCGCCTGGAGTCTCCTGTCCGCGTCCCCAGCGGGGGTCACGGAAGATGTTGACGTTCGGGCACCAGAACGACAGTCCGTTGTGCCAGATGCTTCCATTGGGCTCGGTCACGCCCATCTGGTTGTGGTCGGTCGTGTTCCATACGGCGCGGGCCTCGTCCGAAACAGCCTGGTAGATTTCGAGCTGCTGGGGGGCGTCGAAGGTAGCTCCAAGGGCGATGACCTGAGGGAAAACGGTCACGTCGTCATAGCATATGCCGTGGCAGGCCTCGTTCCACCAGTTGTAGGCGGGGATTCCAAGGCGGTCGATAGAAACGGAACCGTTCATCATCAGTCCTACTTTCTCTTCAGGAGTGAGAAGTGACAGAAGGTTGTCGGCACGCTTCTGGACAGAGAGGTTCGGATTCTGGAAAGGATAGTCGTAGTGCTTGCACCCGACAGCGAGCAGGGTCAGGACTGCAGCGCAAAGAAGAAGTCTCGCTTTCATAGTATAGTTTTTTCAGAGTATATTCTTATTCAAATTTACGCATTTCTGCTTATCTTTAGAGTATGAAAAGGATATTTTTAGCACTGTGCATGGCAGCACTTGTATTGTGCGCCTGTGCTCCCAAAACGAATACTCTTACCTCAAAGGAAAAGGCGGAGGGCTGGCAGCTGCTCTTCGACGGGAAGACTCTCAACGGCTGGCACTATTACAATGGTGGTGCGATCGATGACGGAGAATGGTTCGTCAAAGACGGGGAACTGTCGGCATCCGGCACCGGTTCCGATGCGAAGGGCTACATCGTCACCGACGGCCTCTATGACAACTTCGACCTCAAGTGGGAGTGGAAGATTTCAAAGGGCGGCAACAGCGGCCTGCTGTATCACGTGGTGGAGACTCCTGCCTATTCGGTTCCCTATGTCACTGGTCCGGAATATCAGATAATCGACGACGTGAACTATGCCGAGATGAACGACGGCTACATTCTGGAGCCCTGGCAGCGCTGCGCGGTGGACTATGCGATGTATGTCCCAGACTTCGACACTGCCCCGATCCTGAAACCGGCAGGGGAGTGGAACCAGTCGGAAATCGTCTTCGACAATGGTCACGTGACCTATAAGCTCAACGGAGTGGTGACGGTGGAGTTTGACGCCTGGACCGACGACTGGTATGCCCGCAAGGCTGCCGGCAAATGGGCAAGCTCTCCTGACTACGGACTTGCGCGAAGCGGCAACATCTGCTTTCAGGACCATGGCTATCCCGCCTGGTTCCGCAACATCAAGATCAGGCAGCTGTAGTTTTTTTATTTTTGTAGAAATAACCGGACAATGGAACAACAGAGCAACGTTGAAAGACTGGCGCGGTACCTCATCATTCTTGGAATGCTGGCTATCATCGGCTTTCTGTGCTGGTACTTCAGGAGCGTTCTGATATATGTGATTCTGGCATTTGTCGTGTCTCTCGTCAGCCGTCCGCTGGTGCGCCTTATGCAAAAGGTCCGCATCAAGGGGAAATGCGCTCCGAAGTGGCTTCTGGCCATCATTGCCATTTTAGCTGTCCTTGCCGTCCTCATCCTGGTCGTAACACAGGTCATTCCCGTAGTAACAGGCATCATCAGGGAGGCTTCGTTCTTCAGTGACATGAACCTTCTGGACGGGTCGATGGCGGATAAGATCAATGACTGGGTAATCAGCGTGATTCCAAGTCTGGGGAATGATTTCAATGCATTCGACGTTTTGTTCGACTATTTGAAGAAAGTCATATCAGAGTTCTCCTTTACAGGTCTCATCGGCTCAGTGGCCTCTGCGGTAGTGGATCTGGCTGTAGGACTTTTTGCGGTCGTGTTCATCTCCTTCTTCTTCGTGAAGGACGAGAAGCTGTTCTCAAAGATAGTGGCAGCACTTGTTCCTGACCACATAGAAGATTCTGTGACAGGTGCTATTACGGATATAGAACACCTGTTGTCCCGTTATTTCGTCGGCCTCATCATTGAGATGTTCGGCGTTGCCCTCATCGATTTCCTGGGGCTCTGGCTGATTGCCCGCATCGGTGTCAGCTATGCCCTCGGCATCGCGTTCATCGCAGGCATACTCAATATCATTCCATATGTCGGCCCCGTCATCGGCGAGGTTGTCGGAGTGCTGCTGTGTATGGCGCTGCATTACGGAGCAGGCATCGGCCTGGATGTCAACATCTGGGTGTTCGCACTCATAGTGCTTGCCATTATGCTTGGCGCCCAGCTCGTGGACAACTTCGTCTATCAGCCAATAATCTACTCTACGAGCATACAGTCCACTCCGCTTGAAGTTTTCATCGTGATGCTCATTGCAGGGCACATCGGCGGCATAGTGGGTATGCTGGCAGCCATTCCTGCCTATACGGTGGTCCGTGTCGTTGCAGGCCGGTTCTTCTATGACAGAAAAATAGTCCGGCGACTGATGCCGGACCTGGAGAAAGAGATCAAATCGTAAGAGGGTCAAAGGCTCTTCCCGGTAAATTTGAAGGTGTTGCCCTCGTGGTCCTTTCCATTCAACTTAAACCAACGGTTGCAAGTGATCGGAGGTCGATTCGTATGGTCTGAACAATGGTATTGGATAACGTCCTGAGATCCGTCCGGCCATTTCAGCACGATATCTTCATCCATATCTTCGGCGCCGTCAATCTGCCCGAAGACCAGGCGGTATACAGGTTTCCCTTCAACTTCATCATATTTTCTGGCCAGGAGACCTTTCATCCGGGCAAAATAAGCTTTTGTCGGAATGTCATTATAGACAATGCCATTCGGCTCGATATATTCCTTGACAGTGTAAGTTTCTCCCTTGAAAGTCGCAGTCATTCCGGGCATCTCAGGTGATATGATGGATTTTCCGGAAGCATCGACTGCCTCGATGAGGAGATTGACAGGAGTCCAGTCAATAATATAATGTTCTTCAATAGGGTCTTCAATGAGTTCTTTATTGCAGCCTGCCATTAGAAGTGTCCCAACGACAGCCACTGCAGCAAACAGGTGTTTTTTCATAATGTAATTTATCTATTAATATGATGCGGGTCACATATATTTCGTTGCAACAATAATGATTGCAAATTTCAGCATCATTAAGGAAAAGACGGTGTTAACACGGTAACATTATCGTCACGATATATATATGGCTATCAGACACTTGACACAACGCATCAGTAACAATACGTTTTTCAGCTCAAAAAGAACCGATGGCTAGTCATATAATTACCCTACCCAAAATTCAGAGAGCAATACGAATGTCCCCAGAAGACATTGTAATGGGATGTAGGGTGCTCTCTGCGCCAAAATTGACTCACACCGCTGGCTCACGCTGCATACATCGCTTGTGGAGTAATATACTTTGCGCTCCGATTTTCAGGTTGATCTCTCGCTCGCGTGACCAGCTCTACAAAAAAAAGGCAACCGAATCGGCAGAGCGCCATCAGGCGCTGGCCGGAACGTTGCAAGATGCGAAGCATTGCAGCAGTGAAGGCCAGGGGGCTCGGGGGAGCAATAGCGCCCCCGTAACAAAGGAGCACCAAAGGTGCGACCAGCTCCACAGAAAAAAGGCAACCATAGCGGTTGCCTTTTTTCTGTGGAGCATAGGAGATTCGAAAACAAACCATAACCCCCTTTATAAACCCTTGCAGGAGTGCTTTCTATTGCGTATCTCTGCCTGTGACGTTGCTCGACTATGAGTAAAAATGGGATATTTTTGGGATATTTTTAACACGGCGGAGACCTTTAGAAATGAAAATTAAACGTAATGCTGCATTCCGCCTTTTCGCTTATGGAAAGGATAAAAGCCGGTATCAAATCAGATTCCTGGTTACGTTCAATGCACAACGCCTGGATCTGAAGACGGGATGCCAGCTCGTTGACTTTAATGCTTGGGATGACGAGGCTCAACTGGTTAAGCCTGGTTACAAAGGCCCCAAGGGGGAGACCTCCCTGTCCATCAATAATGAGCTCCGGAATATCAAGGACCAAATGGATGACACGTTCAAGTTCTTCGAAGCACGGACAAGATCCCGACACCGAGTGAACTTCAAAAGAAGTATGAGGACCGTTTGAATGGAACTATACCTCAACGACCGGAACCTGAACCGAAGAAAGAACGTAAGCCCAAGGCTCCGGATTTCTTTGAGGTTTACGACAAGTTCATCAAGGAGAGTGGAGAGAAGAGCGCTTGGACAAAGGCAACATATGCGAAGATGGAGACGATGCGGAGGGACCTCAAAACCTTCAAGAAGAACCTTAAGTTCTCAGACCTAACTGAGTCTACCTTAGCGGAATTCGTGGCTTATTTCCGTGATGTGAAAACGCTTCGGACGCCTCGCAAAAAGAAAGGAGACCGGGAAGAGTATGATCACGATGATATCACTGGTTTGAAGAACTCTTCCATCGAAAAGAAACTGCGCTTTTTGCGCTGGTTCCTGAATTGGGCCACCGAGAAAGGCTACAATACGAATATGGCTTACAAGTCATTCAAGCCAACCTTGAAGACCACCCAGAAGAAAGTCATTTATCTTACCAAAGAAGAGATGGGCCGCATCCGAAACCTTCGGTTATCCGAAGCCCAGGCATACCTTGATCCAATCCGTGACGTCTTCCTGTTTTGCTGCTTCACCGGCCTTCGCCATTCAGACGCCAATAATCTGCGCAAAAGCGACATTAAAGGCGACCACATTGAAGTTACGACGGTCAAGACGGCAGACAGTATATCTATCGAACTAAACGACGTTACAAAGGCCATTCTGGAGAAATACAAGGATTCCCCTTTCAATGACAATAAGGCCCTGCCAAACTACACAAACCAAGCGATGAACCGGGACGTTAAGGAACTGTGCCGACTCGCCGGCATCAATGAGGAAATCCGCATTACAACCTACAAGGGCAACGTCCGCACCGATGAAATCCATCCCAAGTGGGAACTCGTCGGCACCCACACCGGACGTCGCACTTTCATCGTCACAACCCTTTCCCTGGGCATCCCGCCGAACGTCGTGATGAAATGGACAGGCCACAGCGACTATTCTTCCATGAAACCCTATATCGACATCGTGGATGATATCAAGGCCACCTCGATGACAAAGTTTAACGGGCTGATATAGATAAGGCAAAGTGCCCTATTCTGTGTTAGGCGTTTTTCGTTTTCAATATAGAACCATATTCTTTCAATGAGGTGGGCATAAGATTAGCCCTCCGAAACTGCGAGTTTTCGGAGGGCTATATTTTAGAAAAGCGTAGGCTCTTCATCGAGTTTTTTAGGAGGATAGAATGTCCCGATGATGATAAAAGGATTAGGTGCGATATTATGAAACTTAAGTGTTGTACCTAAAAAGAAATAGAGATCTTTCTGGTTAACAAATTGATCAAAAAACTTTTCTCGAACTTTTTTGCAGGCAATAATCTCGTTACCATCTGCTTTTTTCAAAGCATTTAAATATAGCATTCCGACTTCCCAGTCTTCAATCATCAATTTTCGTCTTATGCCATCCTCTGTCTCGAAAATATAGGAAAACGTATATGGTATCTTTTGAACGACCTGAAAAATAGCTGCGGCCTCTTCTTGATCAAAGAGATCTAACTGGTCCTTGTGTGCTTTAATAACCTCCAATTTCGATTTGTCCCAATCCTTCTCACATGGCTCATAAACAAAGTCTAAAACTCGAGTAGGCTTAAGTATAGCAAGAGATGTACGTTTATTGTTATCCTTTGCTTCGGCAATAAGATCGTTCATGTTTGTCTTAATATCTCTTAAGACTAAGGACTTCCGTTTCGCCCATGCTCTCTCAGTTCCAACTTTATCAAGCAAGACAATTGGAGAATCAAGATTAGGACGATAACTCTCAGGTCGAAGATCTTTTGTGTTCCTTACTAGATCCAGTTCAATCCATTGCCATTTGCTATACTGATTACTATAATCAAGTTTTCTAAATGGTACAGGATAAATTCGTATCCAAGAGCCATCTTCACATAAACCGGCCGTACAGACTAATTCATCATATTTTTCTGATAAAGTTGGATATGTCTTAACGCAAATTAAAACTCTAGTGCGAGCCATTATAGAATATTATCAAATTCGTAATTAACACTATCTAAGTTCATAAGTGCCTTTGCTACTCTCGAACGGTGACACTGTTTAGGATCTTGTTCAAAACAAGTTAAAGCAACACGGCCTTCTTGGCTTATTATATCGCGTACCTTTAGTAAAGAGTCCCAGTTTGCAGGCAGTGTATTCTCCTCGTAATAATCAAACAGACTATCATAATCCGATTGAGAAACAAGGTTTTGTCTTAAACAAGATTCAACTCCGAGTTCAGGGATATGGATATACTTAATTCCGACACCTTTACATGCTTTGTCAAGTTGATTGCCTGTAAAGCCATATTTCTGACTATATGCATTCTTCCGAACATCGCATAAAGCACGTACGTCATTAATAATCAAGAAATCCAGATAACGCTCTAGGCTTTTGCCTTCATACCCAATCGTAAATAACTTATTGCTATCAAAATGTCTTTTCTGATTCTCAACTCTCATATACTCGTCGCTAGATAATAACTCTTTGGCGATAGTACTTTTAATTGCGTAAAAAGGGTAGTTCACATAGGTATAGTGAATCAAATCATCGGCAGAAAGGTCTCCAAAGCGGGTAGCTATATCACGTACAATGGCTTGATCAAAGATATTGAGTTCCGAAAAGTAGTCCGTTGTGTCTTCAAGAATCAAATGAGAATTCTTTTCAGATATAAGGCCCTGCTTAAGCATTGTCATTGCATCTTGATTAGCTTGAAATGAGAAGCAGCCATAATAATAAGGCACAAAGTCAAAAGATCTACTCTCTTGCTGTCTCGTCATAAGAAACAAGTATTTCTGGAGTTGAGTTGAAGTTAATTCTCCCCCTAACTCCTTGATTAATGCTAATATCAGTTTCCTACGATAAAACATAACTCTTAATGAATCTATCATACAAAATTATTCATAAGATCTAAGATAACCAAAAGTACTATCATTTTCTCTATAAAGAGGCTAGGATTACCGTGAATAGAACAAAAAGTTCAACTAACTCGAAAAGAAGAGGAAGATGTCATGAGTGTCCATTTCCGATATTATTATCTGGCACAATTGATTTTCTTCCCTCGAAAACGGGAGAGGACTTTTTTGTGAAATCTGGAGATCTGAGTATCATTTCAGAGTACCATTTTGATACTCACCGGAGAAAAAACGCGGTATTTTGCAAAAAAGTCAGTTTAGTGTTTGTTATTTCAAATGCTCCTTCCTAACATGCGTTCGGGCGAAGGGCCTGTCGGACAGATGTTTGGCACATTCCCTTTCCCATGTATGGCACATTCCGGCAAAGCGCGCGTAGGATACTTCCTGCCGGACTGCATTTGAAAACACATTAAACAGTTGTTGTTATGAACTCGTACACGAACATTGAGGGGCTCCTTGAAAAACCCCTTTGGCAGATGACCGGAGAGGAATACTGCCAGCTCACTCACTATGCTCTCTCCCTTTCTCCGAACACCGGATCATCCCCGACTCCACCTGGGCAGAAGGCACTCAGCGTTCACGCCCTCGCCGTAGAACTTGGATGCTCAGATTCCACGGTCTATGCGCTGATGCGCACACCACGCGAAGAAGATGGTTCCGCCGAAGGCGGTGGAATCCTCCGTTCTGCTGTCGTCTCCCGCATTGGGCGACGAATCGTTTTTGACGTCGACACGGACCGCAGGCTGGCCGACGATTACCAATCGTCCCGCAAATAACCTGCGGGTCAAAAGAGAAATATGGTGTACGATGGGCTCGGCCTGCGAAGGTGCGAGCTATCGTCACATCTGACCAATCCGAAAAGAATTTAACGTATGAAAAGTGTGAATCCTCATTCCTGCCAGAAAGGGCTTGCCATTGTTTGGCCCTATAGTAGGCGACGGGAGTCGGCCTACATATTAAGTTACCAATCCCTGTTTTCAGTGTCCATAAACCGGGCAAGCCCTGAAGGGTATTATCCGAAATGTGCCAAAGAGGGGTTGGCAGAAACCCCTTCTCGAGGGGGCTGTCAGAAGCGCCATATCGGACCGGAATTCTGCCAACCTCAGCTTGCTGATCTACTGGCAGCCCTCCTCTTCCCTTATAGGGAAGTGGGTATTAAGTTACCAACCACCATTAATAGGTGGCAGAATCCGGGCAAACCCGAGAACGGCTAAATAAGGTTAATGCCGGCGCTAAACCGACAATTACTCGTGGCATTTGTCAATTTGAATCGTTGTTTAAAACAGTAGATTTGCCAACATACTCCCGGTAGGACCATTCAGGAATTACTCTTTGGTTGAGGAGCCCGAGGCAAAAATGAGTTGTACACGTTCTTTGTACTTGCGGGAGACAGGGAGTTCAGTATTACCGACAGCTAATGTGTCAGGAGATATCAGAGTGACTGAATCTATATTAACCAGGAAAGAACGGTGAATACGGAGAAAATCCTCACCCAGCAGGTTCTCCCATTGCCCGATACCGGTCTTGTTTCTATAAACTTCTCCGGACTGGGTGACAATGCAAACCTCTGTATCTTTGGACTCTATAAAGGCTATTTCATGCAAGGGGATTGTTATGCTTTTCCGTTCGGAGAAGAAAGTAATAGTACGGTCTTTTGCCTTGAATTGCATTTTAATCCATTTGGCCCAGTAATAATCACCAATCGATAGCACAGTAAGTATGAGCCCGAGAAATGCCGGATTAATTAGCATAGGAGAAATAGCCTTCTGACTCTCGATGAATCCTCCTTCAGCAATCTTTGTCCAGACGCAGAAATGTAGAATTATGATTAACAGTACAACGGAAACCAACATCGCCAGTGAAAGATAAATCTTATCCGTTGACTTTTGTGCCTTGGGCATCCAGAACTCCAAAGCTAGGGCGCATGGGCAGAAGGTAAGGCTAATAAGCAGAGCTTGAGATAAAGAATAATCTAAACTGACAAGAATGACAGTTAAAATGGCTAAAGCAGATGGCCAGTATATTATGCGAAATAAGGTTCTCATCTCAGTGTAAAAATAGCCTTTTCTTGCCTTGCGAGCAAATAGATATTCCTTGTCGTGGGTTTTGACTGGCTTGCAGTGGGATTCTACTTTGGAGTTATAGGGTTATATCGTTTATCTTTGCAGACAAATCCAAGTGCTATGAACAAGTTTATTTCTATCGTTTTATCCATTTCCGCTATTTGTTCTTGCGGCCAGCAGATTTGTACGATTAGGGGCGAAATAAGCGACCCGGTTGATTCTGTCCGCCTGTTTAGCATGAAAGGCTCGTTAGTAGACCAATGTGCAGTTACGGATGGCGCGTTCACCCTAACATGTGAAATTGATTCCGAGAATGGGGTTAGCGTGTCCCGTGGTGAGAACTACGATCCTATTTCGTTGATTCCAGACACAAAGGAGATTATCATTACCATGGATGAGGGAAAGCCTGTTGTATCCGGCAGTCCTCTTTCCAACGAACTTCAGGAACTGCAGCAATGGGCATTGAGCACGTTTATGGAGAACAGCATGAAGGCGATGTCTTTGATTGAAGCCGGAGATCAAAAAGGAGCAGATGCTATCAATGCCGAAATGCATAAGACCATTGCCTCTCACTGCCGGGAAATATATTTGAATCATAAGACAGATGCATTAGGTATGCAGGCCATGACCTTGATGATGATGGATCTGGACGAAGATGAGTTTATGGAGTTATATGAACAGGGTGGAAAAGTGATCCAAGAGGATGCACAGATTGGAGGCTATTATGAGCACTTGAAATCAATGCCTCAGAAGCATTCTATAATCCTTTCTGAAGATGGCAAAGTACTTAAGGAAAGAAGCTCCTTTGAAGATTATGTAGGTGTTGGAAAATACACGCTTGTGGATTTCTGGGCATCTTGGTGCGGCCCTTGCAAAGAAGAAACGCCAAATGTGATAGCCATTTATGAAAAGTACCGCAGCGAAGGGCTCATGGTTATCGGCGTCCCGGTGAATGATAAACTGGATGCTACGGAAAAGGCCTTGAAGGAACTGGGTATCCACTATCCACAAGTGCTTGATCCGTCTCAGGAGCTTGCCGAGAAGTTTGGTATTACCGGAATACCGCGCATCATTCTTTTCGATCCCGAGGGAAATATTGTTGCTGATGGCCTGAGAGGATCTGAGATAGAAGCTTCAGTAAGAAGAGTAATATTTGATCAAGAAAGATAACTATGGAAGATGTTTACTATGTGGTGGATTCTTTGGGTGTTTCACACCCGGAGACCATAGAGAAAGCGAGCGAGCCAATTACAACTCTCTTCGTTGAGGGTGGCCTTGCGGGTATGATTGCCATTACAATACTCCTTATCGCCCTTTTACTTGCTGCTTGGAAGGCGCCGAGATGGGTGAAGGAGATCGGTATAGGTGCTCTAGTTGTTGGTATCTTCTGGTCCATACGCGGGCTTTCCCAAATGATGGGCGTTCTACAAATGTTTGGAGATATCAGCCCTGCTGTCATTTGTGGTGGTCTGAAAGTAACTATGATTTCCACATCCTATGGACTCATCGTCTATTTCGTCTCGCTGATTATCAGGATGATTCAAAAGCCGAAGATTTAAATCCTTCTGTAAACTTAGATTAAGAATCATTTTGGTAAAAACAAAAGAGCGATCACAACTATACGTAACCATAAATGACTATAGTCGGAGAATAAATCCCAAGATTGTCACACTATTTGTCACATTCTAAACGAAAAATCCCCCTCAGACTACTCTGAGAGGGATTTTTGTGGAGCACAGGAGAATCGAACTCCTGACCTTTTGAATGCCATTCAAACGCTCTACCAACTGAGCTAGTACCCCATTGCCCTGCAAAGGTAGCTTTTTTTTCTTGTTTCGCAAATCATAGGAATTCTTAGAGATTATTTCCTTAAATTTGAATCCAAAGAATAACACTTAGATAATTATGGACAACAAGTACAAAGACACCCAGACCGAGAAAAATCTGGAAGCTGCATTCGCAGGTGAATCACAGGCACGGAACAAGTATACCTACTTCGCATCGGTAGCGAAGAAAGAAGGTTACGAGCAGATTGCCGCACTCTTCCTCAAGACTGCGGAGAACGAGAAAGAACACGCAAAACTCTGGTTCAAGGAGCTTAACGGCATCGGTGACACAGCCGCCAACCTTGGCGCAGCCGCCGACGGCGAGAACTACGAGTGGACAGATATGTACGAAAGCTTCGCAAAGACTGCCGAAGAAGAAGGCTTCAAGGCTCTTGCAGCCAAGTTCCGCGGCGTCGCTGCCATCGAGAAACAGCACGAGGAGCGTTACCGCGCCCTGCTGAAGAACGTCGAGACAGCTGCAGTCTTCGAGAAGAGCGAGATCAAGGTGTGGGAATGCCGCAACTGCGGTCACATCGTAGTCGGCAAGAAAGCCCCTGAAATCTGCCCGGTATGCGCTCATCCCAAGAGCTTCTTCGAGATCCACGAGGCGAACTACTAACAGACAGCATCTCAATAAAAAAAGACGTCCTCGCGGACGTCTTTTTTTTTTTATAGCTCAGCCTTCAGTTTCTCGATCATATCGGCATACTCGGCATCGCTGAGATAGACCTTGCCGGGGTTCATCTGGAAGACTCCGCCGTAGTCCGGGCCATCCACATATTTGGGGGCCAGATGGAAGTGGAGGTGGCAGAGTTTGTCGCTGTAAGCGCCGTAGTTGATCTTCTCGGGATTGAAAACCTTCTGCATCGCGCGGGTCATCCTCACGACGTCGGCCATAAAGGCGTTGCGCTGCTCATCTGAAAGTTCGTTCAGGTCGTTCACGTGGCCATCGTAAGCCACCAGGCAGCGGCCGTGATAGGTCTGCTCCTTGAAGAGGAAAGCGCGGGATACGCCCAGATGGGCAATTTCTATCATCAGGTTGTGCTGGGTCTCGTTATTTGTGCAATAGAGACAGTCTTTGGGATCGCTGTACATATCGTATCGTTATTAGTGGTTTTGACAAATTTAATAATAATTGTCAACTTTACGGAACGGAAAGCCGGCAGCTATGTGGTACATCATCCTCATCGTCATATGGGTGGCAGCCCTCGCCTTTCAGTGGAAGCATATCACTGAGATGGCGAAGCTGTATTTCCACGTCATCACCCCGCACGAATCAAAAACAGAGAAGGCAATGATGCTGTGCGACATCGTGCCGATGTGCCTGCTTTTCATTGCCTTCAATATCATTCTATGGCCGATTCCGGCCACCGTCATGGCTCTGGTCAAGAAGCTTTCCGGCCGTTCATCATAACTCCTTCGGCGGATATAGCTCGTCCCACCAGGTGCTGTCGTCCTTCAGGTATTTTGCGAACCAGGCCGAGATGGTGCGGAGCCACTGGCGTTTCTTTGCATAATCCTGGATGCCGTGGTTCTCTCCGTCAACCACTACGAAAGCTGTCTCCGTGCCCAGAAGCTTCATCGCGGTGAACATCTGGATGCTCTCTCCGATGGGCACGTTGGTGTCGGCAGAACCGTGGAGGAAGAGGATGGGATCCTTGATCTTGTCGGCGAAGTAGAGCGGGCTGCGGTCCACATAGAGGTCTTTCCTTGTCCAGGGATAGCTGTCTGCCATGCTGACCTCGCTGTAAGAATAACCCCAGTAGCCTTCGCCCCAGTAGCTGGTGTGGTCGCTGATGCCGGCGTGCGAGATGCCGGTGGCGAAGATGTCGGTGCTGGCCAGCAGCAACTGGGTCATGAAGCCACCGTACGAAGCGCTGAAGCAGCCTACCTTGCTGGCGTCGACGAACGGGTGGTCGGCGCAGAAATGCTTGACTCCTTCGATGATGTCATCCACAACCACTTCACCTGCGGTGTTGACGTGCCTTGAGGCGAATTCCTGGCCGAAGCCTGACGCTCCGGAAGGATTGACCACATAGAACACATAGCCCTGGCAGGAATAGAGATGAGGAGAATATGAGCCGGCGAAATATTTCAGGCTGGGAGAGCAGCCGCCGTAGTAGTGCACGATCATAGGATATTTCTTTGACGGGTCGAAATTGGCCGGGAGCACATAGAACCCGTTGATGCGGTCACCGCGGCTGCTGGTGAATTCATATTCACCGCCCTGGGCGATGTCAACGTCGCTGAAGCCGATTGCGTGGAAGTCGCAGACAAGTTTCTGCCTGCCGGTCTTGGTGTCCATCAGGTATGCCTTGTCGTGGGTGTCGAGGTTGTCTCCGGAATAAATCAAAGCAGGCGATTTCTGGGCTATGTCGAAATAGTCCATATGGCTGTCCTTGTTGTCCAGCCTTTCGAACTTCCTGTTGCGGGGATTGAGGCGGAAGAGGTTGTAGCAGTCCTTGTCCTCGGCCGTAAAGTAGATGTTGCCGTCATAGCGGCTCCAGCGTACGCTCTGGGGCGAGGGATCGAAGTCTTTGGTGAGCGGAGTCACCTTCCTGCTTGCGATGTCGAACAGATACAGCTGGTAGTCATAGGCATTGGGAATCTTTCCTTCCGGAAGCACCATTCCGATCTTGTCGAAAGCCTCCGGACTTCCCCTGAACAGGATCTGCTTGCCGTCGGGCGAGAACTGTCCGCCGCCTACAAAGCCGTCCTTCTCTATGAGGCATTCAACTTGAGATGTCTGAAGGTCCATCAGATAGACCGAAGAGTAGCTTGTCGGTCTCTTGCTGAGGTCGTACCTGCTCACAGAGAAGAGAAGGTAGCGGCCGTCATCTGATATGTCCATCGGATAGCTGTCGTGGTATCCGAAGGTCAGCTGCCTGGTTACGCCGGTTGCAATGTCGTAGAGCGATATATAGCTGCGGTCGCGCCAGCCGGGCTGACGGTCGTCGGGAGTGAGGATCTGGTGGACATCGCCCTCCTTGGGACCTTCCTGAGTCATCGTGTAGATGAGGAAATCCTCCGTCGGGGCTATTTCGTAACGGCCGTCCGGCACGTTCTTGACGATTACGGTCTCTTTCTTGGTGCGGGGATCCACGCTCACCAGGTTGCGTCCGTCGACGGTTCTCTGGGTTGTGTAGTATTCGTCACGGGTCGGCATCCATCGTATGGCGTCTGCTGTGTGGATCAGCATCTCTCCGGTCGCAGCGTCAAACACCTCGGTGAAAGCGGTGGTCCTGCCGTCATCGCTGATCAGGGAGTGCCTGATGGAATAGTACAGTCCACCGGGAGAAAGGCTCACTCCGGCGCAGCCTTCAAGCTGTGTGTTGAGGTCCAGTGAATATATCTTGCGACCGTCTTCCCTTATTCGGAGCGACTTGCTCTGTTCGGTGGCGACAGACACTTCGATGCCTTCGTCTGAACTTTCCTTGTCGGTCAGGTACTTGATGACGATTTCGTGGGTTCCGGGCTCGATACTGGCCTTGCCGGTTTCATTCTTCTTGCCGTCCAGGAAAATCCTGCAGTCCTTGATGCCTTCCACATTTATGTCGACCTTGGCGAAATCCATTGTCTCTACGCTGAAGCTTGCGAAGTGCAGCTGCCTTTTGTCGCTTATCGCCGGAAGCTCGCTCACTGTCCTGGCATTGTTGAGGACATCCGCAGAGAAGGCTGCGTCAAGCTGAGCCTTGGTATCACTGTAGGTTTTGCCTTTCACGTCGGTGGAGTCGATGTAGAAAGGTTCCCCCGTGTCAAAGGGACCTGCGTAGCGGAAATTGTTGACAACGAGTGTGTCTTTGGGAGCCGCCATCGCAAAAAGGCACAGTGACAGCCCTGCCAGAGAGGAAAGGATGCGTTTCATATTATTTGTTCTTTTTCTTTTTGTTCTTTATCCAGAGAGATTTGGCGTACTCCTGCATATCGGAAGCCTCGTCTATCTCGTCGATGATCTCGACGCCCGCAGTAGTCTCGATGATGTCCTCTAGCGTAACGATTCCCTGGAGGCAGCCGTAGTCGTCGATGATGACGCTGATGTGCTCCTTCTTCGAAACCAGTGCATCCCAGATGTCGCTGATAGGCGTAGTCTCGTGGAACGAGGAGATGTCGCGCTTTATCTCCGAGAGCTTCATATCGAACTTGTCGTTGCCCATAAGCTCCAGGGCTTCGACAAGAAGTACATAGCCGGTGATGTACTCGTCGTCCTCTCCCTTGTAGACGGGTATGCGGGAGTGGTGGTGGAACACCTGCTCCTTGAAGAATTCCCTTATTGTCATCTCCTCCGCCGCAATTGCCGCGACGACGCGAGGCGTCATAATCTCCTTGGCGGTGATGTCGTCGAGCCGGATGATGTTGTGGATGATGCGTTTCTCGTCAGCCTCGAAGACGCCGTCCTCCTCGCCCTCGTCAACCATGGCAGACACTTCCTCGCGGGAAACGGTGTAGTCAGGTTCATCGGGGGAGATGAGACCGGTAATCCATTCTGCCACGATCACCAGCGGATAGGTGACGATGATGCAGAGCCTTATCGTCGCTGCGGTGAAGCGTATCAGGCGCCTCCAGTAGTTCGAACCTATGCTCTTGGGAATGATTTCCGAGAAAACCAGGATCAGCACCGTCACAATAGCCGAAGCTATTCCGACAGCAGCGCTGCCGAACATCTTGCCGACTATCGCACCAATGCCTGCGGCGCCCATCGTGTTGGCGATGGTGTTCAGGATCAGTATCGACGACAGCGGCCTGTCGATGTCGCTCTTGTATTCCTTAAGGCGTATTGCCGGCTTGTAGCCCTCATCTTCCTTCATCGCCAGATACGAAATCTGCGCGGACAGAAGGGAGGACTCCAGAAGGGAGCACAAAAAAGAGATTCCTACAGTCAGAATCGCAACTATGACAAGGGCGGACATCATATAATGCAAAGATACAAAACATAATGACAAAAAAAGAGTGCGTCCGGGTCGGGCGCACTCTTTTAATTTATGTGTGTGGAGAAGTATTATTTCACTTCTTCGAAGTCTACGTCTTCGGCACCGCCGTTGCTGCTTGAGCTGTCAGAGCCTGAAGCGCCTGCACCGGGATTGAAACCAGCGTCGCCGGGGTTGAAGCCCGCGCCGGGATTTGCACCCTGGCCGGCTTGGGCTGCACGGGCCATATCCTCAGAAGCAGCGTGCCATGCATTGTTGAGGTCTTCAGTGGCTTTCTCGAGCCTTGCGATGTCAGGAGTGCGGCCTGCATCGTATTCATCCTTGGCTGCACGGTAGGCCTCCCTGAGGGCTGCAAGAGATGAGTCGATGACGCCTTTCTTGTCAGCAGGGATCTTGTCGCCGTAGTCCTTGAGGTTCTTCTCGCTCTGGAATATCATAGCGTCGGCTGCGTTGATCTTGTCGACCATTTCCTTCTTTGCCTTGTCGGCTGCCTCGTTGGCCTTGGCTTCGTCGCGCATACGCTTGATCTCGGCGTCGCTCAGGCCTGATGAAGCCTCGATGCGGATCTTCTGCTCCTTGCCTGTGGCTTTATCCTTGGCTGATACGTTGAGGATACCGTTGGCATCGATGTCGAATGTTACCTCGATCTGAGGGATTCCACGCGGAGCGGGAGCGATGCCGTCGAGGTGGAAGTTGCCGATGGTCTTGTTGTCGCGGGCCATAGGACGTTCGCCCTGGAGTACGTGGATTTCTACTGAAGGCTGGTTGTCGCTGGCGGTAGAGAACACTTCGCTCTTGCGGGTAGGAATGGTGGTGTTGGAGTCGATGAGCTTGGTCATCACGCCGCCGAGGGTCTCGATACCGAGAGAAAGTGGAGTGACGTCGAGCAGAAGCACGTCTTTCACATCGCCTGCGAGCACGCCGCCCTGGATGGCAGCACCTACTGCAACTACCTCATCGGGGTTGACGCCCTTGTTGGGGGTCTTGCCGAAGAACTTCTCTACGATTGCCTGGATGGCAGGGATACGGGTTGAACCGCCGACTAGCAGAACTTCGTCGATCTGGCTTGCCTGCAGACCTGCGTCGGCAAGGGCCTTGCGGCAAGGCTCGATGGTGGCGTTGATCAGAGGATCGCAGAGCTGCTCGAATTTGGCACGGGTGAGGGTCTTTACAAGGTGTTTCGGAACACCGTCGACCGGCATAATGTACGGCAGGTTGATTTCTGCGGTGGTCTGGCTTGAAAGCTCGATCTTGGCTTTCTCTGCAGCTTCTTTCAGACGCTGGAGGGCCATCGCATCCTTGCGGAGGTCGAGGCCGCCGTTCTCTGCTGCGAATTCGTCAGCCAGCCAGTCGATGATCTTGTGGTCGAAGTCGTCGCCGCCGAGGTGGGTGTCACCGTTGGTTGACTTAACCTCGAAGACACCGTCACCGAGTTCGAGGATTGAGATATCGAAGGTACCGCCGCCGAGGTCGAACACGGCGACTTTCATATCCTTGTTCTTCTTGTCGAGGCCGTATGCCAGAGCTGCGGCAGTCGGCTCGTTGATGATACGCTTCACTGTCAGACCTGCAATCTCGCCGGCCTCTTTGGTGGCCTGACGCTGGCTGTCGCTGAAGTATGCGGGAACGGTGATGACAGCTTCGGTGACAGTCGTTCCGAGGTAATCCTCGGCAGTCTTTTTCATCTTCTGGAGCACCATAGCCGAAATCTCCTGGGGAGAGTAGAGGCGTCCGTCGATGTTGACGCGCGGGGTATTGTTGTCGCCACGGTCTACCTGGTAGGGCACGCGGCTGATTTCTTTCTGTACACGGTCGTAGGTTTCACCCATAAACCTCTTGATTGAGAAGATGGTTTTCTTGGGGTTAGTGATGGCCTGACGTTTTGCCGGGTCGCCGATCTTGCGCTCGCCGTTGTCAGCGAATGCCACGATTGACGGGGTGGTGCGCTTACCCTCACTGTTGATGATCACTGCAGGCTCATTGCCTTCCATAACGGCAACACAAGAGTTCGTGGTGCCAAGGTCAATTCCGATAATTTTTCCCATGATATTTATTTTTTAATTGTTTCGATTGTTTTTCGTTTCGTTCCCTCTTTTTAACGAAGATTGTGCCAATGGCGAATCCGGCCGGAAAACTGACATTGTGTCATATTTCTTGTATCAATTAATCACTATCTTTGCAGAAAACTTGTCAATAATTGTAGCCAGTCATGAAAATTACGGTCATAGGTGCAGGCAATATGGGCGGTGCCCTTGTCAAAGGTTTTGTCAATTCCGGATATGTCAGTCCCGCTGACATCACTGTTTCCGACGTCAGTCAGGCGAATCTTGCCAAAATCAACGCTTTCAATCAGAAAATCGCGGTAAGCAGCAACAATGTCGAGGCTGTCAAAGGTGCAGATTGCGTGATCGTGGCCGTCAAGCCCTGGATTGCCGAGAAGGTGGTCCGTCAGATTGCCCAGGCAGTGTCGTCTCCTGTCATATCGATTGCGGCGGGTGTGGCCTGCGACACCTTGAGGGAATGGCTGGGCGGCAAGGAACTGGCACTGTTCAGGGTCATCCCCAACACTGCGGCCGAATATTGCGAGTCTATGACCTTCGTGCACGCCGACGGCGCATCTGCTGAAGAGAAGGCGGCCGCCCTCGACCTGCTGCGTTCTGTCGGAGCCGTGATGGAGATCGAGGAGAAGCAGTTCGCATCTGCCACGACCCTGTCATCCTGCGGCATCGCCTATGCGATGAAGTACATCCGCGCTTCGATGCAGGGCGGCATAACCATCGGTTTCAGCCCCAAGGTTTCCGAAGATATAGTTCTCCAGACGATGAGGGGTGCCGTGAAGCTCCTTCAGGAGAGCGGCAACCATCCCGAGGCCGAAATCGACAAGGTCACCACTCCCGGCGGCATCACCATCAAAGGCATCAACGCTATGGAGGCCAACGGCTTCACCAACGCCGTCATCGAAGGCATCCTCGCCGGCGAGAAGGCGGGGAAATAACTCTCGATTCGCTTTATAATTTGAATAGGTTTCCGAAAGTTGGCTTGCGTAACTAAAATAACGGCCGCGCAACCAAACAAAATGAAAAAAAGAAGTTGCTAAAGCCTCTTGTCGCGCGGCCGTAAGGGTCCGGACACGAAAAAGGCACAGGGTTTCCTGTGCGTTCTTGAGGCTCTGGAATGCCCTGTCTCCGTCACAGGTCCCCCTGTGCCAGAGCACAAGGGAATCCTGATGAACGGACAGAGACTATAAAATTTTCCAGATTCCAAGAATGTCCGTCAAAAAGATTCCGTATAGGATATCGTTTTGGTAATTATGTCTTTGATGCGAAGATAGTAAAAATCTATATAAAAGAGAATGCGTAGCAGCATAAAAACCACGACGCATGCAATCGCGTTAAGTTTGGACAGTCTTCTATTGTCTTCCGGACGGACTCTAGTTTGCATTTACTATTGCAGAGTCGTTTCCTTTTTTTAACTTTGCAACAGTCGTAAAATTTATGGCCGTAAAATTTTGATAAAATGAAGTTTTATGACAGAGAAGAGCAGTTGAAGACGCTGCGGGAAATGAGGGAACTATCGTATAATGGTTATTCCCGGCTTACGGTTGTCACCGGAAGGAGGCGTATAGGGAAGACGACTCTTATCAAGGAAGCCTACAAGGACGAGCCATACGTGTATCTTTTCGTGGGCAGGAAGAGCGAAGCGGTTTTGTGCGGGGAGTTCTGCGAGGAGTATCAGGAGAAGACAGGGGTATTCGTCCCTCCGATGAGTGCCTTCCGTGATGTCTTTCATTTCTTGATGGAGGAAGGAAAGCGCCGAAAATACACGCTCGTCTTTGATGAATTCCAGAATTTCCTGGAGATCAACCCATCAATTTACAGCGATATTCAGAATTGGTGGGACAAGTACCAGAAAGAGAGTCATGTGAATATGGTTGTCAGCGGTTCTGTTTATTCCCTGATGGAGAAACTTTTCAAAGACAGGAAAGAACCCCTTTACGGAAGACAGGACTCAACCATCAAACTGCAGGCTTTCCCCACATCAATTCTCAAACAAATCATGGAGGACAACACTCCAGGGTATTCCAACGACGATCTTCTTGCACTATATACATTTACGGGTGGTATCCCTAAATATGTTGAGTTGTTCATTGATGTAAAAGCTACGACTTGCGGAAAGATGATTGCCAAAATCTGCAAGGAGGATTCCCCATTGATAGAGGAGGGGAGGAAACTCCTCATCCAGGAATTTGGGAAGAAGTACGCGACGTACTTCTCCATTCTTCAGGCAATATCGTTGGGATATAATACCCAGGCTTCCATTGAAGACTACCTGGGTGGAAAGAGTCTTGGTGGGCAACTGCTAAAACTGGAAGATACTTATGACCTTATCCGGAAAGTCCGGCCTATTTGGGCGAAACCCAAAACCCAGACTGTAAGGTATGAAATCAGCGACATCTTCCTTCGTTTCTGGTTCCGCTATGTGGAGAAGAACCAGCGACTCACCGAAATTGGGCAGTATCCGACGCTGCGCAGAATAATGGAAGATGACTATGAGACTTATTCTGGTGACGTACTTGAGAGATACTTCAAGCTGAAACTCGTGGAGAGCATGGAATACCGCGATATCGGAGGGTGGTGGGACCCCAAAGGCTATACAGACAAGGAGGGACATCATCAGCAGGCTGAACTGGACATAGTTGCCCTTCGCCTGAAAGAGAACGTACTTGATGTGATAGAGGTTAAGCGCAATCCGGACAAGTTCAATAGGGGGCTTCTTGAAGAGAAAACAGCGTACTTCTCTTCCAAGGAGAAGCAAGCCAGAAAGGACAAGATTGTACTCTCATGCCTCTCCTTGGATGATATGTAACGGTTAGCCTTGCATGATTTGTAATGGATATAACATCATTGGTTCATAATATCGCCATTTTGGTGGAAAGAGATAGAGGCCGAAAACCCTGACCAGCTTCGTCAGGCCTATGCCTCTTATAGACCATCCTTTATGAAGATGACACCACTATTCTTTGATTAAATATGATCACACTTCCAGAACATATTACAAAATGTATATACCGAGTTGATAAGAATGCTGTATGGCGTTGCTTTGCCAAAGAAACCAACTCAATCGATACGGACAACAGATCTAGCATAAAGTCTTTAAAGCCTTTTATCGTTGAGCAAGGAGGTCGAAAGATTTTACTGACATCAAATCGTGAAACAGCTATTCCCGCCGAATGTGACTTCGCGATTCTGATTAATCACCAGATCAACTCTGCCTCATTTGCAAGAAAAGAGTTTGAGGTCAGAGAGTGGCTCAAACATCCGGCAATGATGGACGCTATGTCTCCAGATGATGTCGCTAAATCCTGGCGCGGAAAGTTTAACTACCTTCAGGAAGATAAAGAGGAAGATTTAAAAGGTCTTCGGGAACCGCAGGTTGCCGCGATACACGCATACCTGTCAAAGAAGTATACATTAAAGGACAGAGCCACCATTGTGATGCCAACTGGCACAGGCAAAACCGAAACAATGCTTGGCATCATGATTGCGGCCCAGTGTAAGAAGGTATTGGTAACAGTTCCTCACGATGCTCTCAGGGGACAAATCTTCAACAAATTCCTTACACTGGGGTGTCTCCCAGAATTTGGGATAGTATCTACTGATTGTCGATACCCTTATGTGTCCATCGTAAGTTCTGGAATGGATGTGAATGGCTGGCAAGAGATTGTGTCGCGTTCCAACGTTATCATTACAACTATGCCTTTGCTCGCCCAGGTGTCCGATGAAGTCAAGGGTTATCTTGTGAGTATAATCACAAATCTTTTCGTGGACGAAGCACATCATACGGAAGCAGAAACCTGGAGCAAGTTCCTGGACTCATTCCCACGAAGCAGTATCGTTCAGTTCACGGCTACGCCATTCCGCAATGATGGACGAAAATTGAGAGGAGAATTCATTTACGCATTCTCTCTCCGTGCCGCCCAAAAACAGGGCTACTACCAGAAGATTAACTTCAAGCCGGTTTATGAGATTGACAGGAAGAAGGCTGATGCAGCCATTGCACGTAAGGCTGTTGAAATCCTTCGTCAAGACCTCGTTGCAGGATTCGACCATATTCTCATGGCTCGTTGTAGAGACAAAAAACGCGCGGATCAAGTTATAGAACACTACAGACCCTTTGAAGATTTGGCCCCTGTTGTTATTTATAGTGGTATGGCTGGTCAACAGCCACTTTTGGAAGAAATCAAGCGTGGCGAGCATAGAATCGTTGTTTGTGTCAATATGCTGGGGGAAGGTTTCGATCTCCCTCAACTCAAGGTCGCAGCAATTCATGATGAGAAGCATAGCCTTCCCATTACCCTCCAGTTTATCGGACGTTTTACCAGAACGGCTGGCCATAATATAGGGGAAGCCAGTTTCGTGACCAATATGGCATACCCTCCTATGGCAGAGGATATTAGAGACCTGTATCTCAAAGATGCTGATTGGAACATCATTATTCCAGGCTTAAATGACAGGACCACAGACGAGGAAATAGCTTTTGCCGACTTGCTCAAAGATTTTCCGGACCTTAATGATTCCGACATACCGTTTCAGAGCATCAACCCTGCTTTGAGTACCGTTATTTACCGCCTGGACCATATGGATTGGGAAGCGGACAATTGGCAGGCGGTCTATACTGAACAGGATTATGATTATCGTTATCAAAATGTCAACGAATCTGGAGATTTGATGGTCATAATATTAGGCCGTCTGGAAAACTTGGATTGGAGTAATTTTGAAGGCCTACAGAACCGCACCTGGAATGTAATCCTCCTGTACAAGTATAATGCTGGTAACTACAAACACCTATACATTAATTCATCTCTTAGAGGAGCCTCTTTTGACAGATTGGTCGAGGCGTTATTTGGAACAAAGCAGACTCTGCTAGATGGCCAAACCATCTTCCGATCTTTCCATGGGCTTAACCGCATCTTGGTTCAAAACTTTGGCGGACGCAAAGCCATATCCGGAGATATTTCGTTTAAGTCGTATGTGGGTCGAGATGTGGAGAATGGATTAAGCGAAGCCTCTCAAGGGAAATTACGGCAGAATAATATTTTCGCATCAGGAATCCTTAAAGGTGAACGTATTACCCACGGATGCTCTATGAAGGGCAAGATATGGAGTTACAGGCGAGGCAACCTGCTTTCGTTCAAGAACTGGGCAAAGCGCATAGGTGCGCTGGTTGAAGATCCTACGATTCCCACCGACGAATTATTTAAACACACTTTGACAGTTAATTCGGTTGCTTCTTGCCCGAATTCTGTTCCTATCGCAATCGATTGGGATGATGAAATATATAGAAACATAGATGCCGAACAAATGCTCCGCTTTGAAGGGCTCGAACAGGAAGTATACCTTTTTGATGCATCATTGGAAATCTCTAGGCGTGAGTGGGACCCCAATAATCTTCCTTCCGATATTATGTTTGAGATCTCAAATGGGGAGTTTAAATCTCAGTACAAGATAACATATACCTCGGTAGCAGAGGACAACGTGACCAAGTACGGTTATTCGGTAGAGAAGGTATCTGGCCCTAAAGTGTCCTTCCGTGTTAACCAGATTGCATATGGAGACATCACAGATTACTTCAATGCAGAAAAGCGTTCGCCGGTTTTCTTTTTTGCCGATGGATCGATGCTTTACGCTAACAATCTAGTTGCTCTTCGGAACATAACTACACCCATCAGTCCGGATGAACTTATCGCCCTTGACTGGGACGGTGTGGACTTGAATATCGAGTCGATGGATTGGCCGCATAAGGAAAACAGTATTCAATATCATATCTGGCAAAGCATCAAGGATGAGTACGAGTTCATATTTGATGATGATGGCAGTGGCGAGATTGCAGATCTTATCGGAGTTAACCAAGATGCCAAGCATATTTATGTCAGCCTCTATCATTTGAAGTTCGCTGCAGAGGGCAAGGTTTCGCAGCGTATTTCAAACTTTTATGAGGTCTGTGGCCAGGCACAGAAAAGCCTGAAATGGAAGAATCCCGATATGGATATTTTCCGCCGTATGATAGAGAGAGTGACTAACACGGAAAAGGCGGAGAATCGCATACTAAAAGGCAAATTGGAAACCCTAAAACAATTCTCTCAGGACGCTTCTTTTACCAAGAAAGTAATAGTAAGTCTTCATATTGTACAACCCGGGCTCAGTAAGTCAAGGACACCTGCTGATATCCTTCAGTTACTCGGGGTCGTGAAGAACTATGCATTTGAGGTTTGTAATGCCTTGTTGAGTGTGTATTGCAGCCAGTAATTATTGTTCATTTAGAAGCACCCAGTAATAACATCCTGTCAGAACTGCTGAAAGAGTTCGTCCGCCATAATGGAAGTTATTACCAAAGGCTTACTTGCCGATGCGGAATGTTAAATTCATTGATAATCAATGAGTTACGCGGTACGCGGTTCAAATGTGGTTCAAGTTTTTCGGTAATAACTTCCACGTAGCCGGTACTAAAACGGACTTGGATTCTCTTCAGTGAGATCTTCGGAAACTTGCCCAAGCCCGATTTCAAAAGGTACGAAAAATGGCGGAAACCGCCAAGAGTATGATCTCTCTTTCTGGTCAAAAGAGAAAGGATTACAGCGGCTTCATCCCAATCCGTCAGTACACAGTTTTTACAACCGATTACTGCTCGAATCGGGGATTATGCATACCAGTATAGTCAGTATGGTATATCTAGTACATTGGGCTATACTATACCGGTTCCTGTAACGCTTTTTTTTCTTTTGACCCGTGAGTTTTCCTTGCTTGTTCCCATAAAAAAGCTATCTTTGTTTCCAAACTTATGACAAAAGTGTCAATTATTTGGAAAGTATGGAAATCGACAGGCCGGTATACTTAGACAAAATGATCCGTTCTAGAGGGAATGGATTCATTAAAATCATCACTGGACTTCGCCGTTGCGGCAAGTCGTATCTCCTTAAATTCATCTTTCGTGATTATCTCTTGAAGGTAGGAATTCCTGCGGATCATATTATCGTTATTGATTTGGAGGATAAGCGACAGGCTGCATTCAAGGATCCGGAATATTTCCTTGACCATGTCGATCATGCGATGAAAGATGAGAATTCATATTACATTCTCATTGATGAAGTCCAGGAGGTGAAGGATTTCGTGGCGGTTCTCTCCACACTAAATCTAAAGCCGAATGCTGATTTATTCGTAACCGGGAGCAACTCGAAGTTTTTATCCTCGGACATTGCCACCGAGTTCCGAGGCAGGGGAGAGGAAATCCCAATGCGACCGCTTTCGTTCAGCGAGTTCCTTCCTGCATACAATGGTGCGGAGAATGATGCCTGGCTTGATTATCTGACCTTTGGCGGACTGCCGCAAATTCTTCTTCAAGACGGCGAGGATAAGAAAGTAACGTTCTTAAGGAAGCTATATCAGACCGTCTACCTAAAGGATATCTACGATCGGCATAAGATTGAATACCCTGAAGAGTTCGAGGAACTTGTCCGCGTCATGGCATCCTCGATTGGATCTCCTCTCAATCCCAACAAACTGGCGAATACATTCAAGAGCCTCAAGCATACGAAGGACTTGACCAATAAGACCATTTCAACCTATATGGGATATCTTGATGACGCTTTCATGACGGAGAAGTCTGATCGATATGACGTGAAGGGCAAAAACTACATTGCATCACTTTCCAAATACTATTTCCAGGATTTGGGACTTAGGAATGCCATCCTTTCCTTCAGACAGAACGAAGAAAATCACATCATGGAAAACATCATATACAACGAACTTCGCTATCGTGATTTCCTCGTTGATGTCGGGAACGTCACGATCCGCACTAAAAACGAGGAGGGCAAACCCATACGTCTTTCGCTGGAGGTGGATTTCATTGCGAATAAAGGAAGCAAGCGCTATTATATCCAATCCGCATGGAGGATGCCGGATGCAGATAAGTTCGAGCAGGAAACTCGCTCTCTGCGAGCGATTGGTGACTCGTTCAAGAAGATCATTGTCACGGCTGACAACATCCGTCTTAAGCGGGATGAGAGCGGAATTACGACAATACCCGTTATCCAATTTCTAAAAGACCAGGAGAGCCTTGATCTGTAGTCTTAGAGTCGCATGTCTGAGGTTTTAAGGTGGATTAAAATAGAAGATTAGTATGTTTTTGGGGACAAGAAATCATGACTCTATTCACTTTGCCATGTCACAATAAACAAAAGCGAATATGTATCTTTCAAATATAAAACTTTGGAACTTCAGAAAGTTCGGAAACTTGGGCGACATAGACCTGCAGCGTCCAAACCTTGACTTATCCTTTACAAAAGGACTGAATGTTTTGATTGGTGAAAACGACTCGGGAAAGAGTGCAATACTTGAAGCTATCAAGATGGTTCTGAAGACTCATGCCTACGAGAGGTTGATATGGGTAAAAGAGGATTTCTATGAGGGGACAGACGAGTTAAGGATAGAGCTTCTGATAGATGGTTTGACGAACAGCGAAGCAGCACATTTCACAGAGTGGCTCGGATGGACTGATGGCATTCCCCAAAGACCCGTTTTACGACTGATATGTACCGTAAGACTGATTGATGACAAACCAATCCCTCAGGAAATAAAAGCAGGAATGGATGAGGCTGGAGCAGCTATAGATAGCCAAGCGAGAGAATACCTGAAGGTAACATTCCTGAAGCCGCTACGTGATGCTGAGAGTGAGCTAACAGCGAAGAAATACAGTAGATTGTCGCAGATACTTGAAGGGCATGATCTTTTTAAGAAGGGAGCAGATGGAAAGGAGTCACTTGAAGACTATGTAACTGAAGCAAACCGGCAGATAAAAGAGTGGTTTGAAAATGATGCGGCTGAGAATGGGCAATTAAGCAACAAGGAACAAATCAAAGGAGTAATAGACGGATTCCTTGGTAGCTTTATCCACAAGGATACGGCATCGTCTTTCTCAATTTCAGGGTCTCATATAAGAGAAATACTGGAGAAACTATCACTGAACCTTGATGGAGTAATAGGGCCTGGACTAGGGACAATGAATCGTCTTTATATGGCAGCAGAACTGTTGCACTTGCAGAAGCCGGGATGGAATGGTATTAAACTCTGCTTGGTTGAGGAGGAAGAGGCTCATCTGCATCCCCAGGCGCAGATGAAGGTGTTGGAAACGATACAGAAGCAAAAAGGAACGCAGTTTATTATCACCACACACAGCCCGAATCTGGCATCAAAAGTTAGACTGTCGGATGATGATCTGAATCAGGTCGTAATCTGTAAGGCTGGGAGAGCTTTCCCAATGGGGCCGACATATACTCAACTAGACAAAGACGACTATGAATTCTTGGATCATTTCCTTGACGTGACCAAAGCGAACTTGTTCTTTGCTAAAGGTATTATCCTTGTTGAGGGATGGGCGGAGGAAATCATTCTGCCAGCGATAGCGCAAGGAATGGGGAAAGACCTAACAGCACATGAAGTGAGTATCATCAACGTAGGATCGACGGCATATTTGCGCTATGCCAAGATATTTATGAGACAAGACCAGGAGAGCATGGGCTGCAAGGTTGCAATTGTCACGGATTTAGATGTTGGGCCGAATGATGACGACGGGCAGTTTAATGCAGCCAAAGAAGCAGAGAAGAGAACAAGTATAACAGAGAAAGTAAATACGGTCAACTATCCAGACGTTAGTTGGCATATTGCAGAACACTGGACGCTGGAATGGTGTCTGAATGAATCGAGCAAGTTTGGAGACTTGTTCAAGGAAGCTGTGAGCAAGGTGCATACAAGGACGGATGCATTCAAACAAGAGAATGGTCAATTCAAGACGGAAGACTTTAAAGCAGAACTGACTGACAAACTTAGGAAGTACAAAATAGACGGAGAGGGCAAACATGTAGCCACTACACAACTTGACAAAGTAGAGGTAGCCTATCAATTTGCGAAGCTTTTAAAAGGGGCAGTAGTAGATTATGAACACTTCGATGGTGATTCAGCAAAGTATTTGGTGGATGCCATTAACCATGCATGTAGTTAGCAGATGGACATAAAGCCTAATAACATAGCAAAAGCTGAGCAACTGTTGCTGCCTGATGGCTGTCACTTTGACGAGGAGCGAATTCAGTTTATCAACAGACTAGAGAGTGGAGATTTGCTGGCCGTGCCCGGTAGCGGAAAGACTACTGCACTACGGGCGAAACTCTACTGTATGGCCAAAGAACTGCCTATGAAAGACGGAAGGGGCATACTGGCATTGTCGCATACGAATGTTGCAGTGGATGAGCTTAAAAAGATGTTGCAAAACCACTGCCCACAGTTGTTTGAATATCCGAACTTTGTAGGAACCATACAGGAGTTTGTAGATACCTTTTTAGCTCTGCCATACTATGTACAGAAGTATGGACACAGAGAGGAGATTATTGATGCAGATCAGTATGAGCGGGTATGCTCCTACATCATGAACAAGCCTGGTCAGATTACGTCCTATTTGTCTGGTAAGTTAAGATATGGAAAGGACTATAAAAAAATAAGACTAGGCTATTCTGATGACGGGCGTGATATTTTGAGGTTTGGAATAGAAGGGAAAGAGGTTGTTATAGAACCTGAACCTAAGTGGGTGAGAGATGGAATTGCCGAAGAAAAGGTAGCACAACTGAAAGACTTCCTATTTAAGATGAAAGAGAAGATTCTGGATTTGGGGGTGTTGCATTTCGATGATTGCTACTATTTGGGCGAGACGTATATCAGGGAGCATCCCGTCATTATTGACATATTGAGGAAACGGTTTGCCTATGTGTTTGTGGATGAGTCTCAGGATATGAAAGGGTATCAGCTAAATCTTATCGATAAATGTTTTAACTGTGACTCGGTGGTTCTGCAAAGGATAGGAGATCCCAATCAAGCTATCTTTGATGGTTTTTCCGTGGACAATACCTGGGAAAACAGGAATCCTTTTTTCATCAACAATTCGCTCCGATTGACACATGAGGTGGCCTCAGTTGTGGATCATCTCGTATTGGACAGAGGTGATGACGGTCAAGGTAGAGCACGGTTTGTGGTGAACGGAGTACGACCACAGGAGCCAGTTATACCGCGCTATCTGTTATTATATACCCAAGACACAATAGGCGGGTTGAAAGAGAAATTTAAGGAGGTGATACGGTCGCATCATCTTGAATCGATAGCAGAGGCGGGGAAATATGGTTTCCACATTGTAGGATGGAATTCTGAGACTAAAAATGATGTAGCCCATAGGCGATTAGAGGATATTTTCCCTGAGTATCACAGGAATCTGAGTAAACCCAATGCCAATCCAACGACATTGAGCGAACAAATACAATTAGAGAGACATATAGGTAGCTTCAAGGAGTCGAGAAAAACTGTACTGGAGGTGTTTGTTAAGGTTCTGAGAATGGCGGGACAGAGACCACCAGACAGACGATTGTTTACAGTAAACAAGTTGCTAGCCATGTTGAAAGAAGAAGCCCAGGAGGCTCAACAACAGTTCAGAGAGGAGCTGCTTGAATGTACCAAGAAACTGAGTGAAGGCGTATGGAGAGATGCCTATATTATCATTAAGGCAACCACCACCAAATGGCTAAATAATTTTTTCCAGCAACAGCCAAATGAAAAGGTGACTGCATTCTATGAAGAGGCCTTCGCCCCATTGATACCAATGGCAGAGGCGCAGGATGCTGACGACATTGCTATCAGTATAGGAACCGTACACTCGGTGAAGGGCATGACTCACTGTGCGACGATGTATGTAGAGACTTCTTATAACAACAAGTATGAGTCAGAATACATGATAGAAGACAAGACAACGGGAAGAGGAAGAAATAAGGTAAGGACAGTGACAAGCCCGTTTTTGATGCAGGATTTGCCGCCTAACGGTAATAATGCTGCTATGGCTAAGCGGATGTTATATGTGGGTTTTTCCAGGCCTACACACCTACTATGCTATGCATCGGATAAAAGAGTTTGGAAGGACGATGTGTTGCAGATGATGAAAGATGTAGGGTGGAAGGTTGAGAATGTTTGAATAAAGAATTATAATGTGGAAATATGAAAAGACAATGTTTGTAGCTTAAATTATAGTAGCGCTACATTGATGTCATGATATCTAGGATCATTATATGACAAGAAATATCAAGTTATACAAGTATCTGGACGTGAATGGTGGATTGATGATGCTACACAATAGCAATCTGCAGTTCACTAATGCCACGCGCTTGAACGACCCTTTCGATTGTCATCCTGCCCTTTTCGATTTTTCTAACGCACCTGAGTATCCAAACAATTGGCCACCGAAAGATTTCATGGTTGAAAAAGGGAAAATTGATACGGAAAATTTGCGGAATAGCGCGTGGATATGCAGCCTCTCAAAGATCCACGACTCCCTGCTGATGTGGAGTTATTATGGAAATCACAAGGGCGTATGTGTTGGTCTAGATATGGAGAAAGCTAATAAGTACCTCTCAAGTATCCAATGCGGCATCTATGTCGGCGCAATGGAAATGGAGGTCCAATATCGGGATGTGATTGACAAACCCGATTATTTTCGTGACGCCAAAGACTTTTTCCGCTACCAATTGTCCACTAAAGCAAAAGCATGGGAACACGAGCAGGAAGTGAGATTGTTGCTCTTGGACCCGACTCCCGCCGGCAAATTACAACATCCTTTTTATACCCCTATGGCATTGCCCTATAGGCCCAAATGTAAAAAAGAGGTTATTGACTGGAAAGAAATGCGTGCATACCCGCATCTTGGTAGCGAGTGCTTTGATTCCCTGTATTTGGGTATCAAAATAGAACAGAAGAAACGTGAGAGAATAATTGCAGAAGCTCGCAAGTGCAATCCTGCTATTAAAGTATTCCAAATGACAATAGACCCCGATGCCTTTAGGCTGAAAGAAGAATTGATAATAGAATAGTTTATAAACACATCATAATATCTGGGGCCAGATACTGTGAAACACAAATCTCACCAGCGATTGCTGGCCACTTGGCTACGTTACGTGTAGCGGGTACATTTGGAGTTGTTCGTCCGCTATGTCATTAATATATTGAGAAGGTTTCTTAGATTACATAACTTCCGCGAACAAAAAATATTTATAATAAATTGCGTATATGGAAATTGACTTGTATCTGAAACTAATGGAAGAAATCAAGGCCCGTATGAAGGCTGTCAGAGATATAATGACGAAGAAAACGACGACTTCTTTCGAACAGACTAACATTGAGTTTGCCTGCTTACAAATAAGGAAAATACTGGAGCTGATAACAATGGGCTCTTTAGTTGCCAATCAAGAACTACTAAAGTCAATTAATGCTGATTATTCAAACTATTGGAATGCTAAAAGGACATTATCTAAGATTGAAATACTCAATTCTCATTTTTACCCAGAACCCATTATTGAAAAACCCTCTTCTAGAGAGGGAGTCATAAATGACTTGGTAAGTGTAAAGAGTGACTATCTCACTCGTGAAAAGTTAGAGATTATTTATGATTCGTGCTGCAATATCATTCATGCAAACAATCCATTTGCGGATAATATAAACTATGATTACTATGCAGCTAGAATATCTGAATGGTATAGATTAATAATGGCGTTATTGCGTATACATCTTGTAAAGTTTAAAGAAGGGGAAATGTATTTAATACATATGGAAGAAAAGGATGGTCGTGTTCATGGATATCATTTTTCACAATGCGAAGAGTAGATTTTCCTTAAAAGATTGATACAATACCCGAGCACTTCAGATGAAATGCCACGATTAAGAGATGGTCAGAAATGGGCTAACTTATTGGAATCATTTTCGGATCAATCTAAGAGAAATCTGTCATTTTGATTATCAAAATGCTTTAGAGGCTTTGTGATGGATGTATATGGTTTATTTGCAGATTATACTTCCCGATGTAGATTATTTTATTTATTGCTAATCAATTAGCTTTTAGCTGTGCGGGTTTTGGCTCAAATGTGGTTCGATAATATCGGTAATAACTCCCACGAAACCAGTACTAAAACGAACTTTATTACTCAATGGATAATCCGCACTAAACTAACACCCTTGTCCGCTTGAGAATGCCCCCCCCTCCTTGACCTAAGAATAGAAACCTATATAGAATGCAGGCTGGAGTGGTTTTCCATCCCTACAGCCTGCATTTTAGATTACGATGAAAGAAATAGATAACGGGGACCAATTAGGTATGAATTGAGGGGCGGTTTAGTGCGGATTCTCCATCATCGTTACTGATAAAAGCTGGCACAGAAGAAATTCGAAAGAAGGATGAAGGTCAAGCGACACCACCTGAAGTTCACCGACAGATGAAACGGCCCCGTAGAAGGATCATCATCTACGGTCAGTACAGTTCGGAGCAGATCTGCTGCCGGTTCCGGTTGATGGTAAAAGGGATCATATGTGCGGAAACTATTCACCGATGGATTTGGCATGAGAAGCGCTGGGGCAACGACGAGTTGGCGCGTATCCTTATGCATCACGGGTGACGGAAACAATGATTGACAACTTATACTGGTCTAGGGAAACTATCCATGACAGGGTTGGCATATCGCTGAGGCCGTCAATTGTAGATGAGAAGAAACGCCGTACTGGCCATAGATGTAGTTTAGGGTGGACATATTACAAGGTCTTACTATATCAATTACTCATTTCAATAATGGCTATGCGTCAATATCATATGATATCTCGTTAATTAAACGCTCTAATTCGTTGAAATCTTTATGCCATAGCCCGCATCTTGATAGGTTGTTTTTTAGTTGCACATAATACTCGTCATGAGTCAGTGTGGTCGCTTTTACTGCTGAGTATGGTGTGGTTGGTCGACACAACTCTAATAATGCTCTAACATCATTGCAGAGTTTGTATTTGAAACGATTGCCTGTTCTATTTCCAGAAATAACTAATTTTGATTTCTCTTTGAGATCTTCAACCTTTGTGGCAATTTCTTGCGAAATACTTAATCTAGATTGAATGTGTTTTTCTTGATTATTAAGATCTAATGTGCTTATTGTCGTATCTCCCAAATCATCGTTCTCCTTTGCTCTAAATCGGATGTTGTTTTTGAAATATAAGTGATCTTGGGGCCTATTGGAAATTCCGTTGCAAAGTGACCCCCTTCGTCCGCTCTCATCGTGACCCCCCTCGTCCTTTTGAGAATGACCTCCTGGGTTACTATCAGAAACATAAACAGAATGCAGGCTGGTGCGGTTTTTCATCCCTACAGCCTGCATCTCAGATTACGATGAAAGAAAAAGATAACGGGGGTCAATAGGTGTGAATTGAGGGGGCAGTTTATTGCGGATTCTCCATATAAGCTCTTATTATGTAACAGAATGATTAGCAATTCCCGTTCTTTCTCCGCATATTCCTACTCAAATCATAGGGCTGAGTCAATCTGTTATTATAGGCATTATCGAGCATCATAATGAGGTTATCTGGTGTCAGTTTTTCCCATGTTGTCACCGAAATCTTGACCCCATCTTTCATCAAATTGTCTATAATACGTTCGGGCATATCAGGATAACGTCTCTCGTATTCACTTCTTGAATCAACACTAACCCAATTTGTAACTTCTGGATAAATCTGCGCCTTCTCGTTGGCGTATGGTATATGGCAGTCTTCGCAATAAGTTTCTGGTAGCATTACCACAACAATCCCCGATCTTTTGTTCTTCTTACCGTCGTACATACTTGAATAAATTTCCCAATCAACATGTTTACGGTGTCGAGTGTTCGGCCCTACAAGCAGAATTGTGACGGAGGTGTCCTGAAGGTATTCATCACGAATTGTCTCTCGTATTTTTTGATCATCCCAGTCGTCCGGTATATCCCCCGTATCAACTGAACCATCAATAAAAACGTCATTATTTTTAGCCCATTCTACTAAACAATCCTTATAATGTTGATCGTCACGATGGTAAAAACTTACAAAAACTCTATGCATGTCCAATTGTATTTTTTAGTCCTTTAATAATCAACCCTACAATTTCTATAACATCCGTAGATTGAAATATAATATCATTATCTTCATTTCCTAATCCGTTGTTAAGACAATCTATACCATTTGCCACAATTTCTTTCAATTTGCTATAGCCCATATCTATACTTTGATCATGGCAGAAAGACATGAAATCAACATAGCTAGGTTCTTCACAAGCTTCCTTAATAACATCTTCAACGCTCTTTTCTTTATTGAGAAGGGAGATGATTCTTGATGCGGCGCCTCCAAATCCACCCAATAAAAATATTGGATGGCCTGCCAATGCCGATTGAATAAATTCTTCTATTACACCAGGCATAAAACCGCTAAAACCAGATGGGCGGCCACCAAGAATCACTCTCGCATTCGTCTCTGCTTCCATTTGTCTCCGCATCTTCGATAATGACAATGCATAGATATATTTATTGCCATTATTGATTGGTGCTATTGGTTTTCCTTTATCTCCACCATATTCTTCTGGACATGCCACGAATACCGATTTAACTCGACTATGTACATATTGTAACTTTATCTCAGTAGTAAAGCTAAGATGAATTGGCCATGCAAAGTAATTGCGGAAAAAGAAGGTATCATGATCAGCGTTCCCCTGATAATTTTTATATTGTAATGACATGTCACTGAAAAGTTCTGTATAACCATCTCGTCTTAAATCACCACCATATACCATGTTAGCACCTGCAATAAGCAAATGTCGTGATAGTTCGATGGTCAAGTCTCGTATCATATCTGCTCCATATCCTAGTACATCTGAATCAGGAGCTTCAGATACAGAAATTGCTATGCTCTTTCCTTTAAGATTTACAGTTTGCGCCAGTAATTGCATCGGGGTAAGGAATTGCTTATTATTACCGGCAATTTTCTTCAGTACATCTAGCTCGTCTTTTGTAAGAGGTGGTTCAGGATAAATAATGTTCGATGCAAGTTCATCGTATACATATGAATAAGCTTCAGGAGAGAATGGCAAGACCTTAAAGGTGCTTCTATCCGGTTCTTCCATTTCCTCACGAAGATTTTCCAGATACTGTGCTTGACAATATTGATCTAAAGCTGTTCGCAACATCAGTATTAGAACATCCCCCCAGTTGTCTTTGAAACGGATATACGGTATGTTAGAGATGTAAGGGAAACTACGTTTCACTTCACCATCTAGTAGACTCACTGCTATTGCGGGTATCTTGTTACTCTTTGCAAGGAGTACCTCTTTTTGGCACCATTCTCTTTCAGAATAGGTATTCGAATTCAAGATGACGAGTAGTGATTGTTCTCCTGTTGCATTGTTCTTTATTTGTTTTTCAAAGTCCTGCCCGTCGAGAATATCACTAGCATCAAAGAATGAATCTAACTTTGTTTTTGAGCGAATGAAATCTCGGAATTCTATTGCACGTTTTTGACCAATTTTATTCTCATCTTTCTTTGAGTGACTGATAAAAATCTTTAGTTTCGTCAGTTCTTTTCTGATAATAAAGCGGATAATATTGTCTAATAATCGTATCTGAAATTCCTCCCAATTATCTCGTATAGAGAATGACTTCAAGCGTATAAACTGTTTATCAGATAGACCATGACCGATGTCAAAGGCAAATTTGCTCAATTCAACACAGACAATGTGTACCTTATCTGGATTATCATGTTCTAGTGCCACCACTTCTCCTAAATACTTTTTCCACACATCACTACAATACATCTCGTCATCTACTAATAATAAGATAAATGTTTTGTCTGTATTATCCAAACTGATTGACTTTATGTTTCTCATCTTCTCGTCATCTCCAGTTCGCAGATAAACAGGGATGTCTAAGCCGTCCTCAAAAGGATGGTTTGCATCGCGACAAAGTAGTTTGTAGATATCGCTATAAGTGTCTTTTCCCATCTCGAAGCGGGAATTATATAGCACATATACAGCCAAGTTCTTTTTCATGCGTATGAATCCATTATTTTGTTTAATACGTGATTTGCATTACTTTCTGAGAACGACCTATCCTCTACTATTAACTGATTCCTGTTAGTTCTCCTAATACTTGCTATTAAATTGTTTAGTTGATAAATACTCATCACGGTATTTACTACCTTCAAATACTCGGGTAGTTTCGCTTTATCTACGCCTTTTAAACGGATAATATTCAGCGTGACACTTGAATTGTAAGCATATCCTATTTCCCAAGGCACCCACATAGAATCATATGTGTTGGGAGAGAATAATACTAACATATGACTACTATTCTCAATACCTCTCTTAATTGCATTAACCACCGATTGTGGATCTGATCTGTTGATGCTATTGTCATATTGGTCAAAGTAAACATCAATGCCAGCGGCCTGTAGATAGTCCGCAATGGTCCTCGCTGCATCGGAATCTTTTTTCTGATGACTAATAAAGACTCTCGGTTTCTCCGATGTGGGTCGAGGAAGTACTCCGTTATAACGATCTTTTAGATAATAATAGTTTATACCTCTAACCATATTTTCAGAATTACTTATTTATTTAATTGAGGAATAACCTTTTTCAACTCATCAAGTCTGAATGGTTGTTTACAACAAAGAGTCTCATCATTGGAGATTAGGCTATCAGTTTGATTTGTTTCTATCGAAGCAAGGTATTTATTCAAGTCATCATAATCATTCAATTTATATGCAACTTTATAGAACTTTGGAATATTTCCAAATACAACATTTGGACATCCAGCAATAATAACGCAGGAAGCTAATCTTGAAATGCTTCTTGTTTTCATTTTGTTTTGACAATGGCTTTGGCATTTCAAAGGTCGGCTTCTTGAAAGAGGATTCAAAGGATTTGGGGTAACATATGATTGCTCATAATGAATTGATACTAAGAGATTGATGTTTTGAGATTGGTAACATTGCGTTCTTTTACGGGAAAAACCCATTGAGGAAGAAATGTTTCTAATGAGAGTTTTTCATCTCTAGAAGCCTCATGAAGAGTTCTTCATCCGGAGCGTTGGCGGCCTTGATTTCTTTGCGGAAGCGGGACTTGGCAGTCTTGAGGCTATCAATGGATACGCGATTCATCACAAGTTGCACTGTGCTGTATGGCAAGCCGGCGAAGAAAAGTGAGATTAGCTTGCGGTTTTCTCCTTTGATTACAGGCACTTGATCTTTAAGTTTTGTCATAACTCCGTCGCAATAACGGTCAAGGTCCTTTTCCAGAGAGAGGAACAAATCATCGTTCGTTCTTAAAGCTGCTATTTCTTCCTTGAAATCCTTCAAGGCAACTAATCTCTCCCTGTCGTTGTCTGCGCGGACATAGTCAGCCGAAAGTCTGTCAAGATGGTTGAACTTTTCGCTGAAAAGAGAGCCTAAAAGTGAAGCGTTTGTCTGCTCTGCCTGATGGAGTTCTGATTGTGCGACGGAGAGGTTGAGCATCTGTTCCTGGATTTCCTGTTCTTTTCGCTTACGATAGGATAGAGTTAGACCAGATAGAAGTGCCAATGCGAGTAGACCAGTTGTTGTACCAAGGCGGTTGCGTTCGCGTAACCTTACGGCACGTTCCTCTAGAAACAGAGACTCGGCCTTGTAGTAATCTCTTTGTGCATTACTAACGGATTGCTGCAGCAGTACCCTGGTCAATGAGTCCTGGACGAAAGCCGCATTTCTTGTCAGCTGATATGCCTCTGCATATTTTCCACGGCGGTGCAGGATATCTGCGTACATAAAATCAATGCCAACTGAATCGGGCTGACTCATGCATAGAGAATATGCATTATTTATAAGTTTGTCCGTAGAGTCTCTTTTGCCAATACTTTCCATCGCCAATGCATAAAAGCAATAATCTTGAGAATTAAAAAGATTTTGCGGTGCGCTTCTTAATAGACGAATAGCTTCAGTGAGGTCCTCGTCCAACTCAATCATTATGACGGCTTTTTCTAGAGAATAATAGTCATTAAGATTATCATTATTATATGCAAGAACTGACTCTAGTTGTTGTTGCGCTTTGGAGAAATTATGGCTATTGATATAGCTGATGGCCAATCCTAATTCTGTATATGCAGCGTAATCGGAATTGTCCAAGTATTTAAAGTGATTGATAGCCTCCATTAAGCTGGATTGGGCAGCTTGATTATTAAGTGTTTTAGTATAAATATCTCCTTTCCTCAAATGTATAAGGCCAGCGTACAAATGATCTTCTAAATCCAAGGCATCTTTCTCGGCTTTTTCCAATGCTATAATAGCAGCAGTATAGTCAGCGGCATTATCCAGGATAAGACCTTGATAATAATAAGCCATCATCCTGTGATGTCGGTCCTTTCGGACAGAGTAATAATCCGCAGCAATCTTTATTAATGTGTCTGAAACCACATCAATGTAGTTTTTATCTAGTGCGGCACTCATCAATAAAGCAAATCGTGCCTTTTCTTCTCTTGTCCTTAGGTCGTTTGGCACAATGGCTTCCAGTATGGTCAGACAACTGTCGGGTTTAGTCTGAAGCAACGACTCTGCTGAGTCCATTATTTTCTTGGTTCTCAAGTTGCAGCATGCCGAAACTGTCGTGACCAATAGAATAGAAATAAATAGGGTGCGTTTCATAGTAGCGTTATTACTCAAAAGTAATAATTATAGAACGTATAGTGTCGTATTATAGCTAATTGTTACTAGAAAATTGTGTATTGTGGCTGATTGTCAAATACTTGTCTCGTTGAAACTGTTACCTTCTTTTTCTTGCCCTAATATATGGTATTGTGAAATTTGTAATGCTTACTAAAAACCAAACAATATGAAAAAACTTACTTTACTGAAAGGCTTTGCCTGTTGCCTATTCTGTCTTTTGGGATGCTTTGCATCGTATTCTTCTTATGCTTCTCTGGTTAAGCAATCTGACGGGAAAGACATCTTGATTAACCCTAGACCCGTTATCCCAGGAGGTATGCCTCGTACTCCCGATAGTATCCCCTTCTATGCCGAACTGGAGAGCGGATATGTACTTCTGGGGAGTTTTTCCTCTTGTGGTATTGTGGATGTCAGCCTAACATCTACGGCCGGTGACGATTATTCGACTGTATTTGACACTGCAAACGGTACTATCATTATTCCTGTAAGCGGCATTACAGGTGACTATACTCTCCTCATCACGACCGCATCCGGTATGGATTATATAGGTGAGTTCAGTATCTGATTCTTTCGTTATTCCATAATTTAATCATTATGAAAACACAAAAACAACTATTGACAGTATCATTGGCGATAGCAACGATACTGTTTTGCGCCTGCAACAAAGTAGATGTTTCTTCTATTGTTACAGAGGATGCTGCAGTGCTGCAGATTCCATCACGTGAAAGGGATGCAACCGTGACTCCCTCAGATGCGGCCATCCTTGCAGAACTGTTTGCGAACTCCGCTGATGGCATTGCCGGGATGGCGACGAAGGTGGGCACGAAACGTTCGTCAAAGATAAGTTCCTCAGCAACTGTCCGAGAAGACGGGCAGGATTTGATGTATATCTTCAACTACGAGGACGGCGGCTGGGTCATCGTAGGCTCCACAAGGGAGTATTATCCGATTCTTGCATATTCAGATAAAGGTAAGTTTGAGTTACAGGATGACATGGGTCCCGTGGATGTATGGCTCGACGGAACGAAGGTCAGCATCAAGCATGCCGCAGAACTCTGCGACGAGGAGAAAGACCAGATGCGCAGCCTGTGGAGTCATTACGAAGATGCAGACCTGCTTGCCGAAAAGACAAAGGCAGTCCGCGTGCAGACCAAGAGCGCAGGCGAAGATGCCTGCTGGGAACGTATCGAAACATTGCAGTCATTGTACGGCAGCGAGGGATGGACCTTCACCTCAGTGAGTGCCGCTGAGCAGTTTTTTACAGATATGGGTCTGTCAAGCTACTATTCGGATATCTGTTATTCTGCATCACAAAACCATTCAGCTCTGAATGAAACCGTGATAGGATACAGATTCCCTGCAGTCAATCAAGTCGGGCCGCTGCTTTCTACAACTTGGCATCAATATGCACCCTTTAATAGTCAATGTCCGAACCAGTATCCGGCAGGCAGCGGAGTAATAGCCGCTGCACAGGTAATGAAGTATTATGAAGAGCCGTCGTATATACCTATGCTGGACGGAACATATATCTATTGGTCAGATATTCCCGATTCGCCCAATACGACACCCAATAAGATTCCGCAATTGATCGCAAGATTAGGTCAGATATTCTATGCTAATTATGGTTCATCTGTTACTATTACTACACCAGCGAATGTTGAAGCTGGTTTAAGCAATTACTATGATGTAGCAGATAAGACACCAGAAACATCATATCGTACATGGATTTTCAATAGCCACAATCCTGTGATAATGTATGGGTATAAGACCAGTTCTCCTGGGGCCGAGCCCAATTTATGGGTATGCGATGGTGTACGTCAGGCAGTATATAACCAAGTACAGTTCTTTACAGAAAACCAGCCCTATGGAGCAGGGTCGTTCACACAGGGTATGTACACATATACTAACCCAGGCCTGATAGGCCAGCCTGTCGGTACTATCATATACACATATTATATGAAATGGGGTCTTCAAGGGGAAGCATATAACGGATGGTTCAGTGCAAATTATAATTATAGTTCCCCGCTTAATTATAATTATAATAAAGGCGTTTATGGTATAACCCCGTTATCGCTGTAACTACGATTACCGGTTCTATGAAGACAATCTGCTATCTGCTGATGCTGCTGGCACTGTCTTCCTGTGTGAGGGATGTGGTGCTTGACGCGCAGGAAGACCCGCTGCTTGCAGTTTATTGTGTCATCAAGGTTGACTCGGTGCAGGAGCTTAAGCTGTCGTATGCAAAAAGTGCGGCGATGACTGAGGCTCCGCGGGTCACTGGGGCGACCGCAGTGCTCACGGACCTGACTGAGGGACGTGAGGCGGGGCGCTTCGCGCAGGTCTCAGACAGCTTGTGGCGGCTGGACTATTCCGCTATTCCGACCCACACCTATCGGCTGGAAGTGACAACCCCAGGCAGCGAACCCGTCTGGGCAGAGCAGACAATGCCCGTTGAGCCGCAGGTGGAAAGTGCAGATATAAACAGTCTTACACCAGAGGATGTGCCATGGCTGGGGAATCTTGATATAGCGCATTTAATACCTTGGGCAGAAGATGATTTTTCATTTGAAAAAGAACCTAGAAAAGTAGGATTCTTCTATCGTTTTTTATCTTCCGGTACTACGTGGGTATACACAGATCGCATTGTATATGATCGATTTCCCAATCCTACATCATATCAGATTCTTTTTGATCCGGACTCGTATATGTATACTGATTATCCCTATGTTGACGATATCAATAATACAGGTCATGTCTTGAACAAGGTAGACGAGACAGTGTCAGACGAAAGATTTCCCTTGGTAGGAGTCTCTTATCTTTCGGACGTTTCTTTTTACCGTGGATTTCTGCGTTTCCCGTATAAAGAAGACTGGTCGCAGTCATACTTTGCAATAAGTTATTCTGCCCAGAGCGGTGGGTTTATGAATATTCTCACAACTTCACATCTTTATTTTGCGGCTTTGTCCGAAGACTATGAGCGCTATTTGTTGGATGCCTACCAACAGTATTATGCAGAGCAGAGCGACGACCTTTCGTCAATTTACGTCAGGGATAACCTGCATGGCAACATACACGGAGGCGTGGGAATCTTCGGTGCTGCTAATGAAAAAGAGATGCCATACGATCCAGTCAGACTCACGTTATTTCTTAAGAAGAACTAAACTTGCCATTACTATACCTACACTAAAGTTAATACTGCAAATGTTCCGACATACATGTACGTACTCAGTCACCTGTATTTTGCTGCCTTGTCAGATGGACTATGACAGATACATGATTGATGCCTGCCAGCAGTTCTATGCAGAGCAGAGCGATGACCTTTCGTCAATATATCTCAGGGACAACCTTCACGGCAACATCCACGGCGGTGCAGGTATCTTCGGCGCTGCTACTATAATGCCAGTTGCTTGGGTGCGAACCAGTGCTGTCGTGTGGGCATACACGCCAGATGGCTTTCCACTGCCCACATTGCCACAATAATATTGCTGTTGTTGTTCCGATGACCAAAATAAAGATTATCCTATGAAACGAATCGTTATTATCATATCTTTCCTCCTGGCAGGTATCCTGTGCTCTTGCGGTGAAACCATTGTCCCTGAAACCCCGGCATATAACGACCCGCCGGCTTCCCAGTATGATTTCGACAATTTGATGGAGGCCTTCGAATGGGCATTGGAATACTGGACGGAGGACAACCGTTACAGTGAACAGCTCCTGTGCGGCAAGCGCTGGATTTTCTCCAGGACATATGTCGAAACATATGTCGATGGAAAGCTCACCGAGACGTCCGACTCCCCATCTTCTGTCAGCACCCATTCCGGTGATTACTTCTTCAACGAAAATCATTCAATGAGGATAGGAGACTCCAAAGGCGTCTGGCTGTATGTCAACAATTTTATCATAATGAGACATGATGGAAGCTATTACTCGTATGAGGTTACCGGTCTGACACAAAGCTCACTGCTTCTAAAGGAAGAGTTTGCTGTGGAAGATGGTGCTGTTGACGCTTACTACATTGACAAAAGAGGCAAGCATAGTTTTCTTGTCAGAGAATTCCAAGACGCGGAATGAGAAGGATTGCAATACTCCTGCTGCTGCTCACCTCAATGACCTGCGTGGCACAGCAGCCGGCCTGGCTGGATACGCTGGATGCGGCCGTGAAGACCGGTTCCCGTCGCATCGAACAGCGACTCGGCCACCTTCAGACAGGAATAGAAGGCATCCGGGCCATCGTGTCACCGGTAGGAGAGGGCGACCCAATCCGCTGGGTGCAGAGCCTTCCCGGAGTGACTACCGGAGCGGACGGTACTACTGCGATGTACGTGCGTGGCGGCAGTGCGGGCAACAACCTCTTCTCGCTGGACGGAGTGCCGGTCTATGGCTATTCCCACATCCTCGGCCTGACGACTCTTATCCCCACATCCGTGACACAGAGTGCCGAACTGAGCAAGGGCGGTTTCAACGGTGACGAGAGCAACTTCACTGCATCGCACCTTAAGGTTGTCACGAGGCAGCCGTCGCAGAGCCGCAGTTGGAGCGCCGGCCTCAACAACTTCCTGCTCAGCGCCGGAGCCGAAGGCCCAGTCGGGAAGAAGGTGGACTATATCTTCTCCGCAAGGCTGTCTCCGCTCGCCCTTGAGTATGGGGTCGTGAAAAAGCTCCTGCCGGGCAGGCTCGGCGGCCTGAACAACTTCGGGGCCATGGTAGGCGACATCTACGGCAAGGTAGGCGTGCACTTCAGCGGCAGCAGCTACCTGACCGCTTCCGCGCTTGCCAGCCAGGACCGCTACCGCTTCGACCTCACGAATGTCTCCCACGAAACAATGGGCTGGAACAATGTCCTCGGCATCCTCCAATACCACAGAAACGGCGACAATACGCGGCTGGATGTGACCGCTTCATACAACAAGTACGACAGCCTCCAGCAGCAGGAGAAAAGGTATCATAGTGTCTTGAACCAGCTTTCCCTGAGTACGGGCCTGACGGAGTACGGCCTTCAGGCCAAATTGCACCACTCCTGGGACAGCCCGTTCGCTATTGACGAAGGCTTGACGCTGCGCTATGCACAGTTCTCGCCCGGACAGGTGGGAGAGATGACGAAAAGGACGGACGTGATCCTTGCCACTCCCTGGGTGCAGGCAACGTACAGCGTCCCCGACCTGCTTACCCTCAAGGCCGTGCTACGCGGCAGCTACTACCGCAGCCAGGACTTCACGCAGGCTGCCAGTGCACAGCAGGGGAGCAGTCGGGTGGACCCCGAAGCGAGCCTTGCCGCGAAACTGTCCTTATCTGAGAACCTAGCCCTTGAGGCTACATTCGACCATCTGGTGCAGTACTACCATACGCTTGAAGGAATGCCAGTCGGCTGGTCGCTGGACTTGATAGTGCCGACGGTCGGGAACGTGCTTCCGGAGAAGTCGCTGCAGGGCGGTGCCGGCCTTTCAGGGCATTTCGGCAGCCACAGTATCTCTGTAGGCGGTTTCTACAAGCTGATGAACAATCTCGTCTACTACAAGTATTCGCAGGAACTGTTTAGCGGCGGCCTGGCTGGATGGGCCGAGCACGTGGAACTGGGAGACGGCCGTTCATACGGACTTGAAACGCTCTATGAGTTCCAGCAGGGGGACTGGTATGGCAGGGCCTCATACACACTCTCCAAGACCACCCGCGAGAACTTCCCGTCTTTCTATGACGGAGCCCCTTTCCACGCACGTTTCGACCGCAGGCATATGCTGAACGCTACGCTTCAGTGGAGAGGCTTCTCGGCCACTATGATTCTGCAGAGCGGTCACTGGGAGAACGGTGAGGCAGTGATTTATCAGACCTTCTATATGGACAAAACCTTCTCGACGAAGTACTATTCAGGAGTCAACAACTATCATATGCCGACGGTGTTCCGCCTTGACGTCGGTTGGCAGAAGTCTTTCAGCATAGGCAGGTCACAGAATACCGTCAATGTAGGCATCTGCAACGTCACTAACCACTTCAACCCGTTCATGCTCTACTTCGACTCCGTCCATGAATCCTGGAAAGAAATCGCCCTGATGCCCATCCTTCCCAACTTCAGCTGGAGAGTGACGTTCTGAGAATATGGCCAAAAGAGTGAACAAGCATGCTTTTCCCAATATTAACAAGCAAAGGCAGTTTTTTTGTGCTATTGTTACTTATGCGTTGCGTTAAGTGCCTGAGATCCATATATATTGAGTAGTGATAATGTTACCGAATTAACTTCGTCTTTTCGTTTAAGATGCTGAAATTTGTAATACCATGTTTAATGGTGGAGTGAATGCTATGACCAAGCAACATTATTAATCATAAATGCATATATATACTATGAATAGATTGTCATTGTTTGCGCTATTGTCAGCGGCTATACTGCTTGTAGCTTGCCACGAAATCGATAAGACCGGTTTAGAGGCAGAATCGGTCCCTGTCGGGCGGATAACAAATGTAACGCAAAGCGTCAATGTCAGCCAGAGTGAAGCTGCCGGAATCGCGGAAATGTTCCTGCGGACCGAAGCCGGCAGCAATATGATACAGACAAAGAGCTCAGGCGCACAGTCAAAACGTGTCAGTACGACAGCAACGGTCCGCGAAGATGGACAAGATATGATGTACGTTTTCAACTATGAAGACGGGGGATTTGTCATCGTAGGGTCTACGAGAAACTACTATCCAATTCTTGCATATTCCGACAAGGGGTCATTTGAGCTGCAAGATGATATGGGACCGGTGGATGTATGGCTAGATGAAACGAAGGTCTGCATCAAGAACAGTTCGTCTCTCAGTGCTGAGACAAAAGCAGAGATGCAGCAACTATGGGCAAGATATGATGGTACTTACCAAGAGCCTTCTTATTCGGAACTTGCTGCAAGGAGACCCCAGACGCGCAGCACCGGAGAAGATTATTGCTGGGAGCGTTGTGAAGAATTAGATGAATTGTATGGCGACGAAGGATGGACATTTCTCCCTCTGAGTTATGCCGAAGATTTGTTCATAGATGCTGGATTATCTAATACTTATGACAATATCTGTTATTCGGCTACTCAAAATCATTCGGCTTTGAATGAGACAGTTATAGGATATAAGGACGCTCCGATATACCATCAAGAAGGGCCTTTGCTTGCATCGAATTGGCATCAGGGAACACCTTATAATGACTTGTGTCAAGACCATTGTCCTGCAGGCTGTGCAACAATCGCTATAGCGCAAGTAATGAGATTCTATTCATTTCCGGATCCCCCAGGTAACTTATCTTGGAATAACATACCTCCATCTTTTAATTTATGGAATCCCACATACCAACATCCACAGTTAATTATGCGTGTTCGTCAGTATTTAGGATTAAGTGGTACACAAACGACAGCGTATTTCGGTGATATAAAGAATGCTCTTGATTCAATTGGGTTTATAGTGTCTCCAGAAAATCACAACTATATATCGGTAAAAAATGAACTCTTCAATGAACATAAACCAATAATCATGGTTGGCTGTACTATTAATATTCCATCACTTCCCTGGCAACTAATCAGTGGACATTGTTGGGTATGCGATGGGGCTCAAGAGAATATCTATGACCAAATAACGTATTTTACAGAAAACCAACCGTATGGCGCCGGGACATTTGAGCAAGGAATGTATTCGCATAGTTATCCTGGAATAGTTGGTGGAATTGTCTATCTTTACTTTCATATGAACTGGGGAGGGTCTTCCGCAAGCGATAATACCTGGTATGTGTTTAATAGTTTCACTAATGCACCGAATGGTGATAATTATCAATATTTTAGGAAGGACTTTTACGTTTCAGTCCCTAATCAAAATCAATAGTAATGAAAACGATAAGATACATATTGTTGTCAGCAGTAGTTGCTTTAGCGGTGTGTGGATGTGATAAGGCTCCATTGGAAGATTATGCTCCTGCATATACCTACATCCTTTGTGTTAGTTTCGAAGATGCATCGGGTAATGATTTGGTCGCTCCTCTAGGTGAGGAAAGATATACAAGAAGTAATGCAGTTAATTATTGGACTGGGGATATTAATCCCAACAAGTATATGTTAGATGTGAAATATTCGCAACTCCCTGCATCCGCACCTGCTTACGTTATTCCAAATAACAGTTATCCCAGATTAGGAATGGGTAAGTTTGATAATAATTATCAATGCATTTCACATTTTGTTGAGCAGTATGAAGAAGAAGGTGGAAAGTACTATCTCTTTTCGGAATTAAGTCTTCTTAAGCATAGTTGGGGATTAGATACCCCTCGTCAAGATTACATCATCTACAACATATCCTGCCCAACGATTTTCGGAGATAATTCTTTTCACGAATTGGTCGCCTATTGGGACGATGATCCAGTTTATAGCACCTATGGCGATGAGTATCCTGAATGCGTAGAGGCTGAATTCGATGGTTATAAAATCAATGTTAAGAAAGCTCTTTACCATTCTGTAGAAACACGTAATTATTACGCCTATTTCATCGACATCGTCCTCGACAAGTAATTAATAATATATTGTGGCAACTAGCCTAAACTTCCTTTGTCATAGGTGCGCCAGCTGGTCCATACTTTGGGACGGCGGAAGCGCTTAGTAGCAAAGTTGTCAACTCAAAGCCGGAATATCTACTTCTGACATCACCGAGTCATCTCGTGGAATTCCTACGGCCACCGGGTCTGGCCGTTGCCGGTAATCTGATATTTGTAGGTGGTGAGCTCGGGAAGGGCCATCGGGCCGCGGGCGTGGAGTTTCTGTGTGCTGATGCCGATTTCCGCTCCGAAGCCGAACTGTGCTCCGTCGGTGAAGGCAGTGGATACGTTGGCATAGACGCAGGCGGCGTCTACCTTGCGGAGGAAAGTCTCTTTCGCGGCTTCATCTTCGGTGACAATGGATTCGCTGTGTTTCGAACCGTATGTTGCTATATGCTCCAGAGCCTGCCCGAGGGAATCCACGGTGCGGATGCTCATCGCGTAGGCCAGGAACTCCTTGCCGAAATGCTCCGGCAGAGCGTGCTGAAGCAGCGCTGCGGGATAGTACCCGTCGAGTGCGGCGAAAGCCCTCTCGTCGGCGTAGATGACGACATCCTTTTCAGACAGTTTTGCACAAAGCTCAGGCAGGTCTGCCAGCCTTGACGAGTGGACCAGCAGGCTGTCGAGCGCGTTGCATACGCTCACGCGGCGGGTCTTGGCGTTGAAGACGATGTCGCGGCCCTTTGCCAGGTCTCCTGCGGCGTCGAAATAGGTGTGGCAGACTCCCGCACCAGTCTCGATGACAGGCACCTTCGAGTTCTCCCTGACATACTGTATGAGTGAAGAACTTCCGCGGGGGATGATGATGTCCACGTAGTCGTGAGCGTCGAGAAGCTCAGCGGTGGCTTCGCGGCTCGAGGGCAGCAGGGTGCAGATGCTTCTGTCCAGCCCGTTGCTCTCCAGGACCTTATGGATGACGGAAACTATCGCCTCGTTTGAATTGGCCGCGTCGCTGCCGCCCTTGAGCACAGTGACATTGCCCGACTTGATGCAGAGCGAGAAGACGTCGCTGGTGACATTCGGCCTGGCTTCGTAGATGACGCCCACCACTCCGATAGGGACGCTTACCTTGCTGATGGTCATTCCGTTGGGACGGGTAGCTGATGACAGCACCTTGCCGAGCGGGCTCTCCAGCTTCGCCACGTTGGCCATATCGGCGGCCTGAGAGGCAATCCTGTCGGCAGTGAGTTTCAGCCTGTCATACTTGAAGTTGGAAGGATCCATCTTCTCAAGGTCCAGGGCGTTCTGCGCAAGGATGAAGCCGGTCTCTGCCACAAGGGCATCGCTGAGGTCTGTCAGCACCTTGCTGACGGTTGCGTCGTCTATGTCGCACATACAGCCTGCGGCTTTTGCGGCCGCGGCGAGCATATTCTTTACTTCGCTCATATTATCGCTTGGTTTTGAAACGTGAATAGGGGACGTCTCCGTTGCCGTGAAGGATGTCGGTCAGTATGTCGTCCCTCTTGCCGTTGGCGATGACGACCTCGATGCCCTGCGACGCAATCTTCCTTGCTACGCTGAACTTGGTCTTCATACCGCCGCGGCCGTTGGTGGATTTCTTCTCGCCTATGTATTCCAGTATCGAGTCATCTGCCGGGTCGATCTCTCGTATCAGTCTGCTGGCCGGGTCTGCGGGGTCTCCTGTGAACACTCCGTCCACGTTGCTCAGGATGATGAGGGTGTCGACCCCCATCATCACGGCGATGAGGCTTGCCAGTTCGTCGTTGTCGGTGAACATCAGCTCGTGGATGGCTACGGTGTCGTTCTCGTTCACTATGGGAATGATGCCGGCATCCAGCATCACCTTCATACAGTTCTTCTGGTTGAGGTAGCTGGTCTCGTCGGTGAAGTTGTCCTTGGTTGTGAGGATCTGGCCGCAGTTGAAGCCCTGCTCCCTGAAGAACTGGTAGTAGTTGTGCATCAGGCGGGCCTGACCTACGGATGAAAACAGCTGGCGCTGCGAAACGTCGTCCAGCTCGTGGTCCACCTTGATTTCGCTGCGGCCACTGGCTACGGCACCCGAGGTGATGACAATTACCTTGTATCCTTCGCGGCGAAGGTCGCTGATCTGGTCGACAAGGGCAGAGAGCCTGGTGATATCCAGCCTTCCGTCGGAGCGTGTGAGCACGTTGCTGCCTATCTTAATGGCAAGGAGTCTGTCCATCTGGAATGTATTAACAGGGCAAAAGTAGGAAATAACCGATTAATTTTAGTTAATTCGCACTATGATTTACGAAGAACTTCAGCCGGAACAATACGAAGACATAGCCTCGCGCATACTCTACGAGGACAACCACGTGCTTGTGATCAACAAGAAGGTGGGCGAGATAGTCCAGGGCGACAAGACGGGCGACGAAGCCCTGAGCGAGACCCTGAAGCGTTTCATCGCGCAGCGCGACGGCAAGCCCGGCCACGTCTTTATGGGAGTTCCCCACCGTCTGGACCGTCCTGTCAGCGGCGTAGCCCTTTTCGCGAAGACCAGCAAGAGCCTCGAAAGGATGAACGAGGCCTTCCGTGACGGCAGCGTCCACAAGACCTACTGGGCCCTGACCTGCGCCGCTCCCAAGCCTGCCGAGGGAGAACTGAAACACTGGCTGGTGCGCAACGAGAAGCAGAACAAGTCTTATGCGAGCCTTCAGCAGAAGCCCGATTCTAAGGAGGCGAGGCTGCGCTACAAGCTGCTCAAGTCGTTCGACCGCTACCATCTTGTGGAAGTGGAGCTGCTCACCGGGCGGCATCATCAGATCCGCTGTCAGCTGTCGGCGATAGGCTGCTGCATCAAGGGTGACCTCAAGTACGGAGCTCCGCGCTCAAACAAGGACGGCGGTATTTGCCTGCACGCGCGCAGCATAAGCTTCACGCATCCTACGCGGAAGGAAGAAATCACGGTGACGGCTCCGGTGAGCTGGCCTCCGTTCCTCTAGTCGAAAATCACGGTCTTGTTGCGGAACACCAGGATCTTGCGGTCGATGTGCTTGCTGACTGCACGGGAGAGGACTATCTTCTCCAGGTCGCGTCCCTTGTTGACGAGGGTGTCCACGCTGTCCTTGTGGGTGATGCGTGCCACGTCCTGTTCGATGATGGGGCCTGCGTCAAGCTCTGCGTTGACATAGTGGCTGGTGGCGCCGATGATCTTGACGCCGCGCTCGTAGGCCTGGTGGTAGGGCTTGGCACCGATGAAGGCCGGGAGGAAGGAGTGATGGATGTTGATGATCTTGTTGGGATAGCGTGCTATCATTTCGTCGCTGATGACCTGCATATAGCGGGCGAGGACTATGAAGGTCACGCCGTTCTCTTCCAGCAGTTTCATCTCTGCGGCTTCCTGGGCGGCTTTGTTTTCCTTGGTTATTTCAAACACGTGGAACGGTATGCCGAACTGCTCTGCAACGGGCCTGAGGTCTTCGTGGTTGCTGATGATCAGAGGGATGTCGACGTTCCATTCGCCGGCTGAATATCTTGCCAGAATGTCATAGAGGCAGTGCGACATCTTCGAGACGAAGATGCACATACGGGGCTTCTGTCCGCTGAAGTACAGCCAGAATTCCATACCGTACTTGTTGGCATAGAGGGTCTGGAAATATTCCCCGATGCGGTCCTTGGGGATGAGGAATTTCTCAAGCTGCCACTCGATCCTCATAAAGAAGGCGTTGGCGCCGTGGTCAACGTGCTGGTCGAGGTTGACGATGTTTCCCTTGTTGACGGTGATGAAATTGGTGATTTCGGCTATGATGCCTGGCGTGTCCTGACAGTGGATCAGCAGAATGGCGTTGCCCTGGTTGTCCATATTCGTCTGAATCAGTTGTGTAACGAGCGGCAAAAATACCATTTTTTTCATAAAGCAAACTGCACTTCTGCCATTTTGTCGCACTGCCGCCAGTTGGCAAATAATTTGTTCTATCTTTGCGACACATAAAAAACGCATACTATGTCAAAGAAAAACAAACATATGGATCATAAAAAAGATGAAGAGCAGAAGGCTGCAGCAAGCCAGGAGGCTCCTCAGACAGAAGAGGTGAAGGAAGAGGCCGGACAGCAGGAAGAACCTGCCGAAGAGCAGCCTGCATCCAAGGCGGTTGAAGAGCTGCAGGGCAAGCTTGCAGAGTCTAACGACAGATATCTGCGTCTGGCAGCAGAGTTCGACAACTACCGCCGCCGTACGGCCAAGGAGCGTATGGACCTGATAGACCTTGCCAACGAGAAGCTGGTGAAGGATATGCTCCCGATAGTCGACGATTTCGAGAGAGCTCTTGCAGCGATGAAGGATTCTGATGACGCAGCATCTGCAAAGGAAGGCACCGAGCTGATCTACAACAAGCTGGTGGCATTCCTGAAGAAGAACGGCGTCAGCGAGATCGAAGCTGCCGGCAAGGAGTTCGACACTGATTTCCACGAGGCTGTGGCACAGTTCCCGGTGGAAGACGAGAAAAAGAAAAACACAGTTATAGACGTCACCCAGAAAGGTTATACTATGGGTGAGAAGGTCATCAGGTACGCCAAGGTTGTGATAGGCATCTAAACCTTTGGCAAGGAGGCTTATATGGCAGAGAAAAGAGATTATTACGAGGTCCTCGGGGTCGATAAGACCGCAAGCGAGGAAGAGATAAAGAAGGCATACCGCAAGAAGGCCATCCAGTACCATCCCGACAAGAACCCCGGCGACAAGGAAGCCGAGGAGAAGTTCAAGGAGGCGGCTGAGGCTTACGACGTGCTGAGCAATCCGGAGAAGCGTGCCCGCTACGACCGCTTCGGCCACGCCGGAATGAGCGGTGCTGCTGGTGGCGCGGCAGGCGGATTCTCTATGGAGGACATCTTCGAGCAGTTCGGTGACATTTTCGGTGGCCGTTTCGGCTTCGGAGGTTTCTCGAGTATGTTCGGCGGCGGTGCCCGCGGACAGAGAGTCACACGCGGCAGCGACATCCGCATCAGGGTAAAGCTTTCTCTCGCCGAGATAGCTCACGGAGTGGAGAAGAGGGTCAAGATCAGCAAGATGATGGTCTGCCCCGACTGCCACGGCCGTGGTGCTGCCAGCGAGGCGGACATAAAGACCTGCGAGCATTGCAACGGTACAGGCGTGGTCACAAAGGTGCAGCAGACCATCCTCGGCCAGATGCAGACCCAGCAGCCCTGCCCGTATTGCAACGGTGAAGGCCGAAGGGTTGTGAATCCCTGCAAGAAGTGCAGCGGCAGCGGTCTGGTCAAGGGCAGCGAAGAGATCAGTTTCAAGATTCCTGCAGGAGTCAGCGACGGAATGCAGCTGACCGTCCAGGGCAAGGGCAATGCGGCCCGCAACGGCGGCATCAACGGCAACCTGCTCGTCGTGATCGAAGAAGAGCCGGATCCGCAGCTGGAGCGTGACGGAGACGATCTCATCTACAGCCTGTTCATATCCATACCCCAGGCGGTAAACGGATGTCAGGTGGAAATTCCTGCAATAGACGGAAAACTCAAGATAAAGGTAGAACCAGGAACCCAGCCCGGCAAGGTGCTCCGCCTCCGCGGCAAAGGACTTCCTTCAGTCAACGGCTACGGCAACGGAGACCTGCTTGTTTTCGTTCAGGTATGGATTCCCAAGAAGCTCGACAAGGAAGAGAAGGAGATGATGGCGAAGTTGGAAGCCAGCGAGAATTTCAAGGCCAATCCGAGCCAGGATGACAAAAATCTTTTCGAAAGGGTAAAGCAGTTCTTCTCATAAGCCGGCAATTCAGATGAAACGTTCCATACTGCTTACAGTCCTGATATTTGCGGCCGTTCTGGTTCCCAATGTATGTTTTGCCGCCGACACTACTGCAGTCATTAAGCACGGCAAGCCGCTGGATCTGCCGATGTCATTCGCGGCGTCGTATGGAGAGCTGCGCCACGACCATTTCCACGGCGGAATCGATTTCCGCACAGGCGGCAAGACGGGCGATCCCATACATTCCATCAAGGACGGATATGTGAGCCGTATCAGCGTTTCGACCACCGGCTACGGGAACGGTTTGTATATAACGCATCCTGACGGCACTATGTCTGTCTATGGACATATGCTGTCGTTCCGCAGCGACATTGCCGAGCGAGTCCTGCAGGAGCAATACGACAAGCGCTCCTTCTCGGTGAACATACTGCTCGGTCCGGACGAATTCCCGGTGAAGATGGGCGACATAATCGGCAAGGTGGGCAACACAGGGTCTTCGGTTGCACCCCATCTTCATATGGAAGTGCGCAGGGATGACGGCAACACGCCGTTCAACTTTTTCAGGGAGGGCTATTATTCCGTACCTGACACACAGACGCCCGTGATCCAGAGGATTGCGGTATATGCGTATGAAGACAGCACCGGAATCCCCGTTTCACGCAGACTTAGGATTATGTCGGGCAAGTATTCGGAGAGCGTCATAAGCGTGCCTGCCAAATCCTATCTCGGAATCGACGCCATCGACAAGATGGAGGGAACCACCGGCCGTCTCGGAGTTGAAAAGTACAGGGTTCTGCTCGACGGAGAACCGCTCTTCGAACTCAACATAGGCGATTTCAACTATGACATCGACAAATACATCAGGAGTACCGTGGCCGCCGGAGAGACAGGCATGGACTTCATCAAGACCCAGGTGGATCCGGGAAACCTTCTGGCCAGGACCAAGATAACCGCTGAGAACGGCGGCATCATCCGGCTCGACGATTACGAACGCCACCGTGTGACTGTAGAAGCCAGCGATATCTTCGGCAATATGACACGCGCCACTCTCTATCTCCGTAGAGACGACAGCATCAAGGCGGACGCTCCACTCGGCGACAATGTGGCAACCGTCCCTATGCTGTGGTATGTGCCGAATTCCCTGGTACTTGAAGACCTGAGCGTAGCGATGCCACTGGGTGCACTTTACAACAACGTCTATTTCCAATACGGCAAGGTTGCCGATGCCGATACTGCGGTAGGGTTCTATTCTCCGGTGTGGAAACTCGGTGACGACCGGCTGGCTCTCCACGAGCCGTTCAAGGTCACGATCCCTGTAGGATATGACGAGAGCCTGACGGACAAGATGCTGCTTGCCAGAGTGAGTTCCGACGGCAAACTCAGCGGTGTCGGCGGAATCGTCAGCGACGGTATGCTGACCGCTTCGGTCCGTTCCGGAGTGTACTGCGTGGCAAGGGACACCGTAGCCCCTGTGCTCAAACCTGCGGTTCAGTCTGGCGGCAAGGTGAGCGGAAGCACGTTCCGCGTAACTGCGACCGACGATATGTCTGGCATTGCCCAGTTCGAGGTCCTTGTCGACGGAGAGTGGACGCTGGCTTCGCTGAAGAGCAACAGCATCACAGTCTATCTGTCTGAAAGCAGGGTGCGCCGAGGCAGCCACGATGTGGTCGTGACGGCTTATGACGCTGTGGGCAACGGCAGCGAGGTCCGATTCAAGATCGTTTGGTAAATGAGGCCTTTGCGGCTTCCATAACTTCTATGATCCGGTCGCAGAATTCATCGAATTCCGGGTCTTCCTCCTGGCATTCCGGATGGGACATTATGTAGTCCACAGTGTTCTTCAGGCCGCGGCATATGGGAACTTCGGGGATGAACGTCGGGACAGCGCGTTTGAGTTTCCTCTGGTCGAAGATTACGGAATATGCCTTGTCTCCCAGCAGGCTGCCTTCGAAATCCAACTCCGGAGCGATGTCAGCCAGAAAGCGGGATGTGACATAGTAGGGCTTGAGTTCCACCCCAAGCGCATCGGCGATGCATTGGTAGATCTGGTTCCAGGACAGGGATTCTCCAGATGTGATCTGGAATGCTTCGCCAATGGCGAGGGGATTGCCCATAAGGCCGGTGAAACCCTTCGCGAAATCGCTGTTGTGAGTCAGTGTCCACAGCGAGGTTCCGTCACCGTGGATTATTACAGGCTTGCCCTCGAGCATCCTCTTCAGCACTGAAAAGCTTCCGATGCGTCCGTGGACTCCCAGCGGAACCTTGCGCTCGTCGTAGGTGTGGCTGGGACGGATTATTGTAACGGGAAAGCCTTCCTCGCGGTATTTCTCCATCAGGAACTCCTCGCACTCGATTTTCTTCCTTGAATATTCCCAATAGGGGTTGGCAAGGGAAGTGCCTTCGCTGATGACATAATCCCTTGCAGGCTTGTTGTACGCCGAGGCGGTGCTGATGAACATAAACTGGGCGGTCTTTCCCTTGAACAGCCTGTAGTCGCGCTTTATCTGTTCGGGGTGGAAGCAGATGAAATCGCAGACCACGTCGAAGCTGAGCCCCTTGAGTTTGGCGGCCACGTCGGCTTCGTCGTTGATGTCGGCTATGATTTCCTTCAGGTTGCCGCTGAGGATGCCGTTGCGGCTGCCTCGGTTGATCAGATACAGTTCGTTGTCGGGATTCGAGAGCACCCTTTTGGAAATGGCGGTGCTGATGGTGCCGGTTCCGCCTATGAACAATACTTTCATTTTATGTCGCTTTACTCGGGGATTATGTCGGAATATGAAGATGAAGAAGGTGCGGAGTCTTCCGGAACGGAGCCTTCGCTTTCAGGCTGTGCGGGAGCGGCGGCCTCCACGGCCTCCACGGCTTCCATTGCTTCCTTAGCTTCGTCAGCCACTTCGGCGGCCACTTCGGCTGCAGGTTCGGTGGCAGGCTCTGCGGCTGCCTCATCGCTTGCCGGCTCTTCCTTGTCGCCCTTCCTTTCGGTCAGTATGATAATGACGCTGCAGGTAAGGATGCTGAAGAGCACAACTGCGTACGCAACGTCCTGAATGGCCTGGCAGGAGTTGAGCATCCACTCGGGCTGATGGGTGGCCTGAGCCCATTGCAGAGGCAGAGAAGAAAGCACGGCGGCCACAAGTCCCTTCGGGCCGAGGACGCGCATCAGACGGCGGTCTCTCTTCGAGAAGCCTTTCTTGCCCATACAGCTCATCGTGACGAATCTGGTTAGGAAGATCAGGGCAGTGAAGAGGGCGCCTACGAGAAGGTAACGCCAGTTGTTGAACTTTATGCTGATGCCGACATATACGAAGAAATAGGTCTGCAGGATGAATACGATTTCGGAATAGAAGTTTCGGTCGTTTTTGTCGAGGCTCATCGCTTCAGCTTTTTCGGCCATTGACTTCTTCGCCACGTGAGATATGTGGTAGTTGGCCGCTGAGATGCCGAATGCAAGTATTGCCATACCTCCGTTCAACCCTATGAGGTTGGTGAAACCATATACGATGAAGGCGAGGGCGAAAGTCGTGAACATCGCATTCTGCAGGCCGGACAGCAGATTCTTGAGTATGACGATCCACGCAAATCCGACAATCACGCCGATGGCCAGCGATCCGAGCACTGAAAGTGCAATGTCCTTGGCAATAATGGCCGGGTCGATGTCTCCGGTTCCGAAACTCTCCAGCAGGGACATCGCGATGATCAGGCAGACGATGTCGCTGAGCGCGGCCTCGAGGTTGAGGACCGTGGATGCTTTTTCAGAAGGTTTCAGCTGGTTGACCATAGGGATCACCACGGCGGCGGAGGTGCCTCCGAGGGCGGCTCCGAGGAAGCAGCAGTGGATGAATTTCAGATCCAGCATATACATTCCGAGCAGCACGCTTATGCCCACTATCACCACGAAGTTCAGGATTGTGGCAATCAGGGCTGGCCCTATGGATTTTCCCAGAACGTGAAGGTCAAGCGTGGTGCCGCTCTGGAACAGGATGCAGATGAGGGTTATGGTGGTGAATACGCTGCCTACCTTGCCGAAAGATTCCGGAGTGATCAGGCCTGTTATGGGGCCGAGGACAAGACCGATCAGCATCAGCAGCAGTACGGTCGGAACTTTGGTCTTGGCGAATGCCGCACCGAAAATGTGGGACAGGAAGATCAGCAGACCTAGTGCAATCAGAATAATAGATATATCCATAGCGGGAACAGATAATTGACAATTTCGGTTAAATTATAAACAAAAATAATATTTAAATTTGTAAGAAACTAAACCAACTAAACTATGAGAAAGGTTATTGTCAAAATCGTGGCTGTAGCCGTTGTGGCTATGCTGTCACTCTCTGGCCAGCTTCAGGCTCAGAATCTCTTGAAAGGTCTCAAGGACGCAGCTAAAAAGGCTGTAGAGGAGACTGTTTCCGGAGCTACCGGAAATACTGGGAACAACACCTCGACTTCTTCTGCTGTGTCAGGCGTTCTCGGCAAGGCGGCATCTGCCGTTCCTGCACCCAAAGGCAAGACATACTATGTGAGTGCGACGACCGGTTCTGCACGTGCCGACGGCCTGTCTCCTGAAACCCCTATGAAAGATTTGCAGAAAGCGATAGACACGGCTTCCGACAACGATGAGATCCGCGTGGCTGAAGGCAACTATCTCGGCAACCTTGACCGCGGCTACATCGAGTGCGGAAAGTTCGGCGACGCCTCCCACGATATGGGCAAGTTCATCAGCATCTACGGCGGTTATTCCACGGATTTCAAGGAGCGTGACGTTATCAAGCACATCACCAAGATCCAGCCGACGGACCAGAAATTCATCGCTCCTCTGTTCAACATCAATGCAAGAAGGCCTGTAGGCTATACCGGACCTGTAGGAACCGTGGTTATCGACGGACTGGTTTTCGATATGGGCGAGAACAACCTCTATTTCGTGAAGAATGTGAACGAAGACGTGACCGGTACGCCTAATGAAGGGGTGCTTACAGGACGTTTCATCGAGCCGGGTTCTTCTGTTTCTATGCCTACTGTCGGATATGCCAACGGAGACGAATACGGCCTTCATATGGATGTAGAAGGCAATGTGCGTGTTTCCAACTGCATCTTCGTCAACTGCCGTGACTATGGCATCCAGGCCCTTATGGGCAAAGGCCATATGGAGGTGAGCAACAACATCTTCATCGCCTGCCGCTACGCCGCCTGCCAGGTTAAGGGCAATGTGAAGGATGCGGATATTCCCGAGGTCTCGCTGGACTTCCATCACAATACCGTCCTCTTCACCTGGACCCGCACAAAGGCATTCGAGGATATGGGCCAGGGATTCCGCTTCATGAACGGCATACGTACCATCAACGTCTATAACAATATCTTCGGCTGCAACAGCAACTGCGCCGTTGAAAGGGTGTTCTACGAGTCGAATGCCTCTATGGAGAAGGCTAAGGTCAGCAACCTTTATGACAACTACTTCTTCGCAAACAAGAGGGACCTCGAACTTGCTTCTTCGGGAGCCGCCACGATTTCAGTGCCCGCCGCAAGAATAGACGAGGCAGAGCAGATCGGTCCCAAATATGAGGGCAACAAGGAACTTCCTACAGGCAACGACGCCTTCATCAACGCCATCGACCAGCCTTATCTCGAAGGCTTTATGAGCCTGACGATCATACAGTCCCAGAGCTATGACGCAAATTCTGCGGCAAATCAGGTCAACCGCATCTTCGGACTGAACCAGCAGGGAAGCGAGATCGTGCGTCCCAGCATGTACTGCAACAAGTATCCCTGGGAGAAAGCCAAGGACCTTTTCGGCAAGGTTGCAAATTACGGAGCGCAGATTCCCAAATAACCGGACTCTATGCCCAAATAAAAAAGGACTTCCCGTCACGAAGTCCTTTTTTATTTGATATTGTTGGCTAACTGACTAATTATTGCTTATTTTTGTATCATTATTACATTTCATACCCTTTAAACATGTCAACAGTCAAATTTTATCGCGAGGAGCATCAGGTTCCTCTTGAGATGCACAAAGTGCGCATCGTCCAGAAGTTATTTCTCTTACCGGTAGAAGAGCGCCAGAAAAAGATGGAAGAGGCCGGAAACAACACTTTCCTGCTTCACAACAAGGACATCTACATCGACATGCTGACCGACTCCGGAGTCAATGCAATGAGCGACAACCAGCAGGCAGCAATGTTTCAGGCAGATGACGCCTACGCCGGAAGTGAGACTTTCTACAGGCTCAAGAGAGCGATAAAAGAGACTATGGGCCTCGATGACATCCTCCCTGCCCACCAGGGACGTGCCTGCGAGAACATCCTTGCCGAGGCGTTCTGCAAGCCCGGCGATCTCGTGCCGATGAACTTCCACTTCACGACCGCCAAGGCTCATATTACCCGCGTCGGCGCTGACGTGGTTGAACTTGTGGCTCAGAAAGGTCTTGATGCAAACAATCTGGATCCTTTCAAGGGAGACTTCGACATTCCCCGTCTGAAACAGTTCATCAAGGATCACCGCAGCCAGATCAAGTGGCTCCGTATAGAGACCGGTACCAACCTGATCGGCGGCCAGCCCATCTCTGCCCATAACATCCACGAAGTTGCGGACATATGCAAGAAAGAAGGTATCATCTGCGTCCTCGATGCATCCCTGCTTCAGGACAACCTCCACTTCATCAAGACAAGGGAAGAGGCCTACAAGGACAAGACCATCAAGGAGATTATGTTCGAAATCTGCGGTGCAGTCGATATCGTTTATTTCTCAGCCCGCAAGCTCGGTTTCGCCCGTGGAGGCTGCATCTGCTCGAACAACCCTGAACTGATGCGTCAGATGAAGGAATATGTTCCTCTCTATGAAGGTTTCCTCACCTACGGAGGTATGGAGGTCCGCTCTATGGAAGCTATCGCAGTGGGTCTCTATGAAACACTGGACGAAGAATATATCAACCAGGGTCCGCTCTTCATCGAGCACCTCGTGAATGAACTTCACGAATACGGTGTGCCTGTAGTAAGGCCTGCCGGCGGTCTCGGCGTCCATCTGAATGCGAGCGAATTCTTCCCCGACATGCCTCACGGACAGTATCCTGCAGGTGCTCTTGGAGCAGCGATGTACATTGCCGGAGGTATCCGCGGTATGGAGCGAGGCACCATCAGCGAGCAGCGTGAGCGCGACGGAAGTGAGCGCTATGCGGCTCTCGAACTTCTCCGCCTTGCCGTGCCCCGCCGTGTGTTCACCCTTTCTCAGCTCGAATATGTCGCAGACCGCGTTAAGTGGGTATGGGACAACCGCAAACTCATCGGTGGTCTGAGATTCACAGAGGAACCGAGCGTGCTGCGTTTCTTCTTCGGACGTCTTGAGCCTGTCAGTGACTGGCAGCAGAAGCTGGTAGAGAAGTTCCGCGCAGATTTCGGCGACAGCCTGTAGCATTATGCTTGGCACCATAGTCAACACGTGCACTATTATTCTGGGCTCCGTTATCGGGGCCCAGGTGCATCGTGGTGTCAAGGAGAAATACAAGGAAGCCGTCTTTACCTCCCTGGGTCTGGCCTGCCTCGCAATAGGTCTCGGCGCCACGATCCGCAATATGCCCAACAGCGAGTTCCCGGTGCTGTTCATACTTGCGATGGCTATCGGCAGTGTGGTCGGTACCTGGCTCAAGATAGACGACCGCTTCCACGCCCTCGTCGACAAGCTTGGAAAGAAGAAAGAAGGTGCTGCCGAAGGCAGGGCTTCGCTTGCCGAAGGTCTTTCTACGGCCTGTCTGCTCTATTGCGTCGGCCCCCTGTCGATGCTGGGACCCGTGACGAGCGCACTTCAGGGTGACAACACCCTGCTCTTTACAAATGCCACCCTTGATTTCGTGTCGTCATTCGTTTTTGCATCTACCTACGGAATAGGGATGGTTCTGGCCGCTCCGGTGCTCTTCTGCTGGCAGGGGCTTTTCTACGTCATAGCCAAACTGTCCAGCACTGCCATCAGCGACGCGCTTATGTGCGAACTGCTGATCGTGGGTGGCCTTATAATAACGGCATCGGGCCTTTCCCTTCTGAAAATTCGTCAGGGAAAGACCCTCGATATGCTCCCGGCGCTTCTGGTGCCGGTTTTGTGGTTTGTCGGCAAATGGCTAATCGGTCTTTTCTAGCCGCTGAAGCCAGCCGCTTCCTTTAGATAAGTTTGCAGACTTTCTCGAAAATCTCTTCGATGGTTCCTACGCCGTCGATTTCGCTGTATTTGCCCTGGGCCTTGTAGAAATCGATCACGGGTTCGGTCTTGTCGTGATAGGTCTTGATGCGGTTGGCGATGACTTCGTCCTTGGTGTCGTCGGGACGGTTCTCCTGCATCGCGCGGTGGCGGATACGCTCCTTGACCATTTCGTCGCTGATGGAGATTGACAGGACGGAAGTTACGCTCTGGTCGAAATCCTTGAGCATCGCGTCAAGCGCAGCGGCCTGCTCGGTTGTGCGGGGGAAGCCGTCAAAGAGGAAGCCGGGAACTGAAGGATTGTTCTTTATCTCGCTCCTGATCATTCCGATAACGACCTCGTCAGGTACCAGCGCCCCCTGCTCGATGAGGCTCTTGGCCTTGAGTCCGAGGGGAGTGCCTGCTGCCATTTCCTTGCGGAGCAGATCTCCGGTGGATACGTGATGGAAACCGAATTTGTCGACGAGAAGCTTGGCCTGAGTGCCTTTACCTGCACCCGGAGGGCCGAAAAGAATGTAGTATTTCATATTTATTTCTGATGGATTTTCATCGAGAATATACAGGTCGGGGAGGTTGCGGCCGAGCTGGTCGTAGTCCAGTCCGAAACCTACGACGAACTTGTTTTTTATTTCCATTCCCACATAATCGAGCTTGCGGTCATAATGGTAGACTTCAGGTTTTGTGAACATAGTGCAGATCTTGACGACCTTTGCACCCCTGAAAGCCAGGTGCTCGCAGAGTTTGAGAATGGTGTTGCCGGTGTCGACGATGTCTTCAATTAGGATTACGTCGCGTCCGTCGACGTCAGTGGTGAGACCGAGCACATCCTTGATGTTGCCTGTAGAGCGTGTGCCCTCATATGAGGTCACCCTGATGGCAGCCAGTTCGCAGGGGAATTCGAGCCTTGTGAGCAGCAGGCCAGCAAAGACGATAGACCCGTTGAGTACGCAGATTACGACAGGAATCTTGCCGGAATCCTTATAGTCGGCGTTTACTTTTGCGGCAACGTCGTCCACGGCTTTCATCAGTACATTCTGAGGTATGTAGGGAACGAAATATTTGTCGTGAAGTTTGATTCTTTTGTCCATTTTTTACGGCTTTTACAATTCACAAATTTAATATTAATTTTGCATCATCTCAAACAGAACATCGTATGAAGCCTATCGTAAGCATCATTATGGGAAGCATGTCCGACATGCCGGTGATGAAGTCTGCCGCAGAATTCCTGGACAGTATGGAAATTCCGTTCGAAATCAATGCACTCAGCGCTCACCGCACTCCTGAGCAGGTGGCCTCATTCGCCAAGGGCGCCGCAAGCCGTGGCATCAAGGTGATAATCGCAGGAGCAGGCGGTGCCGCCCATCTGCCCGGCGTGATTGCCGCATCGACTCCGCTCCCGGTGATAGGCGTTCCGATCAAGTCCTCCAATTCAATGGACGCCTGGGATTCAGTTCTGTCCATCCTTCAGATGCCTTCTGGCATTCCGGTTGCGACGATGGCTGTGGACGGCGCCAAGAACGCCGCAATCTTCGCTCTCCAGATACTCGCGGCAAGCGATGATGTCTATATGGAGAAGATGGAAGCTTTCAAGGCCGAGCTGGCCGGCAAGATCGCCAAGGCCAATGAGGACCTCAAAGCCGTGTCTTACCGTTTCAAGACAAATTAAACGGATATAAGCGTTTAGAAAACGGCTGGGGCCGTATCATTCCCATAGCTTTGCGCTATGAGGAAGTTGGCTTTCATATTGTCTTTTCTGCTGGCCGTGCAGTCTGTCCTTGCCCAGGATGTGATGCGGGGTATCGAAGACCTTCTTGAACAGATGCAGGGTGAGGAGACCGGAGCATCGCCCGAAAGCCTGGTCCAGTGGTATGAAGATCTGCTCCGGAACCCGCTCAACATCAATGCGGCGACGCGAAGCCAGCTGGAGCAACTGCAGGTGCTGTCCCTGTTCCAGATTGAAAGCCTGCTGGAATACCGCGAAGAATATGGCGACATACTCTCGCTCACCGAGCTTGCGGCGGTGGACGGTTTCGGCAAAGAGATGGTGGACGCACTCAGCCCTTTCATCATCCTTGGGGCAGGGGAGGCCGAAGGGGCGGGGACATACTCCGAAGTGCGGTCCAGGGTAAAGTGGAAAACTTCGCAGGAAGGGCTCTACCGCTATGCGAGATACCTCGGCGGGGCCGGGCGTTTCAGTTATGGGGCTACTTTCGAGAGCGACGCGCAGGAAAGCCTGTTTCCTGACTTCATCTCCGCCCATCTGAAGTATGATGCCGGCCGTTTCAAGCTGTTGCTGGGCGATTTCACGGCATCGTACGGGCAGGGACTTGCAATGGACAAGTCGTTCTCAATGTCGGCGCTGGGCAGCCCGGCGGCAATCCTCAAGCGGCGCAACGACTTCAGGGCATATACTTCTTCCGGGGAGAACGATGCCCTGCGAGGACTTGCCGCATCCCTGGATTTGGGCTCACGCGGACGTCTGCAGGCTTTCTTTTCGGCAGCTTCGCTGGATGCGACCGTCACGGACAGTACATACAGTTCCCTGCCCGCTACGGGCTATCACAGGACTGATTTTCAAAAAGCCCAGAAAAATGCCCTGCACGAGTTCGTGGGCTGTGTCAACTATACCTTCGAGACCGATGTCCTTCAGCTGTCGCTGACGGCGACGGCCTACGGCTATGACAGGAAGAATGCGCGGCGTGTGCAGGAGTACAACCGCTTCCAGATGTACGATGGGCTGTTTGGCAACATCGCACTGTCCGCACTGTACAGCACTGGACACTGCCGCATCTATGCAGAATCGGCCCTGGACAGGAGAGGAACTCCCGCCGCACTTGCCGGGACGTTATGGTCACCGGGATACGGCTTCGAGGCGTCGGTGCAGTTGCGTTACTATCCGAAGGAATACATAGCAAACCACGCCGGCGCCTATTCTTCGCTATCGACCGTGAGCAACCAGTATGGTTTCCTGGCCAACATCCTTGCCCGTCCTGCTGACGGCCTCACCATTACCGCAATGTGCGATGCGGCATATCATCCTCACGTCCGCTACCGCATCGACACCCCTTCTTTCGTGGCGAAAGTCAAGGCAAGATGCGAATATGCGGCGGACAGTTGGTCTGCCTCTCTGCAGGACAACTACGCTTTCAAGGACTATGAGGACAGCCACAGGCATTTGCTGAAGCTGTCGGCCGTGCTCAGGCCATCGTCGAGGCTGTCATTGTCGGGCAGGGGAGACTGTGTGCTGCTGTTCGCCGGAGACAAAGCGCAGGACAGACGTGGTTACAGGCTTGAGAGAGGGCTCGGCGCGTCGCTGGGAATTGACTGGCGCGCTGCCGAAAGGCTGGCTTTATGGGGCGGAGCCGCGTATTTCGATTCCCCTTCATCATCCACCCGCATCTATGCCTGCGAGAAAGACCTGCCGCAGAGTTTCTCTGTGGTTTCATATGGCGGCCGGGGCGTTGCGGCGAGCCTGCTGGCAACGGCAGACTTGTTCCGGGGCTTCAGGATGACTCTGAAGACAGTTTACACCCGTTACTTCGAAGAGGGAAAGGACAATGTCCTGGAAATCCGTGGGCAGATAGACTGGGCGTTCTAAGGCACTATGATCCGGAGCGCCTGGGGAATCATCGTCACTGTGACTGGGGTGAATCCTACGGCCTCGCCGTCCACCTCGACCTTGGCAAAGGGGAAGGACTCTACGTGAACTTTCCTGCCTTTGGTGTGGATGACCTGCTTGATGGAATAGATGTCTCCCGAATACAGTTTCTTGATGTTCAAGACGACCTTGAGTTTCGGGATTTTCTTGATGACCGTGATGTCCAGCAGGCCGTCGTCCGGAAGGGCTTCGGGAGTCTGGAGCATTCCGCCGCCGGAGAACCTGCCTATGCCGAAGGCTGTCGAGAACACCTTGCCCTCGTACAGCGTCGAGCCGTCGACATCTATCTTGAAGCGCTTGTTGGTATAGCCGAAGAACGCTCTCAGCAGACCTCTCACATAAAGGCTGCTGCCGGTCTTCCCGGCGTCCTTGTAGCCGTCGACCTTAAAACATACGTTAGCATCGAAGCCCAGACCTCCGATGTTGGCCATAAAGCGGGTGTTCTCTTTGCCATTCCTGACACAGACGACTTCGGCCAGGTCCTGCACGCGTGTATGTCCTTTTGCAATGATGTCGACTGCCTGCCTGTGGTCGATGGTCACGCCCCATTCGCGTCCCCAGTCATTGCCGGTGCCGACAGGAATCACTGCGAGCAATGCATCCGGATTGGAGCGGTCCATGCTCATTATGCCCGAAACGACTTCGTGGATGGTGCCGTCGCCACCTACGGCGATGAACTTGCGGTAGCCTTCTTCCCAGGCCTGCCTTACAAGGTCGATGGAATTGTATTTGAAGCGGGATACCGAACTGGTGAACTTTATGCCGGCGGCCGTGAGAAGGCCGCTTATCTCATCCCATTCTCTTCCGCCCCTTCCTCTGCCTGCATTGGGGTTGACGATAACTTTCCAGAGGTCCTGCATATTGTTCGACGATACGAAATATTGTCGCTTTCTCAAATGTAGTATAATTAGGGATAATAAACAAGATTTATTAAATTTGCAGGATAGTTAAACAATCGGAAATCAATGGGAAAGGTAATAGCCATAGCGAATCAAAAAGGAGGAGTGGGAAAGACCACGACAGCTATAAATCTGGCTGCATCTCTGGCCGTGATGGAGAAGAAGACATTGTTGATAGATGCTGATCCACAGGCTAATACAACTTCCGGCCTCAATTTCAATCCTGACTCTGATTCGATGCGCACACTGTATGAGGTGCTCATCGGTCAGATAGACGTGACAGAAGCGCTGCTCGACACCGAACTTCAGTATCTGCAGGTAGTGCCGTCGCATATCAATCTTGTCGGCGCGGAGATAGAACTGCTGAACATCGACAACCGTGAGTCGGCGATGAAGGACAGCATTGCCGAGATAAGGGATGCATACGACTACATCATCATCGACTGCTCTCCTTCGCTCGGCATCATCACCATCAACGCACTGACTGCCGCCGACAGCGTCATAATTCCTGTACAGCCCGAATATTTCGCGCTCGAAGGTCTCGGCAAGCTTCTCAACACCATTAAGCTTGTGCAGAACAAGCTCAACCCTTCGCTGTCGATAGAGGGATTCCTCTTCACTATGTTCGACAGCCGTCTGAGGCTCCACAACCAGGTCGTAGAAGAAGTCAAGAGCCATTTCTCGGATATGGTGTTCCAGACTATGATCAGCCGCAACGTCCGTTTGAGCGAGGCTCCGTCGCACGGCAAGCCGGCAATCCTCTACGATGTGATTTCTTCCGGTACCAACAACTATATGAGCCTAGCCCAGGAAATAGTTAAAAAGAATTCATAATGGCCACGACAAAGAGAAATGCACTCGGAAGAGGGCTCGGCGCCCTGCTTCAGGATGCAGAAACGATTCAGCGAAACAGCTCAAAGGCATTTCCCTCAGCAGCGAAGCATACTTCCGCCGGGGTTGAACTGCCGCTCGAAGAGATCGAGCCGAATCCCTATCAGCCGCGTACCACTTTTGACGAAGAGTCTATCGCCGAACTGGCGGATTCCATCCGCTCCATCGGCATAGTCCAGCCCATCACCGTCCGCAAGGTTGCCGACGGCAAATACCAGATAATCTCAGGAGAACGCCGTTACCGCGCCGCCAGGCTGGCCGGTCTGAAGACTGTCCCGGCATACATCAGGGAAGCGGACGATTCTGGCATGCTCGAGATGGCCATAGTCGAGAATATCCAGCGTGAGAATCTGGATGCCGTTGAGACTGCACTGAGCTTCCGCAGACTTATGGAGGAATGCGGTTTCACCCAGGAGCAGATGGCCGACAGGGTAGGAAAGAAAAGGGCGACGGTAGCCAATTACCTGAGGCTTCTCAGCCTCCCCGTTGAAATACAGAAGGCCCTCAAGGTCGACAGGATATCCGTAGGCCATGCCAAGGCTCTGCTGTCTCTGCCCGACGAAGAATCGCAGATGGAGATGTGCACCAGGTGTGTTGCAGGCGACTGGTCTGTCCGCAAACTGGAGAAAATGGTCCGTGACAGGCTGCTCAATGCCGAAAAGAACCCGTCTCAACCCCAGAAGGAACTTCCCGACGAATATTACCGTGTCCTGGAACTCGTAGGCAAGTATTTCCGCAACGATATCTCCCTCAAGAGAGGTGCGGACGGAAGCGGACGCATCACCATCCGTTTCAAGAGCGACGATGAAATCGCACGATTTTTGAGAGCGTTGGAAAACAATATTATTTAGCAGATCCCAAGTGCGCAGGTTTCTTTCAGCGATAATTCTGTTCTGTGCTGTTACTTTCAGCGCATCTGCGCAGTTCACGCAGAACAACAATATCACCGGAGGCCCTCCCGGCCAGAACGTCCAGACCGGGGTCAATCCCGAAAGCGACGTCCTTGCCGACACCACTTCCGGCTTTTCGATAAAAGCGATGGTTCGCGGCCTGCTGCACAAACAGCCCCTCAAGACCGGCTACGCCCTGGCGAGCAATATGGTTCTTCCGGGCGTAATGCAGGTATACAACAAGGATTACTGGAAACTTCCCATCATATACGGCGGGATTGGAAGCGGCATTTATTTCGGCATCCAGAACAACCGCCAGTATCTTGACACGGGCAATTCCGATTATGCAAAGATTTCCGCACTGTGCTTCGCCGGGGCGGCTGCCGTCTATTGGGGCACCCTGCTCGACGGCGTGGTGAGCTTCCCGACTGAAGACAAGCCGGATCCGGCCAAGGCGGCCATCTATTCTGCGCTGCTGCCGGGCCTGGGACAGGCGTACAACGGCGACTGGTGGCACATCCCGATCTGGTACGGCGGTCTGATGGTCTGTGCCTACACATTCCGTTTCAACGATATGCAGTACAAGCGCTTCCGCTATATCTACAATACGGCCAACGACAAGTCAAGCGGTTATATCGGCCATATCAGCGCTTCCCAGGCGAAGGTATACCGCGACCTGTACCGGCGCTACCGCGACTACTCCGTAGTGGCTACCATAGTGGTTTATGCGCTGAACATCATCGACGCGAACGTCTTTGCCCATATGAGCGACTTCAACGTCAATGACGACCTTTCGTTCAATGTCAGTCCGGCATTGATCGAGCCCATCAACAGCCGGTACTACGCCTCTTCCGCTCCCGTATCGTACGGCTTTCAAATGAACCTCACATTCTGATTAAAAAATATGAAACACATCAAACTGTTTATCCTCCTGACCCTCATCCTGCTGCCTTTGACGGCCACGGTGGCCGACGCGCAGATTTTCCAGCGCGGAAGATACCAGGATTCCGTAGCGGTGCTCAAGATGAAGATAGACTCGCTTCAGGAAGCATATGACAACCTCTATATGCTTACCATCGAAGGAGACCCTATCGAAATGACAAACGACGAAGATGAATTCTCCGTCGATGACCCTTATGCCGAAGAACTTCACAACACCGATTCCCTGCTTTCAGTATGGTATGTGGAGCACGATATGAGCACGTTCGATTTCGAACTGCCCAATGTCGATGACATCGTGCTGTCGTCCGACATTCCGGACGAGCTGATCATCGAAAGGCTCAACAAGATGAATTCCTTCATCAAGATTCCGTACAATCCGGTAATCCGCAACTATATAATCAACTATGTCCAGAAGATGCCCACCAGAATCGGCAATATAATGGGCCTCGCCCGTTACTGGATGCCTCAGTTCGAGGACATCTTCATGGAGTATGACCTTCCGCAGGAACTCAAGGCTCTTGCCGTCGTGGAGTCCGCGCTGAACACACGTGCGGTATCCCGTGCCAAGGCCAAGGGTATGTGGCAGTTCATTTCGTCGACAGCGCGTCATTACAACCTCGAGATGACTTCATATGTCGACGAGCGTTTCGACCCCATCAAGTCGTGCCGTGCCGCCGCGCAGTATCTCCGTGACGCATATGACATATTCGGCGACTGGAGTCTTGCCATAGCATCCTACAACTGCGGTTCCGGCAATGTCAACAAGGCTATCCGTCGCAGCGGCGGCGGAAAGGATTTCTGGGAGGTATACAACTATCTGCCCCGTGAAACACGTGGTTACGTGCCCGCATTCGTGGCAGCGCTGTATGTTCTGAACTATTATCCCGAGCACAATATCGTTCCGACCCAGATCGGCCTTCCCGCACACGTGGATACCTTTATGGTCAACCGCAACCTGCACTTCGGGCAGATAAGCGAGAACATCGGCGTCAGCATGGAGGAACTCCGCGATATGAATCCCCAGTATCTGTATGACATCATTCCGGGCGACACACACCAGTACCAGCTCATCCTCCCGTACAATTACACTCTGGCATTCGTCGACAAGGAGAATGAAATCTACGGATACAAGGATTCGCTCTATTTCAACCCTGTCAAGATGAAGCAGATCCAGGGCGGAACGGTGGCATCGACCAGCAGCGGAAGCTATACGACATACAGGGTGAAGAGCGGTGACACCCTGGGCGCCATCGCCCGCCGCTACGGCACCACCGTGAACAATATCAAGAGCTGGAACGGCCTGCGCAGCAATACCATCAAGGTAGGGCAGAGGCTCCGTATCTACGGCAAGGGTTCAGCTCCTGCTACTACCGCATCTTCATCCTCATCTTCTTCAAGTTCGTCAGGCACTACTGTAGCTACGACCAGTTCCGGAGGATATGTTACATATACCGTCAAGAAAGGTGATACGCTCTGGGAGATTTCGAACAAGTTCGACGGCGTTACCCTGCACGATATCATGACTTTGAACGGTTTTACCAAGAATACCAAGATATATCCTGGTATGAAAATCAAGATAAAACCTCAATAATTTTTTGGTGTTTTGCATTTAAACTCTATATTTGCAGTCCTCAAACCAATGGTGCCATAGCTCAGTTGGTAGAGCAACGGACTGAAAATCCGTGTGTCCCTGGTTCAATTCCCGGTGGCACCACAAACAGAAAAACCCAGCGATTCGCTGGGTTTTTCTGTTTGTGGTGCCTGATCCCATTCATAATGATTCCAGGAGGTGGCAGAGGGTCTGCTCGTCAAAAGCGACGTGGTCGCAGATCGCCAGCAAGCTCGGAGCGGGGGAGTTGGTCAGGCCTGCGGCAATGCCGATATCGGCGTGGCGCATTGCCTCAGCGTCATTGTCTCCATCTCCTATGAACACTACTTTGTGCCCAAGTGCCCTGTATCGCTCGACTATGTCTTCCTTGCGCAGGATGGTTTTTATTTCCACTACCTTGTCGTCGGCGACTTCTGCCTCGCTGCCGAAGCACTGACATTCCAGGATATCGAAAAGGCCTTCGCACCAGCAAGTGAGATTGCCGGTCACGACGATGCAGTCTGACCTGTGGACGTCGATGAACTGTTTGATTTCCGGGTAAACGGGAATCCGGGCCAGCAGAGCGCTCGTCTCTGATACAGGATACTTGCCGAGTATGTTTACGCGGCTGGCGAAACTGTCCGGGAAGGGAATGTCGCCTTGAACGGTCTTCCTTGTCAGCTCGGCTATTTCTTCCACGCAATTGAAGTGGCTCGCAATGACAGGCAAGGTTTCCTGACAAGTCAGAGTTCCGTCAAGATCAAACAGATATTTCATCGGCAGGATTTATTGCAGAGAAATCAAAACTGAGAGATAGAACGACAGCTCACATAGGAGGAATGTTGCACCGCAGCAGTCACCGGTGTAGCCCTGAAGGCGGCGTTTCATAAGAAGGGCCAGCAGAAGCATTACTGCCACGGGCACTGCCATCAACCAGAAGAAACTCATCGGCATCCAGTCCAGCCAGAAGGTCATGGCAGCGGCAGGGGCCAGCCCGAAGAACAGGCAGAGCAGAAACTCGTGCCATTTCATACGGTCGTATACTGTCTTGTTCTTTGCTTCTTCTTCCTTGCGGGCGTAGGGCAGCAGGTTGATCAGCTGTGCTGCACAGCATTTGGCCCAGCAGTCACCTGCAAGAACCACCACGCAGAGTGTGTCGCGCGAAAGGGTGGCAGGCAACTGAAGCATCAGTGCGAAATAAACGATCAGACCGATGACCCCGTAGGTGCCGATGTGGGAATCCTTCATTATGGCAAGCGTCCTTTCGCGGGTCGTGCCGCCACCGAAGCCGTCGATGAAATCGGCCAGTCCGTCCTCGTGAAGGCAGCCCGTGAGCAGCAGACGGGCCCCAAGAGCCACGATCCACGCAAGGGTCAAGGGCAGGAAACTGCCGCATAGCCACAGCACGAAAGCTGTCACGAACCCTGTGAGCCAGCCAGCGAGAGGCCAGAGCGGAACTACGCGCTTGAAAGCCTCTGCAGGAATCTCTCGTATGCGCCAGAAGGGCAGACGGGTGAAGAATGTCAGTGCAGCCAGCAGTCTCATCGCTTAGAAGTATTTGGTTATTTCAGCGCCGGAAAATGTGTCCATTTCATTGATCATCCTCACGGCGGATTCTACTATTGGATATGCACAGATCGCTCCGGTGCCTTCACCGAGCCTGAGCCCGAGGTTGAGCAGAGGCTTCGCTCCCAGAGCGTCAAGCATCTTCTTGTGACCCGATTCATCGCCGCAGTGGCCGAAGACGGCATAGTCAAGCACTTCGGGGTATAACTTGGATGCGGCAAGCATACAGCTTGTCATAATGAAACCGTCCACTAGTATTATCATCTTAAGCTCGGCTGCCTGAAGCATCGCTCCGATGGCCATCACCATCTCGAAACCTCCGAACCAGCGGATTATGTCGCGTGGCGAGCCGTCGCCTTCATAGCCTTCCATAGCCTTGCTCAGCACATCGTATTTATGCCGTATGCCTTCGTTGTCAAGGCCGCTTCCTGCACCTACGCATTCGGCCAGCGGGATGCCTGTGAAATATGACATCCAGATGGAAGAAGGGGAGGTGTTGCCGATGCCCATCTCGCCGAAGCTCAGAATGTTGCTGCCTTCGGACTGGCACTGCCGGACGACTTTGGCTCCGCCTTGAAGACACTGCTCCATCTCGGCTTCTGTCATCGCCGGTCCGTGAAGGAAATTGCGGGTGCCTCGGCCTACCTTGAGGTCGATGATGCCGCGGTCGCGCGGCAGGTCGAAGTCGACGCCTGCATCCACCACCTTGAGCGTGAAGCCGTGCTGACGGCAGAGGAAATTCACTCCGCCTGTGCCCTTCGGATGCGTAAAGTGGCAGACCTGCTGCCAGGTGACTTCCTTGGGGGCTATGCTGACACCTTCATCCACAATGCCGTGGTCACCGGCGAACACTATGTTCTGGGGATGCCGGAGCTCTGGAGATAGAGTCTGCTGTATAAGGCCGATCTGCAGTGCGATCTCTTCGAGCCGCCCGAGCGACCCTTTGGGCTTGGTGAGGTCGTCTATCTTTGCCTGCAGCGCGGGGCGCAGTGCCTGGTCAGGACGTTCAATTTTAAATTCAGCCATTTGCTATCCTTTGATTTTAACGGGGATGCCGCTCACCATCAGGAAAACTTCGTCGGCAAGGGAAGCGACATACTGGTTCATCCAGCCTTGCAGGTCCGTGAACTTGCGCTGGAGAGCGTTGTCTGACGTGCCGCCCAAGCCGATTTCATTGGTGACGAAAATGAAAGTGGCGTCCTGGTCCGTGAAACGCCAGAACTCAGCCTTAATGGCTTCGAGGGCCTTGTCGGTGTCGCCTTCCAGGTCGTAGAAGAAATTGGTGGCCCACAGGGTGAGGCAGTCCACCAGCACCACGCGACCAGCCACATTATGCCAGCTGAGGTACTTCTCTTCTTCGATGTTGGTCCACTGCGGACCGCGGCGTTCCTGATGCCGGCGGACACGCTCGCGGAACTCGTCGTCCCAGATACGGGCCGTTGCGAGATACACGGGATCGGCAGCCAGGCTTAGGGCAAGAGCTTCGGCCTTGGAACTTTTCCCGGAACGGGCTCCACCGGTTATGAGGATTATGCGTTTCACATCCCAAAATTAGTTTTTTTAAGCAAACAATTCTATATTCGCGACGCATTTCGGCAATCAGGAGGCTGAGCCCAGCCACACTGATGAAAGGGAACACGGTGAGAAACCGGGGCTGTACCTGCAGCTGTAATCTCCGGCATCAATCTGTTAGATCCATCGCCACTGAACTTCTTGTTCGGGAAGGCTTGACAGATTAGGAGAAAGCCAGAAGACCTACCGGAAGCATTAATTACGTGCGCTCAGGAACAAGCGCGAACGCAAGATGGCAATAAAAAGAATCTTATTAATCTTTTTGGCACAGTTATGCGCGGTTTCTGCGGTTCTTGCCCAGTCCAGCCTGAAAGACACCGTGGTGATTGACAATGCCACTGTGACTGCAAAATCCAAGGAGCAGAACCTCAGGGAAGGGGCTTTTGCCATCAATGCCGTCAGTATCCGCACTCAGGCAGCCACGCTTCAGTCCCTCACGCAGGCCATCGACCGCACCAACGGAATACGCATCCGTGAAGAAGGAGGTGTGGGAAGCGACTTCGATCTTTCCATCAACGGAATGTCAGGCAATTCCATCCGTTATTTTCTGGATGGTATGCCGCTCGATGCGAAGGGAACGGGAATGACACTGGCCAATCTGCCCGTCAACATCATCGACCGTGTGGAAATATACAAAGGGGTGATACCTGCCAGTTTCGGCAGCGATGCACTTGGTGGGGCAGTCAATATCATAACCAACCGCAGCAGCCGTAATTTCGTTGATTTCTCATACGGCATCGGTTCGTTCCATACTCACAAGGCAGACTTCAGCGCACAGTACATAGGAAAACGGACCGGGCTGATAATACGTCCGGTGCTCAGTGCTCATTATTCCAAGAATGACTATATGATGCGGGACGTGAAAGTCCGCAACGAAGACCATACCGCTTTCGTCGTCAAAGACCTGCCGAGATTCCACGACGATTATCTCTCCCTGTTCGGACAGCTTGAGGCAGGTGTCCAGAACCGCAGCTGGGCAGACGCGTTTTTTGTTTCCGCCTCATACTCGAAGATCGACAAGGATATCCAGACCGGTGCGACCCAGAGCCACGTCATCGGTATGGCCGAGCGCCACACCGAGTCGCTCAGTTTCTCCGCGCGCTATGAGAAATCTGATTTCCTGGCAGATGGCCTGCAACTTCAACTCTCTGCATCCCACACGCATGACCATTCCCAGACTGTCGACACCACATACAGGCTTTACTACTGGGATGGCAGCTATATCAACGGAGGATACAGTGAGATCCGTCGGCGTGGCAAGTCATTGCGTGACTATCTTCGTCCTATGACAGTGGTCCGGGGCAACCTGAACTATGATATTGCCGCTGGGCACGAGATATCTCTCAACTATATGCTGAATCGGTCCGGCAACAAGCAGGAAGATTCCTGGGACAATGACTTCGTGCCGACAAATGACATTCTCACCAAGCACATTGCCGGCCTTTCATACGACCAGTCTCTGATGGAAGGGCGGATGAACAATACCTTCTTCGTGAAGGATTATGTGAACCACTTGACGATCAATCAGACCGAACTGTCTTCAACGACCGGGTCCGATAAGATAAAAGGAAGCAATACTCAGAATTATGTCGGTTACGGACTGGGAACACGTTTCCTCTTCTCCGACGCCGTTGCAGTGAAGGGGTCATATGAACACAGCGTCCGTCTTCCTGTCGCCAGGGAACTGCTCGGCAACGGCGCTACGGTTTATCCCAACGTTGCTCTCAAGCCGGAAATCAGCGAAAACTTCAACCTAGGATTATTCGGAAGCCTTGACTTGGGCGACGGACATATGATTTCCTATGAGATGAACGGTTTCGTCCGCCTGGTGGACAACTATATCCGCGCCAGCTTGATGGAAACCGAGTCGATGATGCAATATGTCAATGTTGATGCGGTCCATATCAAAGGACTGGACGGTGAGATACGCTACGACTGGGCCGGAAAACTCCACGCTGCCGTGAATGCCAGTTACGATGACAGCCGTGATATGCGAGAATTCACCCAGTCGGGGGAGCGCTCGGTAACTTACAGGAACAGGACTCCCAACCGTCCCTGGACATATTGCAATGCAGAACTCTCGTATACTTTCCATAATGTGTTCCAGGACGATGACCGCCTGCGCCTGAGTACCGATTACCAGTGGGTGCATTGGTTCTACCTCACGTGGGAAGCGTTCGGATCGGCTAGTTCAAAGTCCAGGGTGCCCACGCAGCACATCACAAACGCCTCTCTGCTTTATTCCTGGCACAGCGGCCGCTACAATGTGTCCCTCGAATGTTCCAACCTTCTGGATGCACTTGCCTTCGACAACTATATGCTTCAGAAGCCGGGAAGAGCCTTTTTCTTGAAATTCAGACTGTTCTTATAATGAAATCCCGTTTCCTCATAGGTGCACTCTCGTCGGGCAGCGGCAAGACTACGCTGACGATGGGCATACTGCGCGCACTCAGCAACCGCGGCCTTCAGGTCCAGCCTTTCAAGTGCGGACCTGACTACATCGACACCCGTTTCCACGAAGCTGCTACCGGCCGGGCATCAGTCAACCTCGACACCTGGCTTTCGTCTGAGAGTCACGTGAGAGACCTTTACGCCCGCTACGGCGCAGATGCCGACGTGTGTGTGACCGAAGGGGTGATGGGACTTTACGACGGATATGACCGTTCGTCGGGCAGCAGCGCAGCCATAGCCCAACTGACCGAAACTCCGGTCGTGCTGGTGGCAGGCGCCCGCTCGACATCCTATACTTTGGCGGCACAGCTCTGGGGGATGAAACATTTCCGCCCGGGGCTGCAGTTCGCCGGAGTCGTGTTCAACCAGGTGGGATCGGCACGTCACGAGCGTCTGCTCCTGCAGGCTGCCGAGGATGCAGGACTTCCGTGCCTCGGCACGCTGCCCAGGCTCCCTGAGCTGGAAATTCCCTCGCGCCACCTAGGCCTTCAGCTTGCCGATGAGAGTGAGATGAAGCAGCGTACCGAAAGGGCGGCGGAGATTGTGGAACGCTATGTCGACTTGTCGGACCTGCTGCTCCGCACAAGGGCGGAAGTCCCTTCACCCGCAGCAGCAAAGTCAGCACCTATGCAGAGCGACAGCCCATTGCGCATAGCAGTGGCGCGCGATGCTGCTTTCAATTTCATCTACCCCGAGAATCTGTCCCGCCTTGCCCAGGTTGGACAGCTTCTTTTCTTCAGCCCTCTGGCCGGTGAACCGCTTCCCGAAGCGGACCTGGTATATTTCCCAGGAGGTTATCCCGAACTGTATGCAAAGGAACTCGCAGGGCAGGAAGACCTGAAACAGCAGATACGCGAATATGCTGAAGCCGGAGGACGCATCCTTGCTGAATGCGGCGGAATGATATGGCTCACCAAAGCTATAGAGGGTGTGGATGGCAGCCCTGCTCCGATGTGCGGAGTGCTGCCTTTCTCCGCAACGATGGAAGGTGCGAGGCTTCATATGGGCTACCGGCGCATCGTTGATGCATCGGGCAGAGTCTGGCGCGGCCACGAGTTCCACTATTCGCAGCTGACAAATCCTCTTGCGCTGCCTTCAGTCGCGAAACAGTACAATGCGGCCGGTGACGAAGTTGAGACACCTCTCTACCGCTACAAGAACGTGATCGCAGGATATACCCACTTCTACTGGGGTGAATCCGATATTTTGTATCTTTGGAAATGATATGAAAAAGCTTGTATCCATACTCGCTTTGCTGGCCGTTCTGCTGACGGCTTTCAGTTGCAAGAATGCCTCGCAGCGCAAGACTGCTGCTCCCATCGAAGGCAGGGAAGGCATTATCAAGCCTGTCTATGCCGAAGGGTTCAGCGTGACATATACCGACGACGGCTGCCTGGTGGACATCCAGGACCCGCTGCGCGAAGAGAGCCAGAGTTTCCACTATATGCTGGTGCCGGCAGGGCAGAAGCCTGCCAATGTGCCAGAGGGCTATTCTGTAGTGAACGTTCCGGTGCAGCGCATAGTCTGTATGACCTCGCTGCAGCTGTCGAACTTCATTTGCCTTGGTGAGACCGGCAGGGTTGCAGGCATCACGAGCACCAGGCATCTCTTCAATCCGGAAATGAAGGCCCGTCTTGACGACGGCCGTACGAAAAGGATAGGTATAGAAGGCAACTTCGACAATGAGGTCATCATCGGTCTCAATCCCGACCTCATCCTAATCTCGCCCTTCAAACGTGGCGGCTATGAAGCCCTCAGGGGGATGGACATTCCTTTGATCCCTCATCTCGGCTATCAGGAAACCACGCCGCTGGGCCAGGCCGAGTGGATCAAGTTCATAGGACTGCTGACCGGGCAGGAGGAGAAAGCCAATGAAATCTTCGCCGGCATAGAGAATCGATACAACGATCTTAAGGAAAAGGCGGCCAAGACAGAAGGCAGGCCGATTGTCCTCAGCGGCGAACTTCACGGCGGCAACTGGTATGTAGGCGGCGGCCGCAGCTTCCTCGCCCAGATATTCCGCGATGCCGGCGGTGAATACTTCCTGCCGGAAGACAAGAGCTCCGGAGGCCTGAACCTCGATTTCGAGACCGTTTACAGCCAGACTGCCAATGCGAAGTACTGGCGCATTGTCAACAGTTTCAACGGCGACTTCTCATATGACGCACTCAAGGCAGAGGACGCACGCTACGCCGATCTTGAGGCTTTCAAGGGCAAGGGCGTGATCTACTGCAATATGAGCCGCAAACCGTTTTATGAAAATATGCCGGTGCAGCCCGACGTGGTGCTGTCCGACCTCATACACATCTTTCATCCCGAACTGCTGCCGGACGATTATCAGCCGGTCTTCTATGAATTGCTGAAATGAAACGTCCCATAGCCGTAGGAATGATTCTTCTGGGAGTGTCGATCCTCCTGTTTTTCTTCCTGAACCTGTTGCTGGGTTCTGTGACGGTTCCTGCCGGTGCAGTATGGAAGATTATCTGGGGGGCCGACGCCGGCAATGAAATCTGGCAGAACATAGTGCTCAAGTCGCGTCTGCCACAGGCAGTCACTGCTCTTGTGGCTGGTGCTGGTCTGGCAGTGGCAGGTCTGCAGATGCAGACCGTCTTCCGCAATCCCCTGGCTGGACCTTCCGTTCTCGGAGTCAGTTCCGGAGCCAGTCTTGGAGTGGCCTTCGTGGTGTTGCTTTCAGGCAGGCTGGGCGGAGTGGCTTTGAGCAGGCTCGGCTATATGGGCGAGATCGCAATGACTCTTTCGGCAATTGTCGGCGCCCTGGCGGTGATGCTTCTGATTGTCTGGGTGGCCCAGAAGGTGAAGGGCAACGTCACATTGCTTATCATCGGCGTGATGATCGGTTATGTGGCAACAGCCATCATCGGAGTGCTGAAGTTCTTCAGCGCAGAAGAGGATGTCCGGGCCTATGTGGTGTGGGGACTTGGCAGTTTCGCACGCGTGTCAGGTGGTCAGGTGGCTACATTTGCCATCATTATGGCCGTGCTGCTGCCGCTTTCGATGCTGCTGGTGAAAACCCTGAACTTGCTTCTGCTTGGCGACGGCTATGCCCGTAACCTTGGACTGAACGTGAAGAGGTCCCGCATCTGGGTGATTGTCTGCGCAGGTGTCCTTGTGGCAATCGTAACAGCATACTGCGGCCCGATATCTTTCCTGGGCCTAGCAGTGCCTCATCTGTGCCGAGGCATTTTCCGCACATCGGACCATCGCGTGCTGATGCCAGCCTCGCTGCTGGCAGGATCTTCGCTGGCCCTGCTGTGTAACCTCATAGCCCGCCTGCCGGGTTTCGAAGGGGCTCTGCCCGTCAATTCAGTGACTGCCCTGATCGGTGCTCCGGTCGTGGCTGTCGTCCTTTTCAAACACCGTAAAGAAGACACTGGAGAATGAAACGAGAAGAAACCATACGTCTTGAATCGCTGGCCATCGGCTATCATGGGAAACATTCTGTCAAAGTAGTTGCCGAAAGTATCTCTGACAGCATCCGCAGCGGTGAACTGACCTGCCTTATCGGAGAGAACGGTGCCGGTAAATCCACTCTGCTGCGCACTCTCTCTGGCTTCCTGCCTCCAGTCTCAGGTGAGATTGACATTCTCGGCAAACCCCTTAAGTCATACCGCGAGACAGATCTGGCCAAAGTCATCGGCGTTGTCCTCACCGAAAAGAACAATCTGCAGAATATGACTGTCGAGGAACTGGTGGGAATGGGTCGCAGTCCTTACACCGGGTTCTGGGGCAGGCTCAGAACCGAAGACAAGGAGAAAGTGGTCCAGGCAATCGCTCTTGTAGGCATTGGCGAACTTAAGGACCGTATGGTTCAGACCCTGAGTGACGGAGAGCGACAGAAGGTGATGATTGCGAAGGCTCTTGCCCAGGAAACCCCGATAATCTTCCTTGACGAGCCGACCGCCTTTCTCGACTACCCCAGCAAGGTTGAGATATTGAACCTGCTGCACAGGCTCTCCAGCGAAGAAGGCAAGACCATTTTCCTCTCTACCCACGACTTGGAGCTTGCCCTCCGCGTGGCCGACCGTGTATGGCTTATGACAAAAAAGGGAGCCGTACAGACCGGCTCCCCTGATAATCTTGTCATTGACCCTGACACGGGCCGTTTCCTATTCCGGATTCTTTGAGTGATAGTAGTCGAGAGGCTCGCCGTTGATGGCGTCCTTGGTGTGGTTCATCCAGATCTGACGGACTGTCGGGAGTTCGAGCAGACCTTTCTCGATCATTGTGCTGTTATCGCATACGAAACCTGAACCCTTGGCACCGAAGAATACTTTCCAGCTGCAGTCTTCTACTTCGCCTTCGTCGTTTGCTTCTGCCATCAGGTCAGCGAAAGTGTAGCTCTTGCCTTCGAATTTCTCGGGAAGGTCGTCACCGGCCATATCGTTGTGGCCGTGGTCACCGTCAATTGACATCAGAGGGTGGAGATATACCTTACGGTTGCCTGTGGTAAGGCCTGCTTCTTCCATACGCTCATATACGTGAGGCTTGAAATTTTCCATCATATCGACAGTGCCGACGAAATAGTTGGGGTTGATTTCCTGGAGAGCTTCCTCAAGTTGTGTATAGCGGATGTTGGCCTTGTATGTGTCATATGAGTCCGGGTTGCCGTGGCCCATGAAAGCAACGATATCCTTGGATGCCTGAGTCTTGTAAAGAGCGTCGAGGGCCTTGGCCACTGCAGGAACGTCCTTGTCAGCATCCTGAAGCAGCGGAACGCCGAGCTTGAGGATTACGCCGGCCAGATAGTCGTCATCGATGTCGCCATTTGAGTTGTTGGCGAAGTCCTTGATGTAGTTGATCACGCGGGTATACTCCTCACCGGGGATAACCTGCAGTGACTGCACTACGATCTCGTCATACATAACGCCTTTCTGTGCGAAAGCGGTGAGCCAGAACGGGGGAGCGTAGTAGTTGCGCACTTCTGCGCCGTCGGCTGCGTTCTCGCCGGCTGCCGCGCGGTTGATGCAGATGGCAGATGAGAATGACAGGAATACGTCATAGTTGGGAAAGGCGCTCTTGTAAGCGTCAACGGTAGCGTCGAAGGCATTGAAAGCCTGCTGCCAGGTAGAACCGAAAGCCACCAGCAGGATGACTTTGTTGTGTTTCTTCTGAGCCTTTACAGTCTCGTTCACGGCCTTCTGATAGGTCGTGTAGTTGTACTGGTTGTTCTCGACAGGTTCGCAGGCAACGAGACCCAAAACGAGACCGGCCAGGACGGCAAGTGACAAAAGTCTAGTTTTCATCGTTTGAACTTGAATTATAGTTGTTATTTATGGTTGAATTGAATGTGTCGCTGATCTTGCGTCCGCTGTTGAAGCGGACGGTTATGCCGAGGTAGACGGTAGTGCCCGGAGTCGTGGTTCCAAGGTGCAGGCCGTGAGGGGTTCGGTCCACATAGTTGAATATGTTGTCGACGCCGGCTTCGACGCGCCAGCTCGTACGCTCAAAGTGGCCGAGGTCGTGGCTTGTGGAGATGCGCCATATCTGGTAGCCCTTGCCGTTGCCGTCGTCCTGATAGAGACGGGTGGATGACATACGACCGTAGATGCCGGCGCTGAGTTTGTACGCCGGGCCGAAACGGTGGTTCCAGGTGACGAAACAGTTGCCCTTGTGGTGCGCCGTACCGTCGATAATCACCTTGCGCATAGTTTCGTGTTCCGAATCGTACTGGTTGGCATCGGTGTCAAGCCAGCTGTATCCCAGTCCGAAGGCCCAGTCGCGGAAGCCATAGCGTACACTCAGGTCAATACCCAGGGTGCGGGCGTCGTCGACGTTCTGGTACTGTCGGGTCTTGACGGGGTCGTACTGGATTATATACTCGGCTGGAGCCTGATAGTTGGGAATGGTCACGAGTGTTATCATATCCCTGACGCTGTTGTAGTATCCGGTCACGTTGATGCTGAGGCCAGCGTGGGTGTATTCGCCGCCGAGAGAGAAGTAGTTGCTGGTCTGCGGCCTCAGTTCCTTGTTGCCGAGGTAGAGGTATGTGCCGGTCATCTGGCGCACATAGCGGTAGTGGAGTTCCTTGGGAGTGGGAGTCTTGAATCCCTGGCTCCAGGTGGCTCGGATGCGCCAGGGCAGACCGAGACCGAGCATAGCCGAAAGCTTGGGGGTGAGCTTCATTCCGAAGCTGCCGTTCCAGGTGAGGCGCAATCCTCCTGCAAGGTGCAGCAGGTTGTTCGTCCCGAAATTGTATTTGAACTCGTCCTGGGCATAGACAGCAGCAGTCCAGTCGTCTACAGTTCCACCTACCACGCGGTTGGGAGCGTACAGCCAGTCATAGCGGTATTCGGCTCCGGTGTTGAGAAGGTTGCCCCCGGGCAGGGAGAACACTCCCTTCAGGCTGGCCATAGTGCGCCGCTGGTCGCTCTGCATTTCAATCTGGCCGGGCAGATAGGGGTAGTACGGGTAGTAAATTGTACCCGCACTCTTTTCGTAGTCTTCCACCAGCGTGTTGGCGGTGAAATAATACATATAGGCGTGGCGGTTCCAGTCGAGGTCGAAGGTCACTACGTCTGTGGCATTGGGTTTCCACGTGCCGCCTGCCGAAGCTGAAGCATTGTGGTACTGCAGGTCGTAGGTATGCACGTCATACTGCGCGTACTTTCCGTTGGGACGGAAGATCCGTTTTGCATAGAGGGTTCCGCCGGCATAGAACTCCAGATTGTCGTTGACCGTATAGGTCAGCTGCTCGCCGACCTGTGCGTTCGTGTGCATATTGACGGTCTTGTTCTGGGAGTCGGTGATGGTAGGCTCGGTGCCTATGGTGCGTTCCACAGAAGTGTTCTGCCAACCGTCGGAATGCTGCAGCTGGAAGTTTGTCAGCGAACTGAACTTGCCGAATTTCAGGCCGATGGCATTGTGCTGGCGGATGTCGTTGTAGGAGCCGTATCGGCTGCTGTTTTCGAGCAGGATGCCTTCTTCGCGGTGTTTGCGGGTGATGATGTTGATTACACCTGCGATGGCGTCGCTGCCGTAGAGGGCTGATGACGCTCCCTTGACAATCTCGATCTTGTCGATGTTCTGCGGGTCGATCAGAGACAGGTCGTTCTCGCCGCCCACGTCGCCGTGGATGCGCTTGCCGTCGATAAGTACAAGGATATAGCTGTTGCCCAGGCCGTTCAGCTGCATGCCGGAACCCATATCGCTTTCATTGAAGGCGAAAGATGGAGTCAAGCCGCTCAGGATGTCTTCGAGCGAGCGTCCTGAGTAGTTCTGCAGCATCTGGCGCGTGATGACCTCGGTCTGTACGGGAGCGTCTTTCAGCAGATGTATGGTTCCGGTGGCCGTGATGACGGTCTCCTGGATTGAATCCTGCAGAAACGACTGCGCTGCCAGCGGCTGGAGCAGGCAAAGCGCCGCCCCGATGAGCAAATACTTTCTTGTCTTTCTCATAATCAGTCCCGTCTGTTCCTGAACGGGCATCAAAATTAATGTCTTGGCAGGTCTTCTGGCTTTCCCTTGTCCGCCCCGCCTTCCCGGGCACTGCAACGTGCAACTCCGAACAGACGGATGAAACGTTGCGCCCAGTGGCGTTTTGGAGGCAGACCCTTGTGAGGGATCACAGCTGCAGGCACAGCCCCGGTCTTTCACCGGGTTCCCTTGCACCGCTTCGGCAGCAAATGCCGACGGTTACCAAAACTGCCGCGAAGGTAACATATTTTTCCATCTTTTCTTATTTTTGCGGCCGTTATTTATTCCACACTTTGAAAACACGTTTCGTCATATTTTTGTCTATAGCAGTATTGCTGCTTTCGGGTGCATCCTGCGATCCTGTTCCGGCGCCGGAGCCTCCGGAACCGGTAGTTTCTTCCCTTACTTTCGACCTTTATGTCTGTGCGGTGAAGCACGGCGGGATGGGACAGAACAAGAACGGTACTTATGTGCGCAGCGTCGAATCTCTCGATGCAGACCAGCCTATGGTAGAATTCACAGGGAGAGGTCTTGACATCACCCAGAAGTTCACGATGGAGAGCATCACCCGCGGCAAGTATTATTACCAGGTGCCGCAGGAGGGAGGCGACCGTTTCGTGAAGTTCCATATAGAGCGCAACGAAGCAGGAGAGGAGTTCATTCCAGAGCCGCTTGATGCCGAGGTTCCGTTCAAGTCCAATACATATTACGCCCGCAAGTACACCCACGCCTGGCTCGATGACGGAGCCACCCTGCTTGTGCTCGGAACGGATTCGGCACACAAGGAAATATGCTGGACCAAGCTCCGCGAGAGCGACCTTTCCATCCTGAGCGAAGGAAAGCTTGCTCTGACTCTCCCCGAGGGATTCACGATGTTCTCGACGTCCGGCCTGCTGACAGTACGCCCTACCGACGGCACTCTTTTCTACATCTATTATGTCAAGGACAATGATTCATCGCGCAAGCCAGTTACGCACATCGCGGTTCTGGACCCAGCCAATATGAATGTGGTTTCAGACGCTCCCGTGTCAGAGGGTGTTATGGAAGAGCCGGTGACTGCAGCATACGGCGAACTCCTGCGCAACATAATAGCCTATGATGAATACGGCACAATGTATGTCGCCGGTCTTTGCACATACGACGGCGTGAAGCTCGGAGTGATGCGCCGTCTCCTCCCGAACGCATATCAGTTCGATCCTTCCTGGAACGGTTTTCCCAGCCCCGAGGGCAGGCTGCTTACCCTGCAATATGTCGGGAACGGAAGAATGCTGGCATATTCCCGCGACGAGAAGCTCGGCACAAAGATCGACAGCCGCAGCCATTTCTACAGCATCATATATCTTAACACCGGCCAGAGGGAGCGAGTGAGCTGTAACGGCGTTCCCCTGCGCTATTGCAGCGGCGGCTATTCTCAGCGCAGCGCAGTGGTCGACGGTAAGGCATATATCGGAGTGACTGAAGGAGACGGAGAGGACGACTATCCTATGGTATATATCTATGACTCCGCCACGGACGTCGTAATACCCGGCGTACGCCTTTCAAAAGGCTTTTGCTTTGACGTTATCAGGGCAATGCGCGAAATCAAGGACTAGCAGGCAATCAGAGCCCGCAATACGACTGCGATCAATATCATAATGGCCTCGGCTATGCGATTTACTCGTATGGCGCGCTGCATGTCGTCCGTCGTCAGGGGGCGGTCGTTGCTGCCTATGAACGGCTTCACCACTTCCTCGCCGAAATAGTCGTGCGGACCTCCGAAACGGCAGTCCAGTATGCCTGCGAGGGCTGCTTCGGGCCAGCCGGAATTGGGGCTGAGATGCTGCGGGCCATATTTCCTGACGAAAGGCAGCAACCGCGGCTTTCCTGCCGCCAGAAGCATCAGCAGGGCGGTCAGCCTTGAGGGAATCCAGTTGGCCACATCGTCGGTTTTCGCTGCAAAGCGTCCGAACTCCAGATACCGCTCGTTCCGATATCCGACCATTGAATCGAGGGTATTCACCATTTTGTATGCCACCATTCCGGGGACGCCAAGCAGGGCTAGCCAGAACAGGGGAGCGATGACTCCGTCGCTCAGGTTCTCCGCCAGGGTCTCAAGGGCGGCGGTTCGTATTTCCTGCTCTGAGAGATTCGCTGTGTCGCGGCCTACGATGCGGGCAACCTGTGTGCGGCCTTCCTCGAGGGAGCGGTCCACGGCTCGGAATACTTCCCGCACTTCGCGTATGAGGGTGGTGCCGGCAAGGCAGTAGAAAACCAGGATGCCTTCGGCGACATATAGCAGGATGTGACCGAAGCCAAGCCGTTCCGACAGTACTCGCAATCCAATGAGCAGGCAGAGAGTCAGGATGAATGCTCCTGCAATCAGGACCACGGCAAGAATGGCGCCTTTGCGGCGTCGGTTGTCTCCTTTGTTCCAGCGTCTCTCGCCTGCGGCTATAAGTTTGCCGAAACCCACGACAGGGTGCGGCAGCCAGGACGGGTCTCCGACAAGCAGGTCGAGCAGCCAGCCGCTCAGCAGTGCTATGATGTGGCCCGTCATTGCTGCAACTGTTGCCATTCCCTGATGGCGTCTACAAGCATATCATTCTCTTCAGGAGTCTGGGCGGCTATGCGGAAACATCCCTCGTCGAGTTCCTTGAAGTTTGATGCATCGCGTATGAGCAGGCCTCTTTCGCAGGCCAGCCAGTCTTTGAGCAGTGCTGCGCGTCCTTTCTGCATACGGCAGAGCATAAAGTGTGTCTGGGTAGGGTCGACGTTGATGTCAGGGATGCCGTTGAGGGCGTCGCGCAATCTTTGAGCCTCGGAAAGGAGCGCGTCAAGGTCTATCGGAGCCGTGTCGGGACGCTCAGCCAGATACAGCCCGGCTTCCACTGCCAGTGCATTTACCGACCAGGGCATACGCACGGCTCTCAACTTGTCGAGAAGTTCTGTATTGCCGGTGACATAACCGAGCCTGAGCCCGGGCATCGCATAGCGCTTGGTCATAGAGTGCAACTGCAGAACGTTAGGATAACGCAGAGCTTCGGCGGGCGAGAGCAGCGGTTCACGCGTGAAAAAACCGTAGGACTGGTCTATCACGAATATAGTGATCGGGTGAGCCTTTATTAGAGATATCACGGCTTCCTTCGGCATTACATAACCGTCCGGATTATTGGGATTGCAGAACCAAAACAGATCCGCCCGGGAAAAATCCGTCTCCTCTACGGTGTGTCCGTGAAGATTGCAGGCATCTTCATATTCGCTGAAAGTAGGCTGAAGGATGGCGCTGCGGCTTCCGCTGAACGCCAAGGCAATAAGGTAGATGGCTTCGGTAGCGCCGGCAGTGACGCAGACGGAGCTCGCGTCGATGCCGAGCCTTTTCGCCAGCGCAGCCTCAAGTCTGTAAGGCTCCGGCTCCGGATAGTTGCCTATTACGTCAATATGCGAGGCCAGATGCTCCTTCAGTTGCGAGAGGTCCACGTGGCTGTAGACATTCGAGCTGAAATTGGCCCGAATCGGCCGGTCGAACCGGAATGCATCGTCTCCGTGTCCCAGTATCATCGTTTTCCTTTCAGAATATCGTATAGAAGCGGCATATCCACATACTTGCGAACGTGGTCTGCCAGCCTGTCGTATTGAGTTTCCTTGAATGCGTGGTAGTCGAACCTCTCGGCACCTTCTGCAAGTTTGTCGCTGTGTGGAGCGAGGAGGGTATCGATGAAAGCCGGATTGTCGAGAATGCCGTGAATATAAGTTCCCATACACTTGCCGTCGACGATGCATCCTTCGGCTCTCCCGTCTTCCATCCGGTTGAGTGGGGAGAAGGAACTGCCTTCGGCAGGAGTTGTGCTGCCCATATGGATCTCATAACCCTCCATAGTATCTCCCGCTCCGTCGGCAGCGGTGAAACGCACCTGCCGTGTGACTTTCTCTCCCAGCATCTCCGTGACCGTGGGCAGCAGGCCCAGCCCGGGCATCGCCTCTATGTCGCCTTCCACGTGGTGGGGATCGCGGATCTGCATACCCATCATCTGGTATCCGCCGCAGATGCCGAGGATCGTGGCTCCTTCGCGCCGTGCGCGCAGGATAGCCTGGGCGGCACCGTTCCGTCTCAGTTCATATAGGTCGTCGAGCGTGCTCTTGCTTCCGGGGAGAATGATGATGTCGGCCTTGGCCAGCTCGTCGACGTTGTTGGTATAGAACAAATGGACGCGCGGGTCGCGCTCCAGCGAGTCGAAGTCCGTGAAATTGCTGATGTGGCGCAGCAGCACCACCGCTATGTTGATTTTTCCGCGCTGTGCAGCGGCTGACTTGGCGGCAAGGTCCACCGAGTCTTCCTCCTCGATATGAATGTCGTTGAAGTAGGGGACTACGCCTAGCACCGGTATTCCGCAGAGCTCCTCCAGCATCCTGCGTCCTTCTTCGAAGAGCCTCAGGTCGCCGCGGAACTTGTTGATGAGGATGCCCTTGACATATTTGCGCTCTTCGGGCTTGAGCAGCATTACCGAGCCATAGACGCTGGCGAAAACGCCTCCGCGGTCGATGTCTCCGACGAGTATGATGTCAGCATCTGCGTGCATCGCCATCGGCACGTTCACAAGGTCGGAGTCCCGCAGGTTTATCTCGGCAAGAGAGCCTGCACCTTCCATCACTATAGGATTGTAACGGGCTGCGAGCCTGTCATAGGCGGCATAGACCGCCTCACGCAGTTCCTCGCGTCCCTCCTTGCGGAAATAGTCGTAGGCATCGCGGTTGCCTATTGGCTTTCCGTTCAGTACGACCTGGGATGTATGGTCGCTCTGGGGTTTGAGAAGCAGCGGGTTCATATCGGTATGGCAGGGGAGCCCGGCCGCTTCGGCCTGGACTGCCTGAGCTCGGCCTATCTCCAGCCCTTCGGGTGTCGCAAATGAGTTCAGGGCCATATTCTGTGCCTTGAAAGGTGCGGGCGCGTAGCCGTCCTGCAGGAAAATGCGGCACAGTGCCGTGGCGAGGACACTTTTGCCCACGTCGCTGCCGGTTCCGGCAAGCATCACGGGATGGAGACTGCCTGTCATCGCCTGTTTTTGTAAGCGAATGCTTTCCAACGCTCCTCCGGCCAGTCCTGGCGTGCCAGTTCGCAGCGTGCCATAACGAAAAACAGGTCGGAAAGCCTGTTGACATATATCAGTATTTCCTCGGGAACCGGATCCTGACGGTTGAGAGTCCAAAGTCTTCTTTCTGCGCGGCGGCAGATGGCCCTTGCCATTTGCAGCTGGGCGGCGATAGGAGTGCCTCCTGGCAGCAGGAAATGCAGCCCGGGACCGGATTCTTCAGTCAGGCTGTCGATGGTGGTCTCACAGTCAGCCACAAGGTTTTCGGGAAGATCGTTTGGATTCTTTTCGCGTTCTGCATCCGGAGTGGCGACAAGGCTCATCACTGTCATCAGGTTTGCCTGAATACCGTGGAGTATTCCGTCCCATTCGGGAACGCAGCAGGAGAGGGTGCTGCGAACCACGCCTATCTGGCAGTTCAGCTCGTCCAGGTCGCCGTTGGCTTCGATGCGGATGTCGTCTTTGGGCACCCGTTTCCCGCCGTGGATTCCCGTAGTGCCTTTGTCTCCGGTTTTTGTATATATCCTGTTCATAATAGTCTTGTATCAGTGGTTAGCAAAGTTAATCAATCTTCAGTATATTTGTAAACTATGAGCAAGCCCAGAATCATTGTTGCCGGAATAGGCCCAGGAAGCGCTTCGGAGGTGACTCCTGCTGTGCTTGAGGCTGTCAGGCAGTCCGATGTCATAATCGGATATAAATATTATTTCCAGTTTATCGAGCCGTATCTTAAGCCGGGCACTCCCTGCATAGACACGGGTATGAAGAAAGAACGCGAAAGGGCCGAAGAGGCATTCGTTCAGGCTGGACAAGGGAAAACCGTGTGCGTGATCAGTTCCGGCGATGCCGGCATTTACGGTATGGCACCGCTGATTTGGGAGATGAAGCGTGAACGGGGCAGCGATGTCGAGATTGAAGTCCTTCCCGGCATCAGCGCCTTCCAGAAGGCAGCGTCTCTGCTAGGGGCTCCGATAGGCCACGACCTATGCATCATCTCTCTGTCCGACCTGATGACTCCTTGGGAGAAGATCGAACGCCGCATCTTCGCGGCAGCCGTGGGAGATTTCATAACTGCGGTCTACAATCCCCGCAGCCACGGCCGTTACTGGCAGCTCTACCGTCTCCAGGAGATATTCCTGAAGCACCGCGATCCTTCGACCCCTGTCGGCTTCGTACGCCAGGCCGGCCGCGAAGACCAGCAGGTCACGCTCACAACCCTGGGCGAGTTTGATCCGGTGCAGGTGGATATGTTCACGGTTGTGATTATTGGCAATTCCCAGTCGTATGTCTATGACGGCAAGTTCATTACACCCCGCGGCTACTACAGGGAGAAGGATGACAAGAATGCGAAAGGCATAGGACAGGAGATAATGATAGAGAGTTTCCGCACGATAGAAAAGGAAATGCACGATCCCGACATTCCGCTTGGCCGCAAGTGGGCTCTGTTGCACGCCATCCATACCACAGCCGACTTCGAGATGGAACGTATCCTGAAGGTTGACGACGGAGCTGTGGAGAAACTATATGCGGGCTTTGCCGAAGGCCGCATCAAGACCATAGTCACAGATGTGACGATGGCCGCTGCAGGTATCCGCAAAGGAGCTTTGGAACGCCTGGGAGTTGAGGTGAAATGCTACCTGTCCGACCCCCGCACTGCCGAGCTTGCCGCAGAAAAAGGCATCACCCGCACCCAGGCCGGCATAAGACTGGCCGTGGAGGAACATCCGGATGCGCTGTTCGCATTCGGCAATGCGCCTACCGCGCTGATGGAACTCTGCGAACTCATTCGCAAAGGCTCGGCAACCCCTGCAGGCATCATCGCCGCTCCGGTGGGTTTCGTCCACGTACGCGAGAGCAAGCATATGGTCAAGCCATTCAAGGATATTCCCAAGATAATTGTGGAAGGACGCAAGGGAGGCAGCAACCTGGCCGCCACACTGGTCAACTCCATTCTCTGCTTTAACGATGCAGCCCAATTAAAACCCGGTCGCGATGTCTAGGATGCGCTTCACAGTCATAGGCCTTACGGACGGACGTGAGCCCTGGTTCCCTCCCGAGGTGCAGGCTGCCATTGCTTCAGGACACGTATTTTCCGGAGGCAGGCGCCACCACGAGATTGTGGCGGATATGCTTCCTGAAGGGGCTCAGTGGATAGACATCACCGTGCCGCTGGAAGCCGTCTTTGAGCAATACCGTGCCTATGAAGAGATTGTGGTGTTCGCCTCCGGCGACCCGCTATTCTTCGGTTTCGCAAACACCATACGACGCGAACTGCCGGATGCGGAAGTAACCGTCTACCCGGCCTTCAATTCTCTGCAGATGCTTGCCCACAGGATGCTGCTGCCATATGCTGATATGCGCACCGTGTCGCTCACCGGCCGTTCCTGGGACGCCTTCGACGCTGCGCTCATACGAGGCGAGAAACTGATAGGAGTCCTGACCGACAGGCAGAAGACTCCTGCTGCGATAGCTTCCAGAATGCTGGAATACGGCTACGGCAATTACCGTATGACGGTAGGGGAGAATCTTGGCAACAGCGCCGCCGAACGGGTACGCATACTGCCACTTGCAGAAGCTGCAGTTGGAGAATACAGTTCTCCCAACTGCCTTATTCTGGAACAGATTGCGGCCCGTCCTCATCCATTCGGCATTCCCGAGAGCCAGTTCGAACTGCTCGACGGACGCGTGAACATGATCACCAAAATGCCGGTGCGGCTGCTGACTCTCAGCCAGATGGACCTTCCTCGACGGACTTCTTTCTGGGACGTGGGTTTCTGCACCGGTTCTGTTTCTATCGAGGCAAAGCTTCAGTTCCCCCATCTGAAAGTCACTTCGTTCGAGGTCCGCGAGCAGGGCCGTTCCCTGATGGAGAGCAATGCCCGCAAGTTCGGTGCACCGGGCATAACGGCAATTATCGGTGATTTCCTCGAGGCTGACCTGAGCGCTTATCCTGCCCCTGATGCAGTGTTCATTGGCGGTCACGGAGGGAAACTTGTTGAGATGCTGCGCCGCATCGACGAGGTCCTGTTACCAGGTGGAGTCATTGTCTTCAATGCTGTGAGCGAAGAGAGTCAGGCACTCTTCCGCGAAGGAGTGGCTGCGGTCGGCCGTAAGGTGACCGGCCAGATGCGCGCCGCCATCGACGGGTTCAATCCCATAACAATCTTGAAAGCAGAATGAAAAACATAACGATCATATACGTTTCAGAATCGGCGCTGCCGCTGGCCAGAACGCTGCAAGATGTCCTGAAAAATGATGCGAACGTCGAAATATGCAGACGTCACGCCCTCGAAGGACGTTGGGCCGATCTGGAAGCCGTGGTGTTCATCGGCGCCCTCGGCATCTGTGTCCGCACCATCGCTCCGCTCCTCAAGGACAAATACAGCGATCCGGCTGTCGTGTGTCTCGACAGTACCGGCAAATTTGTGATACCCGTCGTGTCCGGTCACGTGGGAGGTGCGAACGCCCTGGCCCGCAGCATAGCTGAGACCATAGGTGGCGAAGCAATAGTCACTACACAGAGCGACAACGAAGGTCTCTGGGCCCTTGACACAATTGCCGGCCAGTTCGGCTGGCGGACCGAAGCGACGCCGGCGCAGATGAACCGGGCTGTGTTTGCGTTCGTGGAGAAGCGTCCGACGGCCCTGTTGCTGGAAGTTCGCGATGCAGGGACTGCATTCCTTGAGCGCACCAGGCCGGAGCACGTGCAGCTGTTTTATAAACCCGATGATATCCCTTCAGGCAAGTTCGGGCTGGTCATAGCGGTCACTCCGCGACTCCTGGAGTTTGCTGGCAACACGCCTGTACTGTTCTTCCGTCCGGCAGTGCTGCATCTGGGTTTCGGCTGCCGCAAGCAGTGCTCCACTGAAGGAATCCCCGAGTACATCGATGCCCGGATCCGGCAGGCTGGCCTTTCACCCCTCTCGGTAGCAAGCATAGGCACCATAGAACTGAAGAAAGACGAGCCCCTGCTGCAGGCACTGCAGAACAGATGGCCTGGGACCCGTACTGAAATATATGCTGCAGACACTCTGGCAGCCATAGATGTCCCCAACCCGTCGGAGAAAGCCCTGGCTGCGACAGGCAGCGCAGGAGTGGCGGAAGCCGCGGCCCTGCAGAGTGCAGGTGGAGGCCCTTTGCTGATTGAGAAGCATAAGGGCAAATTGACCGAGGGCAACGACTTCACCTTTGCCCTGGCCCAGGATGCCGCATCGCTCCGTCTCGGCCACATCGAGATAGTAGGAGCAGGTCCCGGCGATCCGGAACTTGTTTCCGTGCGTGGCAAACGCTTCCTGGAACAGGCCGACCTGATACTCTATGCGGGAAGTCTTGTTCCTGTGGAGCTTACACATTATGCAAAACCGGGCTGCACGGTGCGCAGTTCCGCGTCGATGGACCTTGAAGAGCAGTTCGCTCTGATGAAAGAATTCTATGACCGCGGGCAACTGGTGGTCCGTCTCCATACGGGCGACCCTTGCATCTATGGGGCTATCCAGGAGCAGATGGCCTTCTTCGACCGCTACGGTATGCGATACCACATCACTCCCGGCATATCGGCTTTCCAGGCTGCAGCGGCTGCACTTCGTTCTCAGTTTACAATTCCTGAGAAGGTGCAGACCATAATCCTTACCAGAGGCGAAGGCCGCACTCCTATGCCTGAGAAAGAGCAGCTTCACAAACTGGCACAGTCGCAGAGCACTATGTGCATCTATCTCAGCGCAGCGATAGCGGAAGAGGTTCAGGCCGAACTGCTGCAGGCCTATCCTCCCGAGACTCCGGTGGCTGCCTGCTACAAGCTGACCTGGAAGGAAGAGCGCATATACCGCGGCCAGCTCAAGGATCTGGCGAAGATAGTGCGAGACAACAATCTCACTCTGACCACTCTTCTGGTGGTTGGAGATGCAATAGACAACCGCAAGGGACTTTCCCGTCTCTATGCCCACGAATTCAAGCATCTGTTCAGGAACTAAGCGATGATTCTGATACTTGGCGGAACGACTGAAGGAAGGCTGGCGGTCAGGGTGGCCGATGCGGCGGGTTCGCCGTACTGGTACTCTACGCGCGGTGACCTGCAGCAGGTCGAGTGCCGGAACGGTACGCACGTAAGCGGTGCGATGGACGAGGCTGCGATGGCTTCTTTCTGCGAGGAACACGGCATCCGGCTGCTGGTCGACGCCGCACACCCCTTTGCCTCGGAATTGCACCGGACGGTGGCGGTCGTGGCCGAGTCCCTGGATATACCAGTCGTAAGGGTGGAACGCAGTTATCCACCGGAAGATCCTGACATCAGATGGTGCGAGAGCTATGACGATGCGATGACCCAGCTCGAAGCAGACTGTATCGCACGTCTTCTTGCACTCACCGGAGTCCAGACAATAGGCCGGCTGAAGCCCTACTGTGAGAAGCACGACTGCTGGTTCCGCATCCTGCGTCGCGACGAGTCGCTGCAGAAGGCTGTCCGCGAAGGTTTTCCGCAGGAGAGGCTTGTATACTACGAAGAAGATGACGAGGCTGACCTGATCGAACGCCTTAAGCCTCAGGCTATTCTCACAAAGGAAAGCGGCGAGTCTGGAGGATTCTCAGAAAAAGTGGCTGCTGCGCGTGCAGCTGGCATTCCTGTGTATGCAGTGAGGAGGCCGGCTCTGCCCGAAGGCTTCGAAACCGTTACTGGCGAACACGGTCTGCGCAAGGCCATCGAAAGACTTGTTCCTGGATTCTTCCCTTTGCGTAGCGGATTCACCACAGGTGCCTGCGCCACTGCCGCCGCTAAAGCAGCGTTGCTTGTACTTCTCGGGCGTGAAGTCGGAGATTCCGTGGAAATAGGATTCCCGGACGGTGAGCGGCTCTCGCTGCCAGTCGCAGCCATCACCTCTGATCCGGCTTCCGCCACAGTCATTAAGGACGCAGGTGACGACCCTGATGTGACGAACGGCATTTCAGTTGTGGCTTCCGTGGCGTTCAGCGACGAACCGGGCATCCATTTCCTGCAGGGCGAAGGCGTAGGGCGTGTTACCCTGCCCGGACTCGGACTTCCCATCGGCGGACCTGCCATCAACAGGGTTCCCAGGCAGATGATGGAACGCGAACTGTCTGCGCTCTACCATGGTGGTCTGGATGTCACGATTTCAGTGCCCGGCGGCCGTGAACTTGCCAAGCACACCTTCAATCCCAAGCTTGGTGTCGTTGATGGAATCTCGATCATCGGAACTTCCGGCATTGTGCGTCCTTTCTCCAACGAGGCCTTCGTGGAATCCATCCGCCGCGAAATGGAAGTTGCCATCGCAGTCGGCTCACCGATGATCGTAATCAACTCCGGCGCAAAGAGCGAGGCATTTCTCAAGGCTCGCTATCCCGAGTTGCCTCCGCAGGCCTTCGTACACTACGGCAATGCCATCGGAGAGACTCTAACAATAGCCGCTGAACTGAAAGTGGAAAAGGTGGTGATGGGAATAATGCTCGGCAAGGCCGTGAAACTTGCTGAAGGCCATCTCGATACCCACAGCAAGAGCGTGGTGATGAACCGCTCTTTCCTCAAGGAAGTCGCCGCAGAAGCCGGCTGCTCCCAGGCCACTGCCAAAGCGATAGACACACTGACTCTTGCCCGCGAACTCTGGGACGGTCTGCCTGCAGAAGATGCCGGAATTTTCTTCACTGCCATACTAAAACGTTGCAAGGCAGTTTGCGCAAGCGTATACCCGGCACAGGAAGGCGAGGGGAATCTGACAATACTTCTTCTCAAGGAGAACGGCGAAGCCCTATAGTTCGATCTTTATGACACCTCCATATGGCGGAAGCGATGCGAAAGCATCCTCGGGTTTTACGTGGCCTGCATATATCAGGGCCGACACGAGCACCCCTCCGTGGGCGAAGACAGCTACCCTTCCGAAGGGTTTGTTGCGGAGTTCTTCCAGAAATTCGCTGACTCTCTGATATTGCATCATAAATGATTCGCCTCCGGTCACGGGCACGTGGATGTGGTCTGCGTACCATTCCTGAAGATGCGGGTCGTCGATCTCGTCGAACAGCTTCATCTCCCACTCGCCGAAGTTGATCTCGAGGATGCGCCTGTCTCTTTCGGCATCGCCGAAGCCGCAGAATTCCGCCAGCCGTGTGCAGCGGGAGAGGGGACTGGTATATGCATAGTCCACCGGTCCGAAGGATTCCAGTTCCGCCTTAGTCACGGCGGCTTCCTCCTCGAAACTGCCTTTCAGGGGCACGTCGGTCTGGCCGTAGCAGGTTCCCTGCGGCACGTCGACGGAAGTGTGTCTGATGAGAATGATTTCCATTGTTACAGGCAAAAATAAACAATTTAAGTTTCTTCGCTATCTTTACGGAACGTATGAAGAACATTTCACCATCACGCAGAATTCTGATAGCGCTCGTGCCACTGCTGGTGCTGATGGCAATCCTTGCGCTGGACATCGCCATCTTCGGGGCGGATTCGATCCTGGGAGCTTCGCAGGTCGCGCTGCTCGTGGCTGCCGGAGTATGCATCTGGCTCTCGATGTGGCTTTACAAGCTGCCGTGGAAGGACTTCGAGAAGGACATCGTCTCTAACGTCAGCGAAGTGACCCCGGCAATCCTCATCCTGTTCCTCATCGGTGCCATCTCGGGCACCTGGACTATGAGCGGAGTGGTTCCGACGTTCATCTGCTACGGCATCAGGATAATCAGTCCGAAGGTCTTCCTGCTTACCGCCTGCGTTCTGTGTGCGGTCGTGTCCATAATAACCGGTTCATCCTGGACCACGATTGCTACGGTGGGAGTGGCGCTCATAGGCATCGGCCACGCCGAAGGCTTTTCTGATGCACTGACGGCCGGAGCCATCATATCCGGAGCATACTTCGGCGACAAGATATCCCCGCTGTCGGACACTACCGTGATGGCCTCTTCCATCAACAATGTAGGGCTGTTCGACCACATCCACTATATGTACCTGACGACGGTTCCCTCGATTGTCATAACGCTCATCATCTTCACAATCCTCGGGTTTACCCACGGCGGAGTCCCGGAGGTCCAGATGGACGCATATTCGGACATCCTTTCCTCGCAGTTCCACATTACCCCCTGGCTGCTTGTCGTTCCGGCGGTCACCCTGTGGCTTATCCTGAAAAAGAAGCCGGCCATTATGACCCTGGCCGTCTCGGCGCTCGCGGCGACAGTCGCCGCCCTCATTTTCCAGCCCGATGTGGTCCGCAGCATCGGAGAGACTCTGGCACCGGAACAGGGATGGAAGACCTGTTTCGCCGGCACCGTCCGGATGATCTACGACACTGTCACTCTCGACACTGGCAATTCCGAGATCAACCAGCTCGTGACCAGCAGGGGAATGACCGGAATGCTGAATACGGTGTTCCTCATCATCTGCGCGATGTTCTTCGGCGGCTGTATGCGCTCCAGCGGAATGCTTGCCGACCTGTCCCGCCTGCTCGCTCCCCTCACCCGCACGAGGGCCGGTCTCGTGGGTTCAACTGTCCTGACCGGAACAGCCCTCAACGGAATCGTTTCAGACCAGTATCTTTCCATCATACTGACATCGAACCTATACCGCGACTCGTTCGAGAAGCAAGGCTACGAGATGCGCCTGCTGAGCCGCAGCGTGGAGGACTCCGCTACCGTAACGTCCCCGCTGGTTCCCTGGTCCAGCTGCGGTATGACACAGGCCACGATTCTTTCCGTCTCGACCATCGCCTATGCGCCTTTCTGTTTCTTCAACATAATATCCCCGCTGATGTCGTTCATCGTGGCTTTGATAGGCTGGAAAATAAGGAAAGCGGCAAAAAAATGTTAAATTCGCGCAAATCGACATTAATATGGTATTATGAAACGGTTTCTCATAACACTTGCAGTCGCGCTCTTCACGCTGCCTGTCTCAGCGCAGAACATACCCGCGAAAATGAGGGTTGAAATTGCTGATATCGAGCAGAACGACGACAGTTACACCATTTTCCAGTACAAAGATGCCGACGACGAGGCTGTCAGCTATTATCTCGCGCTGAGCACTGACCTGGGCGGTTTCGACTTTTCGATAGGGGACGACATCTCCGGAGGTATCCACGACTTTGACGAGACCTGCATCTTTATGGGCACGAACCTTTCGGAGGCGATGTCTTTTCTGGATACCATACTTGACCTGTTCGACCAGCAGCCCGGAACCAGCCTGGAACTTGCCTGCCGTCCGACCCTGCCGTTCGAAGGTATGGGGGAATACGGCACGGCCACCTGCACCCTGGTCAAGGGGCTTTTCGGCAAGCACCTTAACGTCGCCTTCAAGGGCAGGAACAACCGCGATGCACTGGTCGAACTGACCAGGGGCAACGTGAGATCTCTTATGACAAGTCTCAAGATAGACCGTAAACTCCATCCTGACTGGTAGCTATGAAAGTTCTTATGATCAACGGAAGCCCTCATCAAAAGGGCAACACATTTGTGGCACTGTCTGAGATTGCAGGACAGTTGGAAAAACTGGGTATCGAGAGCGAGATAGTCTGGATAGGGAACAAGCCCGTAAGGGGCTGCATCGGCTGCGGCAGATGCAGCCTTGATCCGGGAGCCTGCACCTTCGGCGACGATGTGTGCAACGGAATCTCAGCCAAAATGGAAAGTGCAGACGCTCTTGTAGTCGGATCACCTGTCTATTACGGCCAGCCTAACGGAGCCTTGCTCGCAGTCCTTCAGAGGATGTTCTATTCGAATGGTGACGCATTCCGCGGGAAACCCGCAGCATCTGTGGCAATCTGCCGCCGCGGCGGAGCTACGGCAGCCTTCCAGACTCTCAATATGCCCTTCCTGATGTTGAATATGCCGGTCGTTTCCTCACAATACTGGAATATCGCATACGGTCATGAACCCGGACAGGCTGCACTCGATACCGAAGGTATGCAGACAATGCGTACCCTCGCCAACAATATGGCAGCCCTGCTGAAGGCAACCGATGGCAAGCCAGCACCCGGCAGCGACGAGCCCTGGGCGCCGATGCATTTCATCAGATAAGGAAAAACAGTTTCCCTAGTCTACGAACTGGATCTTGCCGAGGTTCCTGGGCCTTGCGGCAGGCGACTCGTCGGGATATCCGAGGCCGATGAAGAGGCGGAGCTTGTAGCCTTCGCTCAAGTTCAACCTGTCAATCAGCGGTTTGGCCTCTGGTGTATCGAGACCCCTGACGGGACCTGCCATTATCACGGAGCCCAGACCCAGTGACTGGGCTGACAGGCATACGTTCTCGGCCAGAAGGCCTACATTTATCAACGCCGTACCATTCTCGTCATCCGGGCACGCTACTGCAATGACAGCCGTGGCGTTCCTCAGGCCGTTGCGGAATTTAGGGTCGTCGTCGCCAACCATTCCGGGCATTGTCTTTCTCATTATTTCGGTAACTCCGTCAAAATATCCGGGGTCGTCGATGATGCGGACCTCCCAGTCCTGGCTGTTCATTGCGTTGGGGGCGTTGACGCCGCACTCTGCGATCTGCTGGAGAAGCTCGCGGGGCACTGCCTGGTCGGTGTAGTGACGCACGGAACGGCGTGCCATTATGTTTTCAATGACAGGATTTCCCATTTCTGATTCTGTATTTACTGTGGTTACGTTTACACATCCGGCTGAGGCCAGGAATGCGGCTGCTAATGCAATAGCTAAAAAGGTACTTTTCATGGATGAGTTATTTTTCGCCAAATTACTAAATAATCCCAAATCTCGCTACCTTTACCATCTCTAAAAGATTTGACAATGGGGAACAAATACGACTATATCATAAATGCCCACGATGTGGACGGAAAAATGCATCTCAGACTTGTGGCACTGCAGCGTGCGTTTCTGACTGTTTCCGGGAAGGATGCAGACCTGCACGGTTTCGGCACCCTCAACCTGATAGACGGCGAAGGTATTTCCTGGGTGCTGCTCAAGTTTGCAGCCGACGTCAAACGTCTCCCAGTGGAGCAGGACAGGGTTACCATCGAGACCTGGGTGGAGGGTGTGAACCGTCTGCTGACTACAAGGAACTTCATAATGCGTGACGAGGCGGGTGAGATTCTCTGCACGGCCTCTACTGAATGGGCAATTATTGACCTGAAGACCCGCAGGCCCGTGAACGTCATACGCGACACCAACATAGCAGACTTTGCAACTGGCGAGAGTGTGTCCGCGGAACTGCCTGGCAAACTGCCTCAGGCCACGGGCACGGATGTCTACCGCCACAGGGTGGTCTACAGCGACATCGACTACAACGGCCACACCAACAGCATGCAGTATGTTCAGTGGATTATGGATTCTTATCCGGTGGACAAGGTCTATGACCGTCAGGTGGAGCACTTCGAGATAGTGTATGCCAAAGAAGCCGTCTATGGTGAGGATATCGAAGTCCGCTATGATGAGCTGGCAGATGACCTCACCCTTTTCTCTGTGAATTCTGCATCGGGAACCAATTTCGTCAACGCCCGCATCAAGTGGAAGGCATAGCCTATGGAATCCTTCTACGACCTGTTCAAAGCGGCCGCACCCCGTTATCCGTCTTCCGCGATCCATTTCCCCGACGAAGGGAAGATGTATTCGTATTCGGAATTCCTGGATGAGGTGGATTCCTGTGCCGACACTCTCGCCGGCTGCGGAATAGGCGCCGGAGACAGGGTCGCACTGTTCGGCCAGAACACGTCGCACTGGATGAAGGCCTTCTTCGCACTTATGAAACTCGGAGCCGTTGCGGTTCCCATAAGTTCCAAGTCTGTCGAAGAGGACATAAACTATATCACGAAAACCGCAGGGGTCAGACTGCTGCTCCGTCTGTCGGACGGGATGGCCGTAGAATCGCTGGATGAACCGCCGGTTGCCGGCTCCGGTCCCTCGGACCTGCAGCTCATTATGTTTACCTCAGGCACTACGGCAAACCCCAAGGGCGTTATGCACACCCGCGGAAGCCTGTCCAACTCAGCCTTTGACTATATGAAGACGATCGGGCTTGAGACTCGCGACGTAATGCTGCTGAACCTGCCGATCAGCCACTGCTACGGCTGCGTGCTGATCTGCTGCTCTTTCTTCCTTTGCGGGGCTTCACTGGTGGTGAGCAAAAGCTACACGGCGAGGGGGACGCTAAGGTTCATAGACAACTATCGCTGCACGGTGCTCAATATGGTGCCGACTATGTATCAGCTGCTGTTCTCCTCAGAGCTGATGCCGCGCTATGACCTATCGAGCGTGAGGATAGCCGTGGTGGGAGGCTCGTACACGTCGCAGGAACTGGTGGACAATATGGGAAGGGCATTCGGCCCGCAGGGCGTCCTCTGCGGCTATGGTATGACAGAATGCGCAAGCTGGGCGGTGGCTCAGAGCTTCGACGATGCTCCTGAAGTCCGCGGTACTTCTGCCGGCCGTCCGGTCGGCAATATGGAGGCACGTCTGGCGCCCGGATTTGTGGAGGAAGAGGACGGTATGTGCCAGGGAGAATTGTGCATCCGGGGCAAGGGTATGATGGCCGGCTATCTGGATGCAGCGATGACGGCTGCTTCCTACGATGAGGAAGGCTGGTTCCATACCGGTGATGTTGCCCGGCGCGACAGTGAAGGACGCTACTGGATAGTGGACCGGTGCAAGGATATGGTGATCAAGGGAGGTGACAACATATCTCCCAAACACGTGGAGCTGGCGCTGGATGCATTCGAAGGCATAGAGGGCTCTCAGGTCGTCGGAATCCCTGACCCGGTCTACGGAGAGAGGCTTGTTGCCGTACTCAAGCGTGAACAGGCCGAAAAGACGGACCTAAGGGCTCTGGGCGAGTACCTGAAACTAAGGCTGGCGAAGAACCGCCGTCCCGATTTTTACGTGGCTCTGGACGAAATACCGATGGCCGGAGTCGGCAAGGTCAACAAACAGGCCATACGCCAGACTGTCCGGTCCCAGATGGATACTCTGAAACGCAACAGAATAAACTACCTGCAATGACTCCTGACAGAATCTGCGTGGATGTGCTGCTGCCCCTCAGACTGACGGGGGAGGTGAGCTATTTCCTGCCGGAAGCCCTGCAGGACGCTGTCGATGTGGGCAGCTGGGTTACGGTGACCTTTCACGGCCGCCGGTATCTGGCAGTGGTGAGCCGTAAAGGAACGCTTGAAGAAGGTATCGATCCTTCCGCCGTCCGCGACATCGACGAGGTCAAGACCGGTCTGCCGCTGATCAGTAATGCTCAGATGGATTTCTGGAGGAGCATAGCCGATTACTATCTCTGCACTCTCGGAGAGGTGTTCAAGAGCGCCTGCCCCGCACAGTTCTTCAGGCAGGTCGAAAAGAAACGCAGCCTGCGCAAGAAGCTGCCGCAGTATGAAAGCAAGCCGGAGGCTGTCCTGTCAGCCGCCCAGCAGAAGGCTATGGCCTCGATTGAAAACTTTTTCCATAAAGGCCGTAAGCCTGTGCTGCTGGATGCCGTGACTGCTGCCGGCAAGACCGAAATCTATATGGCACTGGCCCGAAAGACGCTCGGAAAGGGCAGGGGAGTGCTATATCTGGTGCCGGAAATAGCGATGTCCAGGCAGCTGGAACAGCGTCTCGGGGCTGCTTTCGGTGAAAAACTCCTCATCTGGCATTCCAGGCAGACGCCGGCTGTGCGAAAGGATATTTATGACAAGATAGTTTCCGCAGGCGAACCCTACATCATACTCGGCACTCGTTCGGCGCTGCTTCTGCCCCACGGCGACGTGGGTCTGGTGGTGGTGGACGAAGAACACGACAGTTCCTACAAGCAGGCCGACCCGGCTCCGCGCTATCACGGCCGCGACCTGGCCGTGATGTTCGCACGCGCCCATTCTGCCGATATCCTGCTGGGCAGCGCCACTCCTTCTCTGGAGTCGGTCTATAACTCCCGCACCGGAAAATATGGCTATGTGGAACTCAAGGAACGCTATTACGGCGAACCCGAGATCAGGACCGTGCTGATCGATATGAACAGGGCCTGGGCCGCACACGACGTTAAGGGATCATTCTCTATGAAACTTGTGAATATGATGCGCGAGGCCCTGGACCGCAAGGAACAGATAATGGTGTTCAGGTCGCGGCGTTCATATTCATCATACGTCCAGTGTCCGCACTGTGGCTCCGTGCCCCGCTGTCCGTCGTGCAACGTGGCCCTGAGCTACCACAAGTTCAAGAATGTGCTGAGCTGCCATTACTGCGGTTACCAGACGGCCTATGAGCCTGTCTGCGGTGATTGCGGATGCGAGGGACTGGTCATGAGGGGCGCGGGTACTGAAAAACTGGAAGAAGAACTGCAGCAGCTGTTTCCCGACGCCGTAGTAGCCCGCTTCGATGCTGACGTGACGGCTTCTGCACGCGAGGAGAAGAAAGTGCTGGACGGATTCCGCAACGGCGGCATAGACATAATGGTCGGCACCCAGATGATCACCAAGGGATTCGACTTTGCCAACCTCTCGATGGTCGCCGTGATAAATGCCGACACCATAGTCAGCCTGCAGGATTTCCGCAGCGACGAGAAGGCCCTGCAGCTGCTGGCCCAACTCAAGGGCCGTGCGGCAAGGCGCGGCAGTGCCGGCAGCTTCGTCATCCAGACCTGGCAGAGCGACTATCCCGTGCTGAAGGATGCCGCAGCGGGCAGGTATGACTGCGATTCATTGCTTGAACAGCGACGCGTCTTCTCGTTTCCTCCCTATGTGAGAATGATTTCCCTTACTGTCCGTGACCGTTATGAAGGCCGCGTGTTCAGGATGGCCGACGAGATAAAGTCCCGGCTGTCGAAGTTGCCGGGCATCGAATTCATGGGCCCGATGACTCCTGCAGTCAACAAGGTGCAAGGCTATTTTATGGTCGTCTTCTGGGTGAAACTGGCCAAGAACGCTTCGGCAAAGGCTGCCAAGCAACGAGTGGCGGCTCTCGTCGCACAGATGCGCGGCTATATAAAACCTCCCGTGGACATTGTCGTGGACGTGGACCCGTATTAGTCCGATATTTTTACTAATTTTGTCCAGTTATGATTCAGGCAACAGGCATTGAAAAAAGCTTCGGCGACCTCAAGGTGCTCAAAGGCATCGATTTCACTGCGGAAGACCGCGAGGTCATAAGCATCGTGGGCGCCAGCGGCGCGGGCAAGAGCACCCTGCTCCAGATTCTCGGTTCGCTGTATGTCCCCGACGCGGGCAAGGTGCTGATCGACGGGCAGGACATCTTCAGCCTGTCAGAGAAGGAACTTGCCGATTTCCGCTGCCGTAAGATAGGATTCGTCTTCCAGTTCCACCATCTCCTGCCTGAATTCACGGCAAAGGAGAACGTGATGATTCCCGCTATGATAGCGGGCCGCAGGGATCCTGAACAGGCCGCCGCACTTCTCGAGGAACTTGGGTTGGGAGAGAGGCTGGACCACAAGCCGTCGCAGCTCTCCGGCGGCGAGCAGCAGCGTGTGGCGGTCGCCCGCGCTCTGGTCAACTCTCCTTCCGTGATATTTGCAGACGAGCCTTCCGGCAATCTTGACAGCAAGACCAGGGAAGAGCTCCATAATCTCTTCTTCAAGATAAGGGATACACACGGAGTGACGTTCGTAATCGTTACCCACGACCGGGACCTGGCGCGTCTGAGCGACCGCTGCCTTGAAATGCGCGACGGCCGTTTCGTCTGATTGTATGGCTTCCCTTGTCTCTTTACGTTCCGCCGTCATCTCCAACCCTTTCAGAAGGCTGGCTGCACCTGTCGACTTTGAACTCAATGAAGGCGAACACATAGCGCTTGTGGGTGACAACGGAAGCGGCAAGAGCACTCTCATATCGATGCTGTCGGGTGGTTTCTACCTCAGGGAAGGAACACTCCGTCACAATCTGGGCGGCGAGGCATACAAGGCAATGAAGACCGTCCGCTTCAACGGAGCATACGGCACCACCGAGTTCCCATACTATTACCAGCAGCGCTGGCACGCACAGGAAAGAGAGAACGGCGCGCTGGTAAGGGATCTTCTCTCGCAGGAACCTGCAGTGGATGAGCACTGGCGCAATGAACTATATGACCTGCTCGGTATGGAGCCGCTTCTCGACCGGACCATAATGGTTCTTTCTTCCGGAGAACTGCGCCGGTATCATCTGACGAGGGCGTTGCTCTCAGCCCCGAAAGTGCTCGTGCTGGAGGCTCCTTTCATCGGCCTTGACCCGGAGACAAGGGAACTGCTCTGCAACCTGATGGAACTGGTGTCGGCCAGACTCGGTGTCAGCTTTATAATGACGCTCACCGATGTCGAGATGATTCCTCCGCTTGTGACTCACGTCTATTTCCTTACCGAAGGCAGATGCTCAGACAAAATGACCCGCCAGGAAGCGCTTGATTCAGTGACAGGCAGGCACAAAGTACAGCCGGCTCTGTTGCCGTTCCCGTTCTCCCTTTCCGGGAAAGTCAGCTATGAAAATGCTGTCCGGATGAGGAACGTATCGATCTCATATGGTGAGAGGACGATCTTTTCCGGACTCGACTGGACTGTGAGGCGCGGCGAAGCCTGGAATGTCACCGGGCCGAACGGCAGCGGCAAGAGCACGCTTCTGAGCCTTGTGTGTGCCGACAATCCGAGAGCCTACTCTCTCGATATGGACCTGTTCGACGTGCGCAGGGGAACTGGCGAGAGCATCTGGGACATCAAGAAGCACATAGGCTATCTGTCGAGCGAGATGCACAGCGGCTACAACGACAATATCCCGGCGATAGAAGTCGTGGCCGGAGGTATGGCGGACGGCAATGCCGGGACAGGACGGAACCTTACCGAAGATCTTGCCGTGAGCGGCAGGCTGCTGGAGGTGTTCGGCGCCGGAAATCTTGCCCAGAGACTGTTCCCGACCCTGTCGAGCGGCGAGCAGCGCCTTGTCCTGCTCGTACGTGCTTTCGTGAAGAATCCTGACCTTCTGATACTTGACGAGCCTTTCCAGGGACTCGATTCCCATCGCCGTTCCATAGCGAAGGCGGCCATTGAGCGTTTCTGCTCGGAAGAAAACAAGACTTTGCTGTTCGTCACCCATTTTCCGGAAGAACTGCCAGGGGTTATAGACAATACCCTCCAGCTGCGCAAAAACTGATTTTTTTGTGATTATTTAACTTGTTTTCCTTGTTTTGAATTCCTAACTTTACAAGGAATTTGGACTATTTTGGAGTAACTATAAAATCAATAATTCACAAACCTATTTTAACCATATAATCATGACAGATATTTCTAGACGCAAGTTCTTGAAGAGCACTGCCTTGACAGGTGCGGGACTCATCGTTGCCCCCTCAATTGTGCCTTCACACGTATTCGGTGCCAACGCTCCGTCAGAGCGCATCAATGTGGGTGCCATCGGTACCGGCCGTCAGAGCCAGGGTTTTGATATGCCCGGCATCATGAAATTCGAGCAGGCCAATATGATGGCAGTCTGCGACCTTGACGCACACCGCGCTCAGGATGCCAAGACCCTCGTGAAGAATTTCTACGAGCGCAGGGGATGGAACCGTCCCGAGGCTATCGTTTACGCTGACTACGAGGACCTCCTCGCCAACAAGGACATCGATGCCGTTGTAGTCTGCACTCCTGACCACTGGCACGCAAAGATCGCCATTGACGCTGTCCGCGCAGGCAAAGACATCTATCTTGAGAAACCGACTTCCCTCACCGTTGAGGAAGGCCGTCTTATGAGTAATGCCGTCAACGCTTCAGGCCGTGTGTTCCAGCTCGGTTCACAGCAGCGTTCAGGCGAGCAGTTCCGTATGGCCTGCGAGTTCGTGCGCAGCGGCCGTATCGGCAAACTGAAACTCGTCGAAGTCCGTCTTCCCGGTGACCCCGCAGGCGGAAACACTGAGGAAATGCCGATTCCCGCCGGATTCAACTACGAGAAATGGCTCGGATCTACACCTTACGTTTACTATACCGAAGACCGCGTTCACCCGCAGAAGGGCTATGGCCGTCCGGGTTGGCTCCGTTGCGAGCAGTTCGGCGCCGGTATGATCACCGGCTGGGGTGTCCATCACTTCGACATCGCCCACTGGGGAATGGGTGCAGAGTACACCGGTCCCGTTGAGGTTTACGGTGAGGCTGATTTCGCCGACAATGGTCTTTGGGATGTACACGGCGAGTATCATACCGAGATGAGATATGCCGACGACGTTATCGTAAGAGGCTGCACCGATTCGAAGGAGAAACCCAACGGTATCTATTTCGAGGGAACCGACGGCTGGATCTTCGTATGCCGCGGCAACTACACCGTTCTTCCCAGCGACCCGAAGATGAACACTTCATCATCAGCCCTTCAGGCTTCAAGGCCCGAGATCATCACCGAGCCCCTCGGAGAGAATGAAGTTCACCTCTACAAGAGTGAGGACCAGCACGGAAACTTCCTGGATTGCGTCAAGAGCCGCGCTCTTACCGTATCTCCGGCCGAGGTTGCACACCGTTCTTGTGCAGTCTGCCTGCTCCAGTTCATCGCTATGCACCTGCACCGCAAACTCTATTGGGATCCTATCAAAGAAAGATTCATCAACGACGACGAGGCTAACTCAATGCTCTCACGTCCTATGCGTGCACCGTATAACATCGTATAATCATGAAATTCAAAGTTCTATTACTCAGTCTGCTTATTCCGTTCCTCTCATACGGAGGACCGTTGAACATATCAGTCAATGCCGGCAAGTACGACCGCACCGACTGCGTCGTATCTGCGGATGTCTCAAGCTTGAAACTCAAGGACAAAAATGCCGTTGAGCTTTATGAAACCACTAACGGAGGCCGTTCTGCCGTTCCGTGCCAGGTTGTAATCGACGGTAAGAAAGCCGAACTGTTCTTCATTCTCGACGGAACGACAGGACAGGGACAAGTCCGTACCTTTGAAGCAAAAAAGATCAAGGCAAAGAAGGTTACAAGCAAGAATATGACTGCAACCATGGACTCCAAGGCTGTGCTGCTGAAGAAAAACGGCAAGGATGTGCTGAAATACAATTTCGCCATCAACCAGTCTCCGGAAGGAGTGGATCCCATCTTCAACCGCGGCGGTTATATCCATCCTGCATATACTCCTTCAGGCTTCGTGCTGACCAATATCCAGCCTGCTGACCACCGTCATCACTATGGCATCTGGAACCCTTGGACACAGCTTCAGTATGACGGACAGATTTATGACTGCTGGAACCTCGTTTCACGTCAGGGTACAGTCCGTCCCGAAGCAGTCGAGGCTCTCTATGAAGGACAAGTGTTTGCAGGTTTCGACGCTTCCCTCAACCACATCGTTTTCACAGACGCAGGTGAAAGAACGGCGATGCGCGAGATCTGGAAGGTCAAAGTCTACAGCGTAGGCGATGGATTCCTCTGGGATTTCGAGTCAGTCCTGACTCCCGGAAACAAACCCGTAATCCTGAAAGAGTACCGTTATGCAGGTCTCGGTTTCCGTGCGAATGCCGTATGGACCAAGGACAATGTCGAGATGATGAGTTCTGAAGGAAAGACCCGTCAGCAGATTGACAACACCACCGGCCGCTGGCTCTATACCAACGGTGGAACCGGTGTGGGCAACAACGTTGCAGGCCTTCTGTATATGTGCCATCCCGACGATTACAACTATCCGGAGCCCATCCGCATCTGGAACGAGCAGCAGAACGGCGGCCGTGGTGACGTCTATATGAACTTCGTGCCTACGAAGAATATGGACTGGACCCTCAAGGCTAACAAGTCTTATACTCTCAAGTACAGGTTCTTTGCTTATGACGGTATGATGACTCCCACCAAGGCTGAGATCATCTGGAGAGATTTCGGTGAGCCGCCGATTGTCAAAGTTTCAAAGAAGAAATAGTTTCAAGTATGAGAAAATCAATATTGATTATAGCATCCCTCGCAGTCGTGCTTTTAGCAGGCGCTTGCAAAGAGAAAGAGAACGGACCGAAGCAGGTGGTCATCGCCACCCTCGATCCCGGCCATTTCCACGCCGCTCTCGTTCAGAAGACATCCTATCCCCAGGTAAGTCAGGATGTATATGTCTATTCCAATCCCGGTGCTGACCTGCAGGAACACCTTGCCAAGATCGAGGCATACAACACCCGTGCAGAGAATCCCACTTCGTGGAATGAAATAGTCTATACGGGTCCCGATTTCCTTGAGAAGATGATTTCTGACGGCAAGGCCAACGTAATGGTGACTGCGGGTAACAACCTCAAGAAGACGGAATACATCAAGAAGACTCTGGAGGCAGGCATCAACGTGCTTGCAGACAAGCCTATGGCCATCAATCCGGAGAACTTCCAGATGTTGAAGGAGTGCTTCCAGATTGCAAACAGCAAGAACGTGCTGCTGTATGACATCATGACCGAACGTCACGAGATTACAACGATTCTCCAGCGTGAACTTTCCCTGATCGCCGACATTTACGGCCAGCAGGAGAAGGGCACTCCCGAGAATCCCGGCATCACGATGGAAAGCGTACACCACTTCTACAAAGAGGTTTCAGGCAAGCCCAACATCCGCCCCGCGTGGTTCTATGATGTTGAGCAGCAGGGCGAAGGTATCGTCGACGTAGCCACTCACCTTGTCGATCTCGTTCAATGGCAGTGCTATCCCGACCAGATCCTCAGTCCTTCGGATGTGAAGATCAATTCTGCAAGGCACTGGCCCACCCTTCTGTCACTTGACCAGTTCAAGGCATCCACCGGTCTTGACGCCTATCCTGATTTCCTTATGAAAGACGTGAAGGACGGTGTCCTGGAAGTTTACCAGAACGGTGAGATCAACTGGCAGCTGAAAGGTCTGAACGCTTCTATCACAGTGCTCTGGAACTATCAGGCACCTGAGGGCGGCGGAGACACCCACTATTGCGAGATGCGCGGCACAAAAGCCAACATCACCATCCGCCAGACTGCAGAGCAGAACTGGAAGCCCGAACTTTATATCGAGGCCAACAATCCTGCAGCAGGATACGAAGATGTCCTCAATGCCCGCTTTGCCGAGCTGGAGAAAAACTATCCCGGCATCAAGCTGGAGAAGATGGCAGAAGGAGTCTGGCACGTGTTTGTTCCGGATTCATACCGCAACGGCCACGAGGCTCACTTCGGTCAGGTTACCGAGAACTTCCTTCAGTACTTTGCAGACGGCAAGCTTCCCGACTGGGAGCAGCCCAATATGATCACCAAGTATTACACTACCACCGAGGCTTACAAGATTGCCAACGGTCAGTAGCAGGATACTTCAACCGATAAAAAGAGAGACCTTCGCAAAAGGTCTCTTTTTTTATGCAAAAAACTGATTAATCCGCAAAAATTCATACATTTGCAGGCTAAAGCAGAGAATCTTATGGAACAAGTCAAGTGTCTGATTATAGGCAGCGGCCCGGCAGGCTACACAGCTGCGATTTATGCTGCGAGGGCAGGTCTCGCCCCGGTGGTCATCGAAGGCATCCAGCCTGGTGGCCAGCTCACTACAACCACCGAGATTGACAACTTTCCCGGATATCCTGACGGAGTCGACGCAAATGAGATGATGGAAGACATCCGTCGTCAGGCGCTGCGTTTCGGAGCAGATATCCGTTCCGGAATCGTGACTGCCGTGGATTTCTCTCACAGGCCTTTCCATATTGAGATGGACGGCAAGCCGGCTTTTGAGGCTGACGCCGTAATCATCGCGACTGGTGCATCTGCGAAATATCTTGGGCTTGACAGCGAGAAGAAGTTCCGCGGAATGGGAGTTTCGGCCTGCGCCACCTGTGACGGCTTTTTCTATCGCAAGAAAGTCGTGGCAGTCGTAGGCGGTGGCGATACGGCCTGCGAAGAGGCTTCTTATCTGGCCTCTCTCTGCAGCAAGGTTTATATGATCGTCCGCCGCAACGAACTCCGTGCGACGAAGGCTATGCAGGAGAAGGTGCTGGGTACGGACAACATCGAGATCCTCTGGGAATGTCAGACCAGGGAGGTCCTTGGAGACGAAACAGGTGTGAACGGCGTCCGTCTTGTCCGCAAGAGCGGCGAGGAGTTCGATGTTCCCATCGACGGCTTCTTCCTTGCAATCGGCCATCATCCCAATTCTGATGTCTTCAAGCAGTGGATAGATACCGACGACCAGGGATACATCATTACAAAGCCCGATACTGCCGCCACCAGCGTGGAAGGAGTCTTTGCTGCAGGCGACGTTATGGACAGCCGCTATCGCCAGGCCGTGGTTGCTGCTGGCAACGGATGCAAGGCTGCGATGGATTTGGAGAGATTTTTGAAGGGATAGGCACCAAAAACAATTCTGATGAAAGCAAGAACGATCATAATCTCAGTCATTACGCTCATCCTGACGGTTTCGTGTGCCACGGAGTATGACAAGCTGCTCAGGGGACATGACATACCGGCCAAATATGCCAAGGCTTTCGAGCTCTTCGATGATGGAAAATATCAGAAAGCCGCCGATATGTTCGAATCCCTGTCACTGGCCACCAAGGGTACGGCGCAGGACGACACTGTGCAGTTCTACTGGGCGCTCAGCAATTACAGGTACAAGGACTACATCACTGCCGAGAGCAATTTCTCGGAGTTCATATCAGTGTTCCCTATGAGTCCGTTCGCCGAGCAGGCCAGATTCCTCTACATCGACTGCCTCTACAAGAGCACTTACCGCTATGAGCTCGACCAGACTCCCACTTACAGGGCCCTGACGGAACTCAACCGCTATATGACGCTCTATCCGGAGAACAAGTATATGGAAGAGTGCGAAAAGATGAAGGACGACCTCGAGGGACGCCTCGACAAGAAGGCATTCGAAGCCGCCCACCTCTATTATCATATGGAAGATTATCTGGCGGCCCACTATGCCTTGAAGAACGTTCTGAAGGAGGATGCCGAGAACCGTTACAGGGAAGAGATCCTCTACTTCGTGGCGATGTCTTCATACAAGTATGCCGAGAACAGCGTGGCCGACAAGAAGCATGAAAGATACCTGTCGTTTGTCGACGACTACTACAACTTCGTGAGTGAATATCCGGAGAGCAAGCATCGTCGCGAACTGGACAACATATACGCAAGAGTAAACAGAATAGTAAAAAGAATAGACTGAAATGGAAGTTAAGAAACAGGCTGTTGTCAACAACACCATAACCAGGGAACTGGCTGATATCGCAGCCCCTACAGGCAACATTTATGAATCTACGGTAATCATTGCAAAGAGAGCCAACCAGATCGCCGCCGATCTGAAGCAGGAACTCAGCAAGAAACTCGAAGAATTCTCGAATTATGCCGACACTCTGGAGGAAACTTTCGAAAACAGGGAGCAGATTGAGATTTCCCGTTATTACGAAAGGCTTCCGAAACCTGCCCTGACTGCTACCAAGGAGTTCATGGAAGGCAAGATTTACTACAGAAAGGCTGAGTCGCAGCAGTAGTCATATGCTGGCGCGGCTGACCATAAACAATTACGCATTGATAGATGCTTTGGATATCTCATTTCCAAAGCATCTTGTAATTATAACAGGTCAGACCGGTGCCGGAAAATCGATTCTGCTGGGCGCTCTTTCTCTCCTGCTGGGAGCGAAGGCCGATGCCGACGTTATCTGCGACAGCAGCCGCAACTGCGTGGTGGAAGCCGAGTTTGCGGATGACGAAGGGCAACAGAGGATAGTCCGCCGTGTGGTGACTCCACAGGGACGTTCAAGGGCATTCGTCGACGATATGCCGGTCACTCTGGATGAATTGAAGAAGTTCACGGCCTCTCTGGTCGACATCCATTCCCAGAACAGCCATACGCTTCTCGGCGACGGCTCTTTCCAGCGCAAGGTACTGGATTCCTTTGCCGGCAATTCCGCCCTTCTCGGTGAATATGAGGCCTGCTACAAGCGTTTCCGCGCCCTTTTGAAGGAACAGGGCGAACTGGAACAGAAAGTCGCCCTGGAGCAAAAGAATCGCGAGTATATGCAATTCCAGTTCGACCAGCTGGACAAGGCCGCCCTGGAGGCAGGAGAACTGGAGAGGCTGGAACGGGAACAGTTGGAACTTGCAAACGCAGAGGACCTCAAGCTTTCGCTGCAGGCGGCTGTCAAATCCCTGGACAATGAGCAGGCTGATGTGCTGACGGCGCTGAAAGAAGCCTGCACGAACCTTTCCAGGGCATCGAAGGTCATTGAAAGGCTGGAACCGCTGCTGCAACGTCTGGAGTCGTCACGCATTGAACTCAAGGACATAATGCAGGAAATCGATGCCGAGCAGGACCGCATTTCTGTGGACGACGCCCGGCTCGAAGCTGTGGAAAACAGGATCGCGCTGATTTACGGCTTGATGCGCAAGCACGAGGTGGACAGCGAAGAGGCGCTTGTCCAGTTGGAGGACAGTCTTCGCGGCGCCCTGCAGGAAGGGGAGGACCTCGGTGAACGTCTTGCCGAAGTGAAAAAGCAGCTTGCTGCCGCTGATGCCGAGTGCGCTGCATTGTCCGGGAAGCTGCACGCATCAAGGGCCGCCGCGGCTCCGAAACTTTCGCAGGCGCTCCAGGACTCCATCAGGGGACTGGAAATGCCCTTTGCCACTTTCGGAACGAATCTCGAGGCTCTGCCCGAGAGAGGTCCGGCAGGGACGGACGAGGTAATATTCGTGTTCTCGTCATCCGGCGGGGACAGGCCGAAAGAACTCTCCAAGGTTGCTTCCGGCGGCGAACTGTCCCGCATAATGCTCTGCCTGAAGGCAATGATGGCGCAGCATATGCAGATGCCCACGATGATTTTCGACGAGATAGACGTCGGAGTGTCGGGAAGCGTAGCTGACAGGATGGGACAGATGATAGTGGATATGGGCGCTTCGATGCAGGTGATAGCGATAACACACCTGCCTCAGGTCGCAAGCAAGGGAGACGCGCATTTCCTGGTGTACAAGGAATTCGACGATGACCGTACGGCTTCGTCCAAGATAAAGATGATAGAAGGGGAGGAAAGGGTTCGTGAGATAGCCAGAATGCTCAGCGGACAGGAATTGAGCCCGGAAGCCCTGGCCAACGCAAGGGTGCTTCTGGCAAAGTGACACTGAAACAATAAACCTATTATAAGAAACGAATTATGAGACTAATCATTGAAGAATCCTATGGGAAAATGTCCCAGTGGGCGGCAGAGTACATTGCCAAAAGAATCAATGAGTTCCAGCCGACCGCCGAGAAACCCTTCGTACTCGGTCTGCCGACGGGTTCAACCCCTATCGGAACCTACAAGGAACTGATCCATCTGTACGAAACCGGGAAGGTGAACTTCGAAAATGTCGTCACATTCAACATGGACGAATACGTAGGCCTTCCGGAAGACCATCCTGAGAGCTACCATACTTTTATGTATGAGAATTTCTTCAATCACGTCAATGTCAAGAAGGAAAACATCAACATCCTGAACGGCAACGCCGAGGACCTGACGGCAGAATGCGAGCGTTACGAGGCTAAGATCAAGTCATACGGCGGCATCAACCTGTTTATGGGCGGCATCGGCCCTGACGGCCACATCGCATTCAACGAGCCCGGTTCATCCCTCAATTCACGCACAAGGCTCAAATACCTGACCACTGACACTATCATCGCCAATTCCCGTTTCTTCGGCCACGATCTCGAGAAAGTTCCGAAAACTGCCCTGACAGTGGGCGTAGCAACGGTGATGGACGCCGATGAAGTCCTCATCCTTGCCAACGGACACAACAAGGCACGAGCCCTCTATCACGCCGTGGAAGGTTCTGTTAACCATATGTGGACCATCTCCATCCTCCAGCTGCACCCCAGGGGAATCATCGTATGTGATGACGCAGCTACCGTGGAGCTCAAGGTCGGCACCGTCAATTACTACAAGGACATAGAGCACAGGGCTCTTGACAGAGACTAGCAGCTATGGATCGCAGGCAGGCTATGGAAGCCGTCCGCACTATGCTCGCGGACAAGGGCGCGGATGCAATCATAATACCTTCGAATGACTGCCATTTCGGCGAATACGTGCCTGATTACTTCAAGGTGCGTGGCTGGCTGAGCGGCTTCGACGGCTCTGCCGGCACTCTTGTGGTCACAACTGACAAAGCCGCTCTCTGGACGGACAGCCGCTATTTCATTCAGGCGGCCCGCCAGCTGGAGGGAAGCGGCATAGAACTGATGAAACTGAAGGTCGCCGGCACGCCTTCTGTCGCCGGATGGCTGCATTCGATGAATGTGTCGAAGGTGATAGTCGACGGTGACCTTTTCAGCCGTCAGGAATTCCTTTCATTGACCGGGGATCTCGCTCCGGCTGTCCTGGAAGCAGTGGACGATCCCTTCCGGGAAATATGGAAGGACCGTCCCGCCCTCGTGAGCAAGACTGTTGCCAATATGCCGGAGAGCATAAGCGGCAGGAGCATTGCCGACAAGTGTGCCGCGGTTGCGGCAAAACTCGGATGCAAAGGCAGTTTCGCTTACATAATCAGCGCCTGCGACGAGATAATGTGGCTCTGCAATCTACGTGGCGAAGATATAGAATACAATCCGGTGGCGCTTTCATACTGTGTGATGACCGAAGAGTGCCTCCATCTTTTCTGCCATCTCGATTGTCTTGCTTCTCAGGCACGGACATATCTGGAATCTCAGAATGTCAAACTTCACGAGTACGGTTCCTTCCGCGATTTCCTTCGAGGCATCGATGCTTCGGTTACCAGGATATGCCGTACTTCCTCTATAAACATCAACAACTGGTCGGCTGCTTTTGCAACCGTACCCGCTGAGGATGTTGACAGGCGTTTTGTAGAAGACCCGACCCCGGGAGGCAGTGTCGCCTGGCTTCGCAGCCGCAAGAATTCCGTTGAGCTGGCAGGCTTCCGCAATGCCTTCATAAACGACGGAATCGCTTGGGTGAAGCTGCTGAGGTTCATCGACGAGAATCTGCAGTCAGGGAAGCTGAATGAATATCTGATAGCCGAGAAACTGAAAGAGTTCCGCAGTGAGTGTCCGGATTACCTCGGAGAGAGTTTCGAGCCCATAGTGGCCTGGAACGCCAATGCGGCTTCGGCTCATTACAGTGTCACCTGCGAGGCGGACGCAGCCAGGATCAAGCCCTACGGCTTCCTTTTGATGGATACAGGTGCCCACTATCCTTATGGCACCACGGATACCACTCGCACGCTGATGCTCAGCGACCGCAACGATTTCTCGGGCCACAGCGACCGTCTGCTCCAGCAGATGAGGGATGATTATACACTGGTTCTCAAGGGAATGATCGACCTTGCGACGGCAATATTCCCGGCCGGCACCCGCGGCAGCCAGCTGGATATCCTTGCGAGAGGCCCGATGTATCATACGGGCAAGATGTATTATCACGGCACGAGCCACGGCATCGGCCATCATCTCTGCGTGCACGAGGCCCCGCAGATCAGGATGGAGGAGAGTCCCCTTGTAATAGACGAGGGCATGGTGCTCTCCGACGAGCCTGCAATCTACATCGAAGGCCAGTACGGCATCCGCACCGAGAATGTCATAACAGTGGTTCCATACACTGAGAGCGAATATGGCAAGTTCTTCAAGTTCGACACGATGACACTCGTCCCCATCGACATCCGTCCCGTCAATTTCAAGCTGCTTACGCACAAGGAAGAGCAGTGGCTCTACAAATACAACGAGCACGTCTACGAAACCCTCAAGCCCTTCCTCTCCAAGCAGGAAGCCCTATGGCTCTGGCGCAAAACCACGGTATAAAAAAAAACAGCCTGCTCAAGCAGGCTGTTTTTTATTGAGAATAGCAAGCGGCATCAGATCGTGCCTTGCTCGAGCATTGCAGTTGCGACTTTCATGAAGCCGGCGATGTTGGCGCCTTTCACGTAGTCGATGGTTCCGTCTTCTTTCCTGCCATACTTCACGCACTGCTCGTGGATTGACGACATGATGTGATGCAGTTTGGCATCTACTTCTTCTGCAGTCCAGCTGATATGGCTTGCGTTCTGGGTCATCTCAAGGCCTGAAGTGGCCACGCCGCCGGCGTTGACGGCCTTGCCCGGAGCGAACAGTATGCCTGCCTTCTGGAATTCGTGGATAGCCTCGGGACGGCAGCCCATATTGGAAACCTCGCAGCAGCACCAGGTGCCGTTGGCAAGCAGTTCCTTGGCGTCTTCACCGGTAAGCTCGTTCTGGAATGCGCAGGGAAGCGCGATGTCGCACTTGATGCTCCAGGATTTCTTGCCGGGGGTGAAGAATGCCTTGTCAGGGAATTTCTCTGCCATCATCGAAACGATGTCGCGGTTTGAAGAACGCATAACCAGCATATAGTCTATCATCTCTGGAGTGATGCCGTCAGGAATGTGGCATACACCGTCGGGACCTGATATTGCAATCACCTTGGCGCCGAGTTCAGTGGCCTTCTTTGCGGCACCCCAGGCTACGTTGCCGAAGCCGCTGAGTGCGATGGTCTTGCCCGCAATGTCTTTGCCGGCGGTCTTGAGTACCTGGTTGGTGAAGTAGAGAGCGCCGTAGCCGGTTGCCTCGGGACGCAGGATGCTTCCACCCCAGGTCATACCCTTTCCTGTCAGCACGCCTGTATTGTATTCGCGTGCAAGCTTCTTGTACATTCCGGTGAGATATCCGATCTCGCGTCCGCCTACGCCCACGTCACCTGCGGGAACGTCAGTGTCGGGACCGATGTTGCGCCAGAGTTCAAGCATGAAAGCCTGGCAGAAACGCATTATCTCGGCGTCAGACTTGCCTTTCGGATCGAAATCACTGCCGCCTTTGCCGCCGCCCATAGGAAGGGTGGTGAGGGCGTTCTTGAATGTCTGCTCGAAACCGAGGAATTTGAGCATTGAAGGAGTCACAGCCTTGTGGAAGCGCAAGCCGCCCTTGTAGGGACCGATGGCGGCGTTGAACTGGACGCGGTATCCAAGATTGGTCTGGACTTCGCCCTTGTCGTCGACCCAGACTACGCGGAAAGTGAAAATCCTGTCGGGCTCCACGATCCTTTCAACTATTTTGGCTTTCTCGAATTCGGGGTGTTGGTTGTAGACTTCTTCGATAGATTCAAGCACCTCGCGTACCGCTTGCAGGTATTCCTGCTCATGACCGTATTTTTTTTCAAGTGCGGTCATTATTTCAGATACTTTCATGATATTTGAGAACTTTTGTTTTTGTTTAAAATGTTATACAATTAAGCCTTGAATATTTCATAATTATAATCAATATTTGTGAATTATCCAAAAATATCGCAACAAAAGCATTTTTTTTAAATTATTTACCTTTGCCGATGAACATGGAACTGGACAATGTCATACATCTGAATTTCGCTGAGCAGCAGCTAGATAAGCTAATGCAGTACCGTATTCGCAAGATTCTTCTTGTCTGCTGCAGCTACGATGAATACATCCTCGAAGAGGACGGACATATTGAAACTCAGATCAACAGAGAGTACAGCGAGCTAAACATAAGCAATCCCCCCACAATCGTACACGTTACCACCACAGAAGACGCTCTGGCCCATCTCAAGGCCGAATCCGACTTCGACTGCGTCATTACCATGTTCAACGTAGGAGGTGACGGAGATGTCTTCACTTTCGCAGAGGAGATTAAAACTGTAAGGGCGGACCTCCCGGTCGTGGTGCTTTCCAGCTTTTCAAAGGCTGTCTACAGCCGGATTCACGATACCTCCAGTTCTGCCATTGACAATTTTTTCTGCTGGCACGGAAGTTCAGACCTGCTCATAGCCATCATCAAGCTGATGGAGGACAAGCTGAACGCCGCAAACGACATTCTCGAAAACGGCGTACAGGCCATCCTGCTGATAGAAGACTCGATCCGTTTCTACAGCAGCTATCTTTCCGAGCTTTACAAGGTCCTTTTGCTGCAGAACCACGAATCCATCAAGGATGCATACAACGAGGATCAGCAGATAATGCGCAAGCGTTCGCGCCCGAAAGTACTGCTGGCGACCAATATGTCAGAAGGAATCGAGCTCTACAACAAATACAGGGACAACCTTCTCGGCGTGATATCCGATGTGGGAATGATCCGGAAGCCCGGCGACAAGGTCTATGACGAGAAGAAAGACGCCGGCATCGAGATCGCGAAGATGGTGAAGGCGCAGACCCCCTGGATGCCTGTCATACTTCAGTCCTCACAGTCTGAGTACAAGCAGGTGGCCGACAGTATGGGTGTCGGTTTCATAGCCAAGAATTCCCCGACCCTCCTTGAAAGCCTGAGGCATTATATCCTCAAGGAATTCTGCTTCGGCGACTTCGAGTTCGAATCTATAAGTTCAGTGATGAATTTCGGACACGCAGCCGACCTTCAGCAGATGGAAGAGCTCATCAAGATAGTTCCGGACGACGTCCTGGAATACAACCTCTCCCAGATGCGTCTGTCCAAGTGGCTTTATGCGCGCGGCCTGTTCCCGCTGGCAAAGGTGCTAAGAAGCATTAACAGCAGCGATTTCGAGTCCACAGAGGCGCACCGCAACTCGCTTGTCAAACTGTTCCACGACTACCGCCGCATGCTCGGCCAGGGCATCGTGGCACAGTTCGATGAAGAACACTACAGCGACGCCATCAGCTTCGCCAGGATAGGAGAGGGCTCCATCGGCGGCAAGGCCCGCGGCCTGGCTTTTATGAACGGTGTGCTGGCAAAGCACAACCACTATTTCAAATATCCGAACGTAAGGATAATGATACCGCGCAGCGTGGTCCTCGCCACTGACTGTTTCGACGATTTCCTCGCTCTTAACGGACTTCGCAACATCATACTTGAAGACGGAATGGACGACGACTCCGTGCTGTCAGAGTTCCTCAACAGCATCGTTCCGCCCTATCTCTACAGCCAGCTGAAAGCCTTCGTCGTCACCTGCACCAGGCCGCTGGCAGTCCGTTCGTCATCAAAACTCGAAGACTCGCATTATCAGCCTTTCGCGGGGGTATATTCTACTTATATGATACCCCGCTGCGAGGATGACGACCAGATGCTGCGTATGCTGATCCGCGCGATCAAGAGCGTGTATGCTTCGGTTTTCTTCGCCTCGTCAAGGGCATATATACAGTCCACCCAGAACGTGCTGTCGGAAGAAAAGATGGCCGTGCTGATACAGGAGGTCTGCGGCACCGAGGACAACGGCTATTACTTCCCGACGCTCTCAGGCGTAGCCCGTTCGCGCAATATGTACCCCATCGGTCACGAGAAGTGCGAGGACGGTGTCTGCAACATCGCGATGGGCCTCGGCAAGGCTGTCGTCGACGGAGAGAAGACCCTGCGGTTCTGCCCGGTATATCCCGACAACGTTCTCCAGACTTCCACACCGACTCTGGCCGTCCAGGAAGCCCAGACCGAGATAATGGCGCTGGATATGAATCCCAACAGTTTCAAGGCTTCAACCAACGATGCTGTCAATATAGTCCGCATTCCTTCTACAGAGGTAGAGAAATACCGCAACGCAAAATACACCTGTTCGTATTACGACTACCTGAACGACCGCATCAGCGAGGCTGCTCCGTTTGGGTCTGCGTTCAGGGTGATTACCTTCAACCGGATCCTCAAGTACAATTCCTTCCCCCTTGCCGAGATTATCCGCGAAATGCTGGAGATAGGAGAGAAGGAACTGCTCAGCCCTGTGGAAATAGAGTTCGCCGTCAATATGGATGTGGCTCCGGGTGAGCCGCCGGTCTTCTACCTGTTGCAGATAAGGCCCATCATCCAGAACGATGAAAGCAAGAAACTTGACTGGTCGAAGATAGATACTTCGGATGCCATAGTCTATTCTCAGGCGGCTCTTGGAACAGGCCTGATGAGCGGCATCAGACACGTGATATATATGAAGTTCGACAAGTTCTCTCCGCTGACGACCGAGGCAATTGCTGAAGAACTTCGTGAATTCAACAGATATCTTAAGGAGAACCATCAGGAATACGTGCTGATCGGTACCGGCCGATGGGGCTCTACGGATCCTCTGCTGGGCGTTCCCGTCCGCTGGGACCATATCTCGGAGGCCAGGGTGATCATAGAGTCGGCCCTTCCGGAGTTCAATATCGAGGCCAGCCAGGGCACCCACTTCTTCCAGAATGTAACTTCTCTGGGCGTAGGCTACCTCTCGCTCGACCCCGGTCACGGAGACGGCAGCCTGAACCTGGATATACTTGACAAGATGCCGGCAGTGAAGGACGGAGAATATCTGAGGATGGTTGCTTTCGACGAGCCGCTCTACATCTACGTGGACGGCCAGTCACGCAAGGCTATAATCAAGAAAGAAGAATAGTTAAACAATACCAAATACAAAGAGTTATTATGAATGCAAAAACTTACGTAGACAATTTCATGAATGAACTTGTCACAAAGAACCCGGGCGAGCCTGAGTTCCACCAGGCCGTTAGAGAAGTCGTAGAGAGTGTCGCTGACTACATCGTCGAGAGTCCCCAGCTTATGAAACTCAAGGTGATGGAGCGCATCGTGGAGCCCGAGCGTGTGATAATGTTCCGTGTCCCCTGGGTCAATGACGCCGGTGAGGTGGTGATCAACAAAGGTTACCGCGTACAGATGAACAGCGCAATCGGCCCGTACAAAGGTGGCGTCCGTTTCCATGCAAGCGTAAACCTGAGCATCCTCAAGTTCCTTGCTTTCGAGCAGACCTTCAAGAACAGCCTTACAACCCTTCCTATGGGCGGCGGCAAAGGCGGCAGCAACTTCGATCCCAAAGGCAAGTCTGATATGGAGGTGATGCGTTTCTGCCAGAGTTTCATCACTGAGCTCTACCGTCACATCGGTCCCGACACCGACGTTCCTGCCGGTGACATCGGAGTAGGCGGACGCGAGGTAGCATATATGTTCGGACAGTACAAACGTCTGAGCAACGAATTCACTGGTACATTCACAGGCAAGGGCATTTCATTCGGCGGTTCGCTGATGCGTCCCGAGGCTACCGGTTATGGCGCCTGCTATTTCGGAGAGGCTATGCTTGCAACCCGCGGTGACAGCTACAAGGGCAAGAAAGTCTGCATCTCAGGCAGCGGTAACGTGGCCCAGTTCGCAGCTAAGAAAGCTACCGAGCTCGGAGCAACTGTAATGACTATGTCTGACTCCAACGGATACATCTACGATCCGGACGGAATCAGCCCCGAGAAACTTCAGTACATCTTCCAGCTGAAGAACGTTCTCCGCGGACGTATCAAAGAGTATGCAGTCAAATATCCGACAGCCAAGTATGTGGCCGATGCACGTCCCTGGGGCGAGAAATGCGACATCGCAATGCCTTGCGCCACCCAGAACGAGCTCAACGGTGCAGAGGCTGACATGCTGCTCAAGAACGGCTGCAAGTGCGTAGTGGAAGGTGCCAATATGCCTACCACTCCCGATGCGATTGCTAAGTTCCAGGCTGCCAAGATCCTCTACTCTCCCGGTAAGGCTTCCAACGCCGGTGGCGTTGCAACCTCAGGTCTCGAGATGAGCCAGAACTCAATGAGGCTCGGCTGGAGCGCTGAAGAAGTAGACCAGCGCCTGCGTGGCATTATGAGCAACATCCACAGCGCCTGCGTGAAGTACGGTACCGAGCCCGACGGTTACATCAACTACGTGAAGGGTGCCAACATTTCCGGCTTCATGAAAGTTGCCGATGCTATGCTTGCACAGGGTATCGTATAGTATACCGTATTGTACAGCACTCATTATTGAGGACGGCTATAATAGCCGTCCTTTTTTTGTGGTTGTAAGAAATATTCTTACATTTGTGATATCTTATCATTATAGTTATGGCAAGGACAGTGACTGTGGCTTTAGGTCAGCATTATGAAGAGTTTATAAAGGCAAGCATTGCCGGTGGCAGGTATAATAATGCCAGCGAAGTGTTGCGTGCCGCTTTGCGAAAATTGGAAGAAGACGAGGCTCGTATGGAAGCACTCCGCAGTGCCATTGATGAGGGAGACGCAAGCCCGGATGTCATCGGTTTTGACAGAGATGCTTTTCTTGTGGAGTTGAGAGAGGGGTGGAGGTCTGATAATGGCTGAGTTTATTCTTTCTGAGCGCTCTAAGAAAGACCTTCGCGAAATTGCTGATTATACAAGGCGAACCTGGTCGGAAGAGCAAGCTGTCCTTTATTTTAACAAGCTGCTTGATGCTTGTGAGTATCTGGCCCAAAGAAATGGAACTGTGGGACGCACCTACGATGAAATACGTCCAGGCCTATATGGCTATCATATTGGACGTCATATCGTTTTTTACCGTATCCAGGCAAATAATACAATCCGTATTGTTCGTATTCTTCATGATCAGATGGATTATCCAAGGCATCTTTAACTCCATATATTATGAAAAGAAAGGTGACTCTTACGAGCCACCTTTTAAACTGACCAGTAGGATTACTAATTCTGCTTTTCAGCTGAAGGTTTCGGATAGCCGGGATTTTGATAAGCATCAAGCTCATCTTTCTCCATAACCAGACCGTTAAGCTGTCCTACAGGAATAGGACGGAGCCAATAGTAATCTTTGATATCACGCTTGAATGTCTTCTCCATGGTATCACCTGCATTGTAGTCGTCACCCATCAGATAGGTCGAAGCCCTTTCAACCCACTTCTGGGTACGTACGAGGTCATACCAACGACGGTACTCTGCGAAGAACTCGCGGCTGTACTCATCGAGGAGCCAGTCGATGGTGATCTCCGAAGGGATGGCTGCAACCAGTTCTGCGCTGTAGTTGCGGTTGACCTCTGCCGGTTCAAGGGCTGAAGGACCTTCTGCAACAGAATACTTATAATTACCTGCACGTGAGCGGATGACTGACATCATCTCGTGTGCTGCGGCCTGTCCGCCTGACGCTCCCTTGATAGCAGCCTCGGCAGCTACGAAGTAGAATTCAGCGAAACGTGCGATGATGTTGGGAGTCGGGTTGCCGATGTTGACCTGTCCGGGAGTATTGTTAGTCTTGATAGAGCCGACAGCAGTAGAACCGGTAGTCAGGTAGATTGACCTCTTCCAGGGACCCACGAAATTACGGCGGCCGATGTGGTTATACTCGATAACGTATGCGTTCTCACCGTCCATCGTACCTGCACCGAATGCGTTGGCGCCGTTGGCTTTGGCACCGCGGTCTGAAGGATAGCTTACAACACCCTTAGGCTGGTTGGGGATGAACTTGAGGCAAACCGCATCAGCTGCATAAGGCTGGCCTTGTGCGCCGTAAACAGTCTTGCCATAGTAACGGGTCTGGTTCTGTTTGTAAGCCAGATTGAAGGTTACGTCGAGACGTGAGTCGCGCTCATCGTTGAAGATGTTGTAGAACACGCTGTGTACCGGAGCCATACGGGCCCAGGGACGGCCGTAACCCTGCTCACCGGCACGGGTGATGGCAGCGGACCTTCCGCCAGGGAAGCTCTCCACGCCATCCTTGATGACTGCAGGATCAGCTGTAGTTGCGAGATAAAGGTTGGTGTAGTTCGGGTTCATCATCCAGAATGCCGAGTTCTGACCGTCACCGCCCTGATATCCGGTAAGACCGCCGGGAGTGGCGCCGTAGTAAGAATCCTGTGAAGTGTAATCGGCAAAGAGGACAACCTCCTTGTTGTAGCCGTTGTCTCCTCTCCACACGTCATAGTAGTTATCAAGAAGGCCGTAAGGGCCGGGATTGTTGATACCTGCCATTGCAGTTTCATAAGCTTTCTGGAAATAACCCTGAGCTTTTGAAGCGCTGCGTGCGGAAGTTTCGGGATAAGTGAAGATATTGTTCGGGTTCTCGTTCCACCATGCATAGGTCAGATAAGCCTTTGAAAGATAGAGGCGGGCGGTAGTCTTGGTGACAGTACCCACCTTACGGGGTGAATCGGGAAGATTTGACACTGCATACTCCAGGTCGGGGAAGATACATTTCTCATAAACCTCGTCTACAGTATTACGGATAGAGTAGGTACTGGGGGATGAGTTGAATGCCAGCTCGCCTGAGCCGAGGTCCAGCGGAACGCCGCCGAAAGTCTGCACGAGGTAGAAATAGTCGAATGCACGGAAGAAACGGGCCTCTGCAAGCAGTGATGCTGCTACACCGTTGGCCTCGCCGTTCTCAATTACACCATTGGCGGTGTTGATGTTGCGGAAGCACCAGGTCCACATGCCTGAGCAAGGGTTCTGGGATGCAGTCCAGTTGAGGTCACCCTCATTCATATCGGCAATCTTGTGGCCGTCTGTAGCAGACTCTGCCCAAGTGAACTCATCGGTACCGGCTTCCTGGTGGTCGATCATCATTTCGTGTCCGAAGAGGTATCTCAGATGGTAATACATATATGTAAGACCACCTTCTACGCCCTGGTCGCTGCTGAAGAAACCGGGTTCGTATTTAGTCTTGTTATGCTCGACAAGCACGTCGCTGCAGGATGCGAGCACGGCAACGAGAACTGCAAGTGTAGCAAATATTTTAATCTTTTTCATATTCATCAATATTAGAATGACAGGTTAAGACCAAGTATGTAGTTGATGGTTTGAGGAGTACCACCTGCGTTGACGTTGTAAGCACCGCTGTTTGACATCGGGCGGAAACCGTTGGCTTTGATGAACGGAGAGAACATAAAGGGGTTCTGAACAGTTGCATAAAGACGGAAGTTGCGGAGGCCGATGTTCTTCACACCCTTGAGGTTGGCAAAGTTGTAACCGAGGGTGATGGTGTTGATGAGGAGGTTTGATGCATCATATATAGATGCACAACGCTGGTGACGCGGAGAGTCGTCGTTTTCTGCCACCCCGCCGGGAGCGGGCCAGTGGGCGTCTGTATTCTCGGGAGTCCAGTAATCTACGAGGAGGTTACCACGACGGCCGGAAATCTGGTTGGTATAAGAATAGTGGGTGCCTGACAGCATCAGACCGCCGATCTGGAAGCTGCCGACGATGTTGAGGTCGAAGCCTTTCCAGGTGAGCATGGTGTTGAAACCACCCTGAAGTTTGGGTTCGTAAGTCTGGATAACCTTGTCGGCGTCGCTGACCTGGAACCTGGGAAGTCCGTTGGCGTCGTAGAGAGGCTCTTCGTTGCCATTATCATCATACCTCTTTCCTTCGTATTTGACCTTGATCATACCTACGTTACCGCCTTCCTGAATCTTCATGGCTTCTTCTTCATCAGCCTGCCATATACCGTCATATACGAAATCGCGGAATGAGTTCACAGGATAGCCGATGTACCAGTTGTTGTTGTAGTCATCCTGGCCTGTGGCAAGCTCGACGATTTCATTGTGGTTGTGGTAGAAGTTCAGGCCGGCGCTCCAGTTGAAGCCGTCGCCGCGATGCTGGATGATGTTGCCGTTGATGGTGAACTCGATACCGTTGTTCATAGTCTTACCTATGTTTGCAGTGTAGCTTCCCACACCTCCTGAAGGAGGAAGAGAAACATTCATCAACAAGTCAGTGGTGAGCACGTGGTAGTACTCGATGACACCGTTGATGCGGTTGTTGAACAGTGCGTAGTCAAGACCGAGGTTCCAGGTCTCTGAATACTCCCATCCGAGGTTGGTGTTGGGAAGTGAGCTTACGTAATAACCGAGCTGATAGTCTCCGCTTTCACCGAAGTTGTAGGGAGAAGTGCTCAACTGGCCGAGGGTAGCATAAGGTGAGATGGCCTGGTTTGAAGTCTGGCCGTAACCGGCGCGGATCTTCAACATATCAACCCAGGCAACATTGTCCATAAAGTCCTCGTTGCTGATGTTCCAACCAACTGATACGGCAGGATAAGTATGCCACTTGCGGCCTTCTGCCAGACGTGAAGAACCATCGCTGCGGACCATTGCGGTAATCATGTACTTATTTGCATAAGTGTACATTACACGACCCATCCATGACATCAGACCGTAATCTGAATATGACTGGTTGCCGGGGCTCATCGTGAGGTTGTCGTAGTAACCCATCTGGTAATACTGCATGAAATCGGCGCCGACACCCTGGATAGAGTAGCTGGTGCGGTAGTCGACAGTTTTCTCGGCAGAGTACATGGCGGTCAGGCTGAGCTGATGCACGTCATTGAAGGTCCGGTTGAAGGTGAGAAGGTTCTCGAGAGTCCAGTTGGTGCTGTTGCCCCAGTATCGTGATGCGCTTGAAGGGTTGGTCGGGACATTGCTGAGGATGCCCTGGCCGCGGAATGAACCATTTTCGAGGATACGGATGTTGGCACCTGCGTTGATCCTGTATTTCAAGCCTTTGAGGAACGGAGCCTCAACCTCTGCATAACCGCTAGTATAGGCGGTGTACCTCTTGTTGACGCTGATGTTCTGGTCCTGGATGTCATACATCAAGGCACGTGTCTTTGCGATGTAGTTGTTGTCCTTGGGCATCAGAAGGCCTTCCAGACGGGTATTGCCCGATACGTTGCCCTTTGAAGGATCGATCCAGGGGTTGATCATAGGGGTCAGGTCGGTCTGCGCACCGCCGGCATTACCGTAGTTCCGGTTGAGGCCGAGGTTGGTGGTGAAACCGAAGGTGAAGTATTTGCCGATGCCCTGGTCGAGGCTGGCGCGTACGTTAACACGGTCGAAACCCTCGGTAGGAACGTTTGACTCATCCTTGTAGTAACCTACGCCGAAAGAATAGTGGCCGCCGTTGGTGCCGCCGGTAACAGAGAGGTTGTTCTGGATCATGAAACCGGGCTCGTAGTAGATGTCCTGCCAGTCGGTGTCGTACAGGTCACGCTGCTCGTCTGAGGTATCGTTGTACTTCTTGGCGAGGTCACGCATGGTGGTGTACTGTGCAGTGTTCATGAACGGATATTTCAGCCACTGCTTGTAAGCTGCCTGGCTGCTGATGGTCACACGTGCGGGCTGGCCCTGCTGGCCGTGCTCGGTGGTGATCATAATGACGCCGTTCGCACCGCGGGAACCGTAGATGGCGGTTGATGAGGCATCTTTCAAAATGTCGAGGCTCTTGATGTCGTCGGCATTGATATCCTGAAGGTTACCAGAATAAGGTACACCGTCGAGGATGATCAGAGGGTCGTTGCTGGCAGAAAGCGAACGGGTACCGCGGATACGGATACGCATTGAGGCGCCGGGAGTTGATGAGGTTGACCTCATCTCGACGCCGGCAACACGGCCTTGGAGGGCGTAGGTGATGTCACTGCCCGGAATCTGACGCAATACCTCCTGGTTCACAGAAGAAATTGAACCGGTAACGTCAGAACGTTTGGCAGTACCGTAACCGATAACGACAGTCTCTTCGAGCATCTCCCTGTCCTCTTCCAGAGTGACATTGATGGTCGTGCGGTTGTTCACGGGAATCTCAACGGTCTTGTAACCGATGAAGGATACCTGAAGAGTCGCATTGGAAGGAACTGTCAATTGGAATCCGCCGTCGGCATCGGTAGTGATACCGTTGAGCGTACCTTTCTGAAGAACACTGGCGCCGATAACGGTCTGGCCGTCGGTGTCCTTCACAACTCCTTTAACTATCACGTTCTGTGCGAGCGCGCTCCAGGTGAAGGCGCAAAGCACAAAAGCAACTGACAGTAA
>JAFROX010000007.1 GCA_017429475.1 Bacteroidales bacterium
AAGGATAGTGATTGGGCATGTGACGAGGTGTTCAATAACCGGGAGCAGCCATTAAAGTGGTCAAGTCGCCAATCTTGGGAAAAGATACTGGCCCAGATGGAGTCTCATTTGAGGAAGTACCTGAAGAAGGGGAAGTACGCCTCCTTGCTCCGCAGCAAGCAAGGCCTTGGCTTGGGCTTTGTCGATGGTGATCTCATCCTATTATAGCATTTCCATCCTCAAAATAGGCCGATATTGAGGAGGAAACGTTTTTCGTTCTGATTCCTTAAACGCTATATGGCTGATATTGAGATAATTAAGATTTCACGTTTTTTGCCTTTCCGAGGTTGTTTTCCTGGGTCCTCGAACTATGATGAGGGCAAAATACTTGTGATTCTCTCGTTAATAATGTAGGTGGTGGAAACGGAGGGTGTCACCCAGTTCGATGATGCCGATGTTGGTGGTGTCATCCTGATAGCAAAGCTGGTCTTGGCCAACACGCCAGGCATCATACCGTTTTTCTAAGTTCACAATCCGTTTTAAGCCTTGGCCGGTAACTTGAGCGATCCAGGTGGTTTCCGGGTCGGTAACGATTTGATACATGGACTTCTGCGCCTTAAAAGATGCGTTGAAAACTGTGTCGGGACATTGCCAGACATATTCGCACCCGTTATAGCCGTCATTACCTTCCCCAAAAGCATAGATGGTTCCAAATACCTTCATTTCCCAGTAACGGGACCTGAGGGCGGAAGGCATCATGGGGTGTGATTCCGTAAGTGTTGACGCATAATCAGACAGGCTATCACATAGGATGCCGACCTTCGGATCGGCCAATCCGCGGAAGCGTGCAAGGTCCGTGAAATAGAAATAGCCATTGAAGCGGAGAACTTGTCCTGCTGCCACTGGAAACACATACTGATTTCCTGTCTGCTTGTCTAAAAACCAAGTATGATCTGGGGAGTAATGCATCCCCCTGCTATAAACCCGATAGTCCTCATCTTCATAGACGACATCCCGATACTCGGTCGCGTCCTCCCAGGCTTCCTGTTCCGGAATGAAGCGCCACATCGTATCACACCACTCGGGGTAAACCATATAAACATCACCGCCCCTTTCCTTGATGTTCCAATGAAGATGTTGTCTCTCCGGAAAAACGACGGCGTGGGTTTTTCCAGTTTCTCGGTCAACTCTCAGTAGGTATCTTTGGGGGTAAGGAGAATAGGGTCCTGGTTTCATCTGCTCGAATGCACACAAATACTCGTCATCCAAGGGCACAACGTTCACAAATTCCAACGGAAAATCCGAACGAAAGTCGATATCGCTCACGTCAAAAGCCAAAGTGTCGTAAATGAGCGTAAAGCCCTCCTTTTGTACGACACGGGGGCCTTTGGGGCCGCACGCGGCCATAATCAACAGGCATGCCTGCAAGAAAATGATTTGCAACGACTTCATACTTTAGAAAACTACAAAAATCGCACCCCGCCTCTACACCTTCAATCAAGAAAAGAATAATGGCTACCCTCGAAAGGATAGCCATTGATTATCAAGCACTTGTGCTTTTCTGTAGTAGCGGAGGCAGGACTAACCCGCCTGCGGCGGCTTTTCCTCCTGGCGCCTCGGCAATGGAAGCGAGCTCCCATTGCACTCGGCTGCTGCGTCGGTTCGAACCTTCGGTTCTCGTCCTGCCCCATTAGAAAACAAACCAACCGATGAACGGCTGGTTTGTTTTCTAGTAGCGGAGGCAGGACTCGAACCTGCGACCTCCGGGTTATGAGCCCGACGAGCTACCGACTGCTCTACTCCGCGGTATTGGACTGCAAAGGTAAGGACTTTTTTTGAATTGACCAAATCTTTTTGCCGTCCTCAGGCCAAAAAGGCCAGGAGGGCGTCCGGATCGGCAGCGGGGAAGGCCTTTTGCTCGCCGGTGATGAGGTTTTTGACGTTGACGGTCCCCGCGGCGATTTCGTCCGTACCGTTGATGGAGATGAAGGGGATGTTCTTCCGGGCGGCATAGTCGAACTGCTTCTTGAGTTTGCCGGCGTCGGGCCAGACCTCGACGGAGACGCCGCGTTCCCGCAGCGTCCGGGCGAGCGGAAGGACGTAGCGGAGTTCCTCCGCGCCCATGACCGCGAAAAGCAGCCGGGTGCCGGTGGCGAGGTCGGCGGGGAATTTGCCGAGCCCTTTGAGGACGTCGTAGATGCGGTCGGCGCCGAAGGAAATGCCGACGCCGGACAGGTCCGGGAGGCCGAAGATGCCGGTGAGATTGTCATAACGACCGCCGCCACAGATACTTCCGATCGGGAAATCGAGGGCCTTGACCTCGAAGATGGCACCGGTGTAATAGTTGAGGCCGCGGGCGAGGGAGAGGTCGATCTCGACCCCCTGGGCAATCCCTGCCGCCGCGATGAGACCGAAGAGCTCCTCGAGTTCGTCGAGGCCTTTGAGGCCGGTCTCGGATACGATGCCGGAGGCGGAACCGCCGTTCATGAGCCCCCGCATGGTGGAAAGCTTCTCTTCCGTAGAGCCGGAAAGGAGGAGGATCGGGCGCAGCACGGCGACGGCTTCGGCGCTGAGTCCCTTGTCCATCATCTCTTCCTCGACCTTCTCCAGGCCGATCTTGTCGAGCTTGTCGATGGCGACGGTGATGTCGACCACCCGCTCCGGGAATCCGCAGATTTCCGCGAAGCCGGTGAGGACCTTGCGGTTGTTGACCTTGATGAGCACACGGACATCCAGCAGGGAGAACACGCGGTCCACGATCTGGACCAGTTCGAGTTCGTTGACCTGGGACCGCGAACCGACGACGTCCACGTCGCACTGGTAGAATTCGCGGTAGCGGCCTTTCTGCGGCCGGTCGGCCCGCCAGACGGGCTGGATCTGGAAACGCTTGAACGGGAAGGAGATCTCGTTCTGGTGCTGGACGACAAAGCGGGCGAACGGCACGGTCAGGTCGTACCGCAGCCCCTTTTCGCAGATCTGGGGCACGACCGGCCTATCCGGGTCGATGCCGGCGAAAGCGTCCCCGGAATTGAGGATCCGGAACAGGAGCTTGTCGCCCTCGTCGCCGTATTTGCCGAGCAGGGTGGAGAGGTTCTCCATGGCCGGCGTCTCGATCTGGCGGTAGCCGTAGGTCCGGAACACGCTCCGGATGGTGTCGAAGATATAGTTCCGTTCGGCCATTTCCTGCTGGCCGAAGTCGCGGGTCCCCTTGGGGATGGAAGGTTTCTGTGCCATTCGTCTTTGTCGTTTCGAACTGCAAAGATAGGCAAATTCGGTCGATTTTTCTTATCTTTGTCCTTCTCTCTGATGCAGATGGGTAAATGGCTCTCTTTCCTGGCGGCGCTGCTGCTGCCCCTTGCCGCCGCGGCGCAGTCGTCCGCGGCAGGGGAGGAGCAGCTCCTGCAGTACCGCGATTCTGTCAAGAACGGCTATAATTTCCTGCTGTACCTGCCGGCGTCCTATGCGACACGGACCGATCTCCCGCTGATCCTCTGCCTGCACGGCGGCAGCCTGATCGGCAGCGATCTCAACACGGTCACCCACTATGGCTGCGTGGATGCCCTTCGCCGCGGGCGGGACATCAATGCGGTCATCATCTCCCCGCAATGCCCGTCCATGGGGTGGAATCCCGAGCGCCTGATGCGGGTGGTGGACTGGGTCCGCGAACGCTACCATACGGATCTGAACCGCTTCTATGTCATGGGTTTAAGCATGGGCGGCTGGGGCACCTTCAAGATGGTCGCGGCCTATCCGGACAAGATTGCGGCCGCCATCGCGATGTGCGGCGGCTACACCGGACCCGTCGAACCGCTGACGGAGGTCCCGCTCTGGATCATCCACGGCACGGAGGACGAGGTGACCTCCTTCTCCCATTCCAATTCGCTCGTGAAAAAGATGATCCGCACCGGCCAGGCCGACCGCGTCCATTTCTCCTGGCTGTATGGCTGCAACCATTCCATCCTCGCGCGGATCTATCTCCTGCCCCAGCCCTATGACTGGCTTTTCTCGCATTCGCTCCGGGATTACCGCCGCCCGGCGAACCACGAAGCCGAGATCGACCCTTCCGACCTGGACGCGGCCTACATGCGCCTCGATCCGGCCAAGGCGCGGAAACTGCCGGTCCGGAAACCCCGTTAGCACTACGCTGTAAATAATTAATATGCAATAAGATGAAAGATTTTGTCAAAATGGTGCTGGCCGTCCTTTGCGGCCTGTTCATCGTCTGGATCCTCGGATTCATCTTCCTCGTCGGCATGGCCGGTTCGGCCGCGCTTTCCGGCGGCTCCAAGCCGGTCCTTCCGCGCGAAGGGGTCCTGGACATCAATTATGACGAATTCGTCCTCGCCGAACAGACGCAGGAGCTCTCCTTCAGCGGCCCTGCCGTGTTCATGGGCGGCGCCCAGATTCCCACCGTCGGCCTCTGGGATGCGGTCCAGTCGATCAAGGCGGCCGCCGCGGACCCTTCCGTCAAATACATCCTCCTGCGCGGCGACGCCGTCATCGGCGGCATTTCTGACCTCGAGGAATTCCGGGCGGCCCTGGTGGACTTCCGCAAGAGCGGCAAGGCCGTCGTCGCCTACACGGAAAACCCGGGCAACGGGACCTACTACCTGAACACGGCGGCCGACAGGATCTTCATGTGCGAGACCCATGGCGGCATGTCCCAGCTCATCGGACTCTCCGGCCGGATGGTTTTCCTGAAGGACCTGCTTGACAAGTTCGGCGTCCACTACCAGCTCATCCGCCACGGCAAATTCAAGTCTGCCGGGGAGATGTTCATCAAGAATGCCCCGAGCGAGGAGAACCTCCTGCAGCACAAGGAGATGATCCAGTCCATCTGGAAGACCTGCTCGGGCGTGATGGCCGAGAGCCGCGGCATCGAAGAGGCGGCGTTCAACGACCTCATCGACAACCTCAAGCTCAATTTCCCGGAGGATTTCCTGCTCTCCGGGCTCGTGGATTCCCTGGTGAACCATGAGAAACTCGTCGACAAGCTCTGCACCCTGGCGATGGTTGAAAGCAAGGATGACCTCCACCTGATCCCGTTCGCGGATTATGTCGCGGCGAAGGCTCCTTCCGCCACCGGCGGCAAGACCAACGTCGCCGTCATTTTCGCCGATGGTGACATTGTCGACGGGGATGAGCTCCAGAATATGGCCGGCGACCGTTTCGTCCGCGTCATTGATGAAGTCCGCCGCGACAAGTCCGTCAAGGCGGTGGTCCTGCGGGTCAATTCCCCGGGCGGCAGCGTCATGGCGTCCGCCAAGATCAAGGACGCCCTCGACCTGCTGAAGGCGGAGAAGCCCCTGGTTGCCTCCTATGGAAACTACGCAGCATCAGGCGGTTATTGGATTTCCAACGGCTGTGAGAAGATCTATTCGGATGCGACCTGCCTGACCGGTTCCATCGGCGTTTTCAGCCTGATCCCGGAATTCAGCAAGACCGTCAAGGATGTCGCCCACGTCAATGTCGTCACGGTCGGCTCCAACAAGCACAGCGACATGTTCTCCCTGGTCCGTCCTTTCGACGGGGAGGAGACAGCCTATCTCCAGGCCTATGTCGAGGATATCTACACGCAGTTCGTGAACATGGTCGCCGAAGGCCGCGACATGACCCCGGAAGCGGTCGACGAGATCGCCCAGGGCCGTGTCTGGACGGGGGCGGAGGCCCTTGGCATCGGGCTGGTGGATGAGATCGGCACGCTCGGCGATGCGGTGGCGTATGCCGCCTCCCTCGCCGGCCTGGTCTCCGAGTCCGATTACCAGGTGGCCGCTTTCCCGCGTCCGCTGACGGCGATGGAGCAGATCATGGAGATGATGGGGAAGAGCAAGCGCGACAAGTCCATCCTTGCCGGGACGCCTTTCGCCGCCATCGGCCGTACGCTCGAAATAGTCGCCAGGGACGCCGAACAGCCGGCCCGGGTCTTCGCCGCAATGCCTTACAGCATCGAGATCCGCTAACTCCGGAAACGCCTGTCCGACAGCATAATGGATACCAGCCGCATCCGCCTTGTCGCCGTGGACGCCGACGACACGCTCTGGGATTGCCAGTCCTATTTCACCGCCGCCGAGCAGGTGTTCAAGGAGACCCTGCTCCCGTACGGGCCGCCGGAGGAGACCTTCGCGCAGCTCACCCGGCGGGAACTGGCCAACATGGATTCCCTCGGCTTCGGCGGCAAGGCCTTTACCCTGTCCCTGGTGGAAACGGCCATCTCCTATGGCGCCTCCACCGGTGAAATCCACACCATCCTGCAGGCGGGGCGGGCGGTCATCGACCTGCCCGCCACGCCGCTGGACGGCGTCGTGGAGACGCTGGAGGCCCTTCGCGGCCGCTACCGGCTCATTCTCTACACCAAGGGGGACCTGCAGGAGCAGACGGCGAAAATCCGCCGCAGCGGCCTTGCTCCGCTCTTCGACGACGTCCTCATCGTCGCCCACAAGGACGAATCGTCCTACCGGCGCCTCTGCGGGGCGAACGGCTGCCCGCCGGAGGCGTTCCTGATGGTCGGCAATTCCTTCCGCTCCGACATCGACCCGGTCCTCCGGATCGGCGGCAGCGGCATCCATATCCCTTTCCACCTCTCCTGGGCCTACGAGGAGGTAGAAGAATATGACCACCCCCGCCTGGCGAAGGTGGCCACATTCAAGGAAATCCTCCGGTTCCTCTAATAGACGCGGATCTGCGCCTTGAGCTTCGTCTTGAAGTCCGGCGTCAGGTTCTGGGCGTCGATTTCCCGGTCCAACTCATCCACGTTGATCATTTCCAGGTACTTCCCGGCATGGAAGCAGTCCTCCAGGATGAAACTGGAGCACTGCGCCAGGTGCATGATCGGCTGCGGGAGCGTCTTCCACGGGTCTTCCGTCGCCGCGAAGACCATCTTGGATTCCGGCGTCAGGATCATCATCCGCTTGATCATGGCCTTCTTGCCGCGCAGCAAAGACTCGTGCGTGGCGGCATAGTCGTCATACGTCGCCTCGAGGGTGACCGCCTGGGCGGCGTCCGCCTCGGCGAGATAGATGACGGCCGCGAGTTCCTTCCCGTCATAGCCCCATACGCTCTTGCCCTCCTTCGCCTCTTTCCCGGCGAAACGGGAGTAGGGGACTTCGGCGCCGTTGACGCGGACGGAGACGGGGGCGAAGACCCCTTCGAGCACGACGCGGAGCGTGCGCTTCGTGTCGATGCCGAGGTAGGAGCCCTCCCGGGCGCCGACGGTCAGTTTCAGCGCCGCGGCGTCGGATTCCTTGGCCACATGGGTGACGGCATAGTCGGTATGGTAGGCCTGCGTCGATCCATCGTCCTCATAGACAGTCGTTTCTGACTTTCCGTGGCCCGGGGCGACGTAGAGGACGAGGGTGTTGTCCTTGTCCTGGAGGGACGCGATTTCGGGGGAAGCCATCGGGATGATGGCACCGGCCTTGACGAAATACGGGTTCTCGTCGATGGTGTACTCGAGGTCCGCCGTCGTGCCGCCCTTGTACATCATGCCGGTCGCGGCGTCGTACCAGTCGTTCCCGGCGGGGAACCACATGCTGCGCGGGGCGAGGCCGGTGACCTTGTCCACCGGCGTGCAGACCGTCGTGGCGAGGATGTCGTCACCGAAGAGGAATTCTTCCTTCCAGGTGTAGGCATTTTCCTCTTCCGGATACGCATAATAGAGGGGCCGGCACATGGAAATGCCTGTATCATAGGTCTGCCGGGCCGCGCCGTAGATGTACGGGGAAAGGTCGTAGCGGAGCCGGATGGCCTTGCGCATGGCGTCGAAATGGTCCGGGAAGACCCAGAAGCGCTTCTCCATGGTCATGTCCTTGGTGGAGTGGGTCTTGAAGATCGGGGTGAAGACGCCGCTCTGGAGCCAGCGCGTGTAGAGTTCGGGATCCGTTTCCTTCACGCCGGCGGGCTGCATGTGGCCGCCGATATCATGGCCCCAGTAGCCGTAACCGACGTTGGAAGAGGTGGCGGTGAACCAGGGAAGGCAGGAGAGGACCTTCCAACTGGCCTGGGTATCGCCGGAGAAGCCGATCTGGTACCGGTGGCTCCCGATGCCGCCCCAGCGGTGATAGATGATCGGGCGGCGGGCATACACGCCCTCGTGCGCGCTCTGGCGGACGATGTCGTTGAAGAAGGTGTAGTTGAGCCAGAAGGTGTTGGAGAGGCCTTCCGTGTAGTTGCTGAGCCGCCACTGCTGCCAGTCGAGCCACCAGAAATCGACGCCCTGCCGCTCGAAGGGACGGATGACGGAATTGAAGTAGGCGTCGGCCCAGGCTTCCTGGTCGATGCGGAAAGGGACCGGGGCCTTGGTGCCGTCCTCCTTGATGTAACCCTTGGGTCCGTCGTAGTCGGAAGTCCTTGACAGATAGTCTTTCACGAAGCGGTCATAGGGCTCTTCATACGGCTGGATGCCGGAGGCGGGGTGGAGGTTGAGGGTCGTTTTGAGACCGAGGTCGTGGAGGTCCTGCAGGTGGTTGGCCGGGTTCGGGAAGAGGGTGGCATTCCAGGTGTAGCCGGTCCAGCCGATGCGCTGGCCGAATTCATCCTTGGGCGGGTTCGAGCGCCGGAGCGACCAGGTCTCGTGCCAGTCCATGTCGAGGACCATCACGTCGATCGGGATGCCGAAGGAGCGGATCTGCTTGCCGAGGTCCACGAATTCGAAGTCGGAATACTGCCAGAACCGGCACCACCAGTAGCCGAGGGAATACTTCGGCGGCAGGGGAATGCGCCCGGCCACCTTCGTGAAATCGCTGACGGCAGCCTTGTAATCATGGCCGTAGGCGAACATGTAGAGGTCCTGCCGGTCGCCGGCCGGGCGGTTGGCAACCCAGTTCTTCCAGTCGCTCTTCACGGGGACGAACACCTGGCGGGTGCTCTCGTCGATGACGGCCCAGCCGTCACGGGAAGCGACGCCTTTGTCGAAGGGATCCCGTGTCTTGGTGTTGTCACCCGAATAGCCGTCGAGCGTGCGGGTCGTGCCGAGCAGGTTTCCGCTGTCGTCCATGCCGGGATGCCAGGTGACCTCCTTGGAAACGGGCCTGCCCTTCTTGTCGGTACCCGCGGGGAGGCTGAATGCAACGGACAGGTTCCCTTCGTCGAACTTGCCGTCGCCTTTGTAGGTCAGGGTCACATCGGCGGTCCTGATGGTGACTTTCTTCCCGGAGCGGCTGACCTTGAAGGCCGGGACGGGCAGCCGGCGGTTCACGATGCCGAGCGTCGCCCGGTCCTCGAACAGCCCGTCCTCCGCCCATTCCATCCGGATCAGCCGGGAAGTCAGGACGGTGAAGCGGGCGTTGCCGGCCGTGACGACGGCGCTGGGGTTGGCCAGCGGGTCATCCGTCACGGCAGGGATGTTGCGAAGCTCCTGTTCTCCAAGGATCTGGCGGACGAGTCCGGGCTCATTGGTCGTGATACAGTCCACGCCGAGGCCGATCATCGCGCGGATGTCCTCCTCCCGGTCCACGGTCCAGACATTGACGCTCATGCCGAGGTCATGGGCTTCCGCGACCCACTCGGGATGCTTGTAGAAGTTCTTGTAGTGGTAGTCGATGCCGTTGATGCCTTTGGCGTGGAGCGCTGCCGGGGCGATGTCGCCGTCGAGGTACTGGACCGTAAAGCCGGGGGCCTTGGTGACCAGCTGTTCGCAGATATTCATGCTGAAGGAGATGAAGATCGCCCGGGCCGGGTCGAAGAGCCCGTGCGCCTTCAGCGCGGCGATGGTCTTGTCGGTCAGCCGGTCCTCGCGCGCCTTGTCCTTCTGTTTCTTCAATTCGACGACGAGGACGGTCTCCGGTGCCTTTTCGCCCTGGGCGAGGTATTCGTCCAGGGTCGGGACCGGCTCGCCGTCCTTCAGGCGGAAGCCCTGGAACGCCGCGTGGGGATTGTCCCAGATCCGGACCCCTTCGTGGTTGTTGTCGTGATGGACCAGGACAATGTCGTCGCTGGTCAGCTGGAGGTCGAACTCGCTGCCCCACAGGTTCTTTTCCTGGGCCGCCCGGAGGGACGCGATGGAGTTCTGGGCCCCTTGGGCCGCCTCTGATTTCCAGTCGCCGCGGTGCGCGGCAATCTGTACCTTGTGCTGGCCGGAAGCCGCGCATGCGCCGAGAAGCGCCGCCGCGACAAGGGCCGTTTTCCGGAGAGAAAGGATCATATCGTCAGAAATTGGTTGTCAGTTTCGCCGGGGGCTGTACCCGGGACAACAAATATACGAAAAAATGAAGGAAGCTCTTGCAGATTCAAAAAAAAAACCGTACCTTTGTATCCGCTTTCCCAATGAAAGTACGTTCATTTCATCACGGTGCGGTAGTTCAGTTTGGTTAGAATACCGGCCTGTCACGCCGGGGGTCGCGAGTTCGAGCCTCGTCCGCACCGCCAAAAACGCCTTTGCAGATATCTGCGAGGCGTTTTTTTGTTTTTAGTGCCCCAAATAATGCCCCAGTTTTAAGCTAAAATATGAAATCTGCACGTGTCTGAATATGTGTGCAGACTGTCGACTCCAGCACCGGGATTCTTTTCTATTGACTCGGTTCGTATTTGTCACTTAATCAAGGTTTTCGTAGATTTGTATTCGATAAATCGGAATATCTCGGGACAATATCCATCTGATTAAAGTGCAGATAGAACTGTTCCATCTGCAAGGATGCTGATCTGTTTGGTGGAAAAAGGTGTTTCTTGTTTGTATTCCACCATGTAGTATGCTGCGGCTCCGTTTGATTGCTCAAACAGGTAGACATCATCTATTTTACGATTGCTATATTTGCGTGCCGTTTCCATAACGGGTACCGGGACCTCATAGATGGACATTCTCGTTCTGGAACGCAGCCAGGTGCCAGTACTGTCGAATTGAACATGCTTTTCGTGCTGATCGTGATAGAAATCGGCCGTAAAAGTGGAGATTTGTCTACTCCATTCAACCTCGATGGCGCCAGGAAACATCGTTCCAAAGGCACTGAAGACTTCTTCCGGAGCTTGCTCTATCCTCTGCTTGCACCCCGTGAAAAGGGAAGCCATTATGACTAAAGCAAATAGGAGCATCTTTTTCATATTACATCAAGTTTTCCGAAAGATAGGATATGGATGTTTCGAAGTGATTACAATGGCATCTGATGCGGTTAAAATTCAGTTACAATTGATTTGACGCCTTGAGAGAATCGACCCCGGAGTGTATCTTTACACTGAATTTTATTGATTATGCTGATTGTATTGAAACTCCTTGGCTCTATCGCCATCCTGATATTCGGTATGAAAATGACCAGCGAGGCCTTGCAGAAAATGGCCGGTCCACAGCTTCGTCATTTGTTTGGAGCGATGACTGGAAATCGTTTCTCCGGTGTGGCCACCGGTGCTTTGATTACTGTAGCCGTACAGTCATCGTCGGCAACAACCGTGATGACGGTGTCCTTCGTGAATGCAGCGTTGCTTACCTTGACGCAGGCAATATCGGTTATTATGGGCGCCAATATCGGCACCACGCTTACAGCGTGGATTCTTTCGGCTGGTTTCTCTTTCAATATCGTCAATATCGTCTGGCCTGTTCTGGTCGTCGGTATCGCTTTTATTCAACTCGGAAGGCATCGGTATTTCGGCGACTTCCTGATTGGCCTGGGTTTCTTGCTCTATGCGATGGTCCTTCTGAAGAGCACAGGGGTGGAGATGGATCTGGCCAGCAAACCTGCCGTCGTTGATTTCTTCTCCAGTTTCAAGACCAATTACGCCACCATCCTGCTTTTCCTGCTCATTGGCACTATCCTTACCGCTATACTCCAGAGTTCTGCCGCGCTGATGGCCATTACGATGGTCCTTTGCGCCACGGGAGCCATTTCCATCTATCAGGGTATCGCGCTGGTCATGGGTGAGAACATCGGCACCACGTCCACGGCCAATCTGGCGGCTCTGAATGCAAACACACAGGCCCGACGTACGGCAATGGCACATCTGGTGTTCAACGTGTTCGGTGTTATCTGGATGCTCATTGTTTTCTTCCCTTTTGTGAGGATGGTCTGCGGCATCGTTGGGCTCGATCCCGAAGCGCCACAGCAAGATACCACGTTGCTTTCCTTCACGCTGGCGGCTTTCCATACCGGATTCAATGTCATCAATACAGCTCTCTTGATTTGGTTCATCCCGCAGATTGAAAAGCTGGTTTGCAAGATTGTCCGGCCCCGCAAGTCTGACGAGGAGGATGAATTCCGCCTTCAATATATCCGCGGCGGAATTATGAAAACACCGGAAATCTCCGTGCTTCAGGCGCAGAAAGAGATTGTCGTTTATGGAGAAAAGACTCAGCATATGTTCGCGCTGGTCCGGGAACTTTATGCTGCGAAAGACGAGCAGAGTTTCTCCAGACTTTATGACCGCATCGAGAAGGGAGAGGAAGGCAGCGACCGGATGGAGAACGAGATTGGCCGATACCTGGGAGATCTCGGGTCAGCCCATCTGTCCGATGATACGAAAGAGATGATCCGGGCGATGCTCCGGCAGATCGGGGAACTGGAGTCCGTGGGTGACAGCTGCTTCAACCTGGCCCGTATCCTTCGGCGGAAGAGGAACAACAAGATTGAGTTTTCCGAGCAGCAGGATTCTGGTATCCAGGGGATGTTCTCGCTGGTTAATGAAGCCCTTTCCCGGATGAATGTCCTTCTTTCCGGACGCAAGGAAGAACTGGACCTGGCGCTGTCCGAAGACATCGAACGCAGGATCAATGCCTGCCGCAATAAACTCAAACAGCAGAATATTGATAGCCTGGACGACAATCTTTACGGTTACGACAAGGGGACCGTGTATGCAGACCTCGTCAGTGAATGCGAAAAGACGGGAGACTACATCATCAATGTCGTGGAAGCCAGGCTCGGCGCGGTCCGAAATGGAATCCGATATCTGGGCATCCAGATGGATACTGATGCCAAGAAGGTGACCGTGGACGGAGCAGATGTCTCCTTCACAAAGACCGAGTATGAACTCTTGAAACTCTTTCTTGAGAACCGGGGAAAGGTGTTTTCACGGGAGCAGCTGCTGTCAGCTGTGTGGCCGGATGATGTCATAGTCACGCCCCGCACGGTGGACGTGAACATAACCCGCATTCGAAAGAAAATCGGTCCTTATGGAGATGCTCTTGTCGCCAAGGCTGGGTTCGGGTATTCTTTTCAGGAATAACTCCGAATCGCTGGTATGAAGTAATTAGAGCACTAAATTCCAATTTATTTGTCTCACTCCGCATCATCTTGATAGATAACAAATAGCCCCAGAGCATCGGTGCAGTGGGGAAGGCTGAGAAGTGACCAAAAAGTGACCAAATCTGGGGGATTGAAAAGAAATAATCTTGTAATTCAAGGCTGCTTCTGCAGCCCGGCCGGCGGCCGCGGGGGCTCGGGGGTGTCCCCCGTAGACAAAGGAGGCGCTTTGCGCCGACTGGTACTAAAATAGCTTGGCATTGAGCCAAGCTATTTTAGTACCCGGAGCCGGGGTCGAACCGGCACAGCCATTACAGCCACTGGTGTTTGAGACCAGCGCGTCTACCGATTCCGCCATCCGGGCGTCAGGCGACAGTATTTGCGCTGTCAACGGACTGCAAAAGTAGCAATATCTTTGATAAATCAAAAGTGTTATATTTGTAATAATAACTCCCTGACATGAAAAAGATTTCAGTTCTTATTGCAGCAATGGCACTGTCAGTGCTGGCTGCCTGCACCCCCAAGACAGTAGAGATTCAACAATTCGGCGATTTCCGCGACTGGAGCCTGACACCCCCGATGGGCTGGAACAGCTGGGACTGCTACGGCCCGACCGTCGTGGAGAGCGAAGTCAAGGCAAACGCCGACTATATGGCGGCCAATCTCAAAAAGTACGGCTGGGAATATATCGTCGTCGACATCCGCTGGTTCGTGGAGAACGACAAGGCCGGCGGCTACAACCAGACCGACCCCCGCTACGTGATCGACGAATGGGGCCGCTACCAGCCCGCAGTCAACCGCTTCCCTTCAGCCGCTGACGGCAAAGGCTTCAAGGAATTGGCTGACTATGTCCACGGCAAAGGCCTGAAATTCGGCATCCACATAATGCGCGGCATCCCCCGCATAGCAGTTGACGCCAAGATGCCCGTCAAGGGCACCGACGGCATCACCGCCGACCAGATATTCAACACCGAGCATCTTTGTATGTGGCTACGCGACAACTACACCGTCGACGCTACCAAGCCCGGCGCCCAGGAATACTACAACTCGATCTTCGACCTGTATGCCAGCTGGGGTGTAGACTACATCAAGATAGACGACCTCTCGGCCCCGTTCTACCACGAGGACGAAATCGATATGATTCGCAAGGCCATCGACCAGTGTGGCCGCTCCATCGTGCTCAGCACTTCTCCCGGAGCCACTCCGGTCGCAGCGGCGCAGCACGTCAGCACCCACGCTAACCTGTGGCGTATGGTCAATGATGTATGGGACATCTGGAGGGACGTTACCCATCTGATGAGAGTCGCCAAGGACTGGTATCCCTACATCGGCGACGGCACCTGGCCCGACTGCGATATGATTCCGCTCGGACATATCTCCATCCGCGGAGAGAGGGGAGCGGAGCGCGACACCCGCCTCACAAAGGACGAGCAGTACAGCCTGATGACCTTCTTCACCATCTTCCGCAGCCCCCTGATGTTCGGTGGAGACCTGCCGAGCAACGACGAGTTCACGCTCTCGCTGCTGACCAACGAGGAGGTTCTGAAGATGCACCGCGAAGGCACCGGCGTGCACGAAGTGTCTGACGAGAACGGCATCCTGGCCGTCAGCTCGACAAACAGCCGTACCGGCGAGGTCTATCTTGCCGTGTTCAACAAGAACAACGATGAGACGCCCTTCAACTTCAGCCTCGAAGATGCCCTTGCCCTCAAGGGCGCGCACAAGGTCGTAACTATGTGGGACGGACAGAAGGTAGGCAAGGTGCGCGAACTGTCCGGCACCCTGCGTCCCCACGCCTGCCAGCTTTACGAGATTAGCAAGTAATCGTTTTACTGAGCCATCAGCGTTTCGAGGACGGTGCGGCACTCGCGGTCGGGATCGTTCTTGACCTCGCAGACATCGTTGAGCACCATAACTTCTCCGTTCTCTGCAGTGTATTTCGGCCAGGCCGGGAGAGATTTGCAGTTCGGGTCGCCCGTGCGCATAAATGCAAGCAGCGCGTCGGCCATCTTGTCTGACAGCGCCATAGGCCTCGGTCCGCCGCCGGTATGGGTGATCATCGTGTCTGTGTTGTGCAGCCAGAAGCAGATGTCCAGGCAGTGGAAGGCACGCATACGGCCGTCGAACAGAGGCGGCTGCCAGCCGAACCAGGCCATATATACCGGAGATTTCTGCTGAAGCTTGGTGTTGGCAGCGCGGATGACGTTGCTGCGGACTCCGGTCAGCAGCGCCCAGATTTCGATGGGACGGCAGTCAGGGAAGGTTTTGGCGTAGGCTTCGACTATCTGGCGGGTGTTGGCGCCGTAACGCGAGCTCAGCTGCTGCACTACGCCGTCCATCGTGATGTTTTCAAGCGAAGCGTCTGTGCGGTTGGGGTTGCTCTCCTGGAACACCGTGCAGTAGAGCATCGGGATGTCGGGAACGTTCGGGTCGTTGGGGTCGAAGAAGTTGAAAGGAAGGTCGATGCCGTCGGAAACCGGGCTGAAGCCGGCACGCATTCCTGTCTCAGCTGCCATACGGCGGGAAGCGCGGTTCGCAAGGGCATAATATTCTTCCCAGGGCATCTCCTGCAGTTTGTCGATCTGCGAGGCCTTGAGCCCTGCTTCCTTGAGGATGTATTCACCGAGTTTTTCGGCAGAAGCCTTGTCAGCGCCGCGGACAGAGTTGCCTGAGAGGGCTACGCCTTTGTGCACAAGACCCTTGGCTGCGGGCATTGCAGCTATGATGCTGACTTTGGAGCCGCCGCCAGACTGGCCGATGACGGTCACGTTGCCCGGGTCGCCGCCGAAGTTGGCGATATTGTCGTGTATCCACTGCAGTGCGGCCACGATGTCCAGCATTCCGACATTGCCAGAGTGTTTGTATTTCTCACCGCCGACGGCAGCGAAATCAGAGAAGCCGAAGGCGTTCAGACGGTGGTTGACAGAGCAGAAGACGATGTCGCCATAGCGAGAAAGGTTCTCTCCGCCATATCCGTCCTGCTCGATGGCGTTGCCGCTGGAGAATCCACCTCCGTGAAGCCAGACGATCACCGGCCTCTTGCCGGCGTCGAGATTGGGAGTCCAGACGTTCAGGCGGAGGCAGTCTTCACCGATGAGGTCGTAGTTCCAGTTGTCTACGAGATATGCGGCAGATTCGGGCTCACGGGGATAGCCGACCACCTGGGGCGCAGACTCGGCGTAGTTGTAGGCGTTGCGGATGCCGTCCCAGGGCTCTGGTTTCTGGGGAGGCATGAAGCGGTTCTTACCGCTGGTAGGGGCACCGTAGGGAATGCCTTTGAACTGATAGATACCGTCGAGGATATATCCCCGGACTTTGCCGTATTGGGTCTGTGCGACAGCAATGTCGTCGCCGATGAACAGTCGCTGGCCGTCATTCGCCGCCCCCTTTTGTGAGGGAGAGCCGCAGGCTGCAGCAGCAAGCACGACGGCTGCAAGAAGCAGAATCTTTTTCATATCGTATAGTTTAAGTTTATGATAGAATAACCGTTCCGAAGGAAGTATCAGTAAATTTAATGAAAAGTGATATTCTTTCTACATTCGTTAAGATGTAATTATGAATTAATACAAGTAAATTTGCAGCGGGTATGAAAAGAATACTGACACTTATCCTCATTAGTATTTCTGCGGCGATGGCGACATCCTGCAGTAAGGATTTGTTTACGCCGGACGGTTTTCTCATCGACAAGTCGTTGGTTGCCAAAACCACGATACAGCCAAAAGGCTCGATCCAATCAGGTCAGGAAGAGTTTAAGACCACAATTGTTGATTTCAGCGACGGAACCGTCCAGCGGACCTCCGAGGTGGAAGGGCAGTCATTGCTTATGGCGCACAGTACGGGCATAATGGTTTACGATGCCTTCTGGCTCAGCGCGTATTTCGACTGCATCGACAATATGAAAGACGGAGATGTTCTGAAACCTTCCACTTGCTGTTTCTCATTGATCTTATCTAGTTCCAGCAGTACCTGGGCCTTCTCTTATGCCGGAAAGATAACCCTGGCCGCAAAGGGTGACGACTATGTCGTATTTTACTTCGACAAAGTCACATTCAAGACAGACTGCTATGAATATGTAATGGACGGGTATCTCCGCTGCGAACTTAATTGAATTGGCTGCTGCTATCTTCGCAAGTCTGTGGAACGTCTTCTTCATGTGCGCGTGTGCGTGCAAACCGAAAAAATACGAAATTTCTTGTAGCGAGGAAAACAATCGAAGGCGATACGGGCAATTGCATAATAAAGATATTCTTCTTATATTGAAGAAAATTACGCACATACCATGACTTTTATCATGATTATTGAGCTGCTGATTGTTCTGGCAGCACTATACGTAGGATCCCGCTACGGATCCCTGGCACTCGGCGCCATCTCCGGCATCGGCTTGGCAATCCTGGTTTTCGGCTTCGGTCTCAAGCCCGGCACTCCGCCCACCGACGTTATCTACATAATCATCGCAGCCGTTACCTGCGCTGGCACCCTGCAGGCTTCAGGCGGCATGGACTGGATGATTCAGATAGCAGAAAAGATGCTGCGCAAGCATCCTGACCACATCACGTTCCTCGGCCCGCTGGTGACATTCTTCCTCACCGTGCTGGTGGGAACCGGCCACGTGGTATATACCGTGATGCCGATTATCTGCGATATCTCCCTCAAGAAAAATATCCGTCCCGAACGGCCTTGCGGCGTGTCCTCCATCGCATCGCAGGTGGGTATCACATGCTCGCCCATCGCAGCGGCGGTCGTGGCGTTCGTGACCATCTCCAATGCCAATGGATATATGGTCACCATACCGCAGGTGCTGATGGTCACCATCCCGGCTTGCCTCTGCGGCCTGATGTGCGCTGCCGCCGCTTCCTTCAAGCGGGGCAAAGATCTTGACAAGGATCACGAATTCCTCAGCCGTAAAGCCGATGCCGAACAGTACCAATACATGTACGGCAATACAGCCACAACCCTTAATAAGGTTATCACCAAAGAGGCGAAGGCTTCTGTGTTCGTGTTCCTGGGTTCGCTGCTGGTCATCGTCGGCTTTGCCTTCTGCCAGATGTTCCACACTGCTGGCGGACAGACAGTGGCCGAGGCGATTTCGCTGCCCAAGATGAACATCTGCATCCAGATCATCATGTTGATGGCTGCCGCATGCAACATTATGTTCTGCAAGGCCTCTCCCAAGAAAGCAGTGTCCGGCGCTGTTTGGCAGAGCGGAATGGTGGCTGTTGTCGCCATCTATGGCATCGCGTGGCTGGCCGATACGTATTTCGGCAATTACATGGATCAGATGAAGGAGATGCTCTCCGGCCTGGTCTCCAATTATCCCTGGGCCATAGCCTTCGTGTTTTTTGTAGTGTCGGTGCTTATCAATTCACAGGGCGCGGTTGTGGTGGCCATGCTGCCGCTGGCCTATGAACTTGGCATCGCCGGACCGGTACTGCTGGGCGTTCTTCCCAGCGTATACGGGTATTTCTTCATTCCCAACTACCCTTCAGACATCGCCACGGTCAACTTTGACCGCAGCGGCACGACTGTCATCGGAAAATACCTGCTCAACCACAGTTTCATGATGCCGGGCCTGATTTGCGTCGGTGTATCCACCATCATTGGTTACCTGCTGACCAATGTAGTGTTTGCCGGCTATTTCGCAAGTTTCATTCGCTGAGTTATATCAGAAACGCACGTAATACTCGAACCAGATTTCGTTGAACTTCTGGCCGGTGGGCTTGTTGTCGTTGTAGCGGTATTCAAGCTGGAACATCAGGTTCTTGTGGAGGCGGAACTGGGGAGCGATGGAATAGATGACGGATTGACTGTCCGTAGTGGCGTTGTCACGATACGCGTCATATTTGAGGAATACCTTAAACCAGTCGACCACGGGCACACCGACAGTTGCATAGTATGCATCTGCGATACCGGAATCGGTTGCAGTTGGATATAACTTGCCGGTCGACGGGTCGATTGAAGAAGCCTTATATCCCTTTGAGTGGACATATTCGGCCCTGGCAGACCAGTTGTTGTGTTCGTACTTTGCGCCGAAGGCATAACGCTTGCGGTCGACCGTTACCTTGCCGTCCGACCAGTCACCATCCCATGCAAAAGCGCCTATATAGAGATCTTTTATCGGTTGAATCTGGATTGTTCCGATAATGTCTTTCCTGGCATTATTGTCGGCCCTGTTGATACCGTTACCGTTATATAAGCCCAGCTGGTAGTGGATAAGCCTATGCTGGTCCTCTCCTACAGGGAACAGGTCTCCTTGTATTTGAATGCCCAAGTCACGCCCTCCCATGGAAACCTCTCCGCAGCGGTCCCCCATTCCGGCCAACTTCTTGATGGCCTGGGAGTAATCACCGACGCCCACGTCCCAGGGATTCATGGGGTTCTCAAAGGTGAAGGCACGCTTGAATTCACCCATCTTGATGCTGAATTCCTTGTATCTGGCCCATTCCAGATAAAAATCCTTGACGTGCGGGGTACCGTTGATTTCAAACTGAATACGATAGTTGAAATCGCGCAGGACGGTTCCGTCGACATAAGTACGGATAAGCCGTACGCCCAGGCCCGGGCCGTTGTTTGCGCCTTCTTGGCTTGAATACTTGTATGACCCGATGATAAAGGCACCGAATTTAGGCTTGCTCGCAAAATCCGTCAACTTATAGCCATATTGGGGAGAAAAATCCTCTTCCTCTTGGGCGAATGCGGTGAATGACAGCAACAAAGAGCCAATCAATAATAAAAATCTCTTCATCTTCATTGGAAATAGTATAAGTGGCAGACAATCAATATACCATTACAAATATACGATATTCAGATTGTTTCACCATAGGTCAGGGAAATGGTCTCACTATTTGCCTCATTCCCCGGGGGTTTACCGTTTCCTCAACGAGGAAGGGACGGTGATTTATGTGGGAAAGGCGAAGGACCTCAAGCGCCGCATGTCGCAGTATTTCCGGCCGCCTGAGTCGCTGGACCGCAAGACCCGCGCCATGGTGAGCAAGATTGCCGACCTGATGCACACCGTCGTGGCTTTCGAGGAGGATGCATTCCTGCTTGAAAAAACCTCATAATCGAGGCTGCGTAAAATTTTCTTAAATTTTATGCAGTATTTCCGACATCTTGTCGTTATATAATAAATGACCGAGCAAGAACTGGCCAGCAGATGTGCGCGTGGCGATGATGCTGCACGCAAGGAACTGTATATGACATACAGTCCCCGCCTGCTTTCGCTTTGCCGGCGCTATGCAGACAATGCTGCCGAGGCCGAAGATATGATGCAGGACGCCTTCATCAAAATCTTCAGCGTCATAGGAAGGTTTGTGTGGACCCGCCCGGGGTCTCTCTATTCCTGGATGGCCAGGGTGGCACTCAATCAGGCTTTTGACTCAGCAAGGAAACGGCGCAGGCTGGCCCGCGAGATGATGGATATAGAAGTTCTGCCCGATGTCCCGTCAGATGAACCGGATTATGACGAGGCAGCTGCCGTTCCTATCGATGAACTGCAGAAGATGATCGCCGCTTTGCCTGAAGGCTGCCAGACCATTTTCAAACTCTATTGCATTGATGGCTTGTCACACAAGGAGATCGCATCCTTGCTCGATATTAAAGAGAAAAGTTCTTCCTCTGGCCTGGCAAGGGCACGAGCCTTACTTGCACGGGCCATTCGTAAATATCTTGATAAATAAGCAGTATTTTAATAATTTGACGTTATAAATATGTAAGTAATGCAATGGAACTAAAACCTAATAAAGACTGGACCGATGCCATCCGGGAGAAATATCTCTCGGAACTTCCCGAAAGTACACCTGCCGTCGGGTGGGAGGCAATAGGACGTCGCCTGCACCGCAGAACTGTGCTTCGCCGCAGCGCAGTAGCCGCAGCCATCCTGTTGCCTTTCACTGCGCTGCTCATCTGGAGTCCCTGGCACAACGCAGTCCCTGCACTGGAAAGCCCTGTCGCAATTGCAGAAGAGGCCCCCTCAGTTCCGGATGCTGATGAGGAACCAACTGTTGCCCCCGATTCAACGGCAATCCGTAATGCGCTCCAGCAAGCAGAAAAGCCTGTGTTCATCGCTCAGCCAGAGCAGTCCCCAGTTGCTGACGATCTGTCCCTTGAGCAGCAACTACCCTCCGCTCCTTCTGCCGATACTGAAACCGCAATCCCTGACTCTTCTGCCACAAACACTCAGGGCCCCTCAGAGCAACCCGCACCTCGCCAGATCCGGGAACTCGTGCCGGATGACCTTCTGGCCTTTGCCGAGCCTGAGCCCAGGCAGCGCCTGAAAGTTTCTGTCGGCTTGAGTGCCGGAACCGTGGCTGGGCAGCGTGATATGAGGCTCAACACAATGTCTGCACCATATTTTGCTAAACTTGCCTACATGAACTATGGACCATCCATTCAAACGGCAGGCAAGATCAGTCTCTCAAATATAGACAGACAGTATTACAGTTATTTGCAGACTAAGTCGGCGAGCAATGTCTTCATGCCGAACCCTTCAACACCATCCGATGTGCAGTACAGGCACGACCTCCCCCTCACATTCGGCTTGTTGGCAAAAGTCGGTCTGCTTCCCTGGCTGGGTGTCGAGAGCGGTGTGGAATATACATACCTGCACTCGGTCGCCGATTCGTATACCGGCACCTTGGACCAGCGGCTCCATTTTATCGGCGTTCCTGTCAGGCTCGATGCCAGAATCTGGTCAAACTCTTCTTTTGAACTCTATGCTGCGCTTGGAGGCAAAGCTGAAAAGTGCGTCTCGGCAATCCTGGGACAGATACAATGTGACGAACCCAGGCTTCAATGGGCAGCAGAATTGGCCAGTAGGGTACGATACAATGTCTGGGACAATGTAAGTGTTTATATTCAGCCAGAGTTATCCTGGTATTTTACGCAGACGGACCTTCTAACCTACCGCACCGATCATCCGCTGTGTTTCTCAGTGAACGTCGGATTTGGCTTTGATTTGTAAGGAGTATGAAAGTTGTAAGATATATGATATGTTTTGCTCTTGCTGCGTTCCTGCTGTCAAGTTGCACATCTGAGCTTAAGGAGCATGATCCAGGCCCGCAGATTCCCGGCTTGGATGTCTACCGCATCAACATCAGTTTCAAGGATGCTGCAGGCCGTGATTTGCTGGAACAGTTTGCTTACTACAGATCTGACCCGACCAATCCGAAATACCTGGGAGAAGTGGATCCCGAAAAATATAATCTCAGAATAGTGTCCTCATACCATTATTCATATGAATACTATAATTTCACTATGGCGAAATTCGATGAACTTCACAGCTGGATGCGTACAGACAAGAATGGAGTATATCCCAACAGGGGAACCTGGTACTTCTCAAACGATTTCGTCATTAAGACAAAGAATAATGGGGCTCCGTACAGTCCATTGAGATACCAAATCAATTGTCTGGATCTATTTGGAGCAAATTATCATGAAATCGTCACCTGGTGGGAAGAAGGAACAGTAGATAAGGAAACAGGTCAACACTTCCCCAAATGTGTAAAAGCCACTTTTAACGGTAAAGAAGTAAAAGTGGTACAAGGCATCACCTTCAACGAGAAGGCTGAACCCTATTATGTAGGATACTTCCTGGACATAGTTATTTCCGGGTCATTATATCGATGAATTTTAATTATGAAGACTCTTATTCGGCGTTATTTCTGTCTGGTGCTGGTTTTATTGCTTGTCTGGGGCTGTTCTGAAAAGTGGAATGGTGTCGATCCCAACGCCGTCGGAGATTTTGAAATCAAAGGCTTGACTCTTGACAATTTCCCTTTCAAGGCAGATCTACAAGTGGCTCTCTACCCCCAGGGCAAAGGATATCATCGACGAGAGCGGATATATATCCATAAGGTAATTTTATGATTTTTGATGCAGTATTTCGCAAATCGATGCGTTATATAGGTAGAATCATTATTAAACATCGCTATGAAAACACTTATTAAATTTATCCTTGCGGCTGCGCTCGTCTTTACTGCTTCGTGCTCGAAGGATAATTTAGATTTATCTCAACAATCTGACTACCTGTCAGCCATTGTTGCCCTTGCCAAAGCATCTGATGAGTCTACAGAGTATGATCCTTCTGAGTCTACAGAGTATGATCCTTCAGCTCCTTTTACTGTAGATGATGTGTTGGATCATATTTTTAATTCATCGAATCAGGTAAGGACATATAGAATTGCTTTTAATTTTAAAGATGCCGACGGTAACGAGCTGTCCGAACCTTTCGTAGAAGAGCAGTGGATAAGAAAAGGCGACAGCCGCTGGTGGGGAGAAATCAATCCTGATAAATACAAGTTGGACTTTATATTGCCCAATCCTCCTGCTTGGTGGGACAATACGATTTACAATCACAGAGCCGCCCCTGGTTTTATCCCTGACGTCAATCGTCCAAGACTGTCGATGTGTAGATTTGACGATAAAGGTGTAATGAGTGACAATACCCTCGTCGCCGAGGAAAATGATAATTGCAGCTGGTATTTATGCAACGAATTTGGCTACATGATAGATGATTTCGCGTTGCAGGAGACCATAAAATACCAATTAACTTGCCCGACTATTTTCGGTGACAATGCAGTTCACGAGTTTATAACTTACTGGAAGGAAGATGAGGATTTAAATCCTGATGCTGCCCAACGATTTGCCACTTGCACCAAAGTAGAATATGACGGCAAGGAAATTACCCCCATAAAAGGAGTAACTATCATGCATTACGAATTCCCCGATCCTTACGAAGACGTGGATGTCAGATATGTCCATTATCTGGTCGACATCGTCGTAGACAAGTAATCGGAACTGACACAAAAAAGGGAAGCATCAAACGATGCTTCCCTTTTTCATTTATGCGAAACAGGTTATTCTGCCCTGCGTGAATCACGACGCTGGCCACCCCTGCGCTCGCCGCCACGGCGGTCACCGCCACGACGCTCACGACGCTCGCCGCCACGGTCGGCAGAAACTGCAGAAGCAGAAACGCCTGCGTTGGGGCTGAGGTCACGCTTGCCGTAAACTTCGCCGTTGCAGATCCAAACTTTCACGCCGAGAACGCCGACTTTGGTGTGAGCCTCTGCCAGTGCGTAGTCGATGTCAGCGCGGAAAGTGTGAAGAGGAGTACGACCCTCTTTGTAGAGTTCGCTGCGAGCCATTTCGGCGCCGCCCAGACGACCGCTGATGAGAACCTTGATGCCTTCTGCACCTACCCTCATGGTAGAAGCGATGGCCATCTTGATGGCGCGACGGTATGAAACGCGGCCTTCAACCTGACCGGCAATGTTGTTGGCAACGATGTTGGCGTCAACCTCGGGGCGCTTAACCTCGAAGATGTTGATCTGGACATCCTTACCGCAAACCTTGCGGAGTTCTTCTTTCAGCTTGTCAACTTCCTGACCACCCTTGCCGATGATGAAACCGGGGCGGGCGGTATGGATAGTAACAGTGATGACCTTCAAAGTGCGCTCGATGACGATCTTGCTCAGGCTGGCCTTTGCGAGACGGGCATTCAGATATTCGCGGATCTTTGCGTCATCCTGGATTCTTTCAGGGTAATTACCACACCAGTTGGAGTCCCAACCACGGATAATACCAATACGGTTGCTGATAGGATTAGTTTTCTGTCCCATAATTATTATTCTTCCTCCTTAACTGGTTGTTTCTTGGTGTCGAGAACGATGGTGACGTGGTTGCTGCGCTTGCGGATGCGTGCTGCACGACCCTGAGGGGCGGTGCGGATACGCTTCAGAGTGCGGCCTTCATTGACCATGATGGTCTTGATGTATACGTTGCCGTTCTCAAGTTCTTTACGGCTTTCTTCGTTCTTGGCCTCCCAGTTGGCGATGGCGCTGCGCAGGAGTTTGCCCATACGGTTAGAAGCCTCTTTCTTAGAGTACTTGAGCACATCGAGAGCGTGGTTGACTTCCATTCCACGGACCATGTCAGCTACAAGGCGTGACTTGCGCGGAGAAGTCGGAACGTTGTTCAGCTTCGCGATGGCTGTCTGTTTCTTTATTGCTTTCTGCCTTTCGGCCATTTCTCTTTTTCTTGCTCCCATGGTAGTCAATTATTAACGGTTACCACTATGACCTCTGAAAGTACGTGTAGGAGCAAACTCGCCGAGTTTGTGACCGACCATGTTTTCAGTTACATATACCGGAATAAATCTGTTACCGTTATGAACTGCGATAGTATGGCCGACAAAGTCAGGTGAAATCATGCTAGCACGTGACCAGGTCTTGATTACTTCTTTTTTCATTGTACCCTCATTCATGGCAAGTACTCGTTTTTCGAGAGCTTCCTGGATGTAGGGACCTTTTCTAAGTGAACGACTCATAATTTCTCAAAAAATTTATTCCGTTATTTCTTTCTTCTTTCGATGATGAACTTGTTGCTGGTCTTCTTAGGATTACGAGTCTTGTAGCCCTTAGCAGGGAGGCCCTTGCGGCTGCGAGGATGTCCACCAGATGCGCGGCCTTCACCACCACCCATAGGGTGATCAACAGGGTTCATAACAACACCACGGTTGTGAGGACGACGGCCGAGCCAGCGGCGGCGACCTGCCTTACCGTGAGATTCGAGGTTGTGTTCAGTATTGGATACGATGCCGACTGTAGCACGGCAAGAAACCAGCACCATACGGGTCTCGCCTGAAGGGAGACGGAGGATAGCGTGGTTGCCTTCACGTGCGGTGAGCTGTGCGTAAGCACCGGCTGAACGTGCCATTGCAGCACCTGTGCCGGGACGGAGCTCGATGCAGTGTACGAGGGTACCCAGAGGAATTTCACCGAGAGGAAGAGAGTTTCCGATTTCGGGAGCGACACCGCTTCCTGAAGAAATCTTCTGACCTACTTTCAGTCCGTTCGGAGCAATGATATAACGTTTCTCGCCATCTTCATACTGTACCAGAGCGATACGTGCTGTACGGTTCGGGTCGTACTCGATGGTTTTCACTGTTGCAGAATATTTGTCTTTGTCGCGAAGGAAATCGACTACGCGGTACATCTGCTTGTGGCCACCGCCGATATAGCGGACGGTCATCTTACCCTGGTTGTTGCGGCCACCGCTCTTGCGGAGGGGCTTCAGGAGGGATTTTTCGGGAGTCGTGCAAGTGATGTCATCATATGCACTGATAACTTTATTTCTCTGACCGGGAGTTACCGGTTTGAATTTACGAACTGCCATGACCTTAAATGTTACTGTAGAAATCTATTTTATCATCTGCGGCCAAAGTCACGAAAGCTTTCTTGTAGTTATTAGTGCGGCCTGTCAACATACCTGCTTTTGTATAGCGGCTTTTTACTTTACCATGGTATCTTACGGTATTGACTGACAATACAGAGACACCATACATCTGCTCGACCGCTTTCTTGATCTCCACCTTGTTGGCGTCGCGGTCAACTATAAAACCGTAACGGTTCATCTTATCGCCTAGAACCGTCATCTTTTCAGTTACAACTGGCTTAATTAATATTCCCATCGCTCAAATTATTTGCGTCTTTCAACAAGGATATCCTGAACGCCGTCAACCATTACCAGATGATTTGCATTCATGATGGTGTAGGTGTTGATCTCGTCAACAGTGATGACCTTGACCTCAGGAAGATTGCGAGACGATAAGTAAATGTTGTTTGAATTTTCAGGGAGCACCACGAGGGTCTTGCGGCCGTTGGCCTTGATTGCATCGAGAATCTTGATGAAATCCTTGGTCTTCGGGGCTTCCATTGCGAAAGGTTCAACCATAGTGATGGCATTTTCCTGAGCCTTGTATGACAAAGCTGAGAAACGTGCGAGCTGTTTAACCTTCTTGTTGAGCTTGAAGCTGTAATCACGGGGTTTGGGACCGAACACGCGGCCACCGCCTACGTAGATGTTAGCCTTGATGCTGCCGTGACGAGCACCGCCGCCGCCTTTCTGGCGACCCATTTTCTTGGTGCTGTACGATACTTCCCAGCGCTCTTTTGACTTGTGAGTGCCCTGACGCTGGTCGGCGAGGTATTGTTTCACGTCCAGATAGATGGCGTGATCGTTGGGTTCAATCGCGAAGATTGAATCATCAAGGATGGCTTCCTTTCCAGAAGCTGATCCGTCGATTTTGTATACTGCCAATTTCATAGACGTTAATCCTCCACAATTACATATGAACCTTTAGCACCGGGAACAGAACCCTTCAAAATGAGAAGGTTGCTTTCAGGAACGACTTTCATTACCTGAAGATTCTGCACCTTGACGCGGTCGCCACCCATGTGGCCACCCATCCTCATACCAGGGAATACCCTTGACGGCCAAGAAGATGCACCCAGAGAACCCGGCTTGCGGAGTCTGTTGTGCTGACCGTGGGTAACACCGCCGACACCCTGGAAACCGTGACGCTTCACAACGCCCTGGAATCCCTTGCCTTTGGAGATACCTGTTACGTCAACCCAGTCGATTTCCCCGTCGTTAAGATCGAGGTCACCAACGGTGATAGTGTCACCCAAATTCACCTTAGTCATGTCAAAACCCTTGAACTCGACAAGTTTGCGTTTGGGAGTGGTTCCTGCCTTTTTGAAATGGCCCTGGAGGGCCTTGCTGGCGTGTTTCTCTGTGGTTTCGTCATAGGCAAGTTGTACAGCGGCATAACCATCTTTTTCTACTGTACGAATCTGCGTAACAACACACGGTCCAGCCTCAATGACGGTGCAGGGGATGTTTTTTCCGTCTGCATCGAAGAACGAAGTCATTCCGACTTTCTTTCCAATTAATCCAGGCATAGATAAATTGTTATATATTAATTAATTAAGTAGCCCGCGCATTTTTGCGGGGCTGCAAATGTACAATAATATTAACAAATAGCAAAAATAATTGTTGATTATCCTACCACCCAGACCATCACGTGGTTCTCGAAGACCATATATTCGAGCTCGAATTCGTCTTCAGTACCGTCCTTGTGGTAGAATGTGGCTTCAAGCCAGCCTTCGTCGTGAACCCTGAACTTGTCCACTTCGATCTGCTCTGCGAAGTCCACTTCCATAAGTGACATCCTCTTGAACAGGGCTTCCTTGGTGCACCAGTATATGGCCAGCTGGATGTTGCGCTTGTTGTCGGCCAGGTCGTCGATCTCATCCTCCGAAAGGGCCTTCGCCTCTACTGCTGAGAAATCTCTGTCCAGGCATTCGATGTCGATGCCCAGGTCTTCGCTTGGATGGGTGATGATGGCCACGAAACGGCGGCTGTGGGTGATGCTGATCTCCCTGAGGGAATTCTGGAGGAAAGGCTTGCCGTTGTCGTGATGGCCGAGATAGACCTTGTCTTCGAAAATGGTGTTGAGCAGCGCCCTTTCAGCCAGTTTCTCCTTGCGTCTTGATTCGCTGCGTATCAGACTGAGCTCTTCCAGCTCTTCGCTCGGGATGGAACCCATTGCAAGAAGTTCCTCCTCGGTCTCAGTGATGTCCCACACGTAAATCGATGCGCCGTTGTCAAGGTCTTTTGTAAGGAATAGAGCCATATAGTTAAATGTGTTGAGATACGAGGATTCGAACCTCGACAGACAGAACCAAAATCTGTAGTGCTACCATTACACCATATCTCAGTGCCGCGGCAAATATACAAAGAATTTGATATTTGCTATGAATCTGAAATTATCTTTTCTCTTTGAAGAAATTGGTAACTAGGGCGCTGCACTCTTCCTGGAGCACGCCTTTGTGGGTCTGTGTCTTGGGATGCAGCAGCGACGGAGTGAAGAGGGTGAACCCCCTTTTCGGGTCGTCGGCTCCCCACACCAGCCGTCCGAGCTGGGCCCAGGCAAGAGCGGCCGCGCACATAGGGCAGGGTTCGATGGTCACATAGAGGGTGCAGTCGTTGAGGTAGCGGCCGCCGAGGTAGTCGCAAGCCATCGTGACGGCCTGCATCTCGGCGTGGGCGGTCGGGTCGTGGAGGGGCAGGGTAAGGTTGTGTGCCCGGGCAATGACTTTGCCGTCGCAGACCACCACGCAGCCGATGGGCACTTCGTTGCAGTCGCGGGCAGCGTGCGCCTGGTCGAGCGCGAGTTTCATATATTTTATGTCGTCGTCCATAACAAACAAAAAAAAGGGCCGATCCTCTGCCAGAATCGAGCCCCTTCTCGTGTACTAAAACCTAAACCTGTAATAATGATGCAAGACTCGACCGAAACGTTGCAGCGGCAACTGAAAAATTTTGATTTTTACAGAGATTTTATTTCAATCTCCGCTCCTTCCGGAGTGACCAGCTGGCAACCCACGTCCGGCTGGCACAGATGTCCGATCACATCATAGGTCTGGATCTCGCGGCTGAGCACCTCGTGCTTGTCGATGGGAACGGTGAAAAGCATACGGTAGTCGTCTCCTCCGTTCAGCACTGCGGTGAACACATCCATATTGATTTCTTCGGCCATATCGAAGGTGTGTGACGAGATGGGGATTTTGTCAACGTATATCTTGGCTCCCAGTCCGGTGGCGGCGCTGAGCCTCTTGACGGCCTCGGCCAGCCCCTTGGTGACGAAAGCACCCGCCGACGGAACGATGTCCTGCTCGAGGAAGCGGTCGATGGTGTTGGCCTGGACTTCGGGGCAGAGGTACTGCGCAAGTATATATTTGTATTTGCTCAGGTCGGGCTGCTTGGCATTGGGGGCGTCGACGAACGAAGATTTCTCCCTCTCAAGCACGTGCTGTCCCATATAGGCGGCACCGACGTTGCCGGAAAGGCAGATCAGGTCCATCGACTTGGGCTGCGGGCGCGAGTCCAGCACTTTCTTCTTCTGGCTGCCGAAGGCTCCGAGGCTTATGTTCAGGCCGTTTACTGAAGGGTTGAGTTCCAGCGACAGGTTTTTCAGGGAGTGCTCCTTTGCTGCGGCGACCATTCCTGCCCAGAGCTCGGCAATGTCCTCAAGGCAGAAGCGGGCCGAGATTCCGAGCACCACGGAAAGGGCCGTCGGCCTGTAGAATGCCGCATACACCTCTCCGAGGACGTTAAGCACGGCCTTGTAGCCGAGATGGCGCAGAGGGTTGTAGACGAGGTCGAAGTCGACGCCTTCGCTCATCACCTTGTGGGCGAAGAATTCCCCGCTCTTGAGGCCGGCGGGCTTGTTGTCGAAGCCGCTGTCCTTGAAAAGGGCCTCGATTGCCGCCGCTCTGCCTATTTCCGAAAATTCAGTGCGCTTTTTGTCCTTGCCAGCCATAGAAGTCATTTTTTACAAAAATAATGGAAAACGATTAACTTTGCCCCTCTATGGGTAAAAATCAGCAGATAATAAACGACTTCACCCGGAAGGATTATGCCGAGGGTTTCGAGACCGACATAGAGCAGCATTTGCTCGAAAAGGGCCTGAACGAGGACATAATCCGCCAGCTCTCCGCCCTCAAGGAAGAGCCGCAGTGGCTGCTTGACTTCCGTCTTGAAGCGTTCCGCAAGTGGCAGAAGATGAAGATGCCGCACTGGGCCCATCTGCAGATTCCGCCCATCGACTTCCAGGACATCATCTATTTCGCGGCCCCCCGCAAGCCCAAGAGCCGTGACGAGATCGATCCTGAGCTCTACAAGACCTTCGACAAACTGGGCATTCCCCTCCACGAAAGGGACGTGCTGAGCGGCGTGGCCGTCGACGCGGTGTTCGACTCCGTGTCTGTGAAGACCACCTTCAAGAAGACACTTGCCGAGAAAGGCATCATCTTCTGCTCGTTCAGCGAGGCTGTGCGTGACTGCCCCGAGCTCGTGCGCAAGTATCTTGCGAGCGTGGTGCCTTCGGGCGACAATTTCTATGCAGCCCTGAACTCAGCCGTTTTCAGCGACGGTTCGTTCTGCTACATTCCCAAGGGTGTCCGCTGCCCGATGGAGCTTTCGAGCTATTTCCGCATCAACGCCCGTGGCACCGGCCAGTTCGAGCGCACGCTGATCGTGGCCGACGAGGGCTCGTACGTGAGCTACCTCGAGGGCTGCACCGCCCCGATGCGCGACGAGAACCAGCTGCACGCCGCAGTCGTGGAGATAGTGGTGGAGAAGGATGCGGAAGTCAAGTATTCTACCGTGCAGAACTGGTATCCTGGCGACGCCCAGGGACGCGGAGGCATCTTCAACTTCGTGACCAAGCGAGGCATCTGCAAGGGCGACGGCAGCCGCCTGTCGTGGACCCAGGTGGAGACCGGCAGCGCCATCACCTGGAAATACCCCAGCACCATCCTCAAGGGAGACAACTCGTCTTCGGAGTTCTATTCCGTGGCCCTGACGAACAATTACCAGCAGGCCGACACGGGCACGAAGATGATACACATAGGAAAGAACACCGTCAGCAACATCGTGAGCAAGGGTATCTCCGCAGGCCACAGCCAGAACAGCTACCGCGGCCTGGTGAAGGTGGCCCCGAACGCAAGCGGGGTGCGCAACCACTCCCAGTGCGACTCGCTGCTGATCGGCGACAAGTGCGGGGCCCACACTTTCCCCGTGATTGAATGTGCAAACGACGACGCGGTGCTCGAGCACGAGGCCACGACGTCCAAGATAAGCGAAGACCAGCTCTTCTACTGCCGCCAGAGAGGCATATCGGAAGAAGACGCCGTAGGTCTGATTGTTAACGGATATGCCCGCGAGGTGCTGGCCAAGCTGCCGATGGAGTTCGCAGTGGAGGCCCAGAAACTGCTGGCACTGTCACTTGAAGGAAGCGTAGGATGACAGACTGGATCAATTATTCTCTTTTCACTCTCGGGAACGACTATCCGGTGCTGCTGATCGACCTGATAGCGTCGGTACTCGGCCTGACCTGCGTGTTCCTGGCCGGCCGCAACTCAAAGTACAACTTCTGGGTAGGATATCTGTACACCGTAGCTCTCTTCCTGATGTTCTGGAACAAGAACCTCTACGCGAGCCTGCTGCTCCAGCCCGTGTCGCTGGCCATCAATATCCTCGGACACTGGAGATGGACGCATCCCAGACAGAACGAAGAGAGTTCCGAAGACAGCACTGCCCTCAAGGTGAGCATGCTCAGCTGGCCGGAGCGCATATTGTGCCTGCTGTCGGTCTTCATCATCGCCGGCCTCTGGGGCTGGACTCTGAATGCGCTGTTCCCCGAAGACCCGCACCCTTACCTGGATTCCTGCGTGACAGTGCTGATTCTGGTGGCCCAACTGCTCTCCGCCCTCAAGAAGTGGGACTGCTGGATAGCCTGGCTGCTGGTCAACATAACCCAGATATTCCTGCACCTGTCGGTAGGTCACGTCTTTATGCCGATAGTCTGCGCGCTGTATCTCGTCAACGGACTGTGGTCCCTTTCAACCTGGTCGAAACTGTATAAGAAAAAAGCCTGATGAACACAATGCTCAAAATAGAGAATCTGCACGCCGCGGTCGGTGAGAAGGAAATCCTCCGGGGCATCGACCTTGAAATAAAGGCCGGCGAGGTGCACGCCATTATGGGCCCGAACGGAGCCGGCAAAAGCACCCTGGCCGCAACCCTTGCCGGAAGGGACAACATCACGGTGACGGATGGAACCATCCGCTTCGAGGGTGAGGACCTGGTGCCGATGAGTCCTGAGGAACGCTCGTGGAAAGGAATCTTCCTGGGTTTCCAGTATCCCGTGGAGATTCCCGGCCTGACCAACGCCAACTTTATGAAGGCCGCCGTCAACGAACACCGCAAGCAGCGCGGTCTCGGTCCCGTCTCGGCCGTCGAGTTCCTGCGTATGATGAAGGAGAAGATGGCGCTGGTGGAGATGGACTCGAGTTTCTCGTCACGCGCCGTGAACGCCGGTTTCTCAGGCGGCGAGAAGAAGCGCAACGAAGTGTTCCAGATGGCGATGCTCGACCCTAAGCTGGCCATACTCGACGAGTCCGACTCAGGCCTCGACGTCGACGCCCTCCGCATAGTGGGCACGGGAGTCGACAAGCTCCGCCGCCCGGACAACGCGACGATTCTCATCACGCACTACCAGCGTCTGCTCGACTATATCGTCCCAGACTATATTCACGTTCTCTATAAAGGCCGCATAGTGATGACGGGCGACAAGGACCTTGCCCGCGAGATCGAAGAGCGCGGCTATGACTGGATCATCAATGCTCTGTAGGATGGAAACTCTCGAACTCAAGGAAGGCGGTGCAAGACTGAGCGTCGAAAGAGGCTCGAGCCGCAGCTGGCTGGTGATGCAGCGCAGCGGCGGGGATTTCCCGGTGGAGATTACCGTGGAGGAAGACGCTTCGCTGGAGCTTGCCTTCATAGTTCTTGGGGATGTCCGTGTGCGCAACAGCCTCACCGTAAACCTTGTGGGACGGGACGCCAACTGCCGTCTGAGGGGCCTGTGGCTGCTGGGAGGCAATGCCGACGTTAAGTTTGAGGTGCGGATGAACCACGAAGTGCCGCAGTGCAACTCCGAGCAGATATTCAAGGGCATATGCGGCGGCAGCGCCCGCAGCGATTTCTTCGGCCTGATCAAGGTGGCTCCTGACGCCCAGAAGACCGATGCCCGTCAGCAATGCCATAATCTGCTGCTGACCGAGGCTGCGAGGGCGAACGCGAAGCCTCAGCTCGAAATTTATGCCGACGACGTGATCTGTACCCACGGAGCTACGGTAGGCCGCCTGCGCGACGAGGAACTGTTCTATATGCGCTCCCGCGGAATCTCCCTGGAGGAGGCAAAGAAAATCCAGCTGACGGTGTTTGCCGCCGAGGCGCTGGATATCGTGCCTGAAGATGTTTCAGCCGGACTGCAGGGCTGGATCGACGCTATAACCCTTTCAGAATAGACTTGAGCACCTCGTTGGTGATGGTGCGGGTGACCTTGTTGGCTGCCGACTTGGTGGCTTTCTGCACTGCCGTGCCTGCCTTGCTGGATGATGTCTTCTTGCTTGAAGAAGTTGACTTCGAAGAAGATGTCTTCTTGCCGGTGGTAATGCTCTTTGCAGCTGAATTGGCAAGGCTGCGGGCGAAAGTGGTGGCTGCAGCTGTGGCAAGTGTGCCGAGGATCGTGCGGCTCACCTTCTTGCTGCCGCTCTTCTTGGAGGCTGCCTTTTCCTTTTCTTTGGCTGCCTTGGCTTCTTCCTTCTCCTTTTCCTGGAGGGCTTTCTCCGCAGCCTCGGCTTCTGCCTCATACTGAGCCGTCAGGATTTCGTATGCGCTCTCGCGGTCGATGACGGAGTTGTATTCCTTGATCTTTGCCGGCGCTGCATTCTGGATGTCCATCCTCTGCCCGGCGGTGATGGCTCCGATCTGGCTCAGAGGGAAGAGTATGCGGGCGCGCTCCACCACTGAAGGAGCACCCTTCTCGTCGAGGAACGACACGAGAGCCTCACCTGTGGCGAGTTCTGTGATCACGTCGGCAGTCTTGAACTCCGGATTGGCGCGGAAAGTGTCGGCAACAGTCCTGACGACTTTCTGGTCCTTCGGGGTGTATGCCCTCAGGGCGTGCTGGATCCTGTTACCGAGCTGCCCGAGGACGTTGTCCGGAAGGTCGGTGGGAGCCTGCGTCACGAAATATATGCCGACGCCCTTTGAGCGGATGAGTCGGATGACCTGCTCGATTTTGTCGGTGAGGGCCTTGGATGTGCCTTCGAAGAGGGTGTGGGCCTCGTCGAAGAAGAACACCAGCTTGGGAAGGGCCATATCGCCTACCTCAGGCATCTTGGAGTACAACTCTGTGATGAGCCACAGCAGGAAGGTGGAATACAGCTTGGGCTGGAGCATCAGCTTGTCGGCCACGAGGACGTTCATCACGCCGCGGCCGTTCTCGGTGTCGAGGAGGTCTTCCACGTCGAAGGCAGGTTCGCCGAAGAACTGCTGTCCGCCCTGGTTCTCAAGTGTCAGGATGGCGCGCTGGATGGCTCCGACGCTGGCTGTGGAGATATTGCCGTACTGGGTGGTGAAGTTGGCTGCGTTCTTGCCCACGAAATCGAGCATCATACGCAGGTCCTTGAGGTCCAGGAGCAGCAGGTTGGCCTCGTCGGCTATCCTGAAGAGGATGTTCAGGACGCCTTCCTGGGTGTCGTTGAGCTCAAGTATCCTCGACAGCAACTGGGGACCCATCGCTGACACGGTGGTGCGCATAGGGAAACCCTGCTCTCCGAATACGTCATAGAATCGGGTGGGGTTGCCGGCAAACTTCGGGTCTTCGATTCCGAACTCGGCGCAGCGCTTCTCGATGAAGCCTGACATCTTGCCGGTCTGGCTGATGCCGGACAGGTCGCCTTTCATATCGGCCATGAAGCAGGGGACTCCTGCCTGCGAGAAGGTTTCAGCGATTACCTGCAGGGAGACGGTCTTACCTGTACCGGTCGCTCCGGCAATGAGGCCGTGCCTGTTGGCCATTTCACCGTTGATGCATATGGGGCCGTTCGCGCTGTGGGCCACGTAGAGTTTGTTGTCAGGAGATAACATAAGCTGTATTGTTTCGCATTGTTGAGATAAGGACAAATTTAACAAATTCCATATATTTGTAAGACACAATTCGACATTATGAAGAAAATCCTCTTATCATTCCTGGCCGTGATGGTGGCTTTTTCAGCCTTCGCACAGCGGCAGCAGCGCAGTCAGGTCGAGTACGCTACCGAAGAAAACATTTTCTATTCGCAGAACACCGATGCTTATTCCCTCGAGCGCTGCGTGCTCGACGTCTATTTCCCTGCCGGCGTTATGGACTGCCCGGTGATAGTGTGGTTCCACGGCGGCGGACTTACTTCGGGCAACAAGTTCATCCCGGAGCAGCTCAAGAACCGCGGATATGTGGTGGTGGCAGCCAACTACCGTCTTATGCCCAAGGTTGAGGTGACGGAATGCATCGACGATGCCGCAGCGGCCGTGGCCTGGGTGTTCGACAATGCCAGGAAATACGGAGGTGACCCCGACAACATCTATGTCAGCGGCCACTCCGCTGGAGGATATCTCACCAGTATGATAGGTCTCGACAAGAAGTGGCTTGCGAAATACGGCAAGGACGCCGACCGCCTGGCTGCCCTGATACCCTTCAGTGGACAGGTGATGACGCACTACGAGTACCGCAAGCGCCACGGAGGCCAGGAACTCCTGCCGACCATCGACGACACGGCTCCCATAGCGCACATCCGTGCCGACGGCCCGCCCTACGTCATCGTCTCAGGCGACCGCGAGCAGGAACTCTACGGCCGCTACGAGGAGAACGCCTATATGTGGCGTATGATGAAGCTCATAGGCCACGAGCAGACTTTCATCTACGAACTTGACGGATACAGCCACGGTGCGATGGCAGATCCTGCCTTTCATATCCTGAGGCAGTATGTGAAAAGAAGAGTCAACTAGACAGTCTCGACCTCGGGCCTGAGGGTTACTCCGAAGGTTTCTTCCACCTTTTTGATGATATTGTCGGCGAGCCGGATGATGTCGGCTGCGCAGGCGTGTCCGCGGTTCACCAGGATCAGCGCGTGCTTTTCGTATACCGCCGCGTCACCCACAGTCATCCCCTTGCATCCGCTGCGGTCGATGAGCCAGCCTGCGGAGAGTTTCACGCCTCTGCCTGTGCCCGTAGGATAGTGGGGCATATCGGGATATCGCTTCTGCAGGGCGGTGAACGTCTTCTTGCTGACCACCGGGTTCATAAAGAAACTGCCAGCGCTTCCGATGACTTCCGGGTCGGGAAGTTTGGACTGCCTGGTGGCGATGACTGCTTCCCTCACTTTCTGAAGGGTCGGCTCGCCTTCGATCCTGGCGGCCAGGTTGCCGTATTCCAACGAGAACGACGGGATGAGCGAAAGCTTGAACACCACCTTCAGCACGAAATATCGCTTGCCGTTCTTCTTGAAGATGCTGGAGCGGTAGCCATATTCACATTCGTCGGGAAAGAACACCCTGGGATGCCCTGCTACCGTGTCATAGACCTCCACCGAACTCACCAGGCTGCCGGCCTCGACGCCGTAGGCTCCTATATTCTGCACGGCGGCGGCCCCCACGTCACCGGGAATCAGGGAGAGATTCTCGGCCCCATACCAACCATTCTCCACACAAAGCGCTACAAAGTTGTCCCAGCGCATACCTGCGCCGACCCGCACGCGTACATATCCGTTGCCGCGGGAGGCTTCCCAGCTTGTGTCGGTGCAGCGGAACACGCTGCCTTCGACTGCCGGTTTCGAAAACAGCAGGTTGCTGCCGGCTCCTACAGGGAGCCAGGGCTTGGGAGCCTTGGTCAGGCAGGCCTCCAGCTGCTCCGCGTCCGCATATTCGAACCAGTTGTCGGTGCTGGCCTCGAGGCCCAGCGTGTTCGGAATCCTGACGGCCATAGCCAGATTAGAACATATAGTCCCAGCAGGGGAGCATCACGTGCTCGCCGCTGAGGGCATTGATGGATTTGCTGTCGAGATATTTGCGGTTGATGACGATGCGGAAGAGATATTCGTCAAACCAGCGGTCGGTGAATGTGAGGTAGCCGTGGTCGCCCGATGCGGCACCCCAGCTGTTCTCGAACTGCCATTTGACGGGCACGTCATTGTCGTCGGTGTCGCAGGCCACTATCAGCATTGCGTGCGACGAACCGCTCTGGCGGGTGAGGATGCGGGCTTTCTTGTCCATAGCCAGCTTCACGCCCATAAGGCTCTCGTAATCGTAGGTACCGGGGTCGAGGATGCCGGCGCCTGAGGCGGTGTTGCTCTGCTTGCCCACGTCGCAAGATGCGTACATCGGCTCGTCAGCCTTGATGGACTTCAGGGCGGCGACCTTGATAACGTCGTTGGGCAGGTTGAGGTAGTACCAGTTGATGCCTTCCACACTGTTGCGGTAGTTCTCTATCTCGTAGACCTTGTAGTAGGGCCTGGTGGGGTCGTTCATTATCATCACGTAGGTGTCCGGGTTGTAGTTTGCCGGAATTACGCTCTTGTAGAACTCGGCGGGGGTGGTCTTCACGGTCTGCACCTTGCCGTCCTTGTCCTTGTAGCGCCAGGTGAATTCTGCCGGGGGTTCGCCGAGGCAGAGGGCAAGCACGCGGTAGACGTCCTTGAGGATCTCGACCTTCTGGTCGCGCACTGCGGCGATTGACTTGCCGGCGGCGCACATCTCGCGGAGTTCATATCCGCCTGCGCGCAGCCTTTCGTTGAGGATGCTCAGCATCTGGCTGGTGTTGTTGGAATGCTCGGTTTCGGGCATAATCTCGGCAGGCACCACGCCATATTTCTCACCGATGTTCCAGAACAGGTTCCATACGCCGCCGTCGCTCACCGGGCTCTTGAAATAGGTCACGACCTCGCGGTCGTCGAACGAGCGGTCGGCAGTGGCTATGATGTCCTCCAGGAAGAGGTTTGCCTTCTCGAACATATCCCAGAAATAGCTGAAGTTGTGCGAGAAGTCGAAGCTGTTGACATTGTAGCGCTTCATCGCGATGGGGCGCAGCTGGTTCATCGAAGTGAACATCCAGCAGCGGCCGGAGCTCATCTGGTCGGTGATGCCTTTGACGGAGGTGGTGTATTTGAAGAAATGGTCCACCGGCTCCGCCGAATGGTTCAGGGCGAGGGCCTTGATGCTCTTGTTGTTGACAAGTATGTTCTGGATAGCGGCAGTGGAGCCGTCCTTGACGAAGCTCGACTGGATCTTGCTCAGCTCTGACGGAGAGATGGTCTGGGCGAAGACCGTTGCGCAGATAAGCAGCGCAGGCAATGACAATATCTTTTTCATAATGGTACAAAGTTAATTAACTTTACACGTTACATAAAAACTTAAATCTATGTTCAGCAGAAATATTTACGTCTCACGCAGACAGAAACTCATAAAGAGCGTCAAGGAAGGCCTGCTTCTTTTCCTTGGCAACGGCGAAGCACCCCTAAACTACAGCGACAACCAGTACACCTTCCGTCAGGACAGCACCTGGCTGTACTACTTCGGCATAGACAAGCCTGATATGGCAGCCATCATCGATGTCGAGAGCGGTGAGGAGAAAATCTTCGGCGACGACGTCGACATCGACGACATCATCTGGATGGGTCCCCAGCCCTCTGTAGCAAGCCAGGCGGAAGAAGTGGGTGTGTCCAGGACAGCACCTCTGTCAGACCTTGACAGGGTGGTGAAGGCGGCATTGGCCAGGGGCCGCAAGGTTCATTTCCTGCCTCCTTACCGTTTCCGCAATATGATATGGCTGAACTCCCTGCTGGGCGTGGGCTTCGACAGGATGAAGGAAGCGGCCAGCGTGGAGTTCATCAAGGCAGTCGTCGAGATGCGCCTTGTCAAGGAGCCCTGCGAGATACAGCAGATAGACCTTGCCTGCAACCTCGGATATGCGATGCATATGGCCGCAACCAAGCTGATGAAGCCCGGGTTGCTAGAGCAGGACCTCGTGGGCGTGATGGAAGGCGTGGTTATCAGCGGGGGCTATATGCCTTCGTTCCCCACTATCCTGTCGCAGAACGGTGAGACGCTGCACAACCATTCGCATCACCAGGTACTGACCGAAGGCCGCCTGACAGTGATCGACGCCGGAGCGGAGATAGCAAGCCACTACTGCTCCGACTTCACCCGCACGCTGCCCTGCAGCGGCCGTTTCACAGAACAGCAGAAGGCTGTCTACACCATAGTTTCGGAAGGCAACAACCTGGCGCTGGGCCTTGCCCGTCCTGGCATCAGCTATCGCGAGGTGCATCTGGCAGTGTGCCGCCTTATGCTCCAGGGGCTCAAGAACCTCGGCCTGGTGAAGGGTGACGTGGACGAAGCCCTCGCCGCCGGAGCCGCCGGACTGTTCATGCCTCACGGCCTGGGCCACAATATGGGCCTCGACGTGCACGATATGGAGAACCTCGGAGAGAACTACGTGGGTTACGACGAGACCGTCACCCGCTCAACCCAGCTCGGCCTCGGGTCGCTGCGTATGGCCAGGGTGCTGAAGCCCGGCAACGTGGTGACCGACGAACCCGGCATATATTTCATCCCCGCCCTCATCGACAAGTGGAAAGCCGAAGGCACCTGCCGTGACTTCATCGCTTTCGACAAGCTGGACGCATACCGCACATTCGGCGGCATCCGCATCGAGGATGATCTGCTAATCACCGAGAACGGAGCACGCCTGCTCGGCTCGAAACGCCTCCCGAGGACGGTTGAAGAAGTTGAAAACGCAATGGCACAGGAATAATTATGAAAAAAGCACTCATCATAGCCTCGATTATGGCAATCTTATCTATGACGGCCTGCAAGACGCAGCAGGCAGACAGCGGCGAGATCGCAAAACCCGAAAACCTTGCAGCAGGAGGCCATTTCACAGCCGAAATAATGCACCAGCTAGGCAAGGTGTCCGACCCTCAGGTGAGTCCCGACGGCAGCCGCATCCTCTTCGGAGTCACATATACCAGCATAGAACAGAACAAAGGCGTCCGCCAGCTGTTCGTGATGGACATAGACGGAAGCGGCCGCACCCAGATCACACATTCTGGCAAAAGCTGCTCGAATGCACGCTGGCTTGATGACAAGACAATCGTATACCTTTGCGGAGGACAGATGTACAAGATGCCCGCAGCCGGAGGCGCTGCAGTGCAGGTAAGCAATGTTGAAGGAGGTATGTCCGAGTTCAAGCTGTCCGACGACTTCAGCAAGGTGATGTATGCCGGTACGGTGAAGAACTACACCGCCCCGACCGACGTATATCCCGACCTGGACAAGGCTACGGTCCGCACCATCGACGGCCTTATGTACCGTCACTGGGACCATTTCGTGGAGGATATCCCCCACACGTTCGTGGCTTCTTTCGACGGCGGCAAGGTCGGTGAGGGCAGGGACATCCTCGAAGGCCAGCCCTTCGAACTGCCCACCGAGCCCTTCGGAGGCCTGGAGCAGCTGAGTTGGAGCCCCGACGGCAGCAAGATCGCCTACTCCTGCCGCAAGCTGACAGGAATCGACTATGCTTTCTCCACAAATACCGACATCTATCTCTATGACGTGGCCACCGGAGCCTGCGAGAACCTCACCGATGGTATGCCTGGCTACGACACCGAGCCCGTGTTCAGCCCCAAGGGCGATATGATAGCCTGGTGCAGTATGGAGAGAGCCCGCTATGAGGCTGACAAGGTGCGCATCTTCGTTATGGACCTTGCCACCCGCAGCAAGAGAGAGCTGACTGCCGATTTCAAATACAACGGCTCGATACCGGTGTGGAGCGCCGACCAGCGCTACATCTATTTTGCATCGCTCGTGGAAGGCGTCCAGGAAATCTGGCGCTGCGACCTAGCCTCTTCAAAGATGGAGCGTGTCACCCCTCAGCACGAATGGTATGATTTCGATACTCCGGCAGTGCTTGCAGACCGTATCATCACCACCAACCAGTCGATGATGCGTCCTTCGGAGATCGTTTCCGTGTCGCTTGCCGACGGCAGCTGGAAGCAGCTTACCCACGAGAACGACGATATCCTCGCCAAGCTGGAGCAGCCCAAAGTCGAGGAGCGCTGGATCACCACCACCGACGGCAAGAAGATGCTCACCTGGGTGCTCTATCCTGACGGCTTCGACGCTTCGAAGACCTATCCGGCCATCCTTGTATGCCTCGGAGGCCCCCAGGGCACGCTGAGCCAGGGCTGGTCGACCCGCTGGAACTATCGTCTTATGTGCTCGCAGGGCTATATAATGGTGCTGCCCAACCGTCGCGGAACGACCGCCTTCGGACAGGAATGGACAGAGCAGATATCCGGTGACTACATCGGTCAGAACATGCAGGACTACCTGCGCGCCGCAGACGTTATGGTTGCAGAGCCTTATGTTGGCAAGATGGCCGCAGTCGGAGCAAGCTACGGCGGATATTCTGTTTACTATCTGGCCGGCATACACCAGGGCCGTTTCAGCGCTTTCATAGCACACGCAGGCATCTTCAACGAAGAGCATATGTATGAGATGACCGAGGAGATGTGGTTCCCCGACTGGGACAACGGCGGAATAGCCCGTCCCGACGAGGTGATGGCCGGATCTCCGTGGAGCGACAATCCCGTTGCCCGCCGCCACTACGCCAACTCTCCGCACACTCTCATCAAGAACTGGGACACTCCCATAATGGTCATCCACGGAGAGCTTGACTACCGTGTTCCGGTCGACCAGGGAATGGCAGCCTTCAACTCGGCCCAGATGATGGGCGTGCCTTCGAAGATGCTGCTCTTCCCCGACGAGAACCACTGGGTGCTCAAGCCGCAGAACTCTGTGTACTGGCACCGGCAGTTCTTCGACTGGCTCGACCGCTGGTGCAAGTAGGACTTACTGAGTAATGCCACCTTCGGGTGGCATGCTTTTAGCTAATATGACTGTCAAATCAATATTGACTAGTTATGGTAACTCTTTATTTACTCCTCGGACTAGTGTACAATACCCAAAACCCCCAATGGAACACGGCGCAGTATGCGCAATTGTGGAACCAGGTAGAGAAGGCTCTCAATGACGGGAAGCCGCAGACTGCCGCAAAATATCTCGGAGAACTCGAAGAGATGACCCGCAACGCAGGGGACGAACTCGAGCGCCTCGAGGTGATGCGCCAGAGATACGACTGTATGTCGCGCTACAACTGGAAAGAAGCTCGGGAATACTATGACGGCTACACCTCCTTCAGGGACTCCGTGTTCAGGGACCTCGATTCCAACATAGAAAAATACAACAGGCACCCGAGGGTCATAATGCTCATCACAGAGAAGATCTCGCGTCTCTACAATGCCGAGAATTCCAAGGATGAGAAGGACCAGAGCGAGGATGTATTCAAGAATATCCGCAAGATGTGCCAGGAAGCCATCAATGCTTTCCCGAAATCGGACCATACGAACAGGCTGAAGAGCATCATCTCCAATATGGATTCCGCCTGGCTGAACTTCAGCGGTCCAGACAGGGGATATCCCGGCTCCGAGTTCACCTATGAGGTGAATGCAAAGAACATCGCTTCCGCCGACTTCAAGGTCTACAGGCTCACCGGCCGCTATAGAATCGGGGACGGGGAGAAGTTCGCGAAATATGACAGCGGATCTTCACGCTGCGTGCTGGTCGGCTCCAGGAAGCTCGACTCTTTCAAGAACAGGTACAATATCCGCGAAGAGTTGAAGACCAGCTGGAAATTCGAGCAGGAAGGCCTGTATATCGTCAAGATCGTTTCAGGAGACCAATACTCATACGAGGAGGTCTATATCAGCCGCGTTGCAGTCGCCACCCGGGATGTGGGTGGCAAGCACGAAGTCTACGCTGCCGATGCAATGAGCGGCAAGCCTTATGACAAGATTGCCGTCACGACCTACCGCGAAGGCCGCGGCAGCGGCATTTTCCTGTCGCCGGTGATCTTCGCGACAAAGGAATATGCCCAAGACGGCTTCGTCACGCTGAACCAGAAGTTCTATGAGTCTCCCCAGAACTACGCTATGCTCGCCGTGGAGGCCGAAGGCGACTCTTTCTCAGCCCCGATGGGCATCAGCAAGCCCTACGTCAGAAACTATCGCGAAGAAAGGATCGAAGAAGGCGTCTATGTCTATACCGACCGCAGGCTGTACAAGCCTTCGGATGAGATTCATTTCAAGGTGATAGCCTACCGTTCCGACGGCAAGGAAGGCAAGGTGCTCGAAGGCAAGACCCTGGAGGTCGAGCTCTACGCTCCAGCAGAGAGCAAGCCAGTGGCCAGGGTGAATGTGGTGACAAACGCCTACGGCTCTGCCAGCGGCACGTTCAAGATTCCTGAGGGAAGCCGCAACGGCAGCTACTCCATCCGCACCGACTGGGGTGGCACGAGCGTGCACGTCGAGGAATATGTCACTCCCGATTTCTATCTTGAGATGCCGACCCTCGAAGGCCTCTACACCTTCGACGACATCATCACCCAGACAGGTGAGGTCAAGGGCTATGCAGGCGTCGCTATGGCAGGTGCGAAAGTGGAATATACAGTGCACCGCCAACCCCGCTGGAGGATCTGGCGTCCCGGCCAGAGCTATGAGTGGAAACTTATCGACGAGGGCAGCGTGACCGCCGATGCCGAAGGCCGCTTCTCCATTTCGTTCAAGGCAGAAAGGCCCGAAACTGCGGAGGATGACGATGATTTAAGCGCATCTTTCATCGTTGAGGTGAAAGTCACCGACCGTCAGGGCGAGACCCACGAAGCGTCTCAGAGCGTGATGGTGGCTGACATTCCGCTTGAACTCAGCACGGCTTTCGCCAGCGAAGTGACCGTCAACGACACGGTGATCGCAGTCAACCGCGACGCCGAGAAATATATCCTCATCAAAGGCAACAACCGTAACGGCATACCTCAGACCGTCGACGGAACCTTCAGGCTGCTGCGCGACGGCAAGCTCGTGACAGAAGGCGACTTCACCACCGGCCAGGCCCGTGACCTCGATTTCAGCACCCTGCCTTCAGGCAGCTACAAGCTCGAATACCAGGTGATCTGGCGCGGCCGCACCATCTCCGGCGACAGGGAAGTGGCCCTGTTCTCGCCTTCCGACACCAAGGTGCCCGTGGAGAGCAAGCTGTTCTTCTATCCGCTCGAGACCGAAGGCGGCATCGAGTTCTTCGTCGGAACCACTGAGGATGACCTCTACGTCGAGGTCGAGCTTTTCGACCGCGACAAAAAGCTGTACAGGATGCCTCTGCACCTGCGCGGCGAGGCCCGCAGGATAAGCCTGCCCTATCTCGACAAGTACAACGACTGCGTGGAGCTGTCGCTGTTCACCATAAGAGGATGCAAGAGCTATAGCGAAACCCATACTTTCAACCGTCCCGTCAGTCCTGTGAAGTTCGGCCTCGAGATCGAGTCGTTCCGCGACCGCACCGCTCCCGAGACAGAGGAGAGCTTCATCGTGAAGGGCCCGGCCAGCGAGCTCACGGTATCTATCTTCGACGTCACTACCGACCGCTACGGTGCCAATCATTTCTGGTTCTCTCCTTTCCGTGCATATTATACCTACAGTCCTTCGATTTCTACCAACCTCCCCGATGGAAGGGGCAGGCTGTACCACGAGGTGATGGGTTATGGTGCCACCGGTGGAAGGATGCTGAGCCGCAGCGTTTCGATGAACACTATGGCCAAGAACGGAATGGAAGAAGAGATGGAGATGATGGACGATATGATGGTGGTAGAGGAGGCCGTGATGGCTCCCGCTTCAGCCGATATGCAGAGTATGGATGAAGGTGAGCAGCAGGCGGATGTCCGCAGCGACTTCGGCGAGACCATAGCCTTCTATCCTCACCTTACAATAGGCGAAGACGGAAGAGCCGAAGTGAAATATACCACCCGACAGGCCTTCGGAACCTTCAGGGTTCTGATACTTGCGCACGACAAGAACCTGCACAACGGCAGTGCAGAGCAGAAGTTCATTGTGCAGAAAGAACTTATGGTGATGCCTTCGCTCCCTCTGTTCGCCACCGAAGGTGACAAGATCACCCTCAAGACCGTGGTTGCCAACGTGGGAGGCCGCGAGATCAAAGGCACCGCACATATCGCCTTCGAGGATGCCGTCACAGGCAAAAAGATAGACCTCGGCACCAAGGACAAGAAGGTTACGCTTGCCGCCGGAGCCCAGAGCGAACTCGAGTGGACGGTGACCGTGCCTGCGGCCCAAAAGATGAACGTGACCATCGACGTCACTGCCGACGGCGTTTCTGACGGCGAGAAGAATGTCATAGAGATAGTTCCCGGCATCAGGGAGATCACCGAGACCGCTTCGTTCGTGATCGGTGGCCCTCACGGCCGCAGCTATTACGAGCGCCAGCTTCAGGACCGCATAGGCGCGAAGGATGCGAAGATCAGATACGAAGAGTACAGCACCCTTGATGCAGTGCGTGCCGCCCTCGTCGCCCCGAAACGTCCGACCAACGACAATATGATCAGCTGGCTCAACGTGCTCTATGTGTCAAAGGTAAGGCAGAAACTGGGCGAAACTGTGGACAAGGACCTCACCGATGCCGCAGTTGCCAAACTGCTCTCGTTGCAGCGCACTGACGGCAGCTTCAGCTGGTTCCCCTGCATGTACGGCTCCGACGTGCTCACGCTGCTCTTCCTCGAGAAGATGAGCCAGCTCGACCGGATGGGAGTCCGTCCCGCAGGTGTCGATGCAAGCGTTCGCAAGGCCCTTCGTTTCATCGACGGCCGCATCGCTTCGATAGCTTCCGTGAAGAACTGGAGCTACACTTCGCTGATCGATTACTTCGAAGTCAGGAGCCACTATCTGGACATCTCGATGTCAGACAAGGTGAAAGACATTTTCAACCAGTTCCTGACAGCATCCGAGAAAGACTGGCAGACTCTGTCGATACAGTCAAAGGCCCAGCTCAGCAACACGCTGCTGCGCACCAAGGGCACCGGATTCTGGCGCAGCGCATTCTCCGGCAGGGTGGACAAGCTCATCGAGTCGCTCGTCGACCACGCAGTGGTCAACCGCACCGTGGGCTGCTATTTCCCCAATGCCGTGATGCCTTACCGAGGCCTGATGAGCAACGAGATCTACGCACACGCAGAGCTCCAGGAACTGTTCTGGCTCGTAGGCGAGAAAGAGACCGTAAAGGGCCTGCAGCAGTGGCTGCTTCTGCAGAAGCACAACCAAGCCTGGGAGAGCGATATGGCCACGGCCGACGCCGTGTTCGCGCTGCTCACCCACGAAGCCGAGGACCTGCGTCTCGGTGCAGTCTACTATACCTACAAGGCTCCGATGAAGGAAGTCAAGGAGTTTGGCAACGATATGACGGTCAAGCGTACGTTCTGGCGCGACGGCAAGGAGCTTGCCGATGGAGAAGTGCTGCACGTGGGCGACCGCATAGAAGTGCGCTATGACCTGTGGAACGGCGAGAACCGCTCGTTCGTGCAGATCCACGCTATGCGTCCTGCCTGCTTCTATCCTGTGGACGAACGCTCATACGGCTCTTCATATTTCTACAAGGAACAGACAGCTTCCGGCACGGAATATTACTACCAGTTGCTGCCGGAGGAAGACACACACCTCGTGGAGTCATTCTACGTGACTCAGGAGGGAGTGTTCGACAAGGGTCTTGTGGAAATGGAGTCGCTCTACGCCCCTGAATACAGGGCCCACACCGCAGGCGGAACGGTCATCAGTGAGTAGGTAAGTCGTTTATGCGGCGTATCTTCGCACCGAGGGCCGAAAGCCTTTCCTCGATGTTTTCATAACCGCGGTCGATCTGCTCGACGTTGTGGATGATGCTCCTGCCTTCTGCGCCCAGCGCTGCGATAAGCAGTGCGATGCCGGCGCGGATGTCGGGAGACGTCATCTCGCGTCCTTTCAGCTGGCGGGTGTGGTTGTGCCCGATGACGACGGCCCTGTGCGGGTCGCAGAGGATTATCTGGGCGCCCATATCGATCAGCTTGTCGACGAAGAACAGACGGCTCTCGAACATCTTCTGGTGAATCAGCACGCTGCCCTTCGACTGGGTGGCGACAACCAGCATCACGCTGAGAAGGTCAGGCGTCAGGCCGGGCCAGGGGGCGTCGGCAATCTTGAGTATTGAGCCGTCGATGTATGTTTCCACTGCGTTCTGCTTCTGGGCAGGAATATATATGTCGTCGTCCTTCTGGATGATCTTTATGCCGAGGCGGCGGAAGCTGTCGGGAATGATGCCGAGGTTCTTGTACGACACGTTCTTGATGGTGAGTTCGCTGCAGGTCATCGCAGCCATTCCGATGAAGCTGCCGACCTCGATCATATCGGGCAGTATGGTGTGCTGCGCTCCGTGGAGCGACTCTACGCCGTCGATGGTAAGCAGGTTGGAGCCGATGCCTTCGATGCGGGCGCCCATACCGGTCAGCAGACGGCACAGCTGCTGCACATAGGGCTCGCAGGCTGCATTGTAGATCACGGTGCGGCCTTTGGCCATCACGGCGGCCATTATGACGTTGGCCGTGCCGGTGACTGAAGCTTCAGAAAGCAGAATGTCGGCACCTTTGAGTTTCTTCGCAGTGATGATGTAAGCAGCCTTGTCCGTGTCATAGACGGCCTTGGCTCCCAGTTTGGCAAATCCGTCGAAGTGGGTGTCGAGATGACGGCGGCCTATCTTGTCTCCTCCCGGCTTGGCGGCAATGGCATAGCCGATGCGCGAGAGCAGCGGGCCGATCAGCATCACGGAACCGCGGAGGGCGGCGTTGTCGTGGCGGAACTTGTCGCTGCGCAGGAAATCGAGGTCGATTTCTTCAGCGCGGAAAGACCATTTCTTGTCGCCGACCTTCTCCACCTTGCTGCCCATCTCCTGCAGAAGACCGATGAGATTGCGCACGTCGGCAATGTCGGGAACGTTGTCGATGGTGACTTCCTCTCTGGTGAGCAGGGTGGCGCAGAGCACCTGCAGAGCTTCGTTTTTCGCACCCTGAGGAGTGATTGAGCCGTGCAGGGGATGACCGCCTTCTATTTCAAAAGATGCCATTGTTAATACTGTTGATAAAGATTACCCAAAGATAATTATTTTTGCTCTTATGAAAATCGGAGATGTCGATTTAGGGGAAAAACCCCTCTTGCTGGCCCCTATGGAGGACGTGACGGATGTGTCGTTCAGATATGTCTGCAAGAAATTCGGCGCCGATATGATGTACACCGAGTTCATCTCTTCCGACGGCCTGATCCGCGATGCGGCAGGCTGCCTCGACAAGATGGTGGTCTACGATTACGAGCGCCCTATAGGGATGCAGGTATACGGCAACCTTCCCGATGCGATGGTCGAGTCCGCCAGGAAGATGGATGCGGCCGGAGCGGATGTCATCGACATCAATTTCGGCTGCCCGGTGAGCAAGATTGCCCGTCGCGGAGCCGGAAGCGGAATGATGAAGGAGCCGGACAAGATGGTCGAGATCACCCGCCGGATCGTAGATGCTGTTTCGAGGCCGGTGACCGTCAAGACCCGCCTTGGATGGGACGAGAACTCGAAGATAATCGTGGAGCTGGCGGAGCGCTTGCAGGATGCGGGCATCGCCGCCCTCACCATCCACGGCCGCACGCGCTGCCAGATGTACAAGGGCGAGGCGGACTGGACGCTCATCGGTGAAGTGAAGAACAATCCGCGGATGCACATCCCCATCATAGGCAACGGGGACATAAAGACTCCGCAGGATGCCGCAAATGCCTTTGACCGCTATGGAGTGGACGGTGTGATGATAGGCCGCGCGAGCTTCGGACATCCCTGGATTTTCAAAGAGATAAGGCACTACCTTGAAACCGGCGAGGAACTTCCGCCTATGTCGGTGGCCGACCGGGTGGCCCTGGCCAAGGACCATCTTGCCAAGTCCATCGAGGTGAAGGGTCCGCGCACCGGCATCCTTGAAATGCGCCGCCATCTGAGCTGCTATTTCAAGTCGCTGGTCAACTTCAAGGAGACGAGGCTGAAACTGGTGACGTCGATGGACGTCGATGAGATAAATACAATACTGGACGATATTCAAGAACACTGGGGGTAACTTTATTCCATGTCAAATTTTGTAAACAAGGTTCTTCTTTTCCCGTACTACGTGGCTCTGGCTGCCCGCAACCGGGCTTATGACAAAGGGCGCCGCAAGGTGATGGACTACCGCAGCTTCGGCGACCGCGTCGTTTCGATTGGCAACATTGCGATGGGAGGCACCGGCAAGACCCCTCACGTGGAGATGTTCATCAGGCATTACCTCGAAGAAGGGAAGACCGTCGCCGTGGTGTCCAGAGGCTATAAGAGGAAGACGAAGGAGTGCATCGAAGTGAGCGTGGATTCTTCGGCGCTGGAAGTCGGAGACGAACCTCTTCAGATCAAGCGCAAGTTCCCGCAGGTCCGCGTGTTCGTGGACAGGCGCAGGGAAGTCCCCACCGAGCAGGTCATCAACCCGCCCCTCGGAACCCCTGTGGATGTGGTGCTTCTCGACGACGCCCACCAGTACCGCAAGCTGGTGCCCGGCCGTTCCATAGTCCTCATCGACTATAACCATCCGGTTTTCAAGGACAACCTTTTCCCGTTCGGAAGGCTGCGTGACCTGCCGACTCAGATCAAGCGTGCCGACACCATCATCATCACCCGCAGCCCGGCCTGGCTCGACGAATGGCAGAAGGAGAAGATAATCGCTGCGAACCGCATCAACCAGAACCAGAAGGTGTTCTTCACAAAGGTGGATTACCTCAAGCCCGTGAAGGTGTTCGAAGATGCCGACGGAAGGTTCATCTACAGCCAGGAAGCAATCCTTTTCAGCGGAATAGCCGACCAGATAGAACTGCGCAACTATCTCACCACGCGCTATGCCGAAATCTACGAGGTGAAATACCCCGACCACCATTTCTATACGAAGAAAGATATAAAGGATCTGGCCCGTCTGGCCAAAAAGTATCCAGCCGCCGTGCTCCTCACTACCGAGAAGGATGCACAACGGCTGAAACTTGTAGAGGAAGCCTGCCAGGCTATCAGCACCCGTCTCTTCTATGTTCCGATAGAGACGAAGATGATAGAAGGCGAGAACGACCTACTTCTCTACAAAAGTCACAATTGAGTGGGCCGGAATCTTGAAGGTCAGAGATGAGCCGTCGACGCTGAATGCGCTGAAGGCTTTCGTCCCCACTTTGTCAGGCACGTCGAAAGAGTTGTAGTCCTTGATGTCGGGACTTGTCAGGATCTCTGCGGTGAAGGCCTTGCCGCTGCCGCCGAGGTCTACCGTCACGTCCACGTCGTTGTCGAGGTTGACGTTGGTCACGGAAATGCTGAGCTTGCCGGAATCGGAGATCGATGTGGTAGAGCTGATAGCGTGTACGTCGGCCAGCTTGCCGTCGGCGCTCTGGAGCAGGTCGGACTTGACGTCGGCCGGGACATATTTGTTCCTGCGGTGGGTGTTGTACATCTTATATACAAAGTATGTAGGAGTCTTGACCATCTTGTCGTCCTGGGTGAGGAGCATAGCCTGCAGCACGTTCACCATCTGTGCGATGTTGGTCATATTGATGCGCTCGGTGTACTTGTGGAAGATGTCGAAGGTGGTTGCGGCCACAACGGCGTCGCGCATCGTGTTCTGCTGGAAGAGGTGGCCGGGATTGGTGCCGGGCTCTACGTCCCACCAGGTGCCCCACTCGTCGATGAGCAGCTTGACGTGGTTCTCGGGGTCATATTTGTCCATAATGGCGATGTGCTTCTGGATGACCGGTTCGATGCCCATCGACTTGGCGACGGTCCAGTAGTAGAAGTCAGCGTCGAAATCGGTGGCCGAGCCGTGGCTGGGCTTGCTGAAGTCGGTAGAATAATAGTGTACGCCTACGCCGTCCATCTGCTGGCCGATGCCCGACATAAGGACTTCAGTCCAGTTGTAGTCATAGTCCGAAGCGCCGCTGGCGATCTTGAACAGATGGTTTCCGCCGTAGTCGCGGCAATACTCCGCATAGCGGCGGTATTCTCCTGCATAGTATTCGGGAGTCATCTGTCCACCGCAGCCCCAGCTTTCGTTGCCCACTCCAAGGTATTTCACCTTCCAGGGTTCTTTGCGGCCGTTCTTGGCCCTGAGGTCAGCCCATTTGCCGCCGTCTGCAGTCATATAGAGCACCCAGTTGGCAAGTTCCTGGACGCTGCCGCTGCCCACGTTGCCGCTGATATAGGGTTCGCATCCAAGCATCTCGCAGAGGTTGAGGAATTCGTGGGTTCCGAAACTGTTGTTCTCCACGGTGCCTCCCCAGGACGAGTTGACCATCGTGGGACGGTTGTCACCGATGCCGTCTTCCCAGTGGTAGTAGTCGGCGAAGCAGCCTCCCGGCCAGCGGATCACGGGGACTTTCAGTTCGCGCAGGGCTTCCAGCACGTCATTGCGGTAGCCGTCCGTGTTGGGAATGGGTGAATTCTTGCCTACCCAGATGCCGCCGTAGATGCCGGCTCCAAGGTGTTCTGCAAACTGTCCGTAGAGTTCGTCGGGGATGACGTTGGCCGCCTGGTCCGGGTGGATCGTGATGGTGGCCTTGTTTGTTCCGGTAGTCTCGGTAGTGCCGCCGGCGCAGGATGTCAGCAGGACACCGGCGATTGCGGCGAGAGATGCCAAAATGAGTTTTTTCATAGTATTCAATAGGTTAACGGGGAGTAAAGATAGGAAAAATGATTTGCTTATAATGAAATAATGGCTATCTTTGCAGCCCCCAAAAAGTGGGAAAATCGCAACATTTAAGTATTAACTAATTAACAATCAAGACTGTGGACACACTTAGCTACAAAACACTGTCGGTCAACAAAGAGAACTCCTCTAAAGAGTGGGTTGTCATCGATGCTACCGATCAGGTCCTCGGCCGTCTTGCTAGCAGGGTTGCAATTTTGCTCCGTGGCAAAAACAAACCCAACTTCACTCCGAACGCTGACTGTGGTGACAACGTCATCATCCTCAACGCAGACAAAGTTCGTCTGACCGGAAAGAAGTTTACCCAGAAGCAGTACGTCCGCCACACCGGTTATCCCGGAGGTCAGCGTTTCTCTACGCCGAAGGAGCTGTTTGAACGCAAACCGTTGGCCGTTCTCGAGCACGCCGTGAAAGGTATGCTTCCCAAAACCCGTCTGGGTGAGAAACAGTTCCACAACCTGTATCTTTATATGGGTAACGAACATCCTCACGCAGCACAGAACCCTAGAACTATTACATTAAACGAAATCTAAACAGAGCATGGAAGTAATCAACGCCCTTGGAAGACGTAAATCAGCTGTTGCTCGCGTTTATGTAAACACTGGAAAAGGCAACATCACGATCAACGACCGTCCCCTCGAAGAGTACTTCAGGGAGGACACTCTCCGTTATATCGTGCAGCAGCCTCTGGAACTCACAGGTACCCTTGCTTCATTCGACATCAAGGTAACTCTTGACGGCGGTGGAATCAAAGGTCAGGCCGAAGCTCTCCGCCTTGCAATCGCCCGCGCGCTTTGCAAGATCGACAAGGAAGCTTACCGTCCTATTCTCAAGTCTAACGGCTTCCTTACCCGTGACAGCCGCGAGGTCGAGAGAAAGAAACCTGGTCAGCCCGGTGCACGCAGACGCTTCCAATTCAGCAAACGTTAACATTTATTTACGCTTTACCACAATTGCACAGATGGTTTACGGTAAAATGACCGGACCTGCCTATCAATAGCTACCAGTCGTTTGGCCATCTGCGGAAAATCTGCAAGACCGCCGCTAGCGCTACTTGCAGGATTGACAAAAAGAGAATCCTCCGAGCGAGGATCAGAAACACAAACAAAAACAAACCAAAATGTCTAGAACAAATTTCCAAGACTTACTCGATGCAGGTGTTCACTTCGGTCACCAGAAGAGAAAATGGAATCCTAAAATGGCTCCTTATATCTATATGGAGAAGAACGGGATTCACATCATTGACCTGCATAAGACTGTTGTCAAAATAGATGAAGCTGCAGCAGTTATGAAACAGCTTGCCCTCGCAGGCCGCAAGATACTGTTCGTAGCCACCAAGAAACAAGCCAAAGAGATCGTCGCCGCACAGGCACAGTCAGTGAACATGCCGTTCGTGACCGAGCGCTGGGCTGGTGGAATGCTCACCAACTTCCCGACCATCCGCAAGGCTGTCAAGAAGATGAATACCATCGACAAGATGATCAGCGACGGTACCTTCGAGACTCTTGCCAAGAGGGAACGTCTCCAGATCACCCGTCAGAGGGCCAAACTCGAGAAGAACCTCGGTTCTATCGCCGACCTCAACCGCCTCCCTTCAGCACTCTTCGTAGTTGACGTACAGAAAGAGATCAACGCTGTCAAGGAAGCCAACCGCCTCAACATTCCCGTAATCGCAATGGTTGATACTTGTTGCGACCCCACCAACATTGATTATGTGATTCCGGCAAATGATGATGCTGCAAAATCTATCGCCCTCGTTACAGAAGTGCTTTGCAAGGCTGTAGCAGAAGGTCTTGAAGAGCGCAAGCTTGAGAAGGACAAAGCTCAGGACGATAGCGAGGAGGCCGCCGAGGCTGCTCCCGCTCCTGCAAGAAGGGTTCGCGCCCGCAGGGCACCGAAAGCAGAGGCTAAGCCCGAAGAAGTTAAACAGGAAGAGAGCGCTCCCGCCGCTGAAGCTGCTCCTGCCAATGAATAACATTTAAAACTTATTGACATGGAAATCAAAGCAGCAGATGTCGCTAAATTGCGCAAAATGACAGGTGCGGGAATGATGGATTGCAAGAACGCACTTGTAGAGGCTGAAGGAGACTTCAACCGTGCACAGGAAATCATCCGTGAGAAAGGCAAGCTCGTAGCAGCCAAACGTGCTGACCGCGAGACTACCGAGGGTGCAGTTGTTGCCCGTATCAACGGCAACAAGGCTATCCTGGTAAGCCTTGGTTGCGAGACTGACTTCGTTGCCGCCAACGCTGAGTTCAAGGCTCTGGCAGAGGCTATCGCAGACGCAGCAATCGCAACTTTCCCTGCTGACAAGGAAGGTTTGATGGCTGCCAAGATGGCTGATGGCCGCACTGTTGAAGCGGCTATCACCGAGCAGACCGGTAAGAGCGGCGAGAAGCACGTGATTGCTTACTACGCTACTCTTGAGGCTCCCTGCATCGGTTCATACATTCACTTCACTCACAAGGACGGTGCTATCGTCGGCTTCAACAAAGAGGTTTCAGCTGAACTTGGCAAGCACATCGCTATGCAGGTTACTTCTATGAAACCCGTTGCTGTCAACGCCGAAAGCGTTCCCGCTGAAATCGTTAAGCAGGAACTCGAGGTTGCTACCGAGAAGACCAAAGAGGAGCAGATCCAGAAGGCCGTCGATGCAGCTCTCAAGAAGGCTGGCATCAACCCGGCTCACTGCGACAGCGAGGACCACATCGAGTCCAACACCGCTAAAGGCTGGCTCACTCCCGCTCAGGCAGTTCAGGCTCGCGAGATTATCAAGACCGTCTCTGCAGAGAAGGCCGCCAATCTTCCCGCAGCTATGATCGAGAACATTGCGAAAGGCCGTCTGGCCAAGTTCTTCAAGGAGCAGACTCTTGAGGAGCAGGAGTTCGTGATGGAAGGCAAGATCGCTGTCAAGGATTATATCGCAGGCATCGACAAGGACGCTAAGGTTGTGGCTTTCCGCCGCTTCTCACTCAGCGACTAAGTCGTCAAGCATAAATTCGAAAGAAGGTGTCCGCGAGGGCACCTTTTTTTTTGTTACATTTGCGAAAATACAATTCAAAAAAAACCAACTATGAAGAAAATATTATTGACGATTGCGGCAGCGGTCTTCTCGCTGTCTTTTGCTGCCAATGCCCAGGAGCTGTCAAGCGCTCCGGGTCCGGTGGATTCTCCCCAGATAAACCCTGACGGTACCGTCACTTTCCGCTTCCAGGACAGGAAGGCCGTAAAGGTACAGGTTACCGGCGATTTCCTTCCCGCCCAGGTTGTCGGCAGGCAGGAGGTGCAGGGCGTCGCCGATATGAAGGAAGGCGAAAACGGAGTGTGGGAATACACATCTGAAAAGCTGGCTCCCGAATTCTACGGCTACAAGTTCATCGTAGACGGCGTGACCATTCCCGACCCGGCCAACCTCGTGGTCTGCAGGGACGGTTCGACCCTCACCACAAAGTTCCTCATCCCCGGCGACAGGGCTGACCTCTATGCAATCCACGACGTTCCCCACGGAACCGTATCGCACGTGTGGTATCCTTCACCCGTGGCCGGTTTCAACCGTCGTATGGCCGTCTATACTCCGGCCGGTTACGAGGACAACCCCAAGACCAAATATCCCGTGGTCTACATCCTTCACGGCATCGGCGGTGACGAGGATTCCTGGCTTACCCACGGCCGTGCCGCCCAGATTCTCGACAATCTAATCGCATCCGGCAAGGTTAAGCCGATGATCGCGGTCTTCACCAACGGCAACATCTCTCAGCAGGCTGCCGTACACCAGACCGGCAACGGCTACATCCACCAGTCGACGATGCTTCCCAAGACTATGGAAGGCACATTCGAGACAGCATTCCCCGAGGTGGTCAACTACATCGACAAGCACTACCGCACCATAGCCAAGAAGCAGTCAAGGGCCATCTGCGGCCTTTCAATGGGTGGTCACCACAGCCTGTACATCTCTGCCAACAATCCCGACATGTTCGGCTATGTCGGCCTGTTCTCGGCAGCTGTCGGCGTTACTGATGCTTCAGTTTCGCCTATGTATCAGGACCTGGATGCAAAACTCGCAAAGCAGTTCGCCGGAAAGCCGTTCTATTTCATAGCCTGCGGCAATTCAGATTTCCTGTTCCAGGCCAACAAGTCATATATGGCCAAACTCGATGCAGCCGGCTATCCCTACAAGTTTATGGAAACCGACGGCGGCCACATCTGGAAGAACTGGCGCATCTACCTCACTGAATACCTGCCGCTGATCTTCAAGTAGCAGCTATTCCACGCAGGCAAGTGTCGCTGCAGCCAGACGGAAGTCCGACGGAAGTACCGAAGCGGCTGCTGTGATGGTGCTGCCGGTGGTCAGGACGTCATCTACCAGAAGAATATGAAAAGCCCCTGCGCTCCTCAAACGGCGCAGGGCTTTTTCGTTCACCGCGAAAGCTCCGGCCATATTGCTGCGGCGGTCCCTGGCTCTGGTTTGAGTGCGGGTGAAGCGGCGCCGTCGGATGAGCTTCGGTTCGAAAGCTGCTCCCAGCGCCGAGGCAAGCTCCCGTGCGATGACGTCGCTCTGGTTGAAGCCGCGGCGGAACTTCTTCAGGGGATGCAGCGGCACCGGCACGACTGCGTCTATGTCTGCGAAGCGTCCTGAAGCCGCCATTTCTCCGGCCAGCATCCCTGCAAGCCGGCGGCCGAGACGTATGTCGCCATCATATTTGAACTGGTGGATGAGTTTGCCGTAACCGCTGTCACGCCGGTAGAAGAACAGGCTGCAGGCCTGCTCCACGTGGGCGTCTGCCAGCCGTTGCTCGGCAGGGTTGCCGTCCCAGCTCCAGAAGTAAGTCAGGGGAATGTCGTCGGCGCAGCGGGGGCAGAGATGCTGCTCGCCGATGTCCAGTTTCGCCCCGCAGACAAGGCAGAAACGTGGAAAAAAAAGGTCGCCCAGGGAGGCGACGCACAGTCTGAAGATATGTCCAACCCCACTGCCCATCACTTTCGTTTTGTCAAAGATAATAATTACCTTTGAAAGTTATCAATGTCAGCTTATGATAGATTTTGTCAACATAACATTCATCGACGTCCTCGACATCCTGCTCGTGGCTCTGCTCATCTATGAGTTCTACCGGCTCATCCGCGGAACGTCGGCGATGTCGATATTCATCGGAATCCTGCTGCTCTACGTGCTGTGGATAGTGGTGAGAGCCCTGGATATGAAGCTCCTGTCGACGATTCTCGGGCAGGTGCTGGGAGTGGGAGTGATCGCGATGATTGTGATATTCCAGCAGGAGATACGCCAGTTCCTGCTGCATTTCGGAAACCGCTACATCCTTGGCCGCAAGAAGTTGACCAAGCGGCGCCGCGCCTGGTTCAAGAACGAGATAGCCATCAGCCAGGAAGTACTCGAGGAGATCACAGCCGCCTGCCAGTATATGTCGGAGACACACACCGGAGCGCTCATAGTCTTCAAGCACCAGTCTTCTCTCGACAGCTTCATCGACACTGGTGACCGAATCGACGCAGCTGTCCACCGCCGCCTCATCGAGAACCTCTTCTTCAAGAATTCCCCCCTGCACGACGGCGCCATCATAATGACCCAGAACAGGATAGTGGCAGCCCGCTGCATCCTGCCACTCACAGACCGTGCGGACATCAACCCCCAGTACGGAATGCGTCACCGCGCAGCCATCGGCATCTCGGAGATTACCGATGCGGAGGTGGTAGTGGTGTCTGAAGAGACGGGCAACATATCATACGTGGCCGACGGCCAGATAACTACAATGCAGAGCATAGCCGAGCTCCGACTGAAGCTCGAGAACTCATACGGCAAATGATAGAACAAAAGATAGGCTTCGACAAGGTCCGCTCCCAGGTCCGCTCCAAGTGTATGTCGAAATACGCTGTGGCCAGGGTTGACGGTGAGCAGTTCTGCACCGACAGGCAGCAGATACTGCACCGTCTGCAGCTCACCGACGAGATGAGGCTTATCTGTATGTTCGAGGACACTTTCCCCTCAGAAGGCTTCACCGACTCTCGCGAACTGCTGCTTCCGCTGACTTCGGAGAGCACTTCAATCTCCCTGCCGGCCCTGGTGACGCTGCGCACAACCCTCGATACGGTGCGCAAGGTGGTGACCTTTTTCGACCGCAGCAAGGACGGAGTCTATCCCAACCTTAAGGAAATGTCACGGCCCGTGGCTTATTTCCCCGAAGTCAGCCGCCGCATCGACTCCATCATCGACCGTTACGGCAATGTCCGGGACAACGCTTCCGACGCCCTTGCCGGCATCAGAAGGCTGATCAGGGAGAAGGAAAAGTCAGTTTCCAAAGTCATCGCCGCCATCCTGAAGAAGGCGCAGGGCGAAGGTTATGTGGACGAGGACGCCGGGGTTGCGATGAGGGACGGAAAGACCCTTATACCGGTGTCTGCGGCCAACAAGCACCGCATCGCCGGCATCGTGTATGACCAGAGCGCCAGCGGCAAGACTGTCTTCATCGAGCCGATAGAGATCGTGGAGATGAACAACCGCCTCTACGAACTGCATCAGGACGAGCAGGCCGAGATAGCCCGCATCCTGGCCCAGTTCACGGAGTTTCTGCGTCCTTACCTTCCGGAGCTCCTGCAGGCCGCGGAGTTCCTCGGAGAGATAGATTTCATACGCGCCAAGGCTCTTGTGGCCCTCGATATGATTGCAGGAATGCCGGTCATCTCCGAAGACGGAGAGCTGTGGCTGCGCAAGGCACGTCACCCCATCCTGGAGAAGGCCCTGGCCCGCGAAGGCAAGAAGATAGTTCCGCTGAACCTGCACTTGGACAGAAACAAGCGCATCCTCGTAATCTCAGGCCCTAACGCCGGCGGCAAGTCGGTCTGCCTCAAGACTGTGGGCCTGCTGCAGTATATGTTCCAGTGGGGTATGCTGATTCCCACATCCGAGGTGTCGGAATTCGTGATTTTCGACGACATTTTCATAGATATCGGCGACGACCAGTCGCTGGAGAACGACCTCTCTACATACAGTTCGCACCTGCAGAACCTCAAGGAGATAGTGATACGCTCCGGCAAGAAGTCGCTGGTGCTCATCGACGAGTTCGGCAGCGGCACCGAGCCTGCAGCCGGAGGAGCGATAGCCGAGGCCGTGCTGGCCCAGATCGAGGAGAACGGAGCCTACGGAGTGATAACCACCCACTATACGAACCTCAAGCTTTACGCCGAGAACAGCAAGGGCTGCGCCAACGGTGCGATGATGTTCGACGTGGAGAACATACAGCCTCTGTTCCAACTGGAGCAGGGACTGCCCGGCAACTCCTTCGCATTCGAGCTGGCCCGCAAGATAGGCTTCCCCGAGTTCATAGTGAAGAGCGCCCAGGAAAAGGCCGGCAGCGACTTCGTGGATATGGAGCGACAGCTGCGCAAGATAGCCCGCAACCGCAAGGCCCTGGACGAGAAGCTCACCAAGGTGCGTTCGGCCGACAAGACCCTCGAAGGCCTGACGGACCGCTACCAGAAAGAGCTCTCGGAGATAAAGGCCCTCAAGAAGAGCATACTCGACGAGGCCCGCGCCGAGGCCAAGGCCATTGTAAAGGAGGCCAATAAGCAGGTGGAGCGCACGGTGCGCGAAATCCGCGAGAGCCAGGCCGAGAAGGAAAAGACAAAGGCTGCCCGTGCGGAACTGTCGGAATATGCTGCCAAACTTGAGGAGGAGAACGTTTCGAAGAGCGACCGCGACATCGAGAAGAAGATGGAGCAGATAGCCGCCCGCAAGGAACGCGAACGCAAGCGCAAGGAAGCCCGTGCCCGCAGGCAGGGCATCGAGGCTGCCACCGAGGCCGAAAAGCAGGCCAAGGCTGCCGAGGAGGAGGCAAAGCGCCCGCTTCAGGTCGGTGACAAGGTGAAGGTCATCGGCAGCGACCTCATCGGCGAGGTGTCCAAGCTCACCGCCCGCAAGGTGTCGGTATCCATCGGCTCGATCACGTCCACGATGGCCCGCGAGAGGGTTCAGCGCATATCCGCCACAGAATACAAGAATGCTATGAAGACCAACGCTGCGGCTTCCGGCCACGTGACATATTCGTCGGACGTCTACAGCAACGACTCAGTGAATGAGCGCAGGCTGCGTTTCACCCCGTCCATCGACGTGCGCGGCGAACGCGTGAACGACGCCATCGACAAGGTGCTGCATTTTATGGACGACGCACTGATGGTCGGTGTCGGGCAGGTGACCATCCTCCACGGCAAAGGCAACGGAGTGCTGCGGGAGGAGATCCGCAAGTATCTCAGGACCATCGGCGGAGTGGATTCTTTCAGCGACGCTCCACTGGACCAGGGAGGTGCCGGCATCACGGTCGTTAAGCTCCAATAAATTTGCGATTGGATAAAAATTACTATCTTCGCGCCGCAAACATACGAGGAGGACAGATTTGACTGCTTGCAACCTCCACCTTAAAAAATGCTAAAATGAAAAAGAATTATCTCTTTACATCCGAGTCCGTTTCAGAAGGACATCCCGACAAAGTCGCCGATCAGATTTCAGACGCCATCCTTGACGATTTCCTGCGTCAGGACCCCGCAAGCCATGTGGCCTGCGAAACTTTCGTAAGCACCGGCCTGGTGGTACTGGGCGGTGAAGTGTCTTCAGCCGACGCTTATGTAGACATCCAGCAGGTGGCCCGCGACGTGATCCGCCGCATCGGCTACACCAAGAGCGAGTACAAGTTCGACTCAGAGAGCTGCGCCGTGATTTCGGCCATCCACGAACAGAGCTCCGACATAGCGCAGGGCGTGAACAGGGCCGATGCCCTCGAACAGGGCGCCGGCGACCAGGGCATAA